>NZ_JBIBSG010000003.1:415502-679209 GCF_043077235.1 Streptomyces sp. NPDC016309 | reverse complement strand
ACTACCTCACGCACAAGGACCTCAGGGTCAAGATGGCCGCCGGTGACAACAGCGCCCAGTTCCGCAAGGACGCCACCTGGTGCGCCAAGAAGGGCCTGAGCGGCACCGGCACCTCCTTCGAATCGGCCGGCCAGCCCGGACGCTTCCTGCGCGAGTACTACGGCGACCTGTTCGTCGCCAACAAGTCCGCCAAGAACCGCTTCGACGTCGAGAAGGACTTCGCCCAGGACGCCACCTGGAAGATCGTCACCCCCCTCGCGCGCTGACCGTCCCGCCGAGTCCTTTTCCTCAGATCTGAGAAGAACGGAACCCACCTCATGTCCCGGATCATTCGATCCGTCCTGGCCGTCGGCGCCACCGCCGTCGCGCTCGCGGGCAGTGTGCCCGCCGCCGTCGCCGACGAGCCCACCGCCGCCGCCACGTCTCCGGCGGACACCGCGACCAGCGCCGCCGCGGCCGCCCGCGCCGCCGCGGCCGCGGCCGCCGCCAACGCCGCGGCCGCCGCCGCCGCGGCGGCCGCCGTGACGGTCCCCGCGCCCATGACCGTACGGCTCAAGGCTGAGCACAGCGGCCAGTGCCTCACCATCGGCAAGGCCAGCCTGCGCAACGGTGCCGACGCCGTCCAGTCGGCGTGCGTCGCCGACGCCGAGAACCAGCAGTTCGACATGGTGGCCACCGGGGCGGGCACCTTCGAGCTGAAGCCCAAGCACTCCGGAAAGTGCCTCGAGGTGCAGGCCGCGGGGACCAAGACCGGTGCGATCGTCCAGCAGTTCTGGTGCGGTCAGGGCCAGCACCAGCGCTGGGGCCTGGCCATGGTCGACATCACCAAGGAGCTGTACGAGCTGCGGCCCGCCCACACGCCGGCCGACTCCCGCCGCTGCCTGAACATCGCCTCCGCGAGCAAGGACGACGGCGCCGCCGCACAGCTCTGGGCCTGCAACGGCTCGGCCGCCCAGAAGTGGCGCCTCGAGCCGGTCACGGCCGCGTGATCCCCCTGAACCCGCGAAAGGAAACGGAGCCCATCATGTCCCGGATCATCCGGACCGCCCTGGCCGTGGGCGCCACCGTCGCCGTGCTGGCCGGCACCGCGACCGCCGTACAGGCCGACGAGAGCACCGAGGCCGCCGCTGCGGCGGCCGCCGCCCGAGCCGCCGCCGAGAGGGCTCGCCAGGCCGCCGGCGACGACGAAGCGGCACGCGAAGCCGCCCTCACCGCCGCCGCGCGAGCCGCCGAGGCCGTGGCCCGCGCCCGGCAGCCGCAGACCACCGTGCAGGTCGCGGCCGCCCACAGCGGCAAGTGCCTGGACGTCGAGGGCGCCAAGACCACCGACGGCATCGACGTCCAGCAGTGGACCTGCAACGGCGCGAACGGCCAGAAGTGGAACGCCGTCGCCATGACGGGCGGCAGCTTCGAGCTGCGCTCCGTCCTCAGCGGCAAGTGCCTGGAGGTGCAGGGCAAGAGCGACAAGCCCGGTGCCGTCGTCCAGCAGTTCGCGTGCGGACAGGGCGAGCACCAGCGCTGGCGGATCCTGCTCGTCGACCCCGTGCGCAAGCTGTACGAGCTCCAGCCGATGCACGCCGACGGCATGTGCGTGGACGTACCGAGCGCCAAGAAGGACAACGGCGTCAACACCCAGCTCTACACCTGCAACCGGAGCGACGCCCAGTTGTGGCAGGTCCAGCAGGCCAAGTGAGCCTGCCGTGAGGGGCGCGCGGGGCGTGCCCCGTCGAGCGTCGCGGAGGGGCAGGGCCGGCCGTACGGCCCTGCCCCTCCGCGGCTGCGGACACAAGTGATGTTCTTCCAAGGGGGTTTGAGTTGAGTCGTCAGTGGTGGGGTGCGCGTGTGGTGACGGCCGGCCTGCTGGCCGGCGGGATCGTGGCCGGGGCCGTGGCGCCGGCGTGGGCGGAGGCACCCGTGGTGGGTGCCGCACCGCCCTCGGCGGGGGCGCCCACGTCCGCCGGTCCGTCGGACGGCCGTGCGGAGCGGACGCTGCCGCCGGAGCGGACGCTGTCGCCGGAACTGGCCACGGCCGTCGAAGAGGCCCGCAGGCGGGTGACGTCGATGGCGAAGGCGCACCCGGCCGCCGAGGTGCGGACGTCGGCGTGGAACGCGCTGCGGAGCACCCGCGGGGACGAGGCGCTCCTGGAGTGGCTCGCGCCCGGCGGCGGCTTCGACTACGCGAAGCAGCGGGCGCGGGACACCCGTGCCCGGAACAAGGCGTTCTGCGAGCGGGTGGTCGCCACGCACACGGTGGGGTTCTCCCCCGAGGTGCGGGCCGCCGCCCAGCGGGCGCTGAAGGGGAGCGTCGCCGAGCAGGCGGCGTTCGTGCGGACCGGGTACGCAGAGGCCCAGCGGCGCGACCGGGCGGCGCGCGAGGCCGGGGAGCAGCAGCGGCTGGAGGTCGCGGCCAAGGACCGCGACTTCGTGGGCGGCCTCGCTGAGCGCGATCCCGGCGAGCAGGTGCGGGTCGCGGCGCAGTGGGCGCTGCGGCCGGGTTCCTCGGACGCGGACGTGGCGGAGTTCTTCGGCTACGGCTGGGCGACCGGCGCGGCGCTGGACCTGGAGGCGTACCGGACCCGGGTGGCCGACGCGGAGGCGGCGCGCCATCACACGCTGACCCTGCTGATCAGGGAGGCCACGGCGGCCGAGGCGGCGGTCAAGGACGCCGCCGACGCGGCGGCGGCCCGCGCCGAGGCCGAGCGGGCCTGGAAGGCCGTGTCCGAGCACGCCGGCGCGGCGCAGCGGGCCTGGCAGGCCGAGCAGGCGGCCGCGGCCGCCCAGGCGGAGAACTGGCGGGCCATCGCCACGCTGTCCCGCGAGTCGGCCGAGCAGCTCTGGAAGGTGATGTCCGGCACCGCCGAGAGCAACCAGGACGCCTGGGCCGGCGAGCAGGCCGGCGCCGAGAGCGCCGCGGCCTTCTGGAAGGCGATGTTCGACCGCGCCCAGGACGGCGAGAGCCGCACCCGGGGCTGACCCGGACGGTTCGGCCGGCCCGTGACCGGGCCGGCCGAACCGCATCCGGCCACCCCGCCCGTTGACCGGGGCGGGGGTTTCTTTTTCCACTTTTTCAGGGGGGTTTCCCGTGAGGGGAAGGTTCCGGCCGAGGGCCGGAGGGTCACGCGTACGCGTGGCCGCGCACGTACGGAAGGCCGTGTCCGCGGCGATCGCCGTGGCGGTGCTGGGCACCGTCACCGGCGAGGCCGCGGCAGCGACCTCCGTACGCGAGGAGAACGCGTCGCTGACGCGGACGCTGGAGTCGATGGACCGGCTCGCTGCGGCACTGGCACCGAAGCCCGGTGGCACGGCGCCCGCCGCCACGTCCGAGCTGGACCGGATCAGTGACGAGCGGGACCGTCAACTGGTCGAGGACTTCGCGGAGTTCGACGAGGAGGAGGAGGTCCGCGAGGCCGCCAAGGCGGCGCTGGCCAGCACCGACCCGAACGCCATCCGCGAGTTCCTGGAGCACGGGGAGGCCGAGGCGCGCAAGCGCGCCAAGGACAAGCGGGCCGACGTCGACGGGACGAACCGTCGCCGGATCGAGGCGCTGCGGGGCACCGGCGGCCCGTTCTTCAACGCCGAGGTCGAGCGCGTCCTGAAGGGCACGGCGCGGGACCGCGCCGACTTCCTCGCCTTCGGCGCGGACATCGCCAAGCAGCGGGACGAGGCGGAGAAGCAGAACGCGGCCAAGCGCGCGGAGGAGAACCGCAAGCGCGTCGAGATGCTGGCGTCGGTGGGCGGCCCCGCGGTGAAGCGGGCCGCGCTGGCGGCGCTGGAGTCCAAGGACGACAAGGTCATCGCCGAGTTCCTGGAGAAGGGCTACCAGGCGGCGGCGCAGCAGGACGCCGATGACCGGGCCGCGCACGAGAAGGCGCAGAAGGAGGCCCAGGAGGCCGCCGAGAAGCTGCGTGAGCTGGCCCGGAAGGCGGCCGTGGCCGCCGAGGCCCGCACCAAGCTGATCGCGGCCCACGGTGACGCGGTCAAGGCCCTGAAGACCGCCTCCAACGCCATGTCGTCGGCGGCCTCGGCCGCGCGCGAGGCGGACCGGCTGCTGGCGGCCGACCGGGCCGGCAAGCGCCTGTCGAACTACGACCCCGTCAAGACCGAGGTCGCCCGTCAGGTCGGGTACGCCGAGGACGCGGCCAAGGCGGCCCAGGTCGCCGCGGCCCAGGCCAAGGTGCAGGCCGACGTCCTGGTGGAGACCGGCCTGGAGCACGGCGTCCAGTGGTCCGAGGTGGCCACGGGCATCGCCGGCGCGGCGGACGCCGCCGCGAAGGCCGCCGCCACCGCGAAGCACGCGGTGGACGCCACCGCCGCCGACGCGGCGGGGCTGAACGCCAAGAACCAGGCCGAGCTGCACGCGCAGCAGGCCGCCAAGTGGCGGGCGAACGCCGAGGAGCACGCCAAGGCCGCGGCCCGGCTGGCCGAGGCCGCCGACAAGCAGGCGAAGATCGCCGCGACCGCCGCCGCCCGCGCCAAGGACGCCCGGCTGGCGGCCGAGCAGGCCGAGAAGGAGGCCTGGGAGCACGCCCGCAAGACCCGCGAGGCGCGCATCGAGGCCGAGCGCCAGGCCAGGATCGCCGCCGAGCAGCGCGTGATCGCCGAGCGTGAGCGGGATCTGGCGGCTGCCGCCCGGGCCCGCGCGGAGCGGGAGCGGGACATCGCCGCGGCGGCACGCGCGCGTGCCGAGGCCGAGGCCCGTACGGCCGCCGCCGCCCGGGCGCAGGCGCAGGCCGCCGCCGCGACGGCGGCGTCGGCGCGGGCGGACGCCGCCCGTCAGGACGGTATCGCCGCGGAGGCGGACCGCAAGGCGCAGGCGGAGGAGACCAACGCCCGAAACGCCCGCAACGCCGCGTTCAAGGCGGAGCAGAACCACCAGGCGAAGGAGGCCCGCGCCAAGGCCACCGAGGCGATCGCCGCTTCCGGCCGTGGCACGGTGGACGCCGGTGTGGCCAGGGCGGCCGCCGACGCGGCCCGCGCCGACGCCGACACCGCGGGCGCCGCGGCCGGTCAGGCCCGCAGCGCCGCCGACACCGCCGGCGGTGCGGCCGTACGGGCGCGTTCGGCCGCCACGGAGGCCGCGGGCGCGGCCGCCCGGGCCCGGGCCGCCGCCGCCGAGGCCACCGCGCACGCCGCACGCGCCAACGCCGCGGCGAACAAGGCCGAGGCCGCCGCAGCCGCCGCGAACGCCGCCGCCAACAAGGCGGAGGCCGAGGCGGCCCTGACCCACGCGGCCGCTCAGCGCGCCAACCAGAAGGCCGCCGAGGCCACGGCCCAGGAGGCCCGCGCCGGTATCGCCGCGCACGAGTCCGCCCGGCTCGCGGGGCTGGCCGCCATGGAGGCGAACAACTCCCTCCAGGCCGCGAACCGCACCAAGGAGGAGGCGCAGGGCGCCGTCCGCGAGGCGGCCATGGCACGCGTCCAGGCGACCGTCGCCGTCACCGCGTCGGCCGCGGCCCGCAGCACGGCCGCCGGTATCGCCGAGCCGGCCAACACGGCCATCACGATGACCGCGCCGTTCGCCGGCAAGGACGTCGACGCCGACTTCGCCGCGGCGGTCGCCGCGGCGGCGGAGGAGATGGGCGCGGAGCAGGTCGCCTCCGCCGAGGCCAAGGCCGCGGAGGCCGTCAAGGCCGCCGAGGCCGCCGAGGCCGCGGCCAAGCGGGCCAACGCCCAGGTCGCCCCGGCGTTCAAGGCCGCCGCCGACGCGGCGCGTTCGTCCGCGAACGCCGCGCGCTCCGCCGCGGCCGCCATGAAGTCGGCCGCGCAGGCGGCCGAGGAGGGCGCCAAGGCCCGGGCGGCCGCCGCCCGAGCCAACCAGGCGGACGCCCAGGCCCAGGCCGACGCGAAGCTCGCCCGCTCGGCCGCCACCCAGGCCTACGCGGACGCCACGGCCGCCCGTAACGCCGCCAACCAGGCCGAGGCGGAGGCGGCCCGAGCCCGGGGCGCCGCGGCGGAGGCCGACAACCACGCGGTGGCCGCCAACAGCGCGGCCAGCATGGCCGAGCACGAGGCCAGCGTCGCCCAGGGCGCCGCCGCCCAGGCGGAGAAGGACGCCGCCGACGCGAACAAGTTCGCCGAGTCCGCCGAGGGCCACGCCAAATCGGCCGAAGCGGCGGCGAAGAACGCCAACACCTACGCCCGCGAGGCCGACGAGGCCGCGAAGAAGGCCGAGGAGTACCAGCGCGAACAGGACCGCAAGGCCCGCGAGGCGGCGGCGAAGGCGGCCGAGCAGAAGGGCAGCACCTCGAAGCTGACGCCTTGGGAACTCGAGGCGCTCAAGGCCGCCGGGATCTCCCCGGAGGACTACGAGAAGGCCCGTGCCCTCGCGGACAAGGACATTCTCGACTTCCTCATCGAGAACGGCGGGCAGATCATCGTCGACCTGCTGTTCGAGGACATCAAGAAGTGCTTCAGCGAGGGCAACTTCGAGAGCTGCTTCTGGGCCGTGGTCGGTGCCCTTCCCTGGGGCAAGGCCCTGAAGGTCATCAAGGAGACCCCGGCGATCACCAAGGCCCTCGTCAAGATCGTGGGCGGGCTCGACGACTTCCTCGAGAACTCGGCCGCGGCGAAGAAGATGATCTCCAAGAGCCAGGAGCTGATCGACAAGCTGCGCAAGAACCCCCCGTGCCCGGACCCCGGCAACAGCTTCACGCCGACGACCCGGGTGCTGATGGCCGACGGCACGTACAAGCGGATCAAGGACGTACGCGCCGGGGACCGGGTCCTGGCGACCGACCCCGCCTCGGGTGAGACCGGTGGGCGCGTCGTCACGCGTCTGATCACCGGCGAGGGGCGTAAGTCCCTCCGCGAGCTCACGGTCGACACCGACGGTGCGGCCGGGAACGCCACCGGCACCCTCACGGCCACGGACGGGCACCCCTTCTGGGTGGCCGACCGCCACGCGTGGGTGGACGCCGACGACCTCGAGGCCGGTGACCTGCTGCGCACGCCCGACGGCACGACGAGGGAACTCGTCTCCGTCCGTGCCTGGAGCGGGACGCAGCGGGTGCACAACCTGACGGTCGACGACCTGCACACGTACTACGTGCTGGCGGGGACCGCTCCTGTCCTGGCGCACAACTCCACCTGCAAGCTCTACGGCGCCGCGCTCAAGACCGCCGAGATGGCGAACGAGCTGATCGAGAGCCTGAAGAAGACCGGCAAGCTGCCCAGCCACTACGTGACGAAGGACCAGGCCAGGGCGGCCGGCTGGGAAGAGGGCAAGGCCCTGGGCAACCACCTGAAGGACGGCCAGATCGGCGGCGACATCTTCGAGAACAAGGACGGGCTGCTGCCCGACTACCCGGGCAGGACGTGGTACGAAGCCGACATCGGACTCACCAATACGATGAAGCGGTCCAAGCAGCCGGGTACCCGGCTGGTGTTCTCGGACGACGGACTGGCCTACGTGACGTTCGACCACTACAAGAGCTTCGTCCTGCTCCCCAACTGGAAGTGAGGGTCATGAGGGTCGTCATCGAGGGTGCGGCCGTCCGCACCGTGTCCGACGTCCACGGGTTGCTGTCCCGGGCTCTGGATTTCGGTCCCTATTACGGGGGGAACCTGAGCGCCTTGTGGGACCGGCTGACGACGGACGTCGAACGGCCGGTGGAACTCGTCTGGAAGGACGCGGACCGCAGCCGGGCCGCGCTGGGCGCGGAGGCGTTCGACCGGATCCGTGACCTTCTGCTCGAAGTGCAGGAGCGGGACCGGCCACGCGAGGAGTCCAAGCGCTTCTCGGTGACGTTCGAGTAGCACCCCGCGGTACGTCCGCGACGGAAAGCCCCGCCGGAGACTCCGGCGGGGCTTTCCGCGTTCACCGCCGGCATGCGGCGGCTCAGCGGGCCGGCGGGGTCCAGTGGGGGTCGCGGCCCAGGAAGGCGAGGAGCGCCTCGGACGGGTCGTGCGCGGCCGGTACGGGGAGGGCCGGGGCGAAGACGTGGTAGGCGTCGCGGAGGTGGTCGACGAGCTGGCGGGCGGCCGGCCGGATGCCCTCGGCGAGTTCGGCGTCCAGGGCCCGCCCGTGGCCGACGGCGACCGCGATGTCCCAGGCGTGCACGGCCGCGTCCATCGCGGCCGCCGACAGCGCGAGGGGCAGCGGCAGCGGCCCGAGCGGGGTGGGCACCTGCTCGGTGCCGTCGGGCAGTCGGGTGTAGGCGTCGGCCACCGCGCGCAGGGTCTTGTCCAGTTCGCCCAGCGGGTCCCCGTCGAGGGCGTCGGCCGGCTGGAAGGGGTCCTGGTCCGGGCTGCCGCCGGTGAGGACGAGCCCGTACGCCTCCTGGTCGATGCGCGCGTGGTTGAGCACCTGCCGCACGGTCCACCGGCTGCACGGCGTCGGCGCGCCCCACGCCCGCTGCGGGACCGCCGCGACCGCCTCTCGCAGGTAGTCGTGCGCGCCCGTGAGGATCCCGATGTTCCGGATGTCGGTCATGTCCGCTCCCTTTGCCCGTCTCGCGGCTGATAAGAGGACTCTAGGGTTCCTTGCGGACAGGTTGTGTCCTCAATGGTGGGCCGCACCGCAGACGAGCTGCGGAGATGCCCCTCACCACCCTCACCGGCCGCCCCCTGGGCACGGCCCGGGGGCGGCTGGGCGTCCTGCCGTGTCAACGGCTCGTCAGGGAGTCCGTCACGGGCGCCCGGTGTGGCGAGCCAGGACGCGTGTCGAAAGTGGTGTCGTCCGCCCGGAGGACGGGGCAGGCCGGACGGGACTTTCGGAACACGCCCCTACGGCCGGGGCTCGTCGAAGTCGCCCGCGAGCGCCGAGGCGAGGCGGAGGTGGGGCGCGGCGTCCGCGTGGCGCCCCTGCCGTTCGAGCGTGCGGCCGAGCAGGAGCCGGGCGTAATGCTCCACCGGGTCGCGCTCGACCAGTGCGCGCAGCTCGGTCTCCGCGCGGCGCAGCTGGGCGGAGTGGTAGTAGGCGCGCGCCAGCAGCAGCCGGGGGCCCGTCTGCTCCGGGACCTCGTCCGCCAGTCCGCGCAGGACGTGTGCGGCGGTGGCGTATTCCTTGGCCTCGAAGAACATCAGCGCCCGCTCCCAGCGGTCGGCCGGTGTTCCGTGGTCGTAGTACGTCGTGTCCACGTGCGACCTCCTTCGAGGCCGTCAACCCACCACAGTCGTTGAATATTCCACTACACGGGGGGATCGCCGCTCACCGTGGCGACAGGGCCTGGGCACCCCGATGCGGGGCGGTGTCCACCGCCCCCGGGAGACGGAGCGGCCGTCACGCCGGCCGCCGGGGTGGTGCGGAAGCGCACGACGCCGTCGCGGCACGGCAGACGGGAGCCCGGCGGCAGACCCTCACCCATTTGTGATCTGCGTCACTCCACGTTCCTCCTGTGTCAGGCCTGTGCCTAAGGTGGGCGCCGCGTTCGGCCGATCTTGACCAGTCGGCGGCGGACGCTTGTCATTTCGGCGGCCGGGGGAACACCGTCGCCGGTACGGGGAGGGGTTCGCCGTCATGCCTTCATACGCGCTGCCCGCGCACTCCGGGCGGGCCCGCGCCGTGCCCGCGCGGGCCTGACGCCACTCCGGTCCACACCGTTCCGCTCCTCCGACGGCCCTCCGGCCCGCCTCTTCCCCGAACGGAGAAAGGGACCCGCTTTGCGTCCCAGATCAGGGTCGTCCAGACCCGGCACCAGAGGATCCCGCTTCCTTACCCCGGCCGTCACCGCCGTCGTGGCCATGGCCGTCGTCGGCGGCCCCGCCGCGCAGCCCGGTCTCCTCGACCGGGCCGAACCGGCCGGCAACTCCTACGACTGGTACGAGGACACCGCCGCCGAACAACTGCGGCAGGACCAGTGCCTGATGGCCGACGTCCTGCGTCTGGGCGGCCCGGCCATGGCCGCCACCGCCCAGGACGGACTCAACCAGCCTGCCGACAAGCTGCACGTGCTGGCGGACCGCAAGCACTGGCAGGAAACGCCGCTCTCCCAGGCGTACGCGAAGGACAAGGCCGCCGCCGACAAGGAACTGGAGGGCATCTTCGCCCTCCGGGAGGGCTGGAAGAAGCCCCTCGCCGGGCTGACGACTCCGGCCGGCGTCAACGACGCGACCTTCCACTGGCCCCCCGGCATCCGCGAGGGGCAGGACTTCCACAGCCAGACCGGACTCACCTCGTGGATCGCGGACCGGTTCTGGAAGAACGAGAGCGACTTCTACGAGGACCCCACCCCGAGGGCCGACCAGAAGACCCGCAAGGCCGTCATCGATGTGGGCACCCCTCTCTACGGCAAGGACCCCGACTCCACGACGAGCACCGACTGGTACCGCGACGTCGCCGAGCACGAGGGCTTCACGTGGCTGAAGGACGCCGCCTTCGAGCCCACCGGCGCCGACAACGCGCGGCTGTTCCTCTCCGCCGGCGGCTTCCCCCGCACCGCCCCCGCGCCGGGCACCGCGGAGTTCCGGGTCGCGGTCGAGGACATGAAGACCCGGTACTCGACCTGTGCCTGGCGTGACGCGCTCGACCCGAACAGCGTCCTCGGCGAGATCTCCGCGACGGCGGCCACCGAGTGGCAGCAGGAGATCGCGTCCCAGGCCACCCAGCGCGACCAGGTGGTGAACGCCGGCAAGGACGCCACCAAGGCACTGGCCACCGGTGCCGAGTCCCTGGGCCAGATGCTGGGCCACTCATGGGTCGCCGACCACCTCACCCGCTGGCAGGACTACTGGTCGGCGGGCGGCGTCGGCTGGATCGGCGACGCCCCGGCCACGATCGAACTCCAGGCGGCGAAGGGCAAGTGCCTGGACGTCCAGGGCGGCGGAACGGCCGACGGCACCCCGGTCCAGGTCTACACCTGCAACGGCGGCGCCGCGCAAGGGTGGACGCTGGAGGGTGACGACCACGGTCTGCACCTGCGCAACACCAAGTCCTTCAAGTGCCTGGACGTGGCCGGAAACGGCAAGGCGGACGGCACGAAGATCCAGATCGCCACGTGCAACAGCTCGCCGGCACAGACCTGGGCGTACACCCCGCGTGCCACCACGGCGCTGAAGCACGCCGGCTCGGGCAAGTGCCTGAACTTCCCCTCGTACGACCCCGGCAAGGACGCGCTGCTGGCCACCTGCAACGCCACCGGCCCGCAGAAGCTCACCATCAAGCCGTCCGGTCACAAGGGCGAGGTCCAGCCCAAGGCCCACTTCGACCAGGCGGCGAAGGGCATCGCGGACGCCCAGGCGGGCGCCAAGAAGCAGCTCGCCCTCCTCAAGCAGCAGGCCACCGCCGCCAAGGCCGCCGCCGCAGCCTCCGACGCCGCCGTTCAGGCCGCGTACGCCATCGCCGACAAGAACGGCGCGCCGCGCGGCCGCGGCCTCCTGGTGGGGTTGCAGAAGGCGCAGGTCACCAAGGGCGTCGCCGCCGCGCTCGACGCGATGGTGAAGGCCGGCGAGACCGCCGAGGCCGCCACCCGGGCCGCCGCCGGGGACAGCCAGACCATCACCCAGCGCGCGCTTGCCCAGGCCGCTCAGTCGAAGGCGGAGTTCCGCAAGGAGGCCGCGCACACGGCCGAGTTGCAGGCCAAGGCCGCCGCGGACGCGGCCAAGGTGCACCGCGACAACGCGAAGAAGGACAAGGAGACCGCCCAGGCGAAGCTGGCCGAGGCGCTGAAGGCCGAGAGCAGCGCCAAGGCCGCCGCCGCGGAGGCGCACGCCAAGCGGCTCGCCGCCGAGGCCGAGGAGGCCACGGCGAAGGCGGAGAAGGAGACCGCGGCGGCCAAGCAGGCCGAGGCCGACCAGCACAGGCGGAACGCCGAGGCACAGGCCGTCAAGGCCGAGGACGCCAAGAAGGCGGCCGAGTCCTCCGAGGCCACCGCGGTCCAGAAGAAGAACGCCGCCGTCAAGGCCCGTGACAACGCCAAGGCCAAGCGCGACGACGCGTGGGAGGCCGAGCAGCGCGCCGACGCCGCCGCCGCCAAGGCCGCCGCCAAGGAGGCGTACGCCCAGGCCCACGAGTCCGACGGCAACGCCCAGGAGTCCAGGGCCGCGGCCGACGCCGCCGCGGCGCACGCCGACGACGCCGAGGCGGCGGCACGCGCCGCACGCGGGGAGGCCGACCTGGCGACCCGCGCGGCCGCGGACGCGGACGCCGCGGCGACCCGCGCCGAGGCGGCCGCCGGGCGGGCCCGCGCGAACGCCGACGACGCCCAGGCGGCGAAGCTGAAGGCGGACGCGGCGGTACGGACCGCGACCAGCGCCGCGGCCGACGCCATCGCGGCGAGCGACCACGCCGCCGCCGAGGCGAAGACGGCCGTCGCCCTGGCCGACGAGGCCGGGCGCCAGGCGAAGACCGCCAGGACCCAGGCCGACGCGGCGTTCAAGGAGGCCGCCAACGCCCGGGCCGCGGCGGCCAAGGCCGCCGGCTTCGCCCACGTCACCGCCCAGGCGGCCGTGGACGCCGGCACCGCGGCCGCACAGGTCGCCAAGCCCGCGAACGACGCGATCCAGCTCGGCTCGCCGTACGTCACCACCGACGCCACGGCGGGGCTGGTGGTCCTGACGGGTCAGGCGTCGAAGACGATCGCCGAACAGCAGAAGGCCGTCGCCGACGCCCACGCCAAGAACGCGAAGGACGAGGCGGCCGCCGCCAAGGCCCTCGCGGACGCGGCCACCGGGGACGCCAAGCAGGCATACGTGCACGCCGCCAACGCCGCCGCCCACGCGGCGGACGCCCGTGGCTACGCCAAGGAGGCCCTGGGCCACGCCGCCGACGCCGCGGCCGCCGCCTCGGCGGCCACCGCCTCCCTGGCCCGGACCGTCGAGTACGACAGGAAGGCCGCGGAGGACGCGGCCGCCGCCGACAAGGCCGCCGGACGCGCCGAGGGGTACGCCAAGGACGCCCGCGCCTCGGCCGACCAGGCCGCCCTCGACGCCGAGGGAGCCCGCCAGGCGGCGACCCGGGCCGAACAGGCCGCCAAGGAGGCACGCGCCGCCGCCACCCGCGCCGACGCCGCCGCCACCGAGGCCGAGCAGGCCGCCAAGGACGCCCTCAAGTACGCCGAGGAGGCCCAGGAAGCGGCCGACAGGGCCGAGGCCAAGAGCAAGAACGACCGGATCACCAGCGGTGCGACGACCGGAGAGGGCAACGTCTTCTACGTCGTCGACCGCATGGAGCCGACCGGCGAGCCGGAGATCAAGCAGAAGAAGAACTGCGACGCGATCATCCACACCGGTGACTGCGTGATCACGGCCGTCCTCCACTTCACCGCCTACATCGACCTCTACCTGTGCACGGCCGAGGACCTGCCGGCCACGCAGTACGGCTGCCCGTCCTCGTCCACGGTCTACCTCGGCCCCGCCGTGCTGAAGGACCAGAAACAGGAGGTCACGCACACCCTGACGATGGCCGAGTTCAACTCGGGCATCAACCCGACGGAGATCATTTTCGGTGACTTCATCGAGTGCGCCAAGAAGATCGCCCCGGGTGGCGAGTCGGGAAGCTGGGCCGGGTGCGCCTGGGCCGCGACCTGGTTCATCCCCGGCAAGGCGTTCAAGGCGATAGGGGACGCGCTCCACGCGGTCAACGCCTCGCTGCACACCGGCGTCGGCGTCCGCGAGGCGTTCAAGACCCTGAAGTCCCTGGAGGGCATGGACCCCGCCACGGTCGCCCGCCTCGAGCACACGGTCGACGTCTACGAGGACGTGTTCGTCGCCTGCGAACGGAACAGCTTCCCCGGCGGCACACGGGTCCTCATGGCGGACGGTTCGCACCGCCCGATCCGCGACGTGCGCGTCGGCGACCGGGTGCTGGCGACCGACCCGGCGACCGGTCGTCTGCGCGCCCAGGACGTGACGGACACCTTCCGGCACGACACCGAGCGCCTGGTGGACGTCGACACTGCCGGCGGACGGCTCACGACCACCGCCGGGCACCGCCTCCTCGTCCTGGGCCGCGGCTGGACCACGGCCGCCGGCCTGCGCGTCGGTGACCGGCTGCGCACCCCGGAGGGCCTGGAGCAGACCGTGACCGCGCTGCGCGACCGGTCCGGCCTGGCGCCGCGCGCCGTGTTCGACCTCACGGTCGACGGTCCGCACACGTTCTACGTCCGCCCCGAGGGCGAGCGGGCGCGTGGCGTGCTGGTCCACAACTGCACCGACATCGTCCGGGACGAGGGCCTCCTCGAAGCGCACACGCTGTCGCAGCACGTCAACAAGTCCGCCGCCGAGATGTGGGAGAAGGCCCAGACCGCCGGCGTCGCCGGACGGTGGACCAACGAGGCCACGGCCGCCAGTGCCGTCAAGCAGGCCGTCGAGGAGTGGGTCAAGAACGGTGACAACGCCCAGCGGCTCGCGGACTGGATGACGAAGGAGGCGCAGCGGATCGGCAAGAAGAGGCCGTACGTCGCGAAGGACCACAACCTGTCGTTCGACTGGCAGCTCAAGGGCCAGGGATCGCTCGGGCAGGTGTGGTTCAAGAACGGTGACCGCGCCGGGGAGGCGGCGAGCAACAGTGTCCGGGTCGTGCTGAGGTACGCGCCGAAGGTGAAGGGCCAGGGCCAGCACACCGGCAAGTACGTCGTCTACACGTCCTTCCCGCTGCCGAACAAGCCGTAACACGGTGATCATGGGAACGGGCGCCCCCCGCACCGGGGGGCGCCCGTTCCGCACAGGAGGTTGATCATGGCTCATCCGCGCGAGGTCCATTACTACGACCACGCGGAGGACTTCGGGCTGAGCGGCCTCGCCGGCGCGCTGTGCGCCCGTGCCGCCCTGCGCCTCGACGGGCCGGTGGTGCTCGCCCTCGCCGGGGCACGGAGCGAGGACGAGGACGACCAGCTCGGCCGGGACGTACGGCTGCTGCTGGACTCGCACCTGCCGGACGAGGTGCTCGGTGCCGTGTGGCTCGCGGCCGTACGGCGCTGCTTCGACCCGGCCGACGAGGGCACCGCCCCTCGGGAATGGCTGCGCCGTGTCGCGGAGGTGTGCCCACCGCGCCCGCCGGAGCGCGGCCCGCACGAGGTGAAGGCTCTGGACGAGGTGCGGCCCACGGTGCCGGAGGAGGAGTTGCGCACGACCGTCGCGGCGGAGGTCGAGGCGGCCGCGGCCGCGCTCGGACGCGGCGTGGCCGTACCGGGGATCGTCCCCGCGCTGCTGCGGGTCGTGCGCGAGGCCGACGCCGATCTGGGGTTCCGGCTCTTCCTCCGGGCGGCCAAGGCGTACTCCGTACCGGTCGCCGAGGAGCAGTACGGGCGGCTGGTGGCGATCGGCGAGCTGCTGGCCTACCCGGGGGTCGCCGTTCACGAGGAACTGCGCGTGCGGTGGCCCCCGCTCGACCCCGGCCGGCGCGACTTCGCGGCCGGCCGGTTCGGCCTGCCGTTCCTCGCGGCCGTGCTCCACGGGTCGGACTGGCGGTACGAGGGCACGGTGCGGGAGAACGTCGAGCGCCTCGTCCGCGCCGACGCCGGGGAGACCCCGGGCACGCAGGCGGCGGTGCTGCTGGAGGACGTGCGGCGGCTGCTGGCCTCCGGGCTGTCCGGCGAGGCCGTCACCGCCCTGTGGCGCGCCGCCGCCGCGCGATCGGCCTACACCGGCGGGGACGAGTTCGACTCCGGCGGCCGGGCGTGGCTGGAGCGGGTCGCCGAAGTGTGCCGGGAGTACCTGTCGGAGGTGGACCCCGTCTACCGGCCCTCCCTGTCCCCCGCCCGGTCCGCCCTGACGGACGATGTGCTGTCGGAGGTGCGGGAGGCCGCGACCGACGCCGCCGAGGTGCGGGACGTGGCGGGGGTGCTGGAGGAGGTGGTCACCGGTGTGGACCCGGATCTGGGCTTCCGTTTCCTGCTCCAGATCCTCTCCACGTACGACCTCCACATCCCCGGCGCCCGGCGGGACCGCTACCGGGCCCTCGCCGAGCGGCTCGGCTACGACGCGGACCACCTCGACGACCGGCTCCCCCGCCCGGCCGGCTGACCGGTCGATCAGCGGGCGGCCGGGGCCGGTGTTTCGCCCAGGTGCTCCACCGCGGTGCGCCAGGCGGCGGTGACGGCCCGGTGGGCGGCCGCCGTCGCGTCGGGCACGTCGCCGGAGGGGCGGAAGGCGGCGCCGACGTGGACGTGCAGCCGGGGGCGCCGGGCGGGTGCCGTGAGGATGCCGGCCAGTTGCTTGCCCCGGCCGCCCGAGGCGACCCGGCGGGCACCCGCCTGGCCGACCGGGACGATCGGGGCGCCGGAGGCGGCGGCCAGACGGGCGGGCCCGCTGCGGAAGGCCTCGGGGGGCGCCTCCGCCGGGTCCACGCGGTGCGGGAGCCGCCCCTCGCCGTAGACGAGTACGTGACGGCCGGCCGCGAGGGCGGCGGCGGCGCCGTCCAGGGCGTCGGCCGCCCGGGCCGTACGGCGGTGGACGGGCACGTGCCCCCCGCGCTCCAGGAGCCGCCGCAGCACGGGGACCCGCCACAGCCCCGCGGTGGCGAGGACGACCGGTTCGACGCCCATCCGGTGGAGCGCCGCCAGCACGACGGCCGGGTCCGCCAGGGAGGTGTGGTTGGCGACGAAGACGGCCGGACCCGGGACGGCTCCCGGGTCGCCGGAGGTCGTCAGACGGCCGAAACGGGGGACGACGGCGGCGGCGATGCGGCTGAGCACGGGACTCCTGTCGGTACGGGCGTACGAGGCGGCCGGGCCCGGGGCCCGGCCGATCGCCGACGCCGGTGGGCGACCGGCGGTCGGTGATCGTCATCATCGCGCCGGCGGCGGGCCGGGACCTGAGCGCTCGTACTCATTCGTTCCGGGGGCCCACCACCCGGCGGTGTGCCTCCGCCCGATGGGCGTCAGCCGTTCAGCGACGACATCAGCTCGGGCGCGTACCGGTCACCGGCGGCGATGCCCCGGGGGGCGACGGCCTCGATGGCGGCGATGTCGGCGGCGGTGATCGTCACGGCCGTGGCGGCCGCGTTCTCCTCCAGGAGCCGGCGGCGCTTGGTGCCGGGGATCGGCAGCGCGCCCTGGTGCAGCACCCAGGCCAGGGCGAGCTGCGACGGGGTGACGGACTTCTCCTCGGCGATGCGGCGCACCTGTTCCACCACGGCCAGGTTGCGGGCGAAGTTCTCGCCCTGGAAGCGCGGGTCGGTACGGCGGAAGTCGTCCTCGGCGAAGTCGTCGGGCGTGGTGATGGCGCCCGAGAGGAAGCCCCGGCCCAGCGGTGAGTACGCGACGAGGCCGATGCCGAGCTCGTCGAGGGTGGCGCGCACGCCGTCGCCCTCGAGCCCCCGCTCGAACAGGGAGTACTCGGTCTGCACGGCGGTGAGCGGGTGCACGGCGTGGGCCCGCCGGATCGTCGTCGCGGCGGCCTCGCTGATGCCGAGGTAACGGACCTTGCCCGCGGTGACGAGCTCCGCCATCGCGCCGATGCTCTCCTCGATGGGTACGTTCGGATCGACGCGGTGCAGGTAGTAGAGGTCGATGTGGTCGGTGCCGAGGTGGCGCAGCGAGCGCTCCGCGGACCGGCGGATGTACTCCGGGGTGCCGTTGTGGCCGAGCATGTCGCCGCCGTCGGTGAACTCGATGCCGGTCTTGGTGGCGATGACCGCCTTCTCCCGGCGGCCGGCCAGCGCCTTGCCGACGAGCCGCTCGTTGAGGAAGGGGCCGTAGCTCTCGGCGGTGTCCAGCATGGTGATGCCGAGCTCCAGGGCCCGGTCGATGGTGGCGAGGGCCTCGGTCTCGTCGGTGGCGCCGTAGTAGGCGCTCATGCCCATGCAGCCGAGCCCTTCGGCTCCGACCTTCAGACCCTGGGTGCCCAGTGCGCGCTCCTGCATGACGGTCGCTCCGTTCTTAAGTAACTAACTGGATAGTTCGAGCATGGACGACGCCGCCCGGCTTGTCAATAACCAGATAGTTACTTGCTAGGGTGAGCGTCATGGCACGGGACTCCAGCGCGACCAAGGCCCGGCTCCTCGACGCGGCGCTCACCGAGTTCGCCGCCCATGGGGTCGCGGGCGCCCGCGTCGACCGCATCGCCGAGGCGGCCGGCGCGAACAAGCGGCTCATCTACGTCTACTTCGGCAACAAGGAAGAGCTCTTCGACCACGTCATGCAGCGGGCCCTGGAGGCAGGCGCCGAATCGGTGCCGTTCGACGTGACGGACCTCCCCGGGTACGCCGGCGCGATCTTCGACCACCTGGCCGACCGGCCGGAGCTGATGCGGCTGGTCGTCTGGAAGCAGCTCGAGCGCCCCACGGCCACGGCCGCGCAGGGCGAGGCCTACGCCGTCAAGATCGACGCGGTCGCCGCCGCCCAGCGCGCGGGGCGGATCGACCCCGCCTTCCGGCCCGCCGACATCCTGACCCTGGTGCTGGCCCTCTCCCAGGCGTGGTTCGCGGCGGCGGGCGGCCCGGCCACCGAGCCGGACGGCTCCGCGTGGAGCGAGCGGCGGCGGGCGGCGCACCGGGCGGCCGTGGTGGAGGCGGTCAGGCGCCTCGTCACTCCCGTACGCCCGGACTGACCCGCCAGGGCTGACGCGCCCGGCCCGGCCCGCCGGCCCTGTGCGGACCGGGGCCGGCCGGCGCACCCGGCGGGACGCACCCGGACCGGCGGACCGTGCCACGACGGAACGGACCGGCCGGGGCGGGGCGGGCCCCGGTCGGTGTCAGTTGCGGAAGCCGTGGTCCAGCAGCTTGGTGGCGTCCGTGTTGCGGTTGGCCTCCGAGGACGAGGCGAGGACGGTGCCGATGAGGGTCCTGCCGCCCCGCGTGGCGGCGAAGACCAGGCAGTACTTGGCCTCCGGGCCGGAGCCGGTCTTGACCCCGACGGCGCCCCGGTAGGTGCCGAGCAGCTTGTTGGTGTTGGTCCACGCCATGTCGCGGTGGCCGCCGTTCTTGGTGGTGACCCGCTGTTTCGTCGAACGGGTCTTCACGATGGCGCGGAACGTCGGGTTCTTCATCGCCTTGGCGGCGAGCGTGGCGAGGTCGCGCGGGGTCGAGTAGTTCTTCCCGTTGCCGATGCCGTCGAAGGAGTCGAAGTGGGTGTTCTTCAGGCCGAGGCCCTTGGCCGTGGAGTTCATCCTGCCGACGAACGACCGCACCCGGTCCTGCCGGGTCCTGCCGGTGCCGAAGTGGTCGGCCAGGGCGTACGCGGCGTCGCACCCGGAGGGCAGCAGGAGCCCGTACAGAAGCTGCCGGACGGTGACCTTGTCGCCCACGATCAGCCTGGCCGAGGAGGCGGTCTTGGCGACGATGTAGTCGCTGTACGCCATCTGGACGGTGACCTTCTCGTCGAGGTCGAGGCCCTTGCGCGCGAGCACCACCTCGGCCGTCATGATCTTGGCGGTGGAACCGGTGGGGAGCCGGCCGTCGGCGCCCTTCGCGTACACGGCGGCGCCGGTACCGGCGTTCATCACGAAGCCGCCCTTGGCGGTGATCGACGGCTGCCGCGCCGGGGCCGCCCGCACCGGTCCCTCTGGCGCTGCCGCCGCCTGTGCCGGGACGGCGCCCGCCGCGGCCGTGAGCACGACGGAGACGGTGACGCCCGCAGCCGCGAACCTACTGGTGTTCCTACTGTTCAAAGCCAACGCTCCCACACATGCAGCCGCGGTGGTGCTGCTCGAAAAGACCGCTACCGGGAAGACACACCGACCGGTCCCGGGGATGCACCCCGACCGCCGGAACCCACCGAACGAGTGACGCGTCAGGCGGCGGGTCCACGGGCCGGCCGGTGCTCAGGGGGAGCAGGGGTCGGGCCTCTTCGGCCGTCCCGCCGAGGAGAGTTCGGCGTTGAACTGCGCGCCGGCCAGCAGGACGACGTGGGAGACCCAGAGCCAGACGAGGAACGCCACCACACCGGCCAGTGATCCGTAGAGGCGGTTGTACGTCGCCATGTGCGCCGTGTAGTAGGCGAAGCCCACCGAGGCGAGGAGCCACAGCGCGACCGCCAGCGCCCCGCCGGGCACCGTCTCGCGCAGTCCGCGTGCCTCGGCCGGGCCGGAGCGGAACAGCAGGAGGACGAGGGCCACGACGACCACGAACAGCAGCGGCCACTTCAGCCCCGCCCAGACCAGCGCCACCTGACGGTCCGTCCCGGTTCCCCGGCCGATGGCGAGGGCGACCCGCTCCGCGGCGGTCAGCGTCAGCACCCCGCACACCAGGAGCGCGAGGACCGTCACGGCCCGGAGCACGATGGCGGGGAACGTCCGCCAGGCGGGGCGGCAGTCGGGGACGCCGTACATCGCGTGCAGCGCGCGCCGGAACACGGCCAGGTAGCTGGAGGCCGACCACAGCGCGGCACCGGCGGTGAGCACCACCAGCAACCAGGGAACGGAGGCCCCCTCCTGCCGGCCCGCCAGGACCTGTTCGAGCACCGGGCGGGCCGCCTTCGGTACGAACGGGCCGAACTGCGCGATGAGCTCGTGGGGCGTCCCGGTGCCGAGCAGGGCGATGACGAAGACGAGCACCAGCAGGGCGGGGAACACCGCCAGGACGGCGTAGTAGGTCAGCGCGGCGGCCCAGTCGGTGAGGTCGTCCTCCCAGACGGCGACCGGCGTACGGGCCAGCGCCCGTGCGTACCGGGCGCGTGGGCGGCGGGGCGCCGATCCGCTCGCGGGGACACCGATCGCCATGTAACCACCGTTCCGTTCCGGCCCGCCCGGTCCGCCGGCCGCCCCCATGCCGGGCGGCCGACGGCTTTTCCTCCCTGCTGCCCCGCCGCCGCGCCTTCACGCCGGGGCGGGGCCGCCGCGGTCAGTCGGCGGGCGCGGTGGAACGCAGGTCGGGGGCGATGCGCAGCGCGGTGTCCAGGCCGCTGAGCCTCAGGATGCGCCGGAGCTGGGGGCACAGCGGGCCGGCGACGATCATGTGCTGGGTGCGGTGTCCGCGTACCAGGGTGTTGAGCAGGGTCGAGTCCGCGAAGGACACCTGGCTGAGGTCGACGACCGTACGCGACACGCCGGGGGCCTCGGCGGCGGCCGCGAGCGCCGAGTCGAGCTGGACGGAGGTGACGACGTCGAACTCGCCGGTGCACAGGATGATTCTGGTGCCGTCGTCGTCAGGCAGTGCCTGGACGTGCGTTCTCACGTGCCGCCTCCCGCTTCCCCGTCGGCCCCGCCCGCGCCGCCGGCCGTGCGGCGCGATGAGCGGAACCCTTTCTTCCATGGCTTCCTGGGGGCACGGTCGCGCATGCGCCTTCTCACCCTTCCGGTTCCCGAACGGATTCTGCGGCGCGTACGGCACACCGTGCGGGGCCGGCGTACGTCCGGTTCGACGACGCACTCCGCGGGCGGTGGGGCGGCGTGGGGGGGCCGGGGAGACGCCGGCCGCTTCCCCGCCGACGGGGGGGCGGGCGGGCCGAGCAGCGCCTGGGGGTGCCCGAACGGCCGTCGCCGGCCGAAGCCCGGCGGGCGGTCGTCGCCGCCCCCACCGGGGCGTGAACAACACCCTCCTCAGCAGTGTCACCGCTACGGTCTCCGCCCAAGCGGGCATGACGGGATGACGCCACAAGTCGGATCTCATGCCCCGTGCGCACCGGCGCACCGGTGCGCCACCCGCGCATTCCGCGCCTTCTGCGCCACCAGCACACGAGCGCACGGGGCCGTTCTTCTCCTTCGAGGACGCAGGGACCGTGCCGACATCGTCTGCCTGTCCCGTCCCTCAGCGGGTACGGGACGCCCAAGGCCCTGACGCTGATCCGCCCCCGTACGACCTCCGGAAGGGCCGGCACACGGGGCCTGGCCATCTGACCGTGCCCGCGGCGCAGCGCGCGCCGGGGCCCCCGGAGGCAACCGGCCCCGGCGGCGGACACGCCCTGGGGCGGAGGGAGGAGAGCGCATGTCGGTCGACCTCGCCGGCTTCCTCGGCGTCGTGGTGGTGGCCTACGTGGTCCCCGGCCCGGACTTCCTGGTGGTGGTGCGATCGGCCGCCGAACACCCCTCGAAGGGGCGGGCCGCGGCGCTGGGCGCCCAGGCCGGCCTGTGCGTGCACATGCTGGCGGCCGCCGTCGGGCTGTCGGTGGTCGCCGCCCGTTCTCCCGCGGTGTACGACGCCATCAAGCTGCTGGGGGCGGCCTACCTGGTCTGCCTGGGCGTACGGGCGGTGCTCGCCGCGCACCGGGCCGCGCGCGAACGGCGGCACGGGGACGGGCCGGTGCCGGGCACTCCGGCGGAGCCCGCGCCCCCGGCCGAGGAGGAGGGGGCAACCCGGAGCCGTCGGCGGTCGGGCTTCACCCAGGGCTTCCTGACCAACGTCCTCAACCCCAAGGCGGCCCTGTTCTTCCTCAGCATCCTGCCGCAGTTCGTCAACGGCGGCGGTTCCCTGACCCGGCAGATCTTCTTCCTCGGGATCCTGGACGTCGTCATCGGCGTCGTCTACTGGTTCGGCCTGGTCCTCGTCGCCGCCCGCCTGCGCTCCCTGCTCGCCCGGCCCACGATCCGCCACCGCTGGGAGCTGACCACCGGATGGCTGTTCATCGCCATCGGCATCGGCGTCGCCACCCTCGCCTGACCGTGATCGCCGGGCGTCACGCCCCGGGGCGCCGGCGTCCCGGGCCGCCGGGCGTCCCGATCATGGCGCTGTGCCGCTGAGCCGCTCATCGGGCTCACTCCATGGCGGCGATCCGGGCGAGCAGCGGAGCGGCGCCGTCCTCCGCGGCGATCCCGTCGGCGAGTTCGGCCGCGCGCCGGCGAAGGGCCGGCTCGGCCAGACAGGCGGTGACGGCGTCGCCGAGGGCTTCGGCGGTGAGGTCCTGGAACGGCACGGATCGGGGGGCGACTCCCAGCCGATGGAGCCGGGAGGCCCAGAACGGCTGGTCGGCCATGACGGGTACGGGCACGGCGGGTACTCCGGCCCGCAGCCCCGCGGCAGTGGTACCGGCTCCGGCGTGGTGGACGACGGCCGCGGTACGGGGGAACAGCCAGTCGTGCGGGACGTCGCCGACGGCCAGGACGTCGTCGCCGCGGCCGCTCAGTCCGGCCCACCCCGCCTGCACCACGGCGCGCACCCGCGCCCGCTTCACGGCCGTGCCCACCAGCTCACTGAGCCGTTCGCCCTCCCCCGGGGCCATGCTGCCGAACCCGATGAACACCGGGGGTGGACCCGCCTGGAGGAAGTCGGCCAGTTCGCCCGGGGGCTGGCGGCCGGCCGGCCGCGCGGGCCACCAGTAGCCCGACACGTCGACCCGGGACGGCCAGTCGTCGGGGCGGGGCACCACCAGCGGGCTGAAGCCGTGGAAGACCGGCCGGAGGTCCCCCACGGCCGAGGGCGCGCCGGGGGGCAGCCCGAGGCGGGCGCGCAGGCGGGTCACGGCGCCCGCGAAGACCCCTTCGGCGCGCTTCAGCACGTCGCGGCCTGCGGCGAGGTTGCCCTCCGGCCCCGGGTCGCCGGTGCGGTGCGCGCCGGGCAGCGGGAAGTGCCGGGTGGCGAACGCCGGTGTGAGGTAGGTGCCGATGACCGGGACGCCGAACGCTTCGCCGGCCGCCAGGCTGAGCGGTGCCGGCCCGAAAGCGGTGAGCAGGAGGTCGGCTCCGCCCGCCACGGCATCCGCCACACCGTCGGCGAGCCCGTCCGCGTACGCCCTCGTGAGCGCCCGGACCTCGTCCCGTGAGGCGGCCCGGGACCAGGACCGGATCAGCTCCCGCGGGTCTCCCGGCACGGGCCGGTGGTCGAGGCCGCATCCGCCGAGCAGCGCGGCGAACTCGGTGTGGGCGGCCACGGCGACCTGATGCCCCGCGTCCAGCAGGCGCCGCCCCAGACCGGTGAAGGGTGCGACGTCTCCCCGTGACCCGGCGGTGATGATCAGAATGCGCATGGAGCGATTCTCCTCCGCACCGGCCTGCCTTTCGGCCGTCGTCCTCACGGGCCTCGCGGCGACCGCCGTACGTCCGGGGCCGAGGGCTCGATCCGGCGACCGGACGCTACTGGATGTTCAGGCGGAACGGGTGACCGGCGTCCACCGGGCAGGTGAAGACGCGCAGTTCACCGAACCGCCCGACGTTGAGGTCCGGGTCGTGGCCGCTGTCGAAGGTCAGGAACAGCCGGCTCCGTGCGCCGCAGGCCGGGCAGTCGACCCGCATCAGGTCCGTCAGGTGCCAGCTGGGCCAGCCACCGGCCTTCCACCCCTCCTGGCAGGAGAGGACGCGGTGGTACTCGGCGTCGCGGTCCTCCGCCCAGGCCTCGGCCTCGGCCACCAGCTCGTCCGGGAGTTCGTCCTGGTCGGGCAGGTCGGTCACCTCGACCGGGTCGAGGAGGCAGGGCCGCGGCACGTACCCCGCCACGGCGTCGCCCGGCGCGGGGGGCTGCGCCAGGGTGGCGGCCCGCGCCGCCGCGCGGTGGCGCATCTCGACGGCGGGTCCCCAGTAGTGCGACTGCCCGGGCAGGGCGGAGTGCTCCTGCGGGCACCACAGGACCTGCAGCACGTCCATGCCCTCCGGCCAGTCGAGGGTGGGGGCGTCCTGCGCGCGGAGCTGGAGCACCGCGACCATCGGCACTCCCGGCACGGCGGGGACCGGCACCCGGCGGATCCGCTCCCAGGTGCGCATGTCGAGCGCGCCGGCGCCGTCCATGATGCGGGACTGGAGCGCGGCCTCCTCGTGGGTGAGTTCGTACGCGGCGTTCGGCTTGCCCGCCCGTCGGTCGCGCATGGCGCGGTCCGTCCGCTGCCAGGCTTCGCGCTCCTGCTCGGAGAGCTTCTCCCGTACCTCGACCATGTGCGGGCCCCGGCACACCGGCCATTCCTCCTCGGCCGGCCACAGCAGCGGGCCGCCCACGTGGCTGTCGAGCACGGTGGGCCGGCCCGCCCGCGGGCGGAGCAGGGTGGCCTTGCGGGCGTAGGGCGTGAGGGCGGGTATGTCGGCGAGGAGCGCGTCGACGCTCGGGTTCACTGTTGTCACACGCGACACCGTAGAACGCGGTCCAGCGGTCGGGTGACGCGCGTCGGCGTGGGCGCGGGGCCCGGCTAGGGTCGTTCGCCGGATACCGGGTGGCGGCAGGTGGACGGCCACCTACACGGACGACGGGTTTCAGGGGGGTTTGGCATGGACGCCAGTATCACTTCGGCGTTGATCGGCGCCATCGCCGTGGGCGGCACGGCTCTCGGTACGGTGCTCGGCGGATGGGTCCAGGCACGTGGTGGTCAGGCCCAGGCCAGGGCCGCCCAGCAGGCCGCGCAGATAGCGGCGGAGGCCACCCACCACCAAGCCCTCTACGACCGTCGCTGGTCGCTGCTGGCGGCCTACCTGCGAGCCGCCAGCGAATGCATGGAGGCCGCGGACCAGCTTTACAGCACCGACTCCGTACCCGAGACCCGGCGGCGCTGGCACGCGTTCACGCTCGCCCACGCGGAGGCCGAACTGGCGGCGCCGGCGGCGCTTCTCGTTCCCATCGACGACGTCCGCAAGGCCGTGGGGCGCATGTACTGGACGGCTCAGCGCGCCGCACCCGCGAGGCGCGCCTGGAAGGAGCTCCAGAGGCGCGCGAAGCAGGGGGAAGCGGCAGCGGTCCGGGCGCGGGAGGCGGTCGAGACCCTCTGGGAGGTGGACCCGCAGGTCGCTCCCGCGCAGCGGGCGGCGTCTTCCTCGTACGTGGAAGCGGAGCAGGCTCTCGGCGGCCTGCCCGGGTTCGACGACGACCACACGGCTCTCCTCCTCGACATGACGCGACATCAGTGGGAGGCCGCCGCCCGCGACCGGGAGACACGTAAGGAGAACCACATCGCGGCCCGCCGGGAACTCGTGGCGGCGGCGCGGAACGTGTTCGGCACCGACCGCTTCTGACTGCACGGTCGTGGTGGAGCCCCGCGCCCCCGTGTCGCCGGTGGTGTGCCGGCGGGGGGAGGCGGGGCTCCGGGCGCGCGGGGCGGCGGGGCTACACCGTGGCGGGTGTCTCCGGGGTGGGCCGGAAGAAGACGGCGGACGCGAGGCCGACGGCGCTTCCGGGCGGGAGGAGTTCGACGGTGTCCGGCCACGCCTCGGGCCGCGGCAGGCCCAGGGCCGTGGCGAGCCGGGAGGCGAAGCGGGGCATCAGCGGGGTGGCCGCGGTGGCGAGCAGGCGGGCGGCGGCCAGTTCGAGGGCGACCGCGGTGCGGTTCTCGTCCTGCCACGCCCGGTTGCCCGCGAGGAGTGCCTGGTGGCGCCCGAAGGTGGCCGCGTCCTGGACGATGCCGTCCAGTTCGGCGGCGGCCTGCCGGAGGGAGAACCCGTCGGGGCCGAGCGCGGCGGTGAGGGCCGCCAGGCGGTTGCCGAGCCTGCCGAGGAAGGCCGAGTGCTCGGGGGTCCAGTTGCCGGCGTCCGGGGCGGTGCCCTGGTGGTGGGCGTCGACGCGGCGCCCCAGGTCGTTGAGCCACTCCTGCCAGGTGCCGATGAGGGTGTCCCGGAGTACGGAGTCGTAGGCGGCGCGCCGGAAGTCGGTGCGTTCGCCCTCCGGGCGGGTGCGGGCGAGGAAGTACCGGACCGCGTCCACGCTGTCGGGCCCGAGGATCTCCTTGCCCCAGATGGCGTGGCGGCGGCTGGTGGAGAACTTGTCGCCCTCCAGCAGGTAGAACTCGTTGACGTGGTAGTCGATGTCGGGGGCCCACTCCGGGAAGGCGAGCTTGTAGAGGACCGGGTAGAGCACCGAGTGGTAGAAGCTGTTGTCGTAACCGAAGAAGTGGACGATCTTCCAGTCCGCCCGGGGGTCCAGCGCCCGCCAGTCCTCGCCGTTGCGGGCCCCCAGGGCCTGGATGCCGTGGAGGAAGCCGTACGCCATCTCGGGCCACACCCAGATGACCTGGCCGTCGGTGGTGTCCTCGGCGGGGGTGACGCCCCAGGTGGAGGGGTGGGTCAGCGGGATGTCGAGGGCGGGGCGGGTGAACAGGCGGTGGGCGAGTTCGGCCAGCCGGGCCGGGACGCGTCCCTGGCCGTGGTGTTCGCGGACCACGTCGGCGAACTCGTGGAGGGGCAGGGACAGACGGGTGACCGGCTCGCGGCGGGGGGCGGCCGGTGACAGCGAGGACCGGGGGTCCTTCAGGTCGCTGACCACGTTGGGCTCACCGCACTCCTCGCACAGGTTGCCACCGGTGGCGGCCGCGCAGTGGGGGCAGGTGCCGGTGACGTCCACCTCGTAGAGGTACTGGCCGCCTTCCGCGTCGAAGAGCCCCTCTCCGGCCGTGGGGGTGACCGGTCCCGAGGCGACGAGCCGGGAGAAGTACTCCCGCAGGCCGTCCGGGTAGCGCGGGTCGGTGCTCGTCACCGTGTACTGGTCCGGCTCGATGTCCATGAGCCGCAGCGTCTCGGCGATCTCGGCGCTGTAGTGGGCCGCCGTGCCGGCGGGGTCCCCGCCCTCCTTGCGGGCGGCGCCCAGGACGTAGCTCTGGTAGTCGTCGCTGCCGGTCAGGTGCCAGGCCCGGGTGCCGTTCATCCGCTGGAAGCGCACGAAGGCGTCAGCCCCCAGGTACGGCCCGGACAGGTGCCCGAGGTGCAGATCGCCGTTGGGGGTGGGCGGGGTGGAGAAGACGAAGACCGGCCGGTCGCCGAAGCCCTTGCGGGCGGTGGAGCGGGCGGAGGCCATCGCGCGCTCGGCGTCCCGCCAGTACTGGGTGAGGAAGACCAGGTCGGTGGTGCCGGTGTTGTGCAGGACGTGGGACTCGAAGGGTTCGAACAGCGCCACCGTGCCGGGCTCGGCGGCGTACCGCTCGGTGCCGGCCACGAACTCGCCGCTGCCGGCGACGACGACGAACAGCTCGGTCTCGTCGTGGTGGTGGCTGTCGGAGCTGCGGCCCGGGGCGACCCGCCCCCAGCCGGCTCCCACGCCCAGGCCCTCGACGGAGCTCATGTCGATGCCGAACGCCTCGTGCAGCGCGTCCGGGTCGTACCTGTTGATGATCACCTCTGGTCCTCCTGTGCTGGATGCGCGGGATCGAGCAGATCGGCGGCCTCTTCGGCGATGGCGGGTGCGAGCCGGTAGCCCGAGCCGCCCGCCGCGCCCGCGAACACCAGGCGCCCGTGCGGGTCGAGCGCGGTCACGAGCGGTTCACGGGCGGGGCCGTACGCGTCGCAGAAGACCCGCCCCGAGACGCAGTCGCCGACCAGGGCGGGCGCGTAGCGGCCCAGTACGGCCCGGGCCTCGGCGAGGTTCCGCGCCGAGACGCCCTGCGTCACCGACCGGGGGTCGACGTCCCACTCGGGGCAGGTGTAGCTGAACAGCCAGTGTCCGCGGTGGTGCAGGGGCAGCAGGAACGCGTCCTCGTCGTGGAAGACGATCGCGTGGTCGCCGTCGCGCGGCGGGACGTCGACGTGCATCGCCACGATCTTCTTCACCCGGGCGCCCAGCGGTGCCACGAGCCCCTGCCAGGCGGGGGCGTCGAGCCAGGGGCCGGGGGCGAGGAGCACCCGCTGCGCCGTGAGGGTCCGGCCGGTGCTCAGGTCGATCTCGACGGCCTTCTCGCCGGGGTGTACGCCGGTCACGCGCACGCCCTCGTGGAAGGCGGCCCGGCCGCGCAGCCGCCGGGCGAGGAGCTGGGTCAGCGCGGGGACGTCGGCGTACTGGCAGCCGTCGCCCTGCCAGGCCGCGGTGCCGGGCGGGAGGAGGACCCGGTCGTCGGGCGGGCCGGCCACGGGCCGGAGGCGGGCGCTCGGGAGGTAGGCCGCGTGCAGTTCCGCCGCGCGGTCCGCGGAGGCGACGACGGTCATGGGCAGGGGACGGACGGGCAGGTCGGGGTAGCGGGCGAGCAGCGCGGCGTAGGCGTCCTGGCTGCGGGCGGCCATGCGGCGCACCCGTTCGGTGGCGCCGCGGGGGAAGTGCAGGCCGGCCGAGCGGTGGCTGGCGCCGGAGCCGATGGTGTCCTGGTCCAGGACCACGACGGAGGTGCCGGGGCGGCGGGTCACGACCTCGTGGGCGGTCATGCAGCCGATGACCCCGGCCCCGACGACCACCACGTCCACGTCCGTGTCCCCGCCCCTGTCCACGGCCGCGTCCGGGCCGCTGTCCACGACCGCGTCCGCGTCCCCGCCCACGGCCGGGAGCACCGGGCCGGTGGGCGCCGTCACGGGAGCCACGCGTTCTTGGGGCCGGTCTTCGTCGACCACTCGATGAACGAGGCCAGCGGGTCGTCGCTGCGCACCCCGCGCAGCCGGTCCGCGATGCGCCGGCTGCGCCAGGCGTTGAGGCTCAGGTTGGGGTCGGCCAGTCCGCGCTGCTGACGGACCGCGTTCTGGACGAAGATGTTGCGGTCCGGCGGGCCGTCCCACCGTACGGCGAAGTCCTGGTCGACGCGCAGTTCGCCGTCCTCGCGCTCCAGCCGGTCGGCGATGGGTGCGAGGAAGTCGGTGGGGGCGGGCCGGAAGCCGGTCGCCCAGACGACCACGTCCGCTTCGTGCCGCTCCAGTTCCCCGGGCTGCTCGTTGTGCCGTGTCGCGATGTCCCAGGTGTCTCCGATGCCCCGGCCGACCTCGACGACCTCGCGGTTGGGGTGGAGCCGCACCAGGTCGGGCAGTCCGTCGACGAAGCGGTGGACGTACATCTGCTGGTAGATGGCCCGCAGGGTGTGGGGGGAGATCCCGTCGCTGCTCAGCACCTGCTCGGCGTTGAAGGCCTTCCGCGCGTCCACGGGCAGGCCGTAGAAGTAGTCGGAGTGGCAGGGCATGTAGAAGTCGTTGGTGAAGGGCGAGTCGTCGATCGGGAAGTAGTTGCGGCGGCGGGAGATCCAGGACACCCGCCGGGGCAGCGCGTCGCCGGGCCGGGAGATGAGGTCCAGGAAGGCCTCCGCGCCGGACTGCCCGCCGCCGACGACCACGATCCGCTTGCCGCCCATGTCGCGTGCCCGGGTGGTGAACTCGCTGACGTGGAACTGGGTGGGTTCCGGTCGGGGTGACGCCTGGGGCGGTACGTAGGGGCGGCTGCCGACGCCGAGCACGACGTTGTCGGCGGTCAGGGTGCGCCGGTCGGTGCGTACGCGGAACACGCCGTCGTCGAAGCCGACCTCCCGCACCTCCTCGCCGAAGACGATGTTGTCGTTGCGGGCGCAGGCCCAGGCCAGGTAGTCGCGGAACTCCTGCCGGGGCACGGCGGTGAACTGCGCGTTGATGAAGTGGTAGGCGCGGCCCTGGTCGTGCAGATAGGCGAGGAACGAGAAGGGGTTGGTCGGGTCGGCGAGGCTGACCAGGTCCTTGAACAGCGACACTTGCAGGGTCGTGCCGGCGATCTGCTGTCCGTCGTGCCAGCCGAAGGCCGGTTTCCGGTCGAGGAAGAGGTTGGACACCTCGGCGGGCGTGTGCAGGAGGGATGCCAGGCTCAGGTTCGCCGGCCCCACTCCGACCCCGATGCACCGGTAGTGCGCCACGGGGCGGTCGGGACGGTTGTGTCCCATGTCCGGGCCTCTCTTTCGGGTGACGATGAAGGGATCAGTGACTGCGCCGGTCCACCGGTGGGGGGTCGCGGCGCGCGGGGCGGAGGGCCTCATCGCACGGCGGAGAAGCGGGGCCCCGGGGTGGCGACGCGGGGGGCGGGCGCGCCGGGGGCGGAGCTGTCGAGGGCGTGCGACCGCCACCACTCGCGGCCCTCGTCCGGCAGGGTGTACACCGGGTCGTAGTACTCGTAGAGCCGTGACAGGTCGTCGGCCTCGCCCGGGTCGAGGTGGGTGCGGTAGTTCTTCGACCAGTAGGAGATGCCGTGCACCCGGTCGTAGTCGGTGAGCTGGTGGACCCAGCGCTTCCCCACGAAGGGCACGTCACAGACGATGCGCGGGGTCGCGAAGCCGGGGAGGTAGCCCATGATGGCGTGCTGGAGTTCCTGCGCCTCGGCGACCGACGTCCGCCAGTGCTCGCTGTACGGGATCATGTCGCACATGTAGAAGTAGTAGGGCATGATCCCGGCGCGGTCGAGCAGGGCGAAGCACAGGTCCAGCAGGGCCCTCGGGGTGTCGTTGACGGTCCGCAGCAGGACGGCCTGGTTGCGGACGTCGCGCAGGCCGGCGTCCAGGAGCAGCCGTGAGGCGTGGGCGACGCTGCGGGTGATCTGCTGCTCGGCGTTGGCGTGGGTGTGCAGCGCGATCTGTACGCCCCGCGCGCGGGCCGTCTCCGACAGCCGTGCCACACCGGCCAGGACGGCTGCGTCGGTCCAGTACTGCGGGAGCCCGATCAGGCCCTTGCTGGCCAGCCGTACGTCCCGTACGGACTCGATCTCCAGCAGCGCGTCGACGAACGCCTCGACCCGGGGCCACGGCACGTTGGCGATGTCGCCCCCGGAGACCACCACGTCCCGCACGCTCGGGGTCTTCCGCAGGTAGTCGATCATGGCTTGGAGCCGTGCCTCGGGCTTGAGCACGAAGCGGGTCTTGCCGACCTGGGGGGTGGAGTTGCCCACGAGGTCCATGCGGGTGCAGTGCCCGCAGTACTGCGGGCAGGTCGTCACCAGTTCCGCCAGCACCTTGGTGGGGTAGCGGTGTGTCAGCCCCTCGGTGACCCACATGTCCCGCTCGTGCAGCGAGTCGCGGTCGGCGTAGGGGTGGGAGGGGAAGTCGGTCCGGCGGTCGGAGAACACCGGCAGCATGTAGCGGCGGACCGGGTCGGCGTAGTAGGCGTCGGTCAGCGACCCCGGCCGCCCGGACGGTGCGTGCGGCGCGATGGTGTTGATCATGTGCGGGGTGATGAGCAGCGACATGGTCGCACGCTCGCGCTGGTCGCGCTCCAGGTCGGCGAAGAAGGTGTCGTCCAGCAGGTCGCCGGTGACGGCGCGCAGTTGGCGGAGGTTCTTCACGCAGTGGGCTCGCTGCCACTGGGGCGAGTTCCATTCCTCCTCGGTGGCCTCGCGCCACCCGGGTAAGCGCCGCCAGTCGGGTTCCTCGGCCTCCGTGCGGCGGTAGGAGTACGGCTGTAGCAGGCCGTCGGACATGCCAATCCTCTCGGTCGGTTCCACGTCGGTGCCGGGGGCGGGACGGTGGGGGTACGGGCCCTGGCGGGCCCTCGCCACCCCGTACCGGCGCTGCCGCTCCGCTGCCGCCCCACGCCCCGCGGCCGCCGGTGCCGCGGGGCGTGCGGGAGCCGGGCCGTGGCCCCGGGCGCCGGCACGGGTGGCCGTGCGTCCGGAGCCGGCCGGCCGGGCGGTCAGCGCACGAAGGAGGGCGCGCACACGCTCGCGCCGCTGGACACCTGGTCCAGGGTGCTCATTCCGCGCAGCGCCCGGCCGTAGGGTTCGCTCAGGGTGGTGAGCACGTCGTGCAGCGGCTGGTCCACCTCGGGGAGCTGCCGCAGGGCCGCCTCCACCCGGTCCTTCCAGCGTCCGGTGACGGCGGGGTCGGTGCCCTGGTCCGTCGTGACCGTTCCCCGGCAGTCCGGGCCGCGGCACAGGCACCGCATGCTCCAGCCGGCGTCCTCGACGAAGGTCGCGTAGTCGCACGTGACCTCTTCGCCGGGGGCGATGTCCCGTACGGCGATGCCGAAGTCCAGACCGAGGTCGAGGACGTTGGCGTCGCAGGAGTGGTTCATCAGGTAGGCGCCGAGGCAGGGCAGGAGCAGGCTGCCGTCCCGCAGCAGGTGCCCGTAGGTGTCGAGCGCCGTGAAGCGCGCCTCGGGCAGGGCCGCGACCTCCTCCTTCGACCAGCGGGAGCATTTGGTGCAGGGTGCCCAGACGGCGGTCCCGGCCGGGATGGGCTCGGTGGCGAACAGTCCCACGTTGTGGGTGCGGCTGGCGCGTACGTCGATCCCCTTGGTCAGCACGGGATCACGACAGCTTCAGCACGTCGGCGAGACCGGACTCCAGTTCGTCCACCCGGCTGTGGCTCTCGGCCAGGACCAGGTAGCGCCACTTGCCGTCGAAGGCGAGCGTGTCGGAGGTGAGGACCACGCCTTCCCGCGCGCCGGCGGTGAAGTCGAGGCCCGCCCGGCGGACCCGCGCGAGGCCGGCGGCGAAGTCCCGCTCGACCCCGCCGGGCCGGGAGTCGGCCGCCCATACGGCCCTGGCCGCCCGCTCCGTGCCGAGCAGCCGCCGGACGAGCAGGTCCAGGTAGGTGCAGCCGGTCTTCCGGACGTTGCTCTCGGTGGAGTAGAGCACGTCGTCCGCGGTGATGCCGCCGTCGATGTCGAAGGGGCCTCGGTAGCCCTCCGCGTGGAGGTGGCGGCCCAGCGCCAGCCCGCCCTCGACCAGTTCCTCCACCGCCGAGCTGCTCGCCACCAGCGGTGTGACCTGCCCGCTGAAGCTGCCGTTGGGGGTGCGCATCTCCCCGACGTGCATGACGCGGGGGCCGTCCTCGTACACCTCCATCTCGACCGTCACCACCCGGGCGAAGTCGAGCCGTTCCTCGACCACCCATCCGGGGGGCTGCTCGGCGACCGTCGGGAGGTAGGCGGCGAGCTTGGCGTCCAGCTCGGGCAGGTCCGCCGCGTCCCAGAAGCCGACGCCGTAGCCGTTGGAGCCGCGTGCGGGCTTCACGACCGCCGCGCCCTTCTCGGCGAGGACCTTACGCAGGCCGGCGGCCAGTTCCTCGGGGGTGTCGCAGGTGAGCCCGTCGGCGACCCTGATGCCGAGGTCGCCGGCGAGCTGCCGGAAGCCGGGCTTGGTGTTGATCCGGTACGCGGCTTCCACGGCGCTCGCGGGCACGCCGTCCGGCCCGTACCCCTCCACGGGTACGCCGATCTCCGCCGCGAACTCGACGGCGGGGCGGTCCTGGGCGAAGGCCTGCATCCGGATGCCGGGCCGCTGCCGCACCTCCGAACGCAGCCGCTCCACCAGGCCGTTGCGGCGGACTGCGGCGGTCAGTGTCGCCAGGCCGTCCGTGGGGGCGTCCAGCAGCGTGACGTCCGAGGGGGAGAAGCCGAGCAGGTCGCAGGCGTAGTCGCGCAGCGGTTCCGACATGGGCCGGGGGGTGACGAGGACGTCGCCGGGCTGGGTGAGCCAGATCTTGCGCGGCGAGACGGCGACGAGCGCGTCGGCGTGGCGGTGCACGGGGACGGTGACCATCAGCTCGTTGACGAAGTTGCCGAAGACCAGCAGGGTGTGCTCGCGGTGCACGGTGGTTGTCCTCACTTCCGGGGCTTCACGCCGCCGTAGATGGCGTGGCCGGCCTTCATCCAGTGGACGTCGACGTCGGTGAACCCGGCGTCGCGGAGCCAGCCGAGCTGGTCGAAGAGCGGGGAGGGCTTGTCGAGTTCGTCGGGGTACTCGTAGCAGCTCCACTCCAGCGCGTGGAACCGCTCGTACGGTTCGAGACCGCCCGTCCCGGCCAGGCTCTGCGCCTGGACCGACTCGTTCCACATCCGGCGGGCGAGGGCGAGGCCTCGCTCGGCGACGGGCTGGACGAGGTCGGCGATGACGAGGGCTCCGCCGGGGCGCAGCATGGCGAACACATCGGTGAACAGCTCGCGTTTGCCGTCACCGTCCAGGTGGTGGACGGCCAGCGAGGACACGACCGCGGCCGGTGCCTGTTCCCGGGTGCGCCAGTCCTTGGCGGCGAGGTCGAACTTCTCGGTGACGAAGCGGGGGCCGTAGGAGGACAGTTCCCGCTGCGCGGTGCCCAGCATGGTGGGGCTCAGGTCCAGTCCCACCACGGTGGCCTGCGGGAAGGCGGCGAGGAGCGCCCCGCTCAGCCGGCCCTGGCCACAGCACAGGTCCAGGATCTGCGCCGGGCCCTCGGGCTCCGGGACGAGCGAGGTGACGACGTCCATCTGCACGTCGCGTTCCGGGACGAAGTACTCGCCCAGCTCGATGAACTCGCCCGAGTCGTCTTCTTCCCAGTCCTGTTGCACGCTCAAGGGATGCTTCCTTTCGCTTTCTCGCGATGGTCGGAACATCGTCGCCACGGCCGGGCGCGGACGGGCGTGCCATGCCTCCCGGAAGGAGAACCGGGCATGCCCGCATGGCGACAGGAAAAGCGCAGCCTTGCCACCGGCGGACTACCGGCGGACTACCGTCGAAATACCGTCGGAATTTCCGGAACAAACTCCCGGCCGCCCGTCAATGGGCAGGAAAAAGGGAGCGGGCAAGACTCGTTCATGTGAAGGTCGGTGAACGAAAAGCAATGATGCTGATTATTTCCCCCGCCGCCGGTCCGCGGCCTTTCCCCCGTTCTTTCCTATCATACGTGAATTGCGGACTTGCGGTCCAGGAATTGCCGGATCGCCGTCGTGACGGCTTCGGTGGCATCGGCGTGGCACATGTGCCCGGCGCCGGCGACGACTTCGGGCGTGCCGCGGGCGACGGACCGGGCGAGGCGTGCGACATGGTCGGGGCCGGCCCAGCCGTCCAGGTCCCCCGCGATGACGAGGGTGGGACGGACCACGTCGGCGGCCCGCTCCATCACCGCGTCCAGGCGGGGGAACACGGCTTCGTTGAAGTGGCGCAGCGCGTCGGTGTTCGCCGGCCACCCGGCGAGCCGTGCCTGCCAGGCGCGTACCGCCGGTGTCATGGGCCCCACCCACAGCGGGATGACGTCGGCGATGAGCCGGCCGAGGGCGGCGTCGTCCGGGGGGTACTCGTCCCCCTGCGCGGCGAGCACCTCCAGCGCCCCGGCCACCGCCGGCTCCGCGCGCCGGGCCTGCTGGAACGCCTCCGCCACGGCCTCGGCCTCGTCGCCGCCGTACGCGGGTGTCGCCAGCAGCACCAGGCTGCGGACGAGGTCGGGGCGGTCCGCGGCGACCAGGGTGGCGACCACCCCGCCGTGCGAATGGCCCAGCAGGTCGACGGGCCGTCCGCCCGCCTCCCGCTCGATCCAGGCCACCAGGTCCTCCGCGTACCGCTCCGGCCGGTAGGCGTCCGGACCCCCGGGGCGCGGGCTGTCCCCCGTACCGCGCGGGTGGACCACGGCCACCGTCCGGCCGCCCGGGGCGGCGAGGGCGGCCAGGGGGTCCAGGTAGTGCGGGTGCATGCCCGGCCCGCCGGGGTGGCACACCAGCAGGGGGCCGCTGCCGTACCGGGTGGCGGCCGGCCTCAGCGCCATCACGCCTCCTTCGGTACGAGCAGCCGGGCGCAGAGCGCGGAGGCCACCGTGAGCACCGCCGCGACGGCCAGGGCGTTCTGCGGCGAGGTGGCACCCACCAGGAAGCCGCCCGCCGCGGTGCCGATGGGGAACCCGATCAGGTTGACGCTGATGGAGACGGTCATGATGCGGCCCAGCCAGCCCGGGTCGGTGCGCCGTTGCCGCAGGGAGAGCAGGCTGACGTTGACCGTCCCCTCCATCAGGCCGAACGCGGCCAGTCCGGCGGTGAGGGCGACGAGCGAGCCCAGCGCGCTGAGGGGGAAGATCGCGACGGCCGCGAGCGCGGTCGCGCCCACCAGGTAGCGGCGTTCGACCCCGGCGCGGACGAGTTTGCCGGCCACGAGCGCGCCCATGCCGCCGCACAGCCCGGCGACGGCCCACACCACGCCCACCCAGCGGCTCGACGCGTCCCCCTCGGCGCCCCACCGCGCGATGGCGACCGGGACGATGAGGACCAGCATCCCGTACGACACCTGGAACAGGGAGTAGGAGACCGCGAGTCCGCGCAGGGTGGCGTTGCGCAGGAGGTAGACGACGCCCTCCCAGGCCGAGCGCAGCAGGTGCGGCCGTGGTCCGGTCGTGTCGGCCGCGCCGGACGCGGCGCCCGGGGACGCGACCTTGGCGGCGGTCCCCGCCCCGGCCGACGTGCCCGCGCGCAGCAGGGCCAGGCTGAGCCCGGCGAGCCCGTACATGGCGGCCACGGTGATCAGCGTCGGGTTGGCCCCGAGTCCGGCGAAGAGGGTGCCGGCGACCAGCGGCCCGCCCACCTCGATCACCGAATAGGTGCTCAGGTCCAGCGCGTTGGCCCGGTCGTACGCGGAATCCGGGACGAACTGCGGGAACAGCGTCCGGATGCCCCCGTCGGTCAGCGGGCTGGTCAGGGAGAACAGCGTCAGCAGGACGTAGAGGATGACCGGCGTCAGCCGGTCGGCCAGGGAGAACACCGCGATGGCGCCGATGATCAGTCCGCTGGCCGCGGTGTCCAGGGCCACCGCCCGCAGCGCGCCGAACCGGTCGAGAACGGCGCCGGCCACGGGGCTGATGAGGAACCCCGGGAGGGTCAGGAAGAAGCCGCTCATTCCGGCGACCGAGGCCGAGTCGAATTCGGCGAGCGCGTACAGCACGATGACGAACAGCAGCATCCCGTGCGCCAGTCGGGACAGGGATGCCGCGAGCAGGAGTTGTGGAACGTTACGGCTTGCGAGGACCTGTCGGTACGTGACGACCGGATTCGGAGAATCCACTGAACCCTGCGGTGGCGTCATGCTGACGCACTCACTCGTAAGCCGGCCGTGTCCGCGGTGTGCCGCGCACGGAAACACATCACGCGAAGTCCCCCGTGTCGTGAAGATACCAGTGGTACGCATGCGTTCGAGCGAGAGTGATGTTGCCACAGGCAAAGCACCTATGGAAGCCTCGCTGTACGTCGGCCAGGGGGGTCGTATCTTTCCGGCCAGCGCGTAATGCGGACTGCTTGGCGAAATTCCGAGGGGGGACGAGCAGGTGGCGAACGAGTTCTCACCGCGCCCGACCGGCGCGGAGCACGACATTCTCTATCTGGGGTGGCAGCGAGAGGCCGTCGAGGCGCTGAGGCGTCTCGGCGCGCGGGTGGCCTGTGTCGTGTCGTCGTCCGATCGGTTCAAGCCGACCGAGGAGGGCTTCGACGGCCCGCTGGCCGTGGCCGGCGACCACACGAGTCCCGAGAGCGTGCTCGGCGCGCTGGACGAACTGGGTCTGGCGCCCGACCGGTTCTGGACCGTGTGCTCCGAGGACGAGTTCGCGATCGTCACCGCGGCCGTCCTCGGCAACCTCGGCTGCCGGCGTGCGGTCCCCGTCGCCGGTGCGCTGTCCTTGCGCGACAAGGCCGCCCAGAAGAGGCTGGTGCGCCGGGCCGGCCTGCCGGTCGCCGCGTGCGTGCGCGTGCCGGACCTGGCGGCGGTGGAACGGGCCGTCTCCTCGCACGGCATCGGCCTGCCGTTCGTCGTCAAACCGCCCGCCGGCGCCGGCTCCCAGCACACCCATGTGGTGCGGGACCGGCAGGAGATGGCCGCCACGCTGGACACCCTGGCCGAACAGGCCGGCGGTGCCGTCGGCCCGTGGCTGGTCGAGGCGTTCGTGCCCGGCGAGGAACTGCACGTCGACGGGGCCGTGCGCGACGGGAAGCTCGTCCTGGCCTCGGTCAGCCGGTACCTGCACAACGTCGTCGAGGTCCACCACGGCCGTCTCGTCGCCTCCGCCACGCTGGACGACGTCACGGAGCGCGGGCTGACCGACGCCGCCACCCGTCTGACCGAGCGGGCCCTGACCGCGCTGGACCACACCGACGGGGTCTTCCACCTGGAGGCCTTCCACGACGACGGCGTCCTCACCTTCAGCGAGTGCGCGGGCCGTATCGGCGGCGGGATGATCCTGGAGGCCGTACGCGGCAAGTACGGCACCGACCTGTACGACGAGTGGGCCGCGGCCGTCCTGGACGTCCCCTCCCCCGCCCCGGCCGGCCCGGGGGAGCCGCGTCCCGGCTCCTTCGGCTGGGCGAACCTCACCGCGCCGCCGGGGCCCCTCCGCAACCTCCCCACCCGGGGGGACATCGAGGCCAGGCCCGGGGTGGTGGAGGCGCAGTTGTGGGCGAAGGAGGGTGACGTGGTCGACGACATGCGCCAGGCCTCCCACCTCCTGGCCGCCAAGGCCCTCGTCCACGCGCCCACCGAGGAGGCCGCCCGGGCCCGCCTCGTCGAGGTGGCGTCCTGGTTCACCGGCACCCTGCGCGGTGAGGACCAGGGGCGCGGCGATGCGTGAGCCCCGGATCCTGGACCTCGCGCGGGCCGCCGCCCTGCCTTCCTGGGCGGCCCTGTGCGGCCCGGCCGACCTGTTCTGCACGCCCCGGTGGCTGGCGGTGGAACAGGACCGGGTGGGGCCCTGGGTGCCCGCCGCCCACGGGTGCCTCGTCGCCGGCGAGGACGACGACCTCACCGCGGGCCTCACGGTGCTGGCGTTCGACCGCGCGGTCGACGACGACACCTGCCGCCTGGACAAGATGGTGCGGGAACTGCCCGGCGCCCGTCACCTGCCGGCCGGCGAGCTCGAGGACGCCCTCCTGCCCTCCCTGATGTGCGGCGGATGGTTCAACTCCACCGTCCTCACCCGCCCCGGTGCCACCGCCCGGGAGGCCGCCACGGCCCGCCGCGGCCTGATCGACGAGGCCGTGGCCACCGGCCGGCGATGGGGCGGCCGGGCGGTCTTCTTCCCCTTCCTCGACGCCGGCGACACCGCTCTGCGCGCCGACCTGGAGCGGGCGGGCTTCCGCGAACTGCCCGCGCCCGCACGGCACGTCCTCGACTCCGACCACCGGGACCACGGGGCGTACCTCGCCGCGCTCCCGTCCCGCCGGCGCGTCCGGATCCGCAAGGAACTGCGGCTGTTCGCCGAGGCGGGCGTCGTCACCGGCCACACCGCCCTGGACGGCTCCAACGTCGAGCGGATCGCCGCGCTCGCGCACAACCTGGAGCGGAAGTACGAGCAGTCGTCCACGCTCGACCAGATGACCGACTGGTTCGCGGCCATCGCGAAGCACGTGCCCGCCTCGGTGTTCACCGCGGAACTGGAGGGCCGGCTGTTCGCCATGACGCTGTGGCTCCACCACGAGGACCGGCTGTACGGCTTCCACGCCGGGTTCGACTATGAGATCGGCCGCGGGCTGCCCATGTACTCGGTGGTCGGTTACCACCTGCCGATCGCCCACGCCTGCTCCGACCCGGACGTCAAGGTGCTGGAGTACGGCACCAGCGCGGACCACGCCAAGCTGATCAGGGGTACGCGCGCCATGCCGCAGGTCCTCGCCGTGAAGCCGCTGACGCCACGGGCCGAGGCCGTGCTCGACGCGCTGGCGGCCTGGCCCGCCGGGTGAGCGCCCGCGCACCGTTCCGGCCGCCGTCGCGGCCGCCCGCCGACCGTCCCTCCACCGCTCCGGTCTCAGGTGGAGGCGGCGGCGCGGGCGGGCGCGGCGGGCACGTACGCCAGCCCGTGGGCGCCCGGTTCACCGGTCCTGGCCACGGTCAGCGTCGTCACGACGGACTCCGAGACCAGGTCCACCACGGTCACCGTGCTGGACACCACGGCGGAGACGTACGCGTACCGCCCGTCCGGTGAGGACGTGATCGTCAGCGGGAAGGCACCGACGGGGATCCGGGCGTGCCGGCCCGCGTCACCGTGCACGTGCAGCACGCCGGGGGCCTGCGCGCCCAGCGCCGCCCCACCCGGTTCCGACCCGCCCGGCGCCATGCGCAGTTCGCCGGCCAGCAGCAGCCCGGTGGAGGTCATGTGCACCGGGAAGACGACGCCGTCCGTGGGCAGGGTCCGCACGACCTCGCCGGTCGCCGTGTCGATGACCCGCACCCCCGCGTCGCGGACCGGGACGCCGTCGAGCGACCCCTTGGGCGAGGCCGCGTACACGTGCCGCCCGTCCCCGGAGACCGTGATGCCCTCGGTGCCGCCCGGCATGTCCACCCGGCCGGCGAGCGTTCCCCGCCGTACGTCGACGACGGACACGAACGGCGCCTCCTTGTTCGCCGTGTAGGCGTGGCTCCCGTCGGGCGTGAGGGTGAACCAGTGGGGACCGGGCGCGCCCACCGCCACGCGCCGCACCGGGCGCAGTGTGTCCGCGTCCAGTGCCACGAGCGCCCCCTCCTCGTCCCCGTGCGCCTCGACGCTCACCCACAGCAGGGCCCCGGCCGGGTCGAGGGCGATGCCGTGCGGCGCCCATTCCGGCGCGAGGCCGACGACTCCGGTCACCCGCCGTTCATCGGGGTCGATGACGACGATCTCGCGCGCCGGCCCGCTGTTGGCGTGGTAGTAGCCGGAGCGGTAGGTGATCGTGCAGTACAACCGCCGCCGGGCGGTGTCGAAGCACAGTTCGTGCGGTTCGGCGGGGACGGCGACCTCGCCCAGCCGGTCGTACGTCAGGGTGTCGAAGAAGGTCACCGTGGGGCCGCTCTGGCTCACCACGGCCAGGACGTCGTTGTGTGTCGGGTTCATGCGCCCAGCTTCCGGCGGGTCGCGGATTGACTCCAGTGCACTGATGTCAATGAGTATGTGCGTGCGGATCAATCGGGGTGGCCGGGCCGGACGGGCGCGGTCGTCCGTGTGGGGGGAGTCACACCGTTGGAGTCGCTCGACCTGAACCTTCTGGTCGCCCTGGACGCCCTGTTGGAGGAGGAGAGCGTCACCGGCGCCGCCGCCCGGTTGCATGTGTCGGCTCCCGCGATGAGCCGCACGCTGGGCCGCATCCGTACCGCGCTCGGCGACCCCGTCCTCGTACGGGCCGGACGTCATCTGGTGCCCACGCCCCGTGCCGTCGCGCTGCGGCCCCGGGTGCGCGCGGTCGTGCGCCAGGCGCGCGGGCTGCTCGCGCCCGAGCCGGTCAGCGATCCCGCGGCCCTCGTGCGCGAGTTCACCGTCCAGGCGAACGACCTGCTCCTCGCGGGGTTCGCGGCCCGGCTCATCCGTGCCGTCGCACGGGAGGCCCCGGGCGTCACGCTCCGGTTCCTGCCGGAGAGCCTGGAGGGCACCCCCGCGCTGCGCGAGGGGCGGGTCGACCTCGAGGTCGGCGTCATCGGGCACCCGGACCCCGAGACCCGCACCGAACTCCTGGGCGAGGCGCGGCTGCTCGGGGTCGTCCGGCCCGAACATCCCCTGGCCGCCCGGAAACGGGTCACGGTGCGCGGTTTCGCCGCCGCCGAGCACATCGGGGTGTCCCGGCGGGGCCGGGTGCGGGGCCCGGTGGACGAGGCGCTCGCCGCCCTCGGTCTGCGACGCCGGGTCGCCGCCGTCGTCCCGAGCTGGTCCGCCGCGCTGCATCTGTGCCGTCAGGCCGACTTCGTCTGCCTCGCCACCGAGCCGGTCGCCCGGGCATTCGGGCTGTACGGCTTCGAGGTGCCGCTGGACCTGCCCCCGCTGACGCTCGAGATGGCCTGGCACCCGCGCAACGACGCCGATCCGGCGCACGCGTGGCTGCGCGACAGGGTGCTCACGGCCTGGCGGACATGACGGCCGCCCGGGCGCCGGACCGCGGCCTCGTGGTCCGGTGCTCCTGTCGTTCCGTACCTCCGACGGAGCCCCGGCATGGGGATCGAGACAAATGCAGCCGGTCTTTCGGCCGTCTTGGGCGACCAACGTGCTTGGCGCACATGCCAGTTGCGAAAACGCAGGTGGAAATTAAACCGGTTGGTATGTATCTTCGGGGCTGGAGAGCAGCGGACGTCTCGGCCCGCTGTACACCGAGTGCGTCCTGGGGGGAAACATGACTACGAGCACGTTCCGGACGGAGCACTCCCCGAGCGCCCCGCCGCTCGCGGAGGACCGGGGGGCGGGCCCGGCCCACTGCCCGCCGGCCTTCCGCTTCCCCTCCCTGACCACCACCGTGCCCAAGGAGTTCGTGCACCGGGCCGCCGTCGCCGAGGTCATGCTCACCGACTGGCGGCGCCTGGACGACACCCATTTCCATGTGACCGGCCAGTGGCCGCGGGGGCACAGTTTCTTCAGCGCGATAGACGGTCACCACGACCCGCTGCTGGCGGCGGAAACGATCCGTCAGATCGGATCGCTCCTCGCCCACGCGGAGTTCGGCGTCCCGTTCGGCCACCATTTCCTGATGTGGGACCTGGAATACACCGTCGTCCCGGAGCACGTGCTGGTCGGTGACGCCCCGGCCGCGCTGGACATCGACGTGGTGTGCACGGAGGTCAAGCGGCGCGGCGACAACCTGACCGGTCTGCGCTACACGGCGGTGATCAGGCGGGGCGGCCAGGTGGCCGTGACCGGGAGCGCGTCGTACACCTGCACCTCCCCGGCGGTCTACCGACGGCTGCGGGCCGGCCGCGGGGCGGCCGACGGGCGGCCGCCGATCCCCCTGACCGCTCCCGCGTCGCCGCAGAGCGTCGGCCGGACGTCGCCCATGGACGTGGTCCTCTCCCCCATCGGCGAGGAGAGCCGCTGGCAATTGCGCGCGGACAGCCGTCACCATGTGCTGTTCGACCACCCGGTCGACCACGTCCCGGGGATGGTCCTGCTGGAGGCGGCCAGGCAGGCGGCGGCCGCGGCGCTCGGCGACGGCGGTACGTTCCCGCTGGCCATGACCGGCCGTTTCACCCGGTACGCCGAGCTGGACACGCCCTGCATGGTCGGGGCGGAGGTCCTGCCGGAGCCCACCGCGGCGGGGCACCGGCTGGTGCGGGTGACCGGCCACCAGGAGGGCGAGGACGTCTTCTCCGCCACGGTGACGGCGGCCTCCCGACCGCTCTGACCCCGTGGGCGCCGCGTCCCCACCGCCCCCGGCGCGCCCGGCACCCGCCCGCCCCACCCGTCCGGCCACTCCGACGCCCCCCCGGCGGCGACCCCCTCACGGGGACGTACCGCCCGAAGGGGGCTGCGCGCCGTGCGGCTCGGCGGTACCGTGCCGGTCACTCGGTGAGCGCGGGAACGATCAGCGCCGGCCGCCCCTTCGCCCGCGGCCGTCGCGGGACGCCCCCGGTCACCGGGGGACACCGTGATCGTGATCGCGGCGCGAAGAAACCTGTAATATACAGACCCAGCGGTTTGTTATTGGGGAAGAGCCCCAGGCGATGAGCTGGTGGAGGAGGCGAGAGTGGCGAAGCAGGACCGTGCCATCCGTACGCGTCAGACGATTCTGTCCGCGGCGGCCAAGGTGTTCGAGCAGCGTGGTTACCAAGCGGCCACGATCTCCGAGATCCTCACCGAGGCCGGGGTCACCAAGGGTGCCCTGTACTTCCACTTCCAGTCCAAGGACGATCTGGCCCAGGGGGTGCTGGCGGAGCAGGACCAGCGGCTGGTGGCGCCCCGGCGGGCCTGCCGGACGCAGGAGTTGGTGGACGTGGTCATGCTGCACGCCCACCGACTCCAGACCGATCCCATGGTCCGCGCCGGGGTCCGCCTCTCGCTGGACCAGCAGGCGCACGAACTGGACCGCTCGGGGCCGTTCCTGCGCTGGGTCCGCGTGATGGACCAACTGCTCCACGACGCACGGGACCAGGGCGAGCTGCTCCCCCACGTCGTCCCGACCGAGACCGCCGAGGTGCTGGTCGGCAGCTTCGCCGGCATCCAGGCGATGTCCCAGGCCATCAGCGACTACCAGGACCTGCCGGACCGGGTCTGCGCGCTGCTGCGGCACCTGCTGCCCACGGTGGTGCTCTCCTCGGTGCTCGCCTCGATCGACATCACGCGGACCCGGGGGGCCGTGGTCCTGGGCGAGCTGGACGCCTCCCCCGAGGCCGCTCCCGGCGCCTCCTCCGGCCCGGGCCCGTCCTCCGGGGTGCTGGAGCGTCAGCCCGTCGGCTGACCCCGCCCGGCCCGCGCCGCCGGGGCGTCCGCCCGGGCGGTCCGCCCCGCCCCGCCGCCGAAGTACCGGGCGAGCACCTCCCCGAGCGGGCCACCGTCCGGCGCCCACCCGACGTACCCGTCGGGGCGTACGAGCAGGGCCTCGTCCGCCAGGTCCCGTACCGGCGCGCAGCGGACCACGCGGAGCCGGTCCTCGTAGGGACGCGCCGGACCGGCGTGCCGCTCGCCCGCCTCGCCGAAGAGCAGCAACAGTGGCTCGCCGCCGCGCAGCAGGCGGATCACGTCCGTCGGGCCGTCCGCCGTGTCCAGGGCGGTGTTACGGAGGAAGGTGCCCTCCCGGGCGGAGCGCGATCGCGCCGGGAGCACGGTGTCCTGGGCGCTGATCATCGCACCGAAGCAGTCGTCGCCCCCGCCGGCCGCGAACATGCCGGTGAACAAGTCCCGCAGCGGGTCGAGTGCCGGGTCGGTGCGCATCAGGGCCACCTGCGCGCGGGTGTTGTCGATGACGCGCCGGGCGGCGGGACGGCGCTCCGCGTCGTAGCCGTCGAGCAGGTCGTCCCCGGCGTCGCCGGCGGCCGCGAGGGCGAGCATCCACCCGAGGGTGAGGGCGTCGAGGAGCCCGGTGCTCAATCCCTGGCCGCCGACGGGGAAGTGCACGTGCGCCGCGTCACCGGCGAGGAACACCGGACCGGACCGGTAGGCGCGGACCAGCCGGGTGAAGTCGCTGAAGCTGCTGAACCACCGGCCCTCGGTCATGAGGATCTCCCGGCCGGCGATGCGCGACGCCTCCCGGCCCAGCTCCTCCAGGGACGGCGGCCGTCCCCGGTCGGCGAGGGGACCGGCGCCGCTGAGGGTGCGCAGGTGGGTGGTGCCGTCGGGCATCGTCTTGGAGACGAGCCAGCCGCGCGGGGTGCGCTGCCAGCCCGGGGCCAGCGCCTCCGGGTCGGCCAGCCGGACCTGTCCCATGAGTGCGGTGACGGTCGCCGGCCATGTGTCGGCCTCGAACCCCGCCAGGCGCCGTACGGTGCTGCGCGCGCCGTCCGCGCCCACCGCGTACCGCCCGTGGAGGACCACGTCCCCGCGCGGCCCCCGGGCGTCGATCCGCACACCCTCCGGGGTGCGTTCGAGGCCCACCACCTCGTGGCCGCGCAGCACGCGGGCGCCGGCGGCGCGCGCCCGGGACTCGAAGAGGCGCTCCAGTTCGGCCTGCGGCGTCTTGAGGACGGGGACGGGTTCGGTGGGTGGCGCGGTGATGGTGAGGCCGTGGATGCCGGCGAAGTGGAAGGGCATGGCGTTCGGTCCGCCGGTCTCGCCGCCGTCGTCAACGGGCCGTCCGGCGTGGGGAGTTCCCCCTGCCGGCAGGTAGCCCCGTCGGGCCAGGCACTGCACGGTCCGGGCGTGGAGCGTGGTCGCCTTGGGCCGCTCGGACACGGTCGTGCGCTGTTCGAGAAGGACGACATCGGTTCCCCGGAGGGCCAGTTCGGCGGCGACCAGCATGCCGACCGGGCCGCCTCCGGCCACCAGTACCCGCGCCTTCGTCTGAGGGGCCATCGTGGAGCTCTCTCTTCCCGCTTCCCGGCGGGGCCGCCGCAGCGCCCCCGCATACGCCCGTTCGCGTGAGGAATATAGCGACCGGTCGGTTCTCGATGCCCGGCGGCCCCCTCTCGGTGAGTGGCCGGTTCCGCCGTCCGCCCCGCGCCCTGCGGAACCGTCACGCCGGCCCGGAGCGTGATGACCGACGTCATGACGATCACCCGGAGAGGGAAGTGACCTTGCACGACTCCCCCGCACACCGCACACGCCGTACGGCCCTCGGCCTGGGAGCCGGGATCGCCGCCGCCACGGCGGTGTCCGTGGCCACCGGCGGCACCGCCCACGCCACCGCCTTACCCATGGGGCACCACGTCTCCCGGCGGCTGCGCGAGCTCGAACGGCTGCACTCCGCGCGGATCGGCGTGTTCGCCGGCAACGTCCGGACCGGTTCGACGGTCGCGTACCGGGCCGCCGAGCGCTTCCCCCTGTGCTCGCTGTTCAAGACGCTCGCCGCCGCCGCGGTGCTGCGCGACCTCGACCACGACGGCGCGTTCCTGGCCAAGCGCGTCCACTACACCGCCCGGTACGCGAAGGACTCCGGCTACGACGCGATCACCGGAAAGCCGGAGAACGTGGCCCGGGGCATGACCGTCGAGGAACTGTGCTCCGCCGCCGTGTCCCACAGCGACAACGCGGCCGCCAACCTGCTCCTGGAGGAACTCGGCGGTCCCACCGCCATCACCCGGTTCTGCCGCTCCACCGGTGACCGCACCACCCGCCTCGACCGGTGGGAACCGCACCTCAACTCCGCCGAGCCGCACCGGCGAACCGACACCACCACCCCCCTCGCCATCGCCCGGACCTACTCCCGGCTGACCCTCGGTGACGCACTCGACCCCGGGGACCGGCGAAGGCTCACGCGCTGGATGCTGGCCACCAGCACCAGCACCCACCGCTTCCGGGCGGGCCTGCCCGACGGGTGGACCGTCGCGGACAAGACCGGTACCGGTTCCTACGGGACCGCCAACGACGCCGGGACCGCCTGGACGCCCGACGGGACGCCCGTCGTGCTGTCCGTCCTGACGACCAAGCGGGACCGCGAGGCGCCCGCCGACGACGCGCTCGTCGCCGCCGTGGCCCGCCTCGTCTCCGGGGCGCTGGTCGAGAACGTCTGACCGGCGACCGCGCCGGGTGCTCCCGTCCCGCCGTGCGGCGGCCCCGTCCCGTGCCGTCGGGCGGCGGCCCCGGCGCGGGCAGGGGCCCCGGCCCCGCGGCGGGTCCGCCCCGCCCGGCTGGCAGGATGGTGGGCCCCGATCGAGGAGCACGACCATGCCCGCCCGCCCGAGCCTCCTGTACGTGACCGACCTGGCCTACCCGGCCCGCGGGCGGCGCTACTGCGACGAGGACATCCTCCTGTCCTCCCGGCTGCGCGCGGACTTCGACATCGCGTTGTGTCATCCGCTCGACGCGACGGCGCTGATGGACCGCTTCGACGCCGTCGTGGTCCGCAACAGCGGCCCCGTGCTGCACTACCGCGACGCGTACGACGCCTTCCGGGCCCGCGCCCTGGAGCAGCGCACCCTGGTCTACAACCCGCTCACCGGCCGGGCCGACATGGCCGGCAAGCAGTACCTGCTGGACCTGACCGGCGCCGGGTACCCGGTCATCCCGACCGTCGACCGGCCCGAGGATCTCGGCCGCCTGCCCGGCAGCGGCCCGTACGCGGTCAAGCCGAAGGCCGGGGCGGACTCCCTCGGCCTCGCCTTCGTGTCCCGGGAGGAGCTGGACGGCCTCGCCTTCGACGGGATCCTGGTCCAGCCGCGCGTGGACTTCCGCTACGAGGTGTCGTTCTACTACGTCGACGACGCCTTCCAGTACGCCCTGCACGCCCCCGACCCGGCCCGTCGCTGGGTGCTGGAACCGTACGCCCCCACGGAGGCCGACCTCGCCTTCGCCCGGCGCTTCGTCGAGTGGAACGGCCTGGCGCACGGCATCCAGCGGGTGGACGCCTGCCGCACCCGGGAGGGGGACCTCCTGCTGGTCGAGCTGGAGGACCTCAATCCGTACCTCTCGCTCGACCTGGTCGACGACCGGACCCGCGACGCCTTCGTCGCCGCGATGACGGCCTCACTGCACCGGTTCCTGGCGGCGGGGCGGCAGCGGCGGTCCTGAGGTGGCGGAGCGGGCCGTGGCCTACAGCTCGAAGTCGACGTGGTCGATGTCGGTGAACTCCACGAGCAGCCCGGGCGCGCGGCGCCCGTGGTCCGTGAAGTAGACCTCCTGGAGTCCCTCCGCCGCGATGTCGCGGAGCTCCCGCTCGGAGGCGCCCCGCTCCGTGGCCTCGAAGAGGCGGGCGGCGTACCGCGGGGGCAGGGGCTGGGTGAGGTGGCGCAGCCGGGCGTCGTCGGTGGAGCCGGGCGCCGCGGTGTAGCCGAAGCGGGCGCGGGTGTCGATGACGATGCCGTCGGTGGTGGCGGCCCGCCTCTTCGCCCTGGCGCGGACCTGCGGCTGCCACCGCCGCCGCACCTCGCGTTCCAGGCGTACGGCGAGGTCCTGGCGGGGGCGTTTGATCTGGTTCCTGACGTACCGCTCGACGGTGCGCTGCGAGACCCCCAGGAGGTCGGCGACGGCCCTGGTGCCCTTGAGCTGCCGGACGAGGTAGCGCACCTGCGCCCCGGCGGACCGGGGGACGGGACGGGTGAACGCCGCCTCCACCGCCCTGTCGAGGCTCTCGCCGAACCTGTCCATCGTCCTTCTCTCCCTCCCCGTCCGTCCCGGGCGGCGTCCGTCCGCCGCCGCGGACGGCGTTCGGGCCGGCTGGTGCCACACCGTCCCCGACCAGCAGGATAGGCCAGCGCGGCGACGGTCCGGCGGCCGTGGGCACGACGTGCGGGGGACGCGGGGGTCCCAGGGGGCGGGAGGGCCGCGCGGGGGCCGGGTACGCCGTGCACGTGCCCCGGGCGCGGCTCGCGCGCCGTCACCCGTGACGGTGGTTGCCTCGCGCGCCCCGTGTGCGCCACCCCGTGCCCCGGGCACCGTGGAGGGATGCGTCTTCGCCGGATCACCCCGCTCGCCCTCGCCGCGCTCCTGTCCGTGCCATTGCCCCTGTCCGGCTGCACGACCGTGTCGAGCTCGCCGTCGGCCGCGCGCCCGGGCCTCGCGCCCGCCGGTGAGCGCCGCACCGCCCCCGTACCGGAGGCACCGCCGCCGCTCCCGGCGCCCGCCCGCGAGGAACTGGCCGTCGTCGGGCCGGCGTCCGGGCCGCCCGCGCACCGGGCACCGGGCGGGCCGGCGGACAGCGCCAGGGCCGGGGCCGGAGCCGGAGCCGGAGCCGGGGCGCCGGACGGGACAGCGCCCCGGGGCCGGGCGTCGCAGCGGTGGGCGGAGCACCGGCCGGGCGGCGCGCCCCCGACGAACCGGCGGCCCGCGCCCCGCGCGCACCGCCCGGCCGCCCGCGCCGAACGGCCCGTCGAGGCGCCCCGGAAGACCCGCCCCGAGCCCGCCCGCAAGGCGCCCCTCCCCCGCCGTTCGGTCGGGATGCGGGACCTGTGCCGGGCGTCCCACGGCGTCGCGGACCCCTCCATCGTGAGCCTCTGCCATCGGGCGTACGGCTGAGCCCCCGGCGGCCGGGATCAATTCCGTGGCCCCCGCGTCGCCGGTGCCGTACCGTCTGCTCCCCCGGCCGGACACGCCGGTGGCCCACCACGTACGGAGAGCGATTCCCATGACCGGCCGACCGGAGACGACGACCCTGTGGCGCCCGACCGGCCCCGAGGAACTCGATCTGGTCCGCGCGTCGGGGTGGCGGGCCTGGCCGCCCCGGCTGCCCGAGCAGCCGATCTTCTACCCGGTCCTGAACGAGGACTACGCGGTGCGTATCGCGCGCGACTGGAACGTCCCGCACAGTGGCGCGGGCTTCGTCACGCGCTTCGAGGTGGACTCCGTATTCCTCCGCCGTTACCCCGTCCAGCAGGCCGGTGGCAGGACGATCCTGGAGTTGTGGGTCCCGGCCGAGGAGCTCGACGCGTTCAACGCCCATATCGTCGGCCGGATCGAGCTGGTCCACGAGTTCCGCTGACGACGGGCCCCGCCGGCCGTGGGGCGGTGGAGCGTGGTGTCAGGGACGGGACGGCCCCTCGCCCAGCAGGCGGTGGGTCAGTGCCATCAGGCGCCGGCGGGCGTCGGGGTCGTAGGCCTGGTCGTGGGCCCGGGTGTCGGTGAACCGGTCGAAGTAGCGGCCCGTGGTGGACGCCAGGTCCGGGTCGAGCACCAGCCGTACGGTGGGGCGCACGCCCTCGTCGATGCCGACGGCCGGGGTCAGGCCGTACTCCCGCACCCCGTTGGTGTCCATCAGATGGGCCGGGTGCAGGGTGTTGACCGTGACGCCGGTGTCCCGGAGCTCGTCGGCCAGCTCGAAGGTCGCCATGATCATCGCCAGTTTGCTGCGGCAGTAGGCACGCAGGCCCTCGTAGTCGCGCTCCAGCATCACGTCGTCGAAGTCGATGGTCTCCTGGCCGATCGAGGCGACGTTGACCACCCGGGCGGGCGCGGAGGCGGTGAGCAGCGGCAGCAGGCCGCGGACGAGGGCGTAGGGGGCCAGGTGGTTCACGGCGAAGCGCAGCTCGTGCCCCTGGGCGCTGAACTCCCGCCGCAGCGGCTCGGCGCCGCCGCCGGCGACGGCGTTGTTCACCAGGGCGTCGAGCCGGGGTTCGGCGGCCCGGACGTGCTCGGCCAGGGCCCTCACCTGGTCGAGATCGGCCAGATCGGCGAGGTAGGTGCGCGCCACGGCGCCCGGGGCGGCGCGCGTGACCTCGGCGGCCACCGCGTCGAGCCGGCCGCGGTCGCGGCCGTGCAGCAGGACGGTGTGCCCCCGCGCGGCGAGGTCGAGTGCGATGCCACGGCCCAGGCCCTGGGTCGCTCCGGTGATCAGTACGGTACGTCGGCTCATGCGGGCAACCCTGCTGGGGCCGGACGCCGGTACGGGAGAGTGCGGCGCACCTGGTGTCAGCACCACCAGGCTCGGCGGCCACCCCACCGTGGGTCCTCCCCCTGCCGGCGGCCGCACCCGCCACCGTGGTTCCTCCCCCCGCCGGGTCTGCTGTCGGCAGATCCCTCTGGGCTCCGCCGGAGCACGGTGGTTGGGTGGGCGGATGGAGATTCTGGTTCTGGGCGGTACGGCGTGGCTGGGCCGCGAGCTGTCGCGGCAGGCGGTCGCGCGTGGCCACCGGGTGACGTGCCTGGCACGCGGGGAGAGCGGTCAGGTGGCGGACGGGGCACGGCTGGTGGCCGCCGACCGGCAGGACCCGGCGGCGTACGGTCCGCTGCTGGACCGCGCCTGGGACGCGGTGTTCGAGGTGTCGTGGCAGCCGGGTTTCGTCCGGGGCGCGTTGCGTGCCCTCGGGGACCGGGCCCGGCACTGGACGTACGTCTCGTCGGTCAGCGTCTACGCGTCGCACGCCACGCCGGGCGCCGACGAGTCGGCGGGCCTCCTGGCGCCGATCGGGGAGGACGAGGCGGACCGCTCGGTGTACGGGGAGGCGAAGGTCGCGTGCGAGCAGGCCTCGGCCGCCGCCGTGGGCGACCGCCTCCTGGTCGCGCGCGCCGGACTCATCGGCGGTCCGGGCGACCTCAGCGGCCGTTCCGGCTACTGGGTCGCGCGGGCCGCGCGTGCGCCGCGGGAGCCCCTGCTGGTGCCCGACGAGCCCGGCATGCCGACGCAGGTGGTGGACGTCCGCGACCTGAGCGCCTGGTTGCTCGACTCGGCCGTGGCCGGGGGCGTCGGTACGTACGACGCGGTGGGGCCGGTCGTTCCGTTCCGGGAGTGGATCGACCTGTCCCGCGCCGCCGGGGAGCACACCGGGCCAGTGGTCGCGGCCGGCTCGGCGTGGCTGACGGCGAAGGGCGTGGCCCCGTACATGGGGGACGAGTCGCTGCCGTTGTGGGTGCCCGTGCCGGGCTGGGAAGGCTGGTCGGCCCGGAGCGGGGCGGCGGCGCGCCGCGCGGGGCTCGGCCACCGGCCGCGGGCCGGACTGCTGGCCGACACACTGCGCTGGGAACGGGAGCAGGGGCTGGACCGCCCCCGCCGCGCCGGCCTCAGCGCGGCGCGCGAGCGGGCGTTGCTGGACGCGCTCGGCTGAGGGGCCGGGCCCGTCCGGTGCGCCCGTTCCGGCCGCCGGGGCGCCGCCGGGCGTGGCGCACGTCTCGTCCCGCCGGGGCCGGTCCGGCTTGCGTGCACCGGTGGGGGCCGTGATGGGATGAGGTGATGCGACCCCCCACACGCATAGCGACGCATCCCCACAATCCCTACGAGGAGTTGGCCCTGCTCGCCGACCCGGAACCGGCCCCCGGGCAGGCGCCGGCGGCGGTACGCGCGACGACCGGACCGCGTGGTCTCGGCATCCCCTCGGACGACGACGAGGAGGACTGGTCGCCGCCCGACCACCGGGGCAAAAGCCGTTTCGCGGCCGTCCCCGTCGTGGTGAAGCTGACGGTGACCGCCGTCGTCGGCGCCCTGCTGTTCGCCACCGGTGACCGGGTGGCGGTGGCGTACGCGGAGGAGAAGGCGGAGGACAGGATCCAGCGGTCCCTGGGGCTCGCCACCCGGCCACAGGTCGAGATCGGCGGCTTCCCCTTCCTCACCCAGGTCGTGGACAAGCGGATCGGCTCGGTGGACGTCACCGTGCCGGACGTCGCCGCCGACAAGGTGTCGCTGGCCGAGGTGCACGCGACGGCCGGCGACATCCGTATCGTCGGCGACCTGCCCTCGTCGGTGGAGGGCGCGGTCGTCGGCCGGATGGACGGGGACGTCCTGCTCACCTTCGACGACCTGAACCGCGAACTCGGCGCCTCGCACGTCCGGTTCAGCAGTGCCGGGCGTGACGGCATCCACGTCGTGGGCGCGCTCCCGGTCGCCGGCCGTGAGGTGACCCTGCGGGCCGAGGCGCACGTCCGGCAGAACGGTGACCGGGCGGTGTCGACGACCGTCGAGGACATGCGTCTGGACGTGCCCGGCCTGTTCACCTACCGGCCGGGGGACGAGCCGGGCGTCTCCGGCCTGCGGCTGCACCCCGAGGCGGCCCGGCGGCTCGGCCGTGAGGCGGCCGACCTCAAGGCACTGCTCGCCGTGCCGGCCGTCGTCCAGCGGCTGGGGCTGCCCCGGTCGCGGATCGACGACGCCCTGCGCGGTGAGCGGGAACTTCGCCGGCTGACCGGTTCACCCCTGTTCCTCCAGCGGCTGACCCGCGTCAATCTGGTCGATCTGGTGGCCGAGAACCCCTGGTTGCTGGAGAAGGCGGGCATCGATCCCGGTCTGATCGGCGCCCTGCTGGCGCTGCGACCCCCTCAGCTCACCGACCGCTTCTCCCTCTCCTTCGCCCTGCCCGACGCGGCCGGGGACGTACGGCTCCGTCGTGTCGCCGTGGACGGGTCGGGCATCCGGATCGGCCTGACGGGGACCGGCATCGCCCTGGGCGGGGCCGGGAAGGCGTCGGCGTTCCCCGTCCTCCGGCCCACCTCCGCCGTCCCGCGCGCGGCCGGTCCCGCGACCGGCACCGGCCCCCGTCCCGGCGCCTGACGCCCGCCCCACCGCCCGGCCCGTCGCGGCGCCTGACGCCCGGTCCGCGGCCCTCCCCCGGGCGCCGAGGGGCCCGCCCGTACCGCCGGGAGGTGAGGCACCGGGCTCCGTGGCGCTGTCCTACCGGCCTGTTATCTTTACGTGACATCGCGGGAGTCACGCTCCGTCAGGTTCTGGCGTGCACTCGCGCACTGCTTCATCGCGCCGGTAATCGGATGCCGGCCCGGCCCCCACGGCTCGCCGTGGGGGCCGGGCCACGAATCACGGCTGGACGGGGATGACCGAGCACACCGACGACACACGAGTGGCGGACGCCCTGCGTACCGCGGCGAGGTCCCTGACCAGGGCCCGGGGCAGGCGGAGGAAGGCGAAGTCCCGTACGCGGCGCGGATTCCGGCGGCCCGACTACCCGCGGTCCGGCAGGAGCGGCTGGCGCCGCTGGGTGCCGTCCTGGCGGCAGACGCTGTCCTCGATACTGCTGGCGGTGGGGACCCTCGTGGGAGTCGTGGCCATCGCCTACGCCCGCACCGAGATACCGGACGACCTGAACGGCTTCGCCACCCAGCAGGACAACGTCTACTACTGGGCCGACGGTTCGCCGATGGCCCGCACGGGCTGGGTCAGACGCCAGGAGATGCCCCTGGAGAAGATCCCGGAGCACGTCCGGTGGGCCGTACTCGCCGCCGAGAACGCCGGCTTCTACACCGACCCCGGCGTCTCCCCCAGCGGCGTGACCCGCGCGCTGTGGCGGACGGTCGGCGACGGCGACACCCAGGGCGGGTCGACCATCACGCAGCAGTACGTCAAGAACGTCTACCTCAGCCAGGACCAGTCGTTCTCGCGCAAGTTCACCGAGGTGCTCCTCGCCGTCAAACTGGACCGTTCGCACACCAAGGACCAGATACTCGAGGACTACCTCAACACCAGTTGGTTCGGGCGCGGCACGTACGGTCTCCAGCGCGCCGCCCAGGCGTACTACGGCAAGGACGTCACCCAGCTCAACGCCAGCGAGGGGGCGTTCCTCGCGGCCCTGCTCAAGGGCGCCTCGCTGTACGACCCCGCCCTGTCCCGCGCCAACCACGACCGCGCCGTGGAGCGGTGGTCGTGGACGCTGGACCGCATGGTCGAGATCGGCAGGCTCTCCGCCGCCGAACGTGCCCGCTACACCACGTTCCCCGAGCCCAAGGCACCGACCACGCCCAGCACCGTCGGCGGCCAGAACGGCTACCTGGTGGAACTGGCGGAGACGTACGCCAAGCGGGCGGGACGCATCACCGACGCGAAGTTCGACCTGGGCGGCTACCAGGTGTACACGACCTTCGAGAAACCCCGCACGACCGCGCTCACCAAGGCCGTCGACGACGCCCGCGCCGGCCTGGACCCCGAGGGGCGCCCGGCGGACCGGTACGCCCGGTTCGGAGCCGCCTCGGTCGCCCCCGACGGGCGGATACTCGCCGTCCACGGCGGACCCGACTACCAGAAGCAGGCCTTCAACGAGTCCAACGCCGCCACCGTCCCGGCCGGCACCGTCTTCACGCCCTTCGTCTACGCCGCCGCGCTGGAGCACGGAGTGCAGCGCGAGCGCGGCGGTCCCCGCACCCCGGTCACGCCGTCGACCGTGTACGACGCGAACGACGGCGTCCCCCTGAGGACGCCCGAAGGCCCGTACTGGGACCGCGCCGGCAAGATGGCCAGGGCCACCAACCTCGACGGCCGCTCCCACGGCCGCATCGGCCTGGGGCAGGCCATGACGGAGTCGGCCGACGCGCCCTTCCTCCAGCTCGGCATGGACGTCGGCCTGGAGTACGTGCGCCGTACCGCGCAGTCCGCCGGGCTGCTCGCCTCCAGCCTCGGCCCCCCGGTGCCCGAGTTCTCCCTCGGCAACTCCACGCCGAGCGCCATCCGCATGGCGAGCGCCTACAGCATGTTCCCGGGCCGCGGCACGCACACCGAGCCGTACTCGGTGCTCCGCCTCACCCACAAGGGAGAGCCCGTCCCGCTCACCGCACCGCGCAAGAAGCGCGCTGTGAGCCCCACCGTGGCCGGACAGGTCACCGACGCCCTCACCCGCGCCGCCGACGGCGCGGCCGGCACGACCGGCACGGCCCCGGACGGACACGCGGGCAAGGCCGGGGCCACCCGGGACGACACGGCACGCTGGTACGCCGGGTACACGGCCACGGAGGCCACGGCCGTCGTGGTCTACCGCATGGACCTCACCAAGAGCCTGGCCCCGCTGCCCCTCAAGGGTCTCGGCGGCGACTCCGCGGCCTGGTCCGACCGCCCGGCCGGGATCTGGAACCAGTACACGGACGCGGTGCGGGACGCAGCCGGCCGCGCCGCGAACGATCGGGAAAAGACACGATGATCCGGAACAACCCGGCCCTACGGCGCCTGCGGGAGCGCACCACCAGGCGCGGTGTCGCCCTCGGCGGCGCCGCCGTCCTCCTCGCCACCGGCGCGAGCCTGCTCCCCCTGCTGACGGACGGCGGACCGGACGGCGACCCCACGACGGCCGCCGACCGCACCTCCGCACCGGCGCCCCGCCCCCCGGCCGGGCAGCGGGCCACCGGCGGCAAGGGCACCGACGAGACGTGGGACGGCCGGGTGCGCGTCCTGGGCGACGGCTCGACCTCCTACACCGGCCCGCAGCCCGGTCAGTTGAAGCCGCAACGGCTCAAACCGGGGCAGCGGCCGCCCCAGTTCGTGGTCTTCTCCTGGGACGGCGCCCTGGAGGGCGACGACCGGCTCTTCTCCCGCTTCCGCCGTGTGGCGAAGGACAGCGGCGCCCACATGACGTTCTTCCTCACCGGCATATACCTGCTGCCGGAGGAGAAGAAGGGGCTCTACCGGCCGCCCCAGCACGGCCCGGGAGCCGCGGCCATCTCGTACCCCACCCGCGAACACATCCGCACCACCCTCGACCAGCTCGGCAAGGCGTGGAAGGAGGGCCACGAGATCGGCTCGCACTTCAACGGCCACTTCTGCGGGGCCAAGGGCGGCGCCGACTGGAGCGCGAAGGAGTGGACCAGCGAGATCGACCAGTTCTACTCCTTCGTGCAGAACTGGAAGACCAACACGGGCTTCGACGACCTCGACCCGCTGCCGTTCGACCCCACCCGCGAGGTCGTCGGCGGACGCGCGCCCTGCCTGGAGGGGCAGAAGACCCTCATACCGGCGTCCAAGCCCTTCGGATGGCGGTACGACGCCAGTTCGTCCGGCGACTTCCAGATCTGGCCGTCGAAGAAGAACGGCGTGTGGGACCTGCCGCTCCAGATGCTGCCGTTCCCCGGCAAGGACTTCCAAGTCCTGTCCATGGACTTCAACTACCTCTACAACCAGTCCCGGGGACGTACGGACGGGGACCCGGCGATGCACGCCACCTGGCGGGCCCAGACGCGTGACTCCTACCTCGCCGGCTTCGAGCGCGTCTTCCACGGCAGCCGCGCGCCCATGTTCGTGGGCAACCACTTCGAGGAGTGGAACGGCGGCATCTACATGGACGCGGTGGAGGACGTCATGCGGAGCGTCTGCCCGCGCAAGGAGGTCCGCTGCGTCTCCTTCCGCGAGCTCACGGACTGGCTCGACGCCCAGGACCCCGCCGTCCTGGCCCAGTGGCGCACGCTCGACCCGGCCCAGCCCCCCGGGTGGTCGTCGCCGGGCGAGTGACCCGGCCGCACCGCGCCGCCGCCCGGCGGCCCCGGCCTCCTACGATGTCCGCGGACGAGGGGAGGACCCATGGCGGTCGGGTGGCACGCGAGCGAGCGGGCCCATCGGAAGCAGCGGTGGTCGGCCAGGGCGTCGCTGACGTCGGTGACGCTGGCCGCGCTGCTGCCGCTGCTGTACGGGGGCATCGGCGGCGTCCTGCTGCTCCTGGTGGGGGCGGCGGGCGCGGCCGTGACGGTGTCCGGCCTGTGGTGGACGCTGACGCGGCGCGGTCCCGCCCGCGTGGCGGCCACCGTGCTGACGGCCGCCGCGCCGGTCGCGGTCGTGGCGATGTTCGCGGCGGCCAATCTGCTGTGGGTGGTCGGCCTCTCCCTGCTGCTGTGGGGGCTGGCCGTCTGGACCGGACGGTACGCGCTGCGCAGCACGGGGCTGCGGCCGGTACGGATCAAGGAGTACCGCACCCCGCCGCCGCGGCGGCCGTTCCTCGTGATGAACCCGCGCTCCGGCGGTGCCAAGGTGGCACGGTTCGGCCTGGTGGAGAAGGCCGAACGGCTGGGGGCGCGGGTGGTGCTGCTCGACCCGGAGCGGCCCCAGGACGTCTCGGAGCTGGCCCGGCGGGCGGTCGCCGACGGTGCCGACCTGCTGGGTGTGGCCGGCGGCGACGGCACGCAGGCACTGGTGGCCGCGGTCGCCGCCGAGCACGGCCTGCCGTTCCTGGTCGTGTCCGCCGGCACCCGCAACCACTTCGCGATGGACCTGGGGCTCGACCGGGACGACCCGGCCGCCTGTCTGGACGCGCTCACCGACGGCGTCGAGGTGCGTGTGGACCTGGGCTTCGCCGGCGGCCACCCCTTCGTGAACAACGTGTCCTTCGGTGTCTACGGGACGGTCGTGCAGAGCCCCGCCTACCGGGACGACAAGGTCGGCACGGCGCTGGAGCTGCTGCCCGATCTGCTGACCCGGCAGAGCGGTCCGAGGCTCACCGCCCGCGCCGGGGACACCACGCTCACCGACCCGCAGGCGGTGCTGGTGAGCAACAACCCCTACCGGCGGGGCGATGCGACCGGGCTGGGCCGCCGTGAGCGGCTGGACTCCGGTGTCCTCGGCGTCCTGGGCCTCCGGGTGGACAGCGCGGCGGAGGCCGCCGGTCTGCTGCTCGACCCGGAGGCGAGCGGGCTGACGGTGCTGACAGCCCGTGAGGTGGTCGTCGACGCCGACCACCCGGCCGTCGACGCGGGCATCGACGGGGAGGCCTTCGTCCTGCCCGCCCCGGTCCACTGCCGCGTCGCGCCCAGGGCACTGCGGGTCCGGGTACCGCGGGTGCGGCCCGGTGTGCCGCAGGCCCCGCCCCCGCTCGACTGGCGCAGGCTGCGCAAGCTGGCCGCCGCGGTGGGCCGCACCGCGGTCACCCGCCGCCCCACCGCCGGACCCGGCCGCCCCGCCTAGCCGCCCCGCCTAGCCCTCCCACCGCGGGGCTCTGGCAGCGGGCCCCGGGCGACGGTCCGGGGCGCGGGTCCCGGGCGTGGGTCCGGGGCGCGGGTCCCGGTCCGGGCACGGGCCCCGGTCCGGGCACGGGTCCCGGTCCGGGCACGGGCCCCGGTCCGGGCACGGGCCCCGGTCCGGGCACGGGCCCCGGTCCGGGCACGGGTTTCTGGCGAGGGAGGCGCCGGGCGGGGTGGTGCCGGTGGTGAATCGGTTCCTCTGGTCCCGCGCGGGCGGGGTCCCCCGTATCGGGCCACGCGGAGCGGGCGCTGCCGGTAGCGTCGGTGGCGTGCGGACGCGGGAAGGGGCGGAGATGCTCACGGTGGTGGGTTTTCGGCTGGGGAACGGCACCCGGCACGCGACGGTGGTGGTGACGGAGTCGGGGCGGCTGCACCGGGCCCACGGCCCGTACGGCGCCGTCGGCCGGGCCTCCCGCCCGGACCGGCCGGTCGGCCAGAACGCCGTCCACCGGCAGATGGGCCAGCTACGGAGCCTGCGCACCCGCTACATGGCCAGGGGGTACGTACACGAGCTGGTCCCCGGCGCGTGCGTACGGCTCGATCTGGAGGAACCGGCGTCGCAGCCCGCCCCCGGCAAGCGCCACGACCGGGAACCTCCCTGGCCGGCGCTGTTCCGGGCGTTCGACGGCGCCGCGCCCGCCGCGTCGCGCGACGGCCTGGAGCGGGCCATCGACGACTTCTACACCACCATCGGCGCGCCGTTCCTGCCCCGGCGCCCCGACCGCCCGGCCATCGCCCGCCCCGCGGCGCGGCTGCCGCTGCGGGTGGCGGCCCTGCGGCGCGTCCTGGCCGGCGGCTCGGCCGTCAGCTCCTCGCCCCGCCTGGCCGTCGGCTACACCGTCACCGCCGACCACGTCCGACTGCACGTGGGCCGGGCCGGCGAGAGCCTTCCCCGCCAGGACGTGGTGGAACTGCACGCGGCGCTCAGCGCCTGGCTGCATCTGAACACCGCCAACTGACGCCCCGCGCGTCACCTTTCCCCCATGTCGTGTTCGCCGAGGTACGCGTGCAGTGCGGCGGCCCCCGCCAGCATGGCGCGCCCACGGGCGGACAGCCGGGCGCGCCAGTCGCCCAGCGCGGCCTCCAGCGGCTCCAGTCCGCCGGCCGTCCGCACCTGGGCGATCAAGGGGGCGATCCGCTCCAGCGGGTGACCGCCCCGCCGGAGCTGGTGGGCCAGCCGGGCGTCCCGTACGTCGGCCTCGTCGTAGACGCGGTAGCCGGTCACGGGGTCGCGGCGCGGGCGCACCAGCCCCGCCCGCTCCCATTTCCGCAGCGTCGCCGGGCGGATGCCGAGCTCGGCGGCCAGCGGGCCGATGAAGGTGCCACCCGGCACCCGCGCCACCGGGCGGCGCGCGGGCGTCCCGGGGGACGCCAGGTCACGGAGGGCCTGCTCCACGGCCTGGAGGGTGCGCCGGTCCTCCAGCAGCAGCGCGTGGCTCTCGTCGATCAGGCGCAACGCCTCCTCGTCGGCGCCCTCGTTGACCGCCCGCATGACGGCCGCCGCCGTCCGGTGGCCGTGGCCGGGCACCAGGGCGAGGAACGCGCGCAGGGCCCGCGCGTGCAGCGCGGTGTAGGTGCGGTAGCCGTTCGGGGTCCGGTCGGCGGGCGGAAGGATGCCGGCCTCCTCGTAGTTGCGCACCGCCTGGGTGGACAGACCGTGCCGACGTGCCAGGTCTACCGGCCTGAGCCGACCCTCTGTTTGAGACTTTTCCCCCATGCCCGCCCCGCTTTTCCGCCCTCGTACGGCCAAAGTTTCCACCGAAGGTTCAACGATACCGTTGAAGGCATGGCTACCGACCTCACGAACGCCGTCCATGCCGTCGACGCCGCGTCCGTCATGAAGCTGCTCCCCGCCCGGCCACGGCTGCTGGCCTTGGGAGAACCCACCCACGGAGAGGAGACCCTGCTGGAGGTGCGCAACGAACTCTTCCTGCAACTGGTCGAGGAGGAGGGCTACCGGACCGTCGCGATCGAGACCGACTGTCTGCGGGGGCTGGTCGTGGACGACCACCTCACCCGGGGCACGGGCACCCTCGACGACGTCATGGAGCACGGATTCAGCCACGGCTGGGGCGCCTACGCGGGCAACCGCGAGCTGGTACGCCGCCTGCGGGCCCACAACGAGGGCCGGCCCCCGTCCGAGCGGGTCCGCTTCGCCGGCTTCGACGGCCCCCTGGAGATCGCCGCCGCCGCCGGCCCCCGCCGCGCGCTCACCGCGCTGCACCACTATCTGGCGGCATGGGTGGAGCCGGACCTGCTGCCCTGCACCATGCCGACGCTGGACCGGCTGCTCGGCCCCGACGACCGGTGGACCGAGCCGGCCGCGATGAGGGACCCGGCCCGGTCGGTGGGACGGTCGGCCGAGGCCGGGGAACTGCGCCTCCTCGCCGACGACCTGGTGGCGCTGCTCGACGCGCAGACGCCGCACCTGATCGCGGCGACCTCGCGGGACGACTGGGACCGGGCACGTCTGCACGGTCGCACCGCCACCGGGCTGCTGGGCTACCACCACTGGATGGCCGACCCCTCGCCGAGCCGTCCGACCCGGCTGGTCGCCCAGCGGGACCGGATGATGGCCCACAATCTCCTCGCCCTCGCGGAACGCGGGCCCACCCTGGTGCACGCCCACAACTCCCACCTCCAGCGCCGGAAGAGCTCGATGCGGATGGGCGGCGCGCCCCTGGAGTGGTGGGGCGCCGGCGCCCTGGCCGGCGCGCGGCTCGGCGCGGAGTACGCCTTCGTGGCAACGGCCCTCGGCACGATCCGGCACCAGGGTGTGGACGCTCCGCCGCCGGACACCGTCGAGGGACTGCTGTACGGGCTGCCGGGCGACCGTTGCGTCGTCGACACCGCACAACTAACCACCGCCCTCGGGGACACGCCTCCCGCGCCCCGCGTGTCACCGTGGTTCGGTTACGCCCCCCTCGACCCGGCACACGTGTCCGACCCGGACGCGCTCGTGTTCGTGAAGGACATGGCACGGAGGTAGGACGAGCACCGCGCACGCGTCGTGAGCCCGGCATGATCGGCCGGACACGACCTAGGCCAGCAGGACGATCGCCACCGCGCCCAGCACGTCGACCACACAGCACCATTCCGACCAGGCGCGGGGGACGACCCGGCCGGTCCGGTGGTGCGCGAAGTCCCAGACGCCGTGGGCCAGCCAGCCGGCGGCGACGACGTACAGACCGAGGGTGCCGTCGACGGCGAGCGCGGCCGCGCTCACGGCCGTGAAGCCGGCCAGGCCGGTGAGCTGGAGGGCCAGGACGCCCGACGGCCGGCGCAACTCCCCACGCACCACGCCGAAGACCAGGTAGCACGGGACCATGACGGCGAGGAGGCCCGCCAGCACTTCCCGGGGCGGTACACCGTCGCCGAAGGTGGCCACCACCACGGCGACCGCCAGGAGGGTGGGCCACCGGTGGCCGAGGGCCCGCAGCGCACCGGACGCACCGCCCCCACGCCGGACGCCCGTCGTGCCCGGCGTGTCCGTGGCGCGCCGGGAGATCGGCGCCGGGCCGGCGCGTCCGGCCGGCGTGGGGCCCGTGCCGTGGTCACGGCCGGGCCGCGTGGAGCGGATCGTCATGGCGTCTCCCGGGAGCGAAGGGGCGGTCCGTCCACTGTCCGGCACGCTCCGGCCGGATCGCACCGCGCGGCGGCACCGATGTCCGTGGCCTTGGGGTACCGGTCCTTCCGGCATAGGGTCGGCCCATGGGGGAACGGCTCACGGGGCGCCGCCCCGCGACGGAACGGCTGATGGTGGTCGTCGGCTACGAGGCGACCGAGCTGCTGGACATCGCGTGCGTGACCACCGGGCTGGCCATGGCCAACCGGGTCGGTGCGCCGGACCCGCCGTACCGGGTGCGGGTGGCCGGCCCGGGCGGCGGGCCGGTCGTCTGCGACTCGGGGCTGAGCCTCAGTTGCCAGGAGTCGCTCGAACGGCTCGTGGGACCGCTGGACACCCTGATCGTGTCGGGCGGTTCGGGTTTCGAGCGGGCGGCCGCCGATCCCCGGCTCGTGGGGCACGTCCGCCGGCTGGCGGAGGTGAGCCGGCGGGTGGCGTCGGTGTGCACCGGAGCGGGCGTCCTGGCCGCGGCCGGGCTGCTGGACGGCCGGCGCGCCACCACCCACTGGCGGTTCGCGTCCCGGATCGCCGCCCGGCACCCCGAGGTCACGGTGGACCCCACGCCCATCTACGTACGCGACGGGAACGTGTACACCGCGGCGGGCGTCACCAGCGCGCTGGACCTGACGCTGGCCTTCATCGAGGAGGACCACGGCCCCGAACTGGCCCGCCAGGTCGCCCGCGATCTGGTGGTGTATCTGCAACGGCCCGGCAACCAGGCGCAGATGAGCCTGTTCACCGCCGCTCCCCCGCCCCGCAACGCGCTGGTGCGCACCCTCGTCGAGTACGTCACCGCCCACCCGGGCGGCGACCTGCGCACGGTGACACTGGCCCGCCGCGCCGGGGTGACGCCACGTCACCTCACGCGGCTGTTCACGGACCACCTCGGGCAGGCACCAGGGCGGTACGTCCGGCTGGCCCGCGTCGAGGCCGCCGCCCATCTGCTGGCGTCGACCACCCTGCCGATGGCGGGCGTGGCGGCCCGGTGCGGCTTCGGCACCGCCGAAGCGCTCCGCCAGGCGTTCACCGGCCGGTACGGGATCTCGCCCTCGCGCTACCGGGCCACCCGGAACCCGCGCTCGTCCGCCCCGTAGGATCGTCCGGTCATCACCGCGACGGGAGACAGGAAGCCGGTGCGAATCCGGCACGGTCCCGCCACTGTGACCGGGGAGTGGACCCCTCGAGGAGGCCACGCACACCGCGCGGGAAGGCCGGGGGAACGTCGATCCGGGAGTCAGGACACTGGCCTGTCGCGGGCCCGATCCAAAGGAGCGCGGACTCCTCAGGAGGCTTCACGTGGACGACGGCACGCACCGTCCCTTTTCTCCCTTCCCGTCCCTGCCGCCCACCCGTCGGCCCGTGCCGCGGCCCCGCGTCCCGGAGCCCCGCCGCGCCCCGCGGTGGCGGGCGGCGGCCGTGGCCCTCTCCACCGTCCTGACCGCCGCCCTGCTGAACGGGTGCGGCGCCGGCGCACAGGGCGGCGACGGCGGCCGGCGCACCACGGCCACCTCCGTGCGGGGCTTCCCCGTCACGGTCGACAACTGCGGCGTCAGCACCACGTACGACGAACCACCCTCCCGGGTGGTCACCATCCACCAGCACCCCGCCGAACTGATGCTCGCCCTCGGGCTGAAGGACCGGATGGCCGGCACCGCCTTCCCCGACTCGGCCGTCCTGCCCGCGTACCGGAAGGACTTCGAGGCCGTCCCGCGACTGGCCGACAAGGAGCCGTCCTTCGAGACCGTCCTGGAGGCCGAGCCCGACTTCGTGTACGGCGGCTACGGCAGCGCGTTCGCCGAGAACGAGGGGCGGTCCCGCAAGGCGTTCGCCGACGCCGGCATCGACACGTACCTCAACCGCGAGTACTGCGGCAAGGACCGGGTGTCGATGGACGACACCTACGACGAGATCCGCACCATCGGCACCATCTTCGGAGTGCCGGAACGGGCCGACGCCCTGATCGCGGGGCTGAAGCGGCGCATCCGTGCCACCGGCGAGGCGGTCGAGGGCGCGCCGGCGGTGCCGGTGTTCGTCTACGACAGCGGGGACAAGTCCGCGTTCACCGCGGGCGGCAAGGGCCTGGGCAGCGAGATCATCCGCCTGGCCGGCGGACGCAACGTGTTCGCGGATCTGGACGCCGTGTTCGGTGACGTGTCCTGGGAGCAGGTGGTCGCCCGCCGGCCCGAGGTGATCGCGATCTACGACTACCGCGGCTCGGGGAGCGTGGAGCAGAAGAAGCGGTACCTGCTCTCGCAGCCGGCGCTGGCCGATGTGCCCGCCGTCAAGAACCGGCGGTTCGTGGTCCTGCCGCTCACCGCGACCCTCGTCGGTGTGCGTCCTCCGTACGCCGTCGAGGACCTGGCCCGCGCCCTGCACCCCGAGCGCTTCCGGTGACGGCCGCCGCGCCGGCCCGTGCCGTGACGGGCGCGCCGGCCCGCGCGCCGAGGGGACGGAGGGCGTTCGCGAGTTCGCTGGTGGTGCTCGGTGTGCTCCTGCTGCTGTCGGTGACGGCGGGGCTGGCCATCGGTTCGGTGCGCGTACCGCCCGGGGAGGTGTGGGGCATCGTGGCGCACGCCCTGGGGGCCGGACCCGAGGAGCCGGCGTGGTCCCGTGCGCGCGAGACGATCGTGCTGGACGTACGGGCACCCCGCGTCCTCCTCGGGGCGGTGACCGGCGCCGGGCTGTCGGTGGTGGGCACGGCCATGCAGGCCCTGGTGCGCAATCCGCTGGCGGAGCCGTACCTGCTGGGCGTGTCCTCCGGGGCGTCCCTCGGCGCGGTGGCCGTGATCGTGTCGGGCGCCGGTCTCTTCGGGGCGGTGTCGCTGTCGGTGTCGGCGTTCGCCGGGGCCCTGGTGACCTTGCTGCTCGTGTACACCACGGCCCGCGCCGGGGGGCGGATCACATCGGTCCGGCTGGTGCTGGCGGGCGTGGCGGTCGCCTCGGTCCTCACCGCGGTGACGGATCTGCTGCTGCTGACCGCCGACCGGGGCAACCAGGCGCGGGAGGTCCTCGCCTGGACGCTCGGGGGGCTCGGTGGGGTCCGCTGGGCGACGTTGTGGTTGCCGGCGGCGGCGTTGCTGCTGGGTATCGGGGTGCTGCTGGTGCAGGCGCGTTCGCTGAACCTGCTGCTGGCGGGCGAGGAGGCCGCCACCACCATGGGGCTGGACGTGCCGCGTTTCCGGGTCCGGATGTTCGTCCTGTTGTCCCTCGTCACCGGTGTCCTGGTCGCGGCGACCGGACCGATCGGTTTCGTGGGGCTGATGCTGCCGCACGTGGTGCGTCTGTTCGTCGGGGGCGACCACCGGCGGGTGCTGCCGACCGCGGCGCTGGCGGGAGCGGTGTTCCTCGTCTGGGCCGACGTCGCGGCCCGGACGGTCGCCGCGCCCATGGAGATCCCCGTCGGCGTCCTGACCGCACTGTGCGGTGGACCGTTCTTCCTGTGGCTGATGCGCCGGGACGCCCGGCGGACCACCGATCGAGGAGTGGCATGAGCACCGACCGTCTTTCCGTGGAGGGCCTCACGCTGACCGCCGGCGCCCGCCGGCTGGTGCGGGACGTCACGCTGAGCGCCGGGCCCGGTGAGGTGATCGGGCTCGTGGGTCCCAACGGCAGTGGGAAGTCCAGCCTGTTGCGCGCGGTGTACCGGGTGCTGCGGCCCGGCACCGGCAGCGTGCGTGTGGACGGGACCGACGTCCGGTCCCTGTCCGCGCGGCGGCTGGCCCGCACCATGGCCGTGGTGGTGCAGGAACCGGGCGCCGACTTCGACCTGACGGTGCGCGAGGTGGTGGCCATGGGCCGCACCCCCCACAAGCGGCTGTTCGACGGAGACACGGCGGAGGACGCACTGCTGGTCGCGTCGTCGCTGGCGTCGGTCGACGCGGCGGAGCTTGCGGACCGCCCCTTCGACCGGCTCTCCGGCGGCGAGCGGCAGCGCGTGCTGATCGCCCGGGCGCTGGCACAACAGCCGTCCCTGATCGTCCTGGACGAGCCGACCAACCACCTCGACGTGCGTCACCAGCTCGACGTACTGGGGGTGCTCCGCCGGCTGCCGGCCACGGTCCTGGTCGCCCTGCACGACCTCAACCTGGCCGCCTACTACTGCGACCGCCTCCATGTGCTGCGGGACGGCGAGGTGGTGGCCTGGGGTCCGCCGGGCGAGGTGCTCACACCGCGCCTGCTCGCCGAGGTGTACGGAGTGACGGGTGAGGTGGTCGTGCATCCCCGGACGGGGGCCCCGCACGTCACCTTCCTGCCCGGGGACGTACCACCGGCGGCGGGCGAACCACCGGCGGGCGAGCCGGCCGCGAGCGGTGTCCTCATCCCAACGGAACCGCCGGACACAACAGTTGCTCCGGCAAGCCCGAAAGAGGGGTGACGGCATGGCGGTTGGAGGGCCGGCCCGGGAAACCGCGCTTGTTTGCTTGACACAACGCGACGGCCGTACCCTTCGGCACAGTCCCCACTCTTCGCAAACGCCATGAACCAGCAGGAGGACACGTGCCCATTCCGGCCACCGCATCGGACAGCATCGAAGCGACCACCGCCCTGCTGAGGGATGAACTCCCCCAGTTGGAGCAGCACCAGCAGGCACTGGAGAAGGACCTCGCCGCCGTCACCGAGCGGCTGGAGTCCGTGCGCAGCGCGCTGACCGCGCTGGAGGCACTGTCCACCGCGGCGGTCCCGGCACCGCGCACCGAAGCACCGGCCGGTACGGAGGAGGAGGCAGCCACCACCGAGGCCACCCCGGCGGCCGAGGAGACCCCGGCGTCCGAGGAGGCCCCGGCGGCCACCGCCACGGAGCAGGAGTCCGACGAGGAGCGGGTTCAGGAGCCGCAGCAGGCTCCGCAGCAGGCGGAGGCGGAGGAGGCCGGCGCACCCGAAACCGGCGCACCGGCGCCCGAGGCGCAGGAGAATGAGGCACCGGAGACCGCGGAGGAGGCGCCGGCGCGGGAGCCCGCTCCCGAGCCGGTGGCGGTCGCGGCGGAGACCGTTCCGGCACAGCGCACGCCGCGCACCTCCGCCGCCGGACGCAAGAGCCCGGCCAAGAAGCCGGCCAAGCCCTCCGCCGCGTCCCGCCCGGCCAGGAAGGCCGCCACGGCCAAGCGTTCCGCTCCGGCGAAGAAGGCCGCCACGGAGAAGGCCTCCACCGCCAAGCCGACCGCCGAGAAGACCACCACCGCCATGACCACCACCGCCAAGACCACCACGGCCAAGTCGACCGCGGAGAAGGCCACCACGGCCAAGACCGCCCCGGCGAAGACCGCCAAGGCCGCCAGGACCGCCAAGGCGCCGAAGACCACGAAGGCCACGAAGCCGGCGACGGCCACCAAGCCGGCCGCGGCCGCGAAGCCCGCGGCGGCCAAGGAGTCCCCCGCCACCGACGGGAGCGGTCTGACCGAACAGGTCGCCGCCGTCCTCGCCCGCAACAGCGACAAGCCCCTCCGTGCCCGTGACGTCGCGAAGGAGCTCGGCCGCGACGTCAGCACCGGTGCCATCAACACCGTGCGCAGCACCCTCGACCGGCTCGTCGCGACCTCCCGCGCCCGTCGCGCCGGTCGCGGCCTGTACCAGGCACCGGCCAACTGACCGTCGGTACCCGCACCATGTGGCCCCGTCCCGGCGGCCCCCACCTGCCGCCGGGACGCCCGCTCCCCCACTCTCGCCCCCCGGGTCCCGTCATCCCGCCCCCGGATTCAACGGTCACACGAGCACACGGTCATGCGCCTCCGGGCCGGCCCGCCGGCGGTACGAGGCCGTCGGCGACCAGCCCGTCCAGCACCGCCTCCCCCAGCGCCTGCACGGCGGACTGCGGGCGGACCATCACCGTGAACTCCTTGATCCGGCCCGCACCGTCGAGGTGCAGCAGGTCGATGCCGTGGATCTCCCTGCCCCGCACCGTGGCGCGGAACGGCATCACCACCGCGGGATCCTCGTCACCGTCGGTGCCGGATGCCGCCCCCTCGAAGTGCCCGACGTAACGGAAGTCCTCGAAGGTGCGCACCAGGACGCCGAAGAGTCCCAGGACCATGGGCTTGCCCTCGAAGGGGGTGAACTTGACCGGGCTGTTGAGGCGGATGTCGTCGGTGAACAGCTCTCCCAGCGCGTCGAGGTCGCGCTCCTCCACCGCGGTGCGGAAGTCGTCGGCGGTCTTGTCCATGGACCTCTCCTTCGTACTCAACAATGTGACTAGTCACTTTTTTGAGTATGATGCCGGGACGGACGACGAAGGGGAAGGGGGTACGCCCGCCATGGCCTTGCGACACGCCGTACTGGCGGCGCTGCTGGACGGCGAGTTCAGCGGCTACCAGCTCGCGAAGGCGTTCGACATCGGTGTGGCCAACTTCTGGCACGCCCTGCCCCAGCAGCTCTACGCCGAACTGGCCCGGCTGGAGAAGGAGGGCTTCGTCGCCGGCCGGCAGGTGGTCCAGGAATCCCGGCCCAACAAGCGCGTCTTCCGGGTGACCGACGCGGGCCGCGCCGAGCTGGAACGGTTCGCCGCCGCCGCGTCGAAGCCCTCGTTCATCCGCGACGATCTGCTCGTCAAGGTCCAGGCCGCCGACCGCATCGGCACCGCGCCGGTGATCGGGCAGCTCGAGGAGAGGGCCGCCGCGGCCGAGGCCAAGATCGATCTCCTGGACGGGCTGCTGCGCCGGATGCGCGGCGACGCCGACGAGGACGAGTTCCTGCTCCGGGGCGAACGGATCGGGCCGTACCTCACCTGTCTGCGCGGTCTCGCCTTCGAGCGGGAGCACCGGGACTGGTGCCTGCGGATCGCGGCCGTCCTGCGGGAGAGGCGGAGCACGGCTCATGCCGAACGGTGAGTACCTGCGGTACGTCGCCCTGGGCGACAGCATGACGGAGGGGGTGGGCGACGGGGACGACACGGTGGGCCTGCGCGGCTGGGCCGACCGGCTCGCCGAACGGCTCACGGCCGTCGACCCCGCGCTCCGGTACGCCAACCTGGCGGTACGGGGACGCCTCGCCGGCCAGGTCCGCGACGAGCAACTGGCGCCCGCCCTGGCCCTCCGCCCCGACCTGGTCACCGTCGTGGCCGGGGCCAACGACCTGCTGCGCCCGCGGTTCGACGCGCAGGAGGTGGCCGGCACCCTGGAGGACGTGTTCGCCGCGCTGTCCGCCACCGGGGCCCGCGTGGCGACCCTGACCTTCCCCGACCTGGGCCGCATCGCGCCGATCGCCCGGCCGTTGCGGTCCCGGATCCTCGACCTCAACGCCCGTGTCCGCGTCGCGGCCGCCCGGCACGGCGTCACGGTCGCCGACACCGGTGGGCAGCCGGTGTGCACCGACCCCCGGTTCTGGACCGGGGACCGTCTCCACGCGAGCCCGCTCGGCCACGAACGCATCGCGGCGGCCGTCGCCCACGCCCTGCGCCTGCCCGGGAGCGACGACGGCTGGGCGCGGCCGCTGCCCCCACGCGCGCTGCCCGGACCCTGGCACGCCGTCGGCGCCGAACTGCGCTGGGCGGCCGAGTTCCTGGGGCCCTGGCTCGGACGGCGGCTGCGCGGGCGCTCGTCCGGCGACGGCCGCGCCGCCAAACGGCCGGAGCTGCTGCCGCTGGAACCCGCCGGGCACCCGCACACGCCCCGGCCCTGAGACGGCCCCCGGCCCACCGGCCCAACCGGCACGGCCCCGTACCCGGCACCCGGCCGGCCACGACCCTCCCGGCCCGCCGCTGCGACCGGGGAAGGTTCACCCGGCTGCCCCGACGGCGGTCGGTGGTCCCCCCGCTCCCGCGTGGTGAGCTGGGAGGGCCACCGGACGCACGCGTACGCGGAGAACGGGACAACGGGGATGACGGGATGACGGGATGACGGGGATGACGGATGAGGGCATGACGGACGGCGACGAGGACATCGACCGCCAGGACATCCGGCTCGCCGTGGTCATGAACGGCGGGGTGAGCCTGGCGGTGTGGATCGGCGGGGTCGCCGTCGAACTGCACCACCTGGCCATGGCCCGCCGCTGGGCGGAGCCCGTCTACCGGCCGTTGCTGGACCTGCTGCACGCCGACGCCCGCGTGGATGTCATCGCCGGCACGTCGGCGGGCGGCCTCAACGGGGCGTTCCTGGCGCTCGGACTCGCCGTGAGCGGGACATCGCGTCCATCGGCGACCTGTGGCGGGACAAGGGCGCGCTGGGGGCGCTGCTCCGGCACCCGCTCCGCCGCGATCCGCCGTCGCTGCTGAAGGGCGACTACTTCCTGGACGAGCTCCGCAAGGCATTGCGGCACGTGCTGGAGACCGCCCGGCCGGCGACGGCCGGCACCGGTGGTGCGACCGTCGCCGGGGGCCCGGGCCGGGACCGGCCGGTGGAACTCGTCCTCACCGGCACCCTGTGGCGCGGGCGGGAGACGTCCTTCAGTGACGACATGGGCGTCCGGCTGACGGAGGTCGACCACGACGCCCGGTTCCTGTTCGGCTCGGGGGACGGCGGCCGGCCCGGCGGGACGGGCGACCTCGACGACGACGCGGTGGTCGACCGGCTCGCGGTGGCGGCGCGCTGCTCGTCCTCGTTCCCGGCGGCATTCGAACCGCAGTGGGTGGACGTGCCCGCGGACCCCGGTCCAGGGGACGGCCCGTGGCCCTCCTCGGCCGGACGGGCCAACTTCCGGACGCCGCAGTACGTCGTGGACGGCGGGGTCCTCCTCAACAAGCCGATCCGCCCGGCCCTGGACGCGGTCTACCGCCAACCCGCCCGGCTCCAGGTACGGCGGCTGCTCACCTACGTGGTCCCCGACCCGGGCGAGGCGGAGCCGGAGGCCCTCGCCGCCGCGCGCCCGGACGGCGCCCCGGAGCCGCTGCCACCGGCCCCGGAGGTCCTGCTGGGCGTCCTCAGCCGGCTGAGGTCCACCGACTCGGTCTCGCGCGAGCTGCGGGAGATCCGGACCCGCAACGAGGACGTGCGCCTCCGGCGCCGGGCCCGGGACAGGTTCGCGGCCGCGCTGGCGACGACGGCCGAACCGCTCTCCCAGGCGGCCTGGCAGGGCTATCTCGAAGTGCGGGTGCAGCACGCGGCGGAGACCATCGGCCGCTGGATGGCCGCGGGGCAGCGGTCGGACGCCCGGTCCCGGTGGAGCGAGACGGAGGTCGTCGGATGCCTGCGCGCCGTGCTGTGGGAGCTGCGCGGACGGCCGGACTCGTTCATCCCGCGCGGGGACTCGCCCGGCGAGGCCGCGGCCCGCACCGGTGACGCCTGGGACTGGGGCCAGTCGACCGTGCGCAGACTGCGTGACCTGACCGTCGACGTCCTCAAGCGGGCCGTGTGGCTGGCACCGCTGGGCTCGCCGGAGCGGCTGGCGGTGGTCCGGAGCCGGGAGCGGGCGGGCCGGCTGTTCGAGACGATCCAGGAGGAGTGGGACGACCTCGGGGCCCACTGGTCCGCCACGACCCTCCCGCTCCGGGAGGACGACGGTCACGGCATGGCGACCGCCGCCGCCGTCCAGCGTCTGGAGGCCGCCGTGCGGGACGCGCTCGTCGCCTGGAACGCACCGCCCGGTCCGGCCGCCCCGTCGCCGGGCGCCGTCTCCCGGCCCGCCCGGCGCTACGCGCAGGCGCGGGGCCTGGCGGACTGTCTGCACCGCTGCGCCGAGGCGCTCCGGTGGATCGCCGCGACGGACAATCCGGTGGTCGACCCCGACGGCACGGAACGGGAACGGCTCGGCGCCATGACCGGCTACCTGCTCGCGGGGGACGACCCGGACGCGGTCCTGTCCCGGATGCTCCGCCTGGACGTCGTCCAGCTCGCGTACGCGGGGGCGCACCGCGAGGTGGAGCAGGAGGTCGAACTGGTCCAGTTCTCCTCGCACAGCCCCGACCTGCTGACGGGCAAGCAGCTCCACCACTTCGGTGCCTTCTACCGTGCGTCGTGGCGGGTCAACGACTGGATCCACGGGCGCCTGGACGGCGCCGCCCATCTGGTACGGACGCTGCTGTCGGGCGAGCGGCTGCGGCAGGTGTGGGCGGCGACCGGTCGGGCGGTGGGGGGCCTCCACCGTGGAGAGCGCCGCGGAGGCGGTCACCGGGATGGTCCGTGCCTGCGCCGTGGACGCCCGCGACGCGGCGGACCGGGCGTGGCTGGAGGGCATCTGGGAGGAGCGGTACGCCGCCCCGTGCGCGGCCTTCGTGAGGGAGCGGATCGTCGCCCCGTCGCCCGGGGCCGGCCGGCCGGAGGACGACCCGGGGTTCCGGCTGTGCGTCGAGGCCGTCACTCGGGCGGCGCAGACGCAGGTGCTCCGGCAGGATCTGCACCGGCTCGCGGACGCGGTGCGGTCGGAGGGCGAGGGCCGGCCCGTGGGCAGTACGCGGTGGCTGGCCGAGTACGACGCCCGGGCCATCAGGGCGGCGCGCGGGAATCTGCCGCCGGAGACGCTGTGGGAGCTGTGGGAGGGCGCCCGGGTGATCGGCGGTCAGCGGATCGCCGACGAGGTGGGCGGCGACCTGCTCGCCGACACGGCGGCCCACACCGCGGCCGTCACGGTGGGTTCCCTCGGGCGGCTGTCACGGGTGAAGGCGCTGGCCACGGTGGCCGGCGCGCTGCGCGGCTACACGCTGACGGTGTGGGCCATGGTGCACTTCCTCACCCGTCCCGGTGTCTTCGGCCACCGGATGGTGCAGCTCGCCCTGGCCACCGGTGGGGTGCTGCTCGCCGTGTCGCTGTTCGTCCCGGGCATGCCGGTGGTGTTCACCCTCGTGGGTGTGCTGGTCCTGCTCGCGGGTGCGTCCGCCGCCGCGTTGCGCACCGGGGAGGCCCGGGGCGTCGGCCGGAGGCTCGCCGGCGCGGCGGTGCTCGCCGCCCTGGCGGTCGCCGGGTACGCCTGGTGGGAGCTGTCCCGGCACGAGGACCCCGGGAAGGTGTTGTGGGGCCTCGCGGCCAAGGTGCTCGTCGGGCTGCTGGTCGTGCTGCTGGGCTGGTGGGTCGCCGGTGCCCGGCGGGCGGGCCGGCGGCGCGGTCGCTCCCGGGGTGCGTGAACGGCGGGTGCGGGAACGGCGGGGTGCGGGAACGGCGGGGCGTGAGCGGCCCGGACGGCGGCGGGGGACGGCCGCCCGGGGTCTGATCGCGTAGGCTCGGCGGATGGCGAAGTATTTCGACGTGCACCCCGAGAATCCCCAGCGGCGCACGATCAGCAGTGTGGTCGACCTCGTCCGTGCCGGCGCGCTCGTCGCGTACCCGACGGACTCGTGTTTCGCCCTGGGGTGCCAGCTCGGCAACCGTGACGGCATCGGCCGGATCCGGTCGATCCGGAACCTCGACGACCGGCACCACTTCACCCTGGTGTGCGAGAACTTCGCGCAGCTGGGGCAGTTCGTGCACGTCGACAACGATGTGTTCCGGGCCATCAAGGCGGCGACGCCCGGCAGTTACACCTTCATCCTCCCCGCGACGAAGGAGGTGCCGCGCCAGTTGATGCATCCGAAGAAGAAGACGGTCGGGGTGCGGATCCCCGACCACGGGGTCACCCAGGCCCTGCTGGCCGAGCTCGGTGAGCCGCTGCTCTCCAGCACCCTGCTCCTGCCGGACGAGGAGGAGCCGCTGACCCAGGGCTGGGAGATCAAGGAGCGCCTCGACCACGTGGTGGACGCCGTGGTCGACTCGGGCGACTGCGGCACCGAGCCGACCACGGTCGTCGACTTCTCCGGCGGCGAGGCGGAGATCGTACGCCGCGGGGCGGGCGACCCGTCGCGCTTCGAGTAGCCCCGCCCTACGCCCCCGGAGGCGCGCCCGCGGGTGTCAGCCCGCGGGCAGCAGCCCCAGCACCGGGGCCACCGGTGCGATGAGCTGCCGCGCCTCGCCGAGGCGCTGGAGCCCGTCGAGCCCGCCGAACTGCTCGGTGATGGTGGGCACCTCGTGACGGTGCTCGGGGGCGACGGCGATCGAGGCCAGGCCGTCGACCCGGTTGAGGAGCGACGGGCCCTGGGGGCCCGGGGCGGGCACGATGACCGCCCCCGCCGTGGGGGCCGACAGCACGGAGGCGCCGGCGGCCACGGCGAGGGCGGCGAGAATACGCTGAGACTTGGTCATAGCCAGACCAACGCCTCACTTCCCCATCAGTCACGCCCCGTACCGCCGGGAGCCCGGCGTTCCCCGGTGGGTGCGCCCTCCGGCGCCCTGAACAGGGCGGTCCAGAGGAAGGCCTCGCCGAACAGGGCCGACTCCGGTGGCTCGTCACGCATCCGGCGCAATTCCACTTCCGTCAGGTCCGAGAAGATGTGGCGCAGCGCCTCGGGCGTGTAGGCCAGGCCGCCGTGGAGGGCCGACTGTGTGTAGAAGGCGGCGTCCGGCTCCTCCGACCCCATCGCGCCGGAGGCGAAGCAGGTGAGGGCGAAGTGGCCGCCGGGGGCCAGGGCCCGGTCGAGGAGCGCAAGGTAGCTGACGCGCCGGTGGGGCGGCAGGTGGTGGAAGCAGCCCGAGTCGTAGACGAGGTCGTAGGTGCCGGTGAGCTCGGTGCCCACGAGGGCGAAGGCGTCCCCGCGGTGGAACCGTACGCCGGCACCCGCCGCCCGGGCGCGCTCCTCGGCCCATTCGATCGCCACCGGGGACAGGTCCACGGCGTCCACCTCGAACCCCAGCGAGGACAGGTGGAGGGCGTTGCGGCCCGGACCGCAGCCGAGGTCGAGGGCCCGGCCGGGGGTGAGCAGGCCCCGCTCCAGGTAGGCGACCAGGTTCTCGTCGGGTTTGTCGGCAAAGAACGGGACCGGCTTGGTCCGGTCGGTGTAGAAGCCGTCCCACCAGGCGGCGCCGTCGGCGGTCCAGCGGTCGGCCTCCCGTGCGAACAGCCCGTCCAGCAGCCCCAGCACGTCGTCGACGGTTCGTATCGTGCGGTCCATCCGCGTCCCCTCTCTCGCTCCCCGCACGGTAGGGCGCGGCGGGGCGGAAGCCCAGCTCGGCGGAGGTGCGCCGACGCCGCGCACGGCTCCGGGAGCCCCCGGCGCGGCACGGCCGGGGCCGCGGGCCCCGGCGGGCGGCGGCACGTTGTTGCGCGCCCGCCCCGAAGGGCGTACGGGGCCCTTTCCGGGCGGCGCCGGGAGGGGTTTTCCGGCGGGTCGGTGGCGGGCCGGTCGGAGAGACGGAGGGCGCGGAGGCGGGCCGGTCGGGGAGGCGGGTGGGCGCGGGGGCGGGTGGGGCGCGGACGCCGGTCACTCGCGGACGCGGGCGACCAGGAGGGCGACGTCGTCCTGGTTGCCGCCGCGGAGCAGTTCGCGGAGGAGGCGGTCGCAGGTGGCCTCCAGGGTGGGGTCGGGCGTGCGGAGCAGGTCGAGCAGCCGGTCCAGGCGGGTGTCGATGTCCTGGCCGCGGGTTTCGACCAGGCCGTCGGTGTAGAGCACCAGGCGGTCGCCCGGGGCGAGTTCGGCCGTGACGTCGTGGAAGGGGACGCCGCCGACGCCCAGGGGCGCGCCGGTGGGGAGGTCGAGCAGCCGGGGGCCGCCGTCGGCGCGGACCAGGACGGGCGGGGGGTGGCCGGCGGTGCACACGCGGCACTGGGACCGGTGGGGGTCGTAGACGGCGTACACGCACGTGGCGAGGGAGGGTTGCAGGCCGGCGGTGATCTCGTCGAGGTGCCGGAGGACCTCGGCGGGTCCGAGGGCGAGGCGGGACAGGGTCTGGGTGGCGGTGCGCAAACGGCCCATGGTGGTGGCGGCGTTGATGCCGCTTCCCATGACGTCGCCCACCACGAGGGCGGTCCGCTCCCCGTCCATCGGGATGATGTCGAACCAGTCGCCGCCGACCTCGCTGCCCGCGCCGGCCGGCTGGTAGCGGGAGGCCACCTCCAGTCCGACGAGGTGGCGCGGCGGTGTCGGCAGCAGGCTGCGCTGGAGGGTCAGCGCGGTCTCCCGCTGGCGGCGGAAGAGGCGGGCGTTGTCGATGCACACCGCCGCCCGGGCGGCCAGCTCGCTCGCGAGGAGGGCGTCGTCCTCGGTGAACGGGAGCGGGTTGCGGGCGCGTTTGAGGTCGAGTGCGCCCAGCACCTCGCCGCGGGCGATCAGCGGCACGGCCAGGTAGGAGTGGACGCCCGCGCGGGACAGGAGGTCCGCCGCCTGGTGGTCCCGGGCGATGCAGGACAGGTCGTCGGCGTGGACCTCGGACACCATGACCGGCCGGGCGGTGCGTACGCAGCGGGTGACGAGCCGGTCGGCGCCGTAGTGGGCCGGTTCGCCCGGGCGGTCGGCGGCCTCGACGGCGACGGTGGGGTAGGCGGCGGCGACGGCCAGGGCGCGGATGACGGCCGGCCCGTCGTCGGCGATGCGGGCGGGGCGCCCTTCCAGCACGGTGTCCAGGAGGTCGACGGCGGCGACGTCCGCGAGTTCGGGGACGGCGATGGCGGCCAGCTCGCGGGCGGTCTGTTCGAGGTCGAGCGTGGTGCCGACGCGTACCGAGGCGTCGGCGACCATGGCCAGGCGGTGGCGTGCCCGCTCGGCCTCCGTGGCCGCCCGGTACCGGTCGGTCACGTCGATCACCGAGATGGCCAGGCCCAGGACCCGGCCCGCCACGTCGTCCAGCCGGTACAGCGAGACCGACCAGGCGCGGTCGGTGTCCGGGTCCGCCGGGGTGCGGCCCACCATCTGACGGTCGAGCAGCGGCTGCCCGCTCGCCAGTACGGTCCGCATCGCCTCCTCGACCGCGGCGGCGTCGACGAACGGGAGCACCTCGGCGACCCGGCGCCCGATGTGGCTGCCGGCGCTCAGGCCGTCGATCCGCTCCAGGGCGGCGTTGACGCCCACGTAGCGCAGGTCGGTGCCGACGACGGCCAGGCCGATGGGCGACTGGTCCACCAGCCGCACCGACAGCGCCAGGTCGCGCTCCACCTTCCGCAGCACGGCCCGGTCGGTGGCCAGGCCCAGGGCGTAGTAGTCGCCCCGGTCGTCCAGGAGCCGCATGTTGCGGAATTCCAGCACCCGGGTGGTCCCGTCCTTGCACCGGACGATGAAGTCCCCCGACCAGGTGTCCCCGCTGCTCATCACCCGTTCGAAGAGGTGGAGGACCCGGTCGAAGTGCTCCTGCGGCACCAGGAGCTGCGCGGCGTACCGGCCCAGGGCCTCCTCGGCCGAGTACCCGAGCAGCGACTCGGCCTGCGGGCTCCACAGCACGATGCGCCCCTCCGCGTCGAGCACCACGGCCGCCACTCCCAGGACGTCGAGCAGCCCCTCCGCCGACGACGGCTGCGCCGCCCCGGGTCCCGCCCCGGGTCCGCCCGCCGTGCCACGGCCGGCCGGGGACCCCTCTGCGCCGCCCATGACCGCTCCTCTCCGTCCTGCCACCGTGCCTCCATACCGGCGCGCACGCACGCCGGTGGGCGGAACGGCTGCTACGCGGGTACCACCGGCTCCCGCGCTCGAACGCCGCCGGAGTGCGGACGGGTGCGGAGGGGACCACCATGGGACGTGGGGAGCCCGGACGGGTGGGCCAGGTCCGGCTCCCGCCGCGGCCGCGAGCCTTCTCCACCGCCCCGGGGGCATCGGAGCACCACATGACCATGCACAGACTCGGTCGCGACATCACCGTCCTCGCGGACTCGCTGGAGGTGCCGGGCATCGGCTTCCTCCCCATCAACGCCTTCGTGCTGCACGCCGCCGAGCCGGTGGTCGTGGACACCGGCGCCAGCCTTCCGGACCGGAACTTCCTGGAGACGCTCGGCTCGGCGATCGACCCCGCCGACGTGCGGTGGATATGGCTCACGCATCCCGACCGGGACCACACGGGCGGACTGTTCGCGCTGCTGGAGGAGGCGCCGCGGGCGCGGGTGATCACCACCTTCCTCGGGGCGGGGATCATGTCCACCGAGCGGCCGCTGCCCCTGGACCGGGTGTTCCTGCTGAACCCGGGGCAGTCCCTGGACGTGGGCGACCGGACGCTGACGGCGTTCCGGCCGCCGCTCTTCGACAATCCGGCGACGGTGGGCTTCTACGACGACCGGGCCCGTGCCTGCTTCAGCTCGGACTGCTTCGGGGCGCCCATGCCGAGCGCGGACCTGGCCGAGTGCGACGACGCGGGCGCGCTGGTGCCGGAGCAGTTGCGGGCGGCGCAACTGCTGTGGGCGACCGTCGACAGCCCGTGGGTGCACACGGTGGACGCCGACAAGTTCCTCGCCACGGTACGGCCGCTGCGGGAGATGGACCCGGAGACCGTCCTGTGCACCCATCTGCCGCCGGCGTCCGGCCTCACGCCCCGGATGGTCGACTCGATCAGCTCCGCGCCGGGGTCCGACCCGTTCGTCGGCCCGGACCAGCAGCAACTGGAACGCATGCTGGCGGGGTTCGAGCCGGGCGGTCCGGAGCCCGGGCCGGTGCGGGTGCCCGAGGACATGCCCGCCGAGACGCCCGCCCCTGGCGTGCCCACCTGAGCGGCGGGCGCCGTCGACCCGTCGAGTTCACGAGAGGCACACCCCGCGTAGGGGAGCCGGTCACCGATCCCCTCCATGATCGGCACCGGTTTGCCATGCTCCCGACAGCAAGGGGTTCCCTCTCGTGTTCAGGCACCGTCCCGTCCGGTCGGCCGCTCTCGTCCTGGGTACGGCCCTGGCGGCGCTCGCCGCCTCCGGCCCCGCCGGCGCGCAGCCGGCCCGGTCCGCCCCGGCCCTGCCCGGCGTCGCGCCCCGCACGGAAACCGCCACGCTGTACGACGACGAGGCGGGCGGCAACGCCAACGCCGACGACCCGGCGATCTGGCGCAACGCCGCCAGTCCGGACCGGAGCCTGGTGATCGCCACCGCCAAGGAGGGCGGGCTGCGCGTCTACGACCTGGACGCCCGCCAGGTGCAGGCGGTCCCCGCTCCCCCGGCCGCCCGGCCCGGTGACGCCCCCGGCCGCTTCAACAACGTGGACCTGGTGCACGGCCTCCGCCTCTCCACCGGCCGGGCGGACGTCACCGTGACGACCGACCGCGGCCACGACCGCCTCCGCGTCCACCGCATCGCGCCCGGCCGCGCCGGCGGGCCGCTCGTCGACGTCACGGACCCGGCCGCGCCGCCGGTCTTCTCCGCCGGTCAGGACGAGGTCAACGACCAGCAGACCGCCTACGGGCTCGCCACCTGGACGGACCGCACGACCGGCCGCTCCTACGCCCTGGTCAGCCGGCGCAACCGCACCACGATCGCCCTGCTGGAGCTCAGGCCCACCGCCACCGGCACGGTCACCTACCGGAAGGTCCGCAGTCTGGACCTGCCGTCGTCCTTCCGGCTGCCCGACGGCACGTCCTGGACGCCGTGCGGCGAGCCGGGCGAGCTGCCGCAGGTCGAGGGCATGGTCGTCGACCCGGCCGACGGGACGCTGTACGCGGGCCAGGAGGACGTCGGCATCTGGCGCGTGCGCGCGGATCTGACGGGCGCCGCCCCGAAGCTGGTCGACCGCGTCCGCGAGTACGGCGTGCCGGGCGTGTACGACGAGGAGACCGAGGAGTGCTCCGCCGGTGCCGACCCGGGCTTCGGCGGCACCCGTCTGGCGGCCGACGTGGAGGGCCTGGCACTGCTCACCGAGGCCGGCGGGGACGGCTACCTGCTGGCCTCCAGCCAGGGTGACGACACCTTCGCCCTGTACGACCGCGAGGTGGCGGACGCCAACGAGTACGAGGGCGGGTTCCGCGTCACCGCCACGGCCGACGGCTCCGTCGACGGGTCCGAGGAGTGTGACGGTGCCGCCGTCCTGAACGCCCCGCTCGGGGCGAAGTACCCGCACGGCCTGCTGGTCGTCCAGGACGGTCACGACACGCCGGTGGACGGCGACCGGGAGGCCACGAACTTCGCGTTCGTCGACCTCGGGGACGTTCTGGAGCGCGTCGACGACTGACGCGGCCGACTCCGTGCGGGTGGTGTGCCTGCACCGTACGGCGCAGGCCTCGGGGCGGAGCGGTTGGCCGCCCGCCCCGGGGTCTACAGCTCTGGGAAAGGCAACCGGCGCGAGGAGTTCGTTGTGCGACGCAGGAGAGCGGGATGGTCGGCGCCCCGTACGGCCGTGGCGGTCGCCGCCGCCACCGGGCTGGCGGCCCTGGCACAGGCCGTCCCGCACGCCGCCGCGGGGCCGGCACGGGCCGGCGCCCCGGCGTCCGGGGCGGTGGTCGCCGAGTGGATGGGCGCCGTCACCGGGACGGTCGATCCGGAGGGCGGGCTGACCACTCCGGAGGAGCTGGTGTGGCACGCGTTCACCGCCACGGCCATGTACAACGCGGTGGTCGGCATCGAGGGGCGGTACGAGCCCTACCGCTGGGCCGCGCGCGGACCCCGTACGGCGTCCTCGGAGGCGGCCGCCGCGGCGGCGGCCCACCGGCTGCTGCGGCTCTCGTTCCCGGCGGCCGCGCCCCGGCTGGGCGCGCTCTACGCGGCGAGCCTGGCCCGTGTCCCGGACGGCCGGGCCGAGGACGAGGGCGTCGCGTTCGGCGAGCGGGCCGCCGATCACCTGCTGGCCCTGCGCGCCGGGGACGGCCGCGGGGCGGCCGTGCCGTTCCCCGCGCGCCCCGCGCCGGGTGTGTGGCGGCCCACGCCCCCGGGCGGCCGGCCGTTCGACAGCGCCTGGCTGGCGCGGCTGCGCCCGATGCTGACCGGCTCCCCCGACCGGTTCCGGCCCGGTCCCCCGCCGCGGCTCGGCTCCGTCCGGTACGCCAGGGACCTGGCCGAGGTGCGGGCGTTCGGCGCCGGGAAGGGTTCGGTGCGCACCCCCCGGCAGACGGAGAACGCCCTGTTCTTCACCGACCTGGAGGTGCAGAAGGCGCTGGGCGACCACGCGGACCGGCACGGTTTCGACATCGTCGAGACGGCCCGTACGTACGCGGCCGCCAACACCGCCATGCTGGACGCGGTCGTCGCCGCCTGGGACGCCAAGCTGCACTACGGCACCTGGCGGCCCATCACCGCCGTCCGCGAGGCCGACCGGGACGGCAACCCGGCGACCCGGGCCGACCCGGACTGGGAGCCGCTGCTGACGACGCCCCCGCACCCCGACTACCTGAGCGGTCACGCCGCGTCCGGCGGCGCCCTGATGCGCACCCTGACCGGCCTGTTCGGCACCCCCGACGTCGACCTCCGGATCAGGTCGCGGGGCACCGGCACGACCCGGCACTACCGGCACGCCCGCGACTACGACCGGGATGTGGTCGACGCCCGCGTCTGGGCCGGTATCCACACCCGGACGGCCGACACCGCGGGCAACGCCGTCGGGCGGCGGCTGGCGGCCTGGGCTCTGGAGAGGTACTTCCGGCCGGTCCGCCGCTGACCCCGGCAAACGGGTGAATGCGGCATACGTCCGTCGGCGCGGGGCCGTTGTGCAGTCCGGGTTCCGGTCGCTCCGGCGACCGTTCGGACCGCATCCACGACCGCATCGACGAGAAGGAACGAACCCATGATCAAGAAGGTGCTGGCCACCGCCGGTGTCGCCGCAGCCGTCCTCGGCGCCTCCGCCACCGCGGCCGGTGCGGTCGGGGACCGCGAACTGCACACGCAGAACGGCAACTTCTCGACGCAGTCGTACGGCAACACCGGGGCCCCGGAGCCGCAGGGAGCCGGGCGCGCCCTGACCGACAGCGACCTCCGCCCCCTGGACGGCCTGCGGCGATAGCCGCCCGTTACGCTGAGGGCCGCGGCGGTGGCGCCCGCCGGCGGTCCCCGCCCGTGCTGGTGCGCGCCCGTCCGCCCGACGCTTGGACCGCGCCCTCGGCCCGCGGGTAGGAGAAGGACGTTCATGACAGCGTGGCGGGCACAGGCGCCGGTGGTGGCGGTCGTGTCGCTGGGCGGGGTGCTGGGCGCCTCGGCCCGCTACGGCGCGATGCTGTTGTGGCCGGTCCCGGTGGGCGGGTTCCCGTGGACGACCTTCGCTATCAACGTCGTCGGCTGCGCGCTGATCGGCGTGCTGATGGCCGTGGTCGGCGAGGCCCGGGCGGCGCACCGGCTGGTCCGGCCCTTCCTCGGCACGGGCGTGCTGGGCGGCTTCACCACGTTCTCGACGTACGCGGTGGACGTCCACGACCTGGTCGAAGGCGGCCGGGCGGGGGCCGGTCTCGTGTATCTGGGCCTGACGCCCGTGGTGGCCCTGGCGGCGGTGGCGACGACGGCGTGGCTGACGCGCCGCGCCCTGGTGAGGAGGCGGGCATGACCGGACCGGCGGGCGGCGCACCGGCGCTGCGGATGACGGTTCTCGTCGGGGAGAACGACGTCTGGCGCCACCGGCCCGTGTACAGCGAGATCGTGCACCGGGCCCATGACGCCGGGCTGGCCGGGGCCTCGGTGTTCCGGGGCGTGGAGGGTTTCGGCAGGTCGTCCCTGATCCACACGGCGCGGCTGCTCTCCCTGGGCGAGGACCTGCCGGTGGCGGTCGTGGTCGTGGACACCGAGGAGCGCGTACGGGCGTTCCTGCCACGGCTGGACGGCCTGATCGGCGACGGGCTGGTGGTCCTCGACCCGTGCGAGGTCGTCCGGTACGCCGGCGGGGAGGCCGTGCGGTGAACTGGCTACTGGTGGCCGCGGGCGCGGCGGTCGGGGCGCCGTTGCGGTACCTGACCGACCGGGCGGTGCAGGCGCGGCACGACTCGGTGTTCCCGTGGGGGACGTTCGCGGTCAACGTGGTGGGCTGCCTGGTCCTGGGCGTGGTGACCGGGGCGGTCACGGCCGGGGCGGCCGGGTCGTCGCTGCGGCTGCTGCTCGGCACGGGGCTGTGCGGCGCGCTCACCACCTACTCGACGTTCTCCTACGAGACGCTGCGGCTGGCGGAGGGCGGGGCGGTCCTCTACGCGGTCCTGAACGTGGCCCTGAGCACGGGCGTCGGCCTGGGGGCGGTCTTCGCGGGCGTGTCGGTGGCCGGGGCACTGTGGGCGTGAACGGCGAGGTGCGGTGCCGGGCGACGCGAGGCCGGCACGATCGGCGAGACGCTAGGTCGTACTCCCCCCGGCGGTGATCCTGGTGAGCAACTGTTTGTCCAGCAGGAGCAGCGCGGTGAGGGCGTGCCGGGAGGCGGCGGCCAGGAGACCGGAGTCGGGCGCGCGTCCGCCGTCCCGGTCGTGCTCGTGGTTCGGGGTGTCGCGCAGGGCCTCTTCCAGCGCGGTGAGCGGCCGGTCGAAGCCGCCGCACATCACGGCGGCCGTGCGGAGTGCCTCGACCAGGTCCGCGTCCAGGTCCTGGCTCTCGCTGGTCTCCAGCAGCGCGGGGATGAGGTGGCTGATGTGGAGCAGGCTGTGCAGCCGGCGCACGAGCTGCGGCCAGTGGTCGTCCGGGGATTCGGGTGCGCTCCAGGCGGCCCGTGCCGCCTGGATGTCCTGGTGCAGTTCCCGTGCGATGCGTATCTCGGCCGTGCGCGGTCGGGGTGCCCGCAGGACCCAGGAGATGCCGGCGTCGGCGGCCGCGTCGTAGGCGGCGAGCCGGAGTCGCACGAAGTGGTCGGGCGGCGTGCACGCGTCGATGCCCGAGGTCAACTCGCAGTCGTCCATGGGCGGACCGTATCGGCAGGGCCGGGGGCGGCGCACCGGTCCTGGCGAAACCCGTTACATACGGTGGCTGTTCACCGCCCCCTCCGTCGCTTTGGGTGTCCATCCGGGTACGGAACAGAACGTTTTGGCCCAGGGTCCGGCGGGTTTCGGCGAAACCCGCGCTCACGCCGTGTGCATGACGACCCGTCCCGGCGCCGTACCGCCGGAAGGGCAGGGCCGGGTTGGGCCATTCCGGGGGGAATGGGCGCCGCCCGCGGACCCGGCGCCGAAGGACGGGAAGGGCGCAGGGTGACACGGGCCCCGATCCGTGCGGAAGGACGTCGAGCGATGCCCCTGAACCATGCGAGCCGGTCCCGGCACGGCGTGCGCCGCAGCCGCGACCTCCAGGTCAACCCGCTGTTCAGCCGGGAGCCCGTCACGGTTCCGCGCTACGCCCTGCCCGAGGGGCCGATGGACCCCGACACCGCGTACCAGCTCGTGCACGACGAGCTGATGCTGGACGGCAACGCCCGGCTGAACCTGGCGACGTTCGTCAGTACGTGGGCGGAGCCCCAGGCACAGCGCCTGATGGCCGAGTGCGCCGACAAGAACATGATCGACAAGGACGAGTACCCGCAGACCGCCGAGCTGGAGACGCGGTGCGTGCACATGCTGGCGGGCCTGTGGCACGCCGAGGACCCCCGGAAGGTGACCGGCTGCTCGACCACCGGTTCGAGCGAGGCGGCGATGCTGGCCGGGCTGGCCCTCAAGCGGCGGTGGCAGCACCGGCGCCGCGCGGCGGGCCGGCCGGCGGAACGGCCCAATCTGGTGATGGGCGTCAACGTGCAGATCTGCTGGGAGAAGTTCGCCGACTACTTCGAGGTCGAGCCGCGGTACGTGCCGATGGACGGCGACCGGTTCCATCTGACGCCCGAGACCGCCGTCGAGCTGTGCGACGAGAACACCATCGGTGTGGTGGCCGTCCTGGGGTCCACGTTCGACGGGAGTTACGAGCCCGTCGCCGCCATCGCGGCCGCGCTGGACGACCTGGAGGCCCGCACGGGGATCGACGTGCCGGTCCATGTGGACGGCGCGTCCGGTGCCATGATCGCGCCGTTCCTCGATCCCGGCCTGGAGTGGGACTTCCGGGTGCCGCGGGTGGCGTCCATCAACACCTCCGGGCACAAATACGGGCTCGTCATGCCCGGGGTCGGCTGGGCGCTGTGGCGGGACGCCGACGCGCTGCCCGACGACCTGGTCTTCCACGTCAACTACCTGGGCGGGGACATGCCGACGTTCGCGCTGAACTTCTCCCGGCCCGGGGCGCAGGTGGTCGCCCAGTACTACACCTTCCTGCGGCTGGGCTTCGACGGCTACCGCCGGGTGCAGCAGACCAGCCGGGACGTCGCGATGCGGCTGGCGGGGCAGATCGCCGGGCTGGGGCCGTTCGTCCTCGTCACCGACGGCGGCGAGACCCCCGTCTTCGCCTTCACCCTCCGGGAGGACGTCCACGCGTACACCGTCTACGACGTGTCGGCGGCGCTGCGGGAGCGTGGCTGGCTGGTGCCCGCGTACACCTTCCCGGCGAACCGCTCCGATCTCGCGGTGCTGCGCGTCGTCGTGCGCAACGGGTTCGGGCACGATCTCGCGGACCTGCTCGTCGAGGACCTTCGCCGGGTCCTGTCACGGCTGGAGCGCCAGCCGGCTCCGCAGCGCGGCGCCGACGACGCGGGTGGCTTCGCCCACGGCACCGAGACCAAGACCCTCCGGCGGCCCGTGACGCCCTAGGCACGCCCCCACGCCCGCGCCGGCCCCGGTCGGGCCCCGGCGGGGCCGTCCGTGGCGCGGGGCCGCGACCCGGGGCGGGCGGCGGCCGGCGGGGCGGGCGGTCCCGGCGCGGGGCGGTGGTTCAGGGGGTGGGGGATCCGCCGGGGCGGGGCTTGTCGTCGCGTACCGATTCCTGGCCGGTCTCGCTGGGCGTGAGGGAGTCCGCCGCCTCGCCGTCGTGCTCGTCCGGACCGCCGTCGTCGAGCCGCAGCTCCGCTTCCTCGAACTCGTCGAGGACCTCTTCGGCCGCGGTTTCGGGCTTGTGGTCGTGGTGCTTCATGTCTCTCCTTCACCCGGCTTCGCTCGTGACTCCCGACTTCCTCGCGTCCCGGGTCTTTACACCCCCCGGTACTCCGGGCGTTGACGGGCCGCTGTCCGCCCGGGGGCGGGATCCGGACACGGCCGGGCGCCGGGCGAACGGGCGTGATCGACGCATAAGGGAGTGACGGAGGCGCCGACGGGGTGCGCGCGCGGCGGTTCCGGTTCCGCCGGCGCGGCGGCGCCGCGTACCGTCGGGCCCCCGCGCTCCCGGCCACCCGCCGACCCTTCCGGTTGCGGGCGCCACTGCAACGGCGGCCCCCGGCCGGCCGGCGGTGGCGCCCACCGAAACGGACGCCACCGGTCCGCCTGCGGGCGCACCGCCACCCCCGTCCGTTGAACGCTGAACAGCACCGACGGGCCCCACGGCGGTCACGGGCGCCCGCCCCTTTCCCGCCGGCCCCCCGGACGGCATCCGGCCCACCGGACGAGCTGATGGATGGTCAGCAAACGCTCCCCGGCCTTTGCTCCATGCCCCTCCGCCCATGCGCGCCCATCGGCCCGGCGGCGAGCCACCCGCACCCGGCGGGCCCGTCCGGCCCGTCATACCGACGGACGCGCGTAGAGCGGCCAAAAGGCGATCTTGCCCGCGCCCCCGGCCGGAGCCCAGGATTCCTACCGCGCCGCTTGACAGGCACATGACGGCAACCCTCCGTCGTGACCCGGCACGCCGGCGCCCTGTAGGGCCCGCCCACCCAGCGGGCCACGGATCCCCCACCGGAGGATGCAGTGAACCTCAAGCGCTTCACCCCCCTCGGCGGCATCGCGAGAGGCGCGCGGCTGACCGCCGTCGCGGCCGCGCTCCTGGCCGCCTCCGCGCTTGCCGCCCCCAGCGCGGGCGCCGCGCCGCTCGACGGCGCGCGGGCCACCGCCGCACAGCTCACCCAGGCGAGCGACGCCGTCCTGGGCGCCGACGTACCCGGGACCGCCTGGTACACGGACGCCAAGTCCGGCAAGCTCGTCGTCACGGCGGACTCCACCGTCTCGGCGGCCGAGCTGGCCCGCATCAAGGAAGCCGCCGGCAGCCGCGCGAACACCCTGGAGATCAAGCGCACCCCGGGTACCTTCAACAAGCTCATCGCGGGCGGCCAGGCGATCTACGCCGGCGGCGGCCGCTGCTCCCTCGGCTTCAACGTCCGCAGCGGAAGCACCTACTACGCGCTGACGGCCGGCCACTGCACCAACATCGGCAGCACCTGGTACACCAACTCGGGCAACACCACCCTGCTCGGCACCCGCACCGGGTCCAGCTTCCCCGGCAACGACTACGGCATCATCCGGCACTCCAACGCCTCGGCGGCGGACGGCCGCGTGTACCTCTACAACGGCAGCTACCGCGACATCACCGCGGCCGGCAACGCCTACGTGGGCCAGTCCGTCCAGCGCAGCGGCAGCACCACGGGGCTCCGGGGCGGCACGGTCACGGGCCTCAACGCGACCGTCAACTACGGCAACGGCGACGTCGTCTACGGCCTCATCCAGACCAACGTCTGCGCCGAGCCCGGCGACAGCGGCGGCGCGATGTTCTCGGGCGGCACCGCGCTCGGCCTGACCTCCGGCGGCAGCGGCAACTGCTCCAGCGGGGGCACCACGTTCTTCCAGCCCGTCACGGAGGCGCTCAGCGCGTACGGCGTGAGCGTCTTCTAGACCGCACGGCCCCGTCCGGGCGCACCACCCGGTCCTGGACCGCACAGCCCCGTCCCACCCGGCGGCCCGCCCTCCCGGCGGGCCGCCGGCCGTCGCCCGGCCGCGGCACCACCGCACCCGGAGGATACCCCGCCCCGGAAATTTCGCATTTCGGGGCATCGCATCGGCCGCTGGGGTCAGACGTATACCTATGGCAGTGGATTCCGAACGTAACCAGGACGTGCTCATCGGCACCAAGGCACGTGCCGAGGTCGAGGCGGCCCGCCGGCGGCTGGAGCACAAGGCGGCGGCGCCCGGTCTGCGGACGCCCTTCTCGCTGGGCGCCCTGGCGGCCTGCGAGTGGGCGCTCGGGCGGGCCGACGCGGCGCCGGTGACCGGGGCGGCCGGTGCCGGCCGCACCCCGTCCAGCCACCTGCTCACGGCCGAGCTGGACGCGGCCGTGGTGCAGCTCGCGGACCCGACGGAGAGCGCCGAGCGCGCGGCCTACGTCCGCGGGGTGCACGACCTGCTGGCATGGGTCTGCGGGCTGGTCGACGAGCAGCCGTGAGCGGACCGCTCCCCGCCCCGGTCATAGGGATGCCGGCGGCGGGAAGCCCATGCCTGGATACCCCGATGAACGGCCCACGGCGCTGAAGTCCAGCGCCCGGGTGAGCTGCCGGATCGTGTCCTCTGCCACCCGGCGCACATCGGCGGGAACGTCGCCGCGCTCCTCTATGAGGCGGTCGTAGATCGGCGCGTCGCCTCGCACGGCGGAGTCCATGTCGAAATACCTTTCCGAAGAAGTCTGTTGATCCCTCACCGCCGCTGCGGGCAGCGGTGGACGAGTGTACGGGGCGCGAGGGGGCCCGGTGCGCGCAACCCGTCCCGTACACCCGCACGGGGCACGCCCGGCCCTTTAGCACGTCCGGGCGCACGGCGCAATCCCCCCGGCTCCGCGCGGAGGCGCCCCGAGTGTGGTGCGGCCTGCCATACCGGGCGGTATCCCCGGGTCCTACGGTGCGGGGACCCGCCCCGGCACGTCCCGAGGAGCCGCCATGCCCCCCTCGTCCTCCCGCCCCCTCCCACGCCCGCTTCCGCCCCCGCTCCCCCGCCGCGGGGCGGCCGGGCGTCCCGCTGCCCGGCTGCGGCGCCTGCTCGCCACGCTGACCGTCCTGGCCCTGGCGGCCATGGCGGTGCTCACCGGTCCCGCCCCCGGCGCCCGGGCGGCCGTGGGCCTGACCCGGGTCACCGCGTTCGGGAGCAATCCCGGGGCGCTCGGCATGTACGTGTACCGCCCCGCGTCCCTGCCCGCCGCCGCGCCGGTGGTGGTCGCCCTGCACGGGTGCACGCAGAACGCGCAGACCTACGCCGACGCCTCCGGGCTCGCGCAGTACGCCGACCGCCACGGCTTCCTGCTGGTCCTGGCCGAGCAGACGGCGGCGAACAACCCCAACAGGTGCTTCAACTGGTTCCAGCCCTCCGACAACCGCCGGGGGCAGGGCGAGGCCGCGTCGATCCGCCAGATGGTGGCGTACGCCCTGTCCGCCCACGGAGCGGACGCGCGGCGGGTGCACGTGACCGGCCTGTCCGCCGGGGGCGCCATGACGTCGGTGCTGCTGGCCGCGTATCCCGACGTCTTCGCCTCCGGCGCGGTAGTCGCGGGACTCCCCTACGGCTGCGCGCGCGACACCGCCTCCGCGTACTCCTGCATGAGCCCGGGCGTGGACCTGACGCCCGCCCAGTGGGCGCAGCGGGTGCGGGACGCCCACCCGTCCTGGACCGGACCCTGGCCGAGGGTGGCGATCTGGCACGGCGACCGGGACACCACCGTCGTCCCGCGCAACGCCGACGAACTGCGCGACCAGTGGACCGCGCTGCACGGCCTGTCGCCCACGCCCACCCGTACGGCCGCCATCGGCCCCAACTCCACCCGGCGGGAGCAGTACGCGGCCGCGGACGGGACGGTCGCCGTGGAGGTGGACCGGGTGCCGGGCATGGGCCACGGCACCCCGGTGGATCCGGGGACGGGCCCCGAGCAGTGCGGGGCCGCGGCCGCGTACTTCCTGGACACGATCTGTTCCAGCCACTGGATCACCGGGTTCTTCGGCCTCGACCGCGCCGGCGAACCGCCCGGCGGGCTGCCCGCGCCGGGTGGCCTGTCCGTCACCGGGGCCACGGAGAGCGCGGTCACCCTCGACTGGTCGCCGGTCGCCGGGGCCGCGGGCTACACGGTCCACCGGGACGGCACGCCGGTCGCGGAGCCCGCCGCACCGCCGTTCACCGACACGGGCCTGGCGGCCGGCTCCGCGCACACGTACGCGGTGGCCGCCCGGGACCGGGACGGCCGGGCGGGTGCCCTGTCCGCACCCGTCACCGCGCGGACCGAAGGCGGGGCCCCGGCCGCCTGCTGGACGTCAAGCAATTACGCGCACGTGGGGGCGGGGCGGGCGACGACCCGTGGCGGCCTCACCTACGCCAAGGGCGCGGACCAGGCCATGGGGCTGTACAACACGTTCGTCACCCACACGCTGAGGGAGTCCCCGGCGGGCCACTACACGCTCGCCGACGACGGCTGCTCCGCGACGGCGGCCGCCCGGACGGCAGTGGCGACCCGGACGGGAGTGGCGACCGGGACGCGGAGGGCCTCTTGTTCCGTCCCGCTCCGGGTGCCCGGGGCCGAGCACCAGCGGGTGGCCTGCCTGGGCGAGCTCACCACCGCGGGGACCGTGGCCTCCGGGCACACCGACCCGGCCGACTGGGCCGGGCTCACGCCCAAGGACCTGCCCACGCCCAGGGGTGTGCCCGGCCTCCAGATCGACGGGTACTTCCCCGACACCTCCACCACCAACACCAACCACGGCTGGAACCATGACGCCCAGTTCGTGATCCGGCTGCCCGACCGCTGGAACGGCGGTCTCGTCGTCTCCGGGACCCCCGGCAACCGCGAGCAGTACGCCAACGACCGGGCCATCGGCGACTGGGCGCTCTCCCGGGGGTACGCGTTCGCCGCCACCGACAAGGGCAACACGGGCACGTCCTTCCAGCAGGACGGGCGCGTTCCGGGCGACGCCGTCGCCGAGTGGAACACCCGTCTGACCCAGCTCACGCGCGCGGCCCGGGCGGTCGTGGCACAGCGCTACCACCGGCCGCCGGCCCGCACCCTCGCGACCGGCATGTCCAACGGCGGTTACCTCGTGCGCTGGCAGCTGGAGAACCGACCGGAGCTGTACGACGGCGGGGTGGACTGGGAGGGCACCCTGTGGCGCGCCGACGGGCCGAACCTGTTCACGTTCCTGCCCCCCGCGCTGCGTCACTACCCGGTGTACGCGGCAGGCGGCCCGGACGCCGGGGCGGCGCGCGACGCGATGCACGCCGCCGGCTACCCGGCCGGGTCGGAGTTCCTGTGGCCCTACCACCACGCGTACTACTGGGGCCTGACCCAGCGCGTCTACCGCGAGGAGCTGGACCCGGCGTACGCCGGGGCGGACGCGGACTACGATTACGCCGCCCGGCCCGCCGGCGTGCGCGAGGCGGTCGGCCGCATCGCCCTGACGGGCCGTATCGGCAAGCCGCTGATCACCGTGCACGGCACGCTCGACGTGCTGCTGCCGATCGGTCAGGACTCGGACGTGTACGCCCGCATGGTGCGGGAAGCGGGGCGGGGCGGTCTGCACCGCTACTACCGGATCGAGGGCGGCACGCACACCGATTCCCTGGTCGACGCCTTCCCCGGCCGCCTGCGGCCGCTGGTGCCGTGCCACCGCTCGGCGTTCACCGCCCTGGAGGACTGGGTCGGCCGGGGCCACCGCCCGCCGCCCGGCCGGACGGTGCCTCTGCCGCCCGGCGCCGATCCGGCCGCCCTGCTGGCCGGTTGCCGGCTCTGACGGCTCTCACGGCTCTGCCGGCTCTGACGGCGGAGGGCGGACGCGCACGGGACCGGGGACGGCGCACGCGCACGGGGCCGGCGCACCGGCCCCCGGCGTGCGGTGCCGGCGCACGGCCCGCGCGCCGGGGCGTCAGAGGAGCCGGCGCATGCAGACCCGGGGCCAGCGGTCCAGACCGTGCGCCGCCTCGCGTCGCCGGACGCGGCGCAGACCGGGCCCGATCTCCCGGTCCGCCATGACGCGGAAGCCGCAGCGGGCGTAGTACGGGGCGTTCCACGGGACCTCGGCGAACGTGGTGAGCGTCAGGGCGGGGATCCCGTCGGCGACGGCCCGCTCCGCCAGGTGTTCCAGCAGCGCCCGCCCGATCCCGCGGCGGGCGCTGCCCGGGTCCACCGACACCTGCTCGACGTGCAGGTCGCCGTCCAGGGGCGCGGCCAGCAGGTAGGCGACCGGTGTCCGTCCCCCGTCCTGTGCGACCCAGGCCAGGCCGGCTTCCTGGTAGCGGGCGAGTTCGGCGTACGGCAGCGGCTCGTCGTCCGCGACGGCGGCCATGCCCACGTCACGGAAGCAGCGTCCCGCCGCCCGCTCGACGTCCCGGAGGACGGGAAGGTCCTCCGGGCGTGCCGCCCGGATGCGCATCCGGGCCGCCTCAGCGGTCGCCCGCGACGGGGAGCGTGACTTCCCAGGTGTCCACGGCGTAGTGCAGCCGCATGCCGTGGGCCTCGTAGAGCCGGAGGGCTCCGCTCTTGTTGAGGGTGTCGACGCCGAGCCCGAGGGTGTCACGGCCGAGTGCGGCGTAGACGCCGAACGCGTGGCGCAGCAGGTGGCCGCCGAGGCCGCGGCCGCGGGCGGCCTCGCGGACGCCGAGGTTGCGCACCCAGCCCATGCCGGCACGGTCGTTGCGGGACAGCAGCACGGCGGCGTCACCGAGGCCCTCGACGGCGGCGATCCAGACCAGGGACCAGTCCAGGTGCTCGGCGTCGATGTCGTCCAGCCACCGCTCGTAGGGGCGCGGCTGGTGGTCGAAGTGCTCGGCGAAGGTCTCCTCGACGAGGGCGTGGGCGCGCCGCCGGTCGGCCTCGTCGGTGCAGGGGCGCAGGGTGACCCCGGCCGGCGGCTCGGGCAGCGGGTCCTGGTGGGGGGTCAGGTCGCGGACCATCACCTGATAGCGCCGTACGGTGTGCCAGCCGCGCCGGGTGAGGATGCCGGTGTCGGTGGTGGGGCGCTGGTTGAGGTGGAGGTGGACCACCGCCCGCGCGGCGCCGTTGGCCCGTGCCTTGGCGCGGGCCCTCTCCTCGGCCGCCGCCAGCAGCGTCTCCCCGGCGGCCTGCTGGTCGGGGAGCACGTAATGGTCCATGTCGATGCGTTCGCCGCCCGAGTCGTCCCACGTCAGCGCGTACGCGAGGAGCCGCCCCGCGTCGTCGAGGGCGAGCCAGGAGTCGTGGGCGAGGTCCACTTCCGGGTGGGTGAGGTCGGCCTCGACCGTGTGCAGATCGGTCTCGGGGGCGCCGATCTCGATCGTGTCGATGGTGTTGAGCAGCTCGCATATCTGCGGCGCGTCCTCGGTCCGGGCGGCCCGGACGGTCAAGGTGGGTCCCGTCTGCATCGGGCCACTGTCGGCGCCCGGCGGACCCGGGGGCAAACGGATTTCCGGCCCGCCGTCGGGTTCGCCGCACGAAATCGCTACCGACCAGTAGAAGGAAGGCCTCATTCCGTCCATCATTGAGCGCGAGCATGCCAATGCCTTCACCCGCCCCTACCCCCACAGGAGTTGAAGCCCCATGCATGCAGCCCGATGGAGAACACGGGTGGCGCTCACCCTGGCCGCCTTCACCGTCACCACGGCCACCGCCACCGCCACCACGGCCACCGCCGCTCCGGCCGGCGCCGCCGCCACCGCCCCCTCGCCGGTCACCCGCGTCACCGCCACCACCACCGCGACCACCACCGCCACCGGCGCCCGGCTCGCCGGGGTCGACTACGCGACCTGGCAGCGCGATGTCTCCGCCGCCCTGGGCCAGGCCCACTCCTACATCGAGCAGCGCACCGCGCCCCCCTCCGACCGGCGGCTCGCCGTGGTCCTCGACATCGACAACACCTCGCTGGAGACGGACTTCCACTACTTCTGGGAGTATCCGACGCCCGCGGTGCGGCCCGTGCTGGACCTGGTCCGGTACGCGGATTCGCGGGGCGTGGACGTCTTCTTCGTCACCGCCCGGCCCGGCATCCTGCACGCCCCCACCGCCTGCAACCTCAGGGCGGTCGGCTACCCCGTCGACGGCCTGTACGTGCGCGACCTGCCCGACCTGTTCGAGGAGGTGAGCGCGTACAAGACGGCCAAGCGCGCCGAGATCGAGGCCAAGGGGTACACGATCATCGCCAACATCGGCAACCGGCCCACCGACCTGGCCGGCGGCCACGCCGAGCGCACCTTCAAGCTGCCGGACTACGACGGCAAGCTGTCCTAGGGATCGCGAGCCCGGCACGATCGGCGAGACACCCCCTAGCGCGCGTCCGCCGGTGCCGGGAGGGGCGGCGGAGGCGTCCATTCGGGGCCTCCCCCGTCCCCACCCGTACCCGCCGGGCCGCCACCGGGTATGCGAGGTGCATGTCCGAGAAGTCTCCCGAGGCCGGGGGCGGCGCCCACACCCGGTGGTTCGGGCGGCTGCACGACGCCTTCCACCGCTCGGCCGCCGGGCGTGGCTGGCGGACGGGTACCGACCTGGAGCTGATGCACCGCTCGATGGGCTTCGCCGCCCTCGGGCTGCTCACGCTCGTCCCGCTGCTGATCGTCGTGGCGGCCGCGGACCCGGCGGGCGGCACGGGATTCGCGCAGTGGCTCTCGGACGGCCTCGGGGTCGCCGTGGCCTCCACCGACGAGGTCGAGCGGCTGTTCGCGCCCCCGGGCGCCGCCCTGGAGTCGACCACCGGGTTCGGCATCGCGGCACTGGCCGTGTTCGGTCTGACGTTCGGCGGCGTGGTGCAGACCGGTTACGAGAAGGTGTGGGAGCTCAGCGCCGCCCGCTGGCACACCATGTGGCGGCACGCGGTCTGGCTGGCCGTGCTCATCGGCTACCTGCTGCTGTCGGCGGACGTGTCCTCCCGGCCGGCGTCCGGCGTGGACCTCGCCTGGCGCGTGGTGCTCGCCTTCGGCAGCGGGGTGCTGTTCTTCTGGTGGTCCCAGCGGTTCCTGCTGGGCGGCCGGCTGCCGTGGCGGGCCCTGCTGCCGGGGGCGGTGTGCACCGTGGTCGGCCTCGCCGGACTGCGGGTCTTCTCCCGGCTGGTCTTCTCCCCGCTGATCGCCTCCAACGCGGTGACCTACGGGCCGGTCGGCACCATGCTGGTCGTCCAGTCGTGGCTCGTCGGCGTGGGCTTCGTGGTCTTCGGCGGTGCCCTGGTCGGCCGGCTGCTCTACGAGGAGCGCTGGCACCTCGCCCGCGGCCTGGAACGCGGGCGCCGCCTGCTGCGCCGGCCGCGACGGCGCCGCTGAGGCCGGACGCACGGGGAAGGCCATCCCCCGCGAAGAGTGCAAGGATGGACACCGGCAGAGGCAGAAGAGGAAGCAGGGACACCTGCGGCACATCCGCACCACTGGTGACACCGGGACGGTCTGCACATGAACAGGAAGCCGACAGCCACCACGACGTCGGGGGTGACGTCCAGCAGCTCCGTGTTCGGTGCCCCGTGCTGGGTCAGTCTGATGACCCGCGATCTGCGTGCCGCGCAGGACTTCTACGGCGCGGTCATGGGGTGGGAATTCCGCCCGGCACGGCTCGGCGAGGAGTTCAGCGTCGCCCTGGAGGACGGGAAGCCGGTCGCCGGCATAGGAGCACTGGCCTCCGCCTTCCAGGTGGCCGTCGCCTGGACCCCGTACTTCGCCGTCCAGGACGCCGACCAGACGGCCGGCCGCATCCGCGAGCGCAGCGGCACGGTCGCCGTCGGGCCGGTCGGGTTCGTCGTCGGGCGGGGCGCCCTCGCCGCCGACCGGGACGGGGCGGTCTTCGGCATCTGGGAGGGCCAGCTCCTGTCCGGCTGGGAGACCTGGCGCGCCGCCGCGCCCGCCTGGCTGCGGCTGCGGACCCGGGACGCCTTCGAGGCCGCGATCTTCTACGGGGAGGTCTTCGACTGGGCGTGCGGCCGGCCGGGCTGCTGCGACGTGGAGTACGAGGCGGAAGAGGTCGTGCTGCGCAGCGCCGGCCACGTGGTGGCCCGGCTCAGCTCCGGCGCGCTGGAGGCCGCGCCCGACCCCGCGATCCGCCCCCGGTGGGAGGTGCACTTCCCGGTGCGCGACGTCGACGGCTGCGTGGCGTCCGCGCTGCGGCACGGCGGCACCATGCTCGACCACACGCCGGGCGTCCAGGCGACACTGCGGGACCCGGACGGGGGTTTGTTCACGGTCACCACGCGCACAACTGCTGAATGACCTTTTCCGATCTCGTGTACGCCGGTCTGGGCGTCGGCGCGCTGGCGGCGGCCGTCCTGCCCCGGGTGGCGTTCAGCCGCCCCTTCTCGATGCCGATGGTGTTCCTCGCGGTGGGCGCCGCCGTCCAGCTACTGCCCCTGCCCGTGCCCGTGGCCGACCCGGTGGGCAACCGGCTGTGGGTGGAGCACCTCACCGAGGTCTGCGTCATCGTGTCGCTGATGGGCGCCGGGCTGGCCATCAACCGGCCACCCGGCCTCCGCTCCTGGGCGGGGAGCTGGCGGCTGCTGGGCATCACCATGCCTCTGACGATCCTGGTGACCGCCGTGCTCGCGTGGGCGCTGCTGGACTGGCCGCCCGCCGTCGCCCTGCTGCTGGGCGCCGTGCTCGCGCCCACCGACCCGGTGCTGGCGGCGGAGGTACGGGTGGGGGAGCCGACCGACGCGGAGGAGGACGAGGACGAGGTCCGCTTCACGCTCACCGGGGAGGCCGGACTCAACGACGGGCTCGCCTTCCCCTTCGTGATGGCCGCCGTCGCGCTGGCCGCGTCGGCCGGGACCGGCTGGTCGGCCGACTGGGTCGGCGGCTGGGTGGGGACCGACGCGCTCGGCCGGGTCGCGATCGGGGTCCTCGCGGGGCTGGCGGTGGGCCGGCTGCTGGGGTGGATGTTCTTCCGCGCCAGGACGTCCGCGCTGCGGCTGTCGGAGCACATGGAGGGCTTCGTCGGCCTGGGCGCCACCTTCCTGTCGTACGGGGTCACGGAGCTGCTGCACGGCTACGGCTTCCTGGCGGTGTTCGTCGCCGCCTGCACCCTGCGCGCCGCCGAGCGCAGCCACGGCTACCACAAGGTGCTGCACGAGTTCACCGAGCAGACGGAGCGGCTGCTCACCGCGCTCCTGCTGTTCCTGCTCGGCGGCTTCGTCGCGGGCGGCGGCCTCGCGGCTCTGACCTGGCAGGCGGCGGCCGTCTCACTGCTCCTGGTGCTGGTCGTCCGGCCGGTCACCGGCTGGGTGGCGCAGCTGGGCTCGGCCGCCGGGCCGCGGGAGCGAATCGTCACGGCGGTGTTCGGGCTGCGGGGCATCGGGTCGCTGTACTACCTGGCGTACGCCCTCGGGGAGGACGATTTCGGCGGCCTGGACCGGCAGCTCTGGGCGGCCGTGGTCTTCACCGTCCTCGCCTCGGTGGTCCTGCACGGGGTGACGGCCGGCCCGGTGATCACCCGTCTCGACCGGATACGCGAGCGGGCCGCGCCGGGCGCTCCCCCGCCGTGACCCCGCGAGCGGGTGCCGGAGGACCCCGCCCGGCCGGACGCGGCCGGACGAACGTCGGCACCCGCGCCTAGGCCGGGAAGCGCTCCAGGAGGGCGCTCCGCTGGGCGTCCTCGCGCTCCAGGACCTCCGCCAGGACGTCGGTGTCCCGGTTGCCGCTGATCGCGTCCCGTACCAGGGCGGCCAGGGCGTCGGGGGGCAGCGCCTCGGCCTGGGTGGTGGAGGTGCCGGGGAAGGAGCGCCGTTCGCTGGCCTTCACCGGTGCGGTGGGCAGGCGGAACTCGGCGATCTGGTGCTCGGTGACGGCCAGCCGGTCGAAGTGCATCCGCACGTCGGGGGCGTCCAGCGCGGCGAAGGCCGTGACGTCCTCGGCGAGCGCGGTGAACAGGTGCACCCCGTTGGGGTCCCAGTCCCCGACGACCATGATCCGTACCGCGGCGTGGCCGCCCAGGGCGGCCCGCCGGGCGGCGGCGCGCTTGCCGGAGAGCCCGGCGGCGGACGCGTACACGGGCACGCCCCACGGGTCGGTGACCGAGGCGAGCTGCGGCACCAGGCCGGCCGTGTCGCACCAGACCTCCAGCCGGGCCTCCTGGCCGGCCTGGCGGTCGAGCCGGAAGCCCCGGACCGCCTCCAGTTGCGCCCGGCGGAAGCCCTCCGGGCCGTCGTACGCGACGGGTTCCACCACCGCGTCGGTGCCGTCGCCGATGGCGAGCCAGGAGATGCGGCCGGAGCGGCGGGCCATGCCGAGGAGGTCGACGAGGCGCTTGTAGGTGCGTTCCTGGCGGACGAGGACGCCGTCGGACACGGCCGCGTACCAGATCTGGCGGATGGTCAGGGGTAACTGCGCGGCGTACCTTCCGAGGATGAGTTCGACGGCGGCCAGCAGTTCCTGGGTGGCGGGGCGGGGCTGCCAGTCGGGCTGGTAGCCCCGAGGACGCCTGTCGGGCACCGTTGCCCCCTTCCCCGGCCGGGTGCGTATGGCGGGCCGGGACGCCCGGGCGTCCCGTTCCCTGTTCTCGGTCTGCCCACTACGGGCGCCCGAGTCACCTCCGGGCGGGGGCGGGTGCGGGTCAGCTCGCCTTGCGTCCCGCGAGGGGGGCGGTGTCCATGCCCGCGCCGTTCCGCATGCCGTCCAGCATCTCCTCGACGGCCTCCAGGGCGGTACGCCGGGGCCGCCAGCCCAGTTCCTCGTGGGCGCGCGTGCAGTCCAGGAGCGGCACGCGCAGCACGGCGTCGAAGAGGTGCGGGGAGGCGGGGATCAGGCGCATGCTCCACCCGGCCGCCAGCGCGGCCCGGATGGCAGGGCGGGGCAGGCGTACGACCCGGGCGTCGAGGAGGTCGGCCAGCCGGCGGGCGTCGAGGACCGGCTCGGCCGCCAGGTTGAAGGCGCCGCTCACCTCCTTGACGACGGCGAGCCGGTAGGCCTGGGCCGCGTCGTCGGTGTGCAGGGCCTGGAAGCGCAGGCCGGGGACGTCCGGCACGACCGGGATGGTCCGGGGCCCGGCGAGCGGTCCCGGCGCGAACCGGCCGGCGAAGATCCGCCGCTGTTCGCTCCCCGACTCCTCCTTGAACAGGAACGCCGGCCGCATCCGTACCACCCGGACTCCGGGGTTGCGGGCCTCGAAGGAGTCCAGGACACGTTCCAGGTAGGCCTTCTCCCGGGTGTAGGCGGCTCCGGGCCAGCCGTGCGTGGGCCAGGACTCGTCGACCGTCCGGTCCTTCGGTCCGGGCGAGTACGCGCCGACCGACGAGGCGTGGACGAGGACGGGCACACCCGCCGAGGAGACGTCCCGGAACACCTGGAGGCTGCCGAGGACGTTCGTGCGCCAGGTGGCCACCGGGTCGTGCGTGGGCTGGAACGCCCAGGCCAGGTGGATCACCGCGTCGGCGCCCTCGAAGTACCTGACCAGGTCGGTCTCCTCGCGGAGGTCCACGGCCGCCCAGTCGGTCCTGGGCGGTGACCAGCCGGGCAGCCGGCGGGCCAGGCCCAGTACGGACGAGATCCGGGGGTCCTCGGAGAGGGCCGCCACCACACTGGTACCGACGTTCCCCGTGGCTCCGGTGACGACGACCCGCTTACCGGCGTTCATGTTCACGGCTCCTGTCCTCCTACGGCGACGGCACTGCCCCGCCGGCGCCCCGGACGGGCGCGCGGGATCCTCCGGGTACCCCCTGTCCGGCACTCTCCACGTCATCCGGGGCGCGGGCGTGGCGGGCGACCGGCAGGGGAAGCCTGGGACGCGGGGGACGGCACACGAGAACGACATGACGAAGACGGCCCTCCTGGCGGTGGGCCGGGGTTTCGCCGAGGGGGCCGCCGGAACCGGCGTCACCGTCAACCCGATAATCGCGGGACCCACCCGAACGGGCGACGTGGAGGACGTCGGCTACGAGCCCGTCGACCGGGACCTGGCACGGAAGGACGCACAACGCGTGCTCATGCGTGAACACCGGCCCCCGTCCCTGCTCCAGCGGCTGATCGAGCCGGAGGAGATCGCCCACATGGTGGTATACCTGAGCTCCCCACAGGCTTCGGCGACGACGGGCGCGGCGGTGCGGGTCGACGGCGGTCACGTGGACTCGTTCCTGCCGCGACCGCGCCCGGCCCGGTTCCACCGGGCCGTTGGCATATGCCAGAAGCACCACCGTATCGAGTGTTGCCAAACCCCTTACAGGCCCTCTCCGCCTGTGCAACAGTCGTAACGGTCCTTCGTTTCAGAGACCCTGGCCGCCGCGCCCGTATCGGAGTACGACATGCCGTCCCATCTGTTCGCGGACCGTCCCGCCCCCCAGCCGCCCGAGCGCGGCACGCTGGACGCCCTGATCTCGCAGACCCGCAGGCTGCGCGGAGACGTCGATGCCGTGCGCCGGGACTCCGTGGCGGACGAGGACGACCCGCAGGGGCGCTGGCAGCGCGCGCTGTGCGACCTCGCCGTCCACCAGCTCGACGATCTGGGCGCCCAGTTGGGCCAGCTGAAGGAAGGGGTCCCGGACGGCCTCGCCGGCCCGGACGACCGGCCGGGGACCGAGGACACCGGCCCGGCGGACCCGGCGCCGTCCGACCCGCCGCCCACCGGCTCACTGCTCAGCCGGGTCGGCAGCGCGGAGTGGAACCTCCTCACCGACGAGGTGAGCTGGTCCGACGAGCTGTACGACATCTTCGGCCGCTCCCCCGAGGCCGGCCCCCTGACCCTGGACGAGCTGCCCTCCATGGTGTTCGCCGAGGACCAGGCGCTGCTGACCGCGATGGTGACGGGCTGTCTGATCGACGGCAAGCCCATCGACGGCGAGTTCCGGATCGTCCGCGCGGACGGCCGGGTGCGCACGCTTCACATGATGGGCGAGCCCGTCCTGGACGTCGACGGGTGCACCGCGTCGATGTGGGCGGTGTTACGGGACGTCAGCGAGCTGCGCCGGAGCGAGCGGGCCGTGCGCGAATCACGGGACTCGTTGCAGCGCCGCCAGCACATCGAGCAGACCGAGCACCGGATGGCCGTGGAATTGCAGGAGGCCGTCCTCCCGCCGTGGCGCGGCTCCGCCGGCTTCCCGCACGGCGGGCCGGCCGGGCTGGACCTGGCGGGGCAGTACCTGCCGTCCGGGACCAGCGCCACGATCGGCGGCGACTGGTACGACGCGCTCGAACTGCCGGACGGTGAAGCCCTGTTGACTGCGGGCGACCTGACCGGGCACGGCGTGTCCGCCACGTCCACCATGGCGATGCTGCTGGGCGCCCTGCGGGGCATGGCCGTCGCCGGCATCCGGCCCGGCCCGCTGATGGGCCACCTCAACCAGGTGCTGGACTCCTCGTCGCAGCCCGCCCTGGGCAGTGCCGTGTGCTGCCGCTACGAGCCGCGGACGCGGACGCTCACCTGGGCGCAGGCGGGCCACCCCGCCCCGCTGCTGTTCCGCGGCGGGACGGGGCGCGCGCTCACCCGCCCGGAGGGCGCCCTGCTCGGGGCGACCGCCGGGGCGACGTACGAGCAGGCCGAGGTCCGGCTGCTGCCCGGGGACCTGCTGGTGCTGCACACGGACGGGCTGACGCGCGGTCCGGGCAGGGACAGGCTGCTGGAGATGGCACCGCGGTTCGCCGTGGCGCGCGATGCGCAGGAGTGCGTGCGGTCGGTGGTGGAGGAGTTCGGCCGCTCACCGCGTGAGGGCGACGCCTGTGTGCTGATCGCCAGGGTCGGCGACCGGGCGTGAGTCCGGTCCGTGCGTCATCCGGCCCACGGACGTGGTGTTCCGCGGTCGTGGGCCCTACGGTCGTGACGGTCGTGGCGCGCTGGCCGGGCAAGGGCAGTGGTGGGGGTCGTGTCGCGTGCGGGTTCGGGTCGTGGCCGGGAGTTCCGGCAGCGATCACGCGCCGGGCGTGATGACGGCGCCTTCCCGTGCACACCGGCCGGGGCCGCGCGTCCCGTCGTGCGCCGTTCCGGTGGTGCCGCCGGCAGGCCCCTGTCAGGCCCGGTCCCGCCTCGGCCGCTTCACCGAACCCTTCGGCATGGCGAGCTGGATCTCCTCGCGGAGGTCCTCGATCTTCGAGTAGCCCGCGTACTGCCCGGTGAGCCGGTACATCTCCCGCAGCCGGTCCCAGGTCCGCTGGGACGAGGTCTCACCCATGGACATCAGCGCGAGCCGGGCGTACCGGTCGGCCTGCTCGGGGTCGTCCGCGATGAAGCACGCCGACGCCATGGACAGGTAGTCGAAGATCTTCGACCGCTGCCGGCCGTCGTTGCGCAGCGCCAGCGCCTTCTGCGCGAAGTACTGCGCCTGCTTGGCCGCGGCGGGCTCGTGCTCGGCCAGCGTCCGGTAGGCGAGGGCCTGCATCCCGTACAGGTCCTCGCTGCGGAAGGTCTGCATCCAGCTCGGCAGGGGCACGTCGGACTTGTCCGAGACGAACAGTTCCTCGGCCTCACCCAGGGTGCGGCGCATCGCCTGACCCCGGCCCATCGACGCCTGCGCCCAGGCCTCGATGGTGTGCAGCATGGCCTGGGTACGGGGCAGGATCTCGTCGCCGGAGCCGGACCTGGCCAGCTTCATCAGGTCCAGGGCCTCGTCGGGACGGCCCAGGTGGACCATCTGGCGGGCGGCGCGGGACAGCGCCTCGCCGGCCCGGGGCCGGTCGCCGCCCTCGCGCGCCGCGTGGGCGGCGATGACGAAGTACTTCTGGGCGGTGGGTTCCAGGCCCACGTCGTGGGACATCCACCCGGCCAGCACCGCCAGGTTGGCGGCGACCCCCCAGAGGCGGCGCTGGAGGTGGTCGGGGTGGCGGTAGGCCAGCATGCCGCCGACCTCGTTCAACTGGCCGACGACGGCCTTGCGCTGGAGCCCGCCGCCGCGGGCGGCGTCCCAGGCGCGGAACACCTCGACCGAGCGCTCCAGCGCCTCGATCTCCTGCGACCCGATGGGAGCGGCCTCGTAGCGGTCGAACCCGGCGGGGTCGGCGTGCAGGGGATTGTCGAGCCGCGGGGCGTCGGCGGCGAGAGCGGGATCGGTGTGGAGCCAGTCGTGCATGGCGCTGGTGAGTGCGGAGCCTGCGGCGAGCGCGGCGCCCGCGCCCACCAAGCCGCGTCGGTTGAGCATGAGGTCCATTCCCGTGAATTCGGTGAGGACCGCAGCCGTACGTTCGGGCGCCCAGGGCAGCCCGTCAGGGTTGTCGGTGTTCCTGACGTCCCGCCGTTTCCCGGCGCGCCCGTGTCGTACGAACCCGAGGTCCTCGATGGTCACGACACGGCCGAGTCGCTCGGTGAACAGGGACGCCAGCACCCGGGGGACGGGATCGCGCGGGGTCTCCCCCATGTCGATCCAGCGCCGGACCCGCGAGGTGTCGGTCGCCAGCTGGGGGTGGCCCATGGCCGCCGCCTGCCGGTTCACGAGTCTCGCGAGTTCCCCTTTCGACCAGCCGGCCAGGCCGAACAGGTCTGCAAGGCGGGTGTTGGGTTCTCCGGTCACGTCAAGCCCCCAGGTTCTCGGCTGAGTTGACACTAACCCGCCGGCATAGGGGTGGCGATGATTCGCCAGGGTTCGCCAGGGTGCGCCAGATGGTGTGCCACCCGCGCCCGGGTGTCAGGTAGGAAAGCGCCACCCCGCTCCGGCAATCGGCCCTCATTCCCCAGGGTGTCGGCCGGTTGCCGGGACGGGGCAGCGTACGCACATCGTCGGCACACGAAGGGATCTGTCTCTCCCATGTACACAGCATCGTCCTCCGTGTCCGCCCCGCCCCGGCCGCAGCGCACCGTCCCGGCCGGCAGCGGCCCGTACCTGGATCCCACCCAGGCGGGCCGGACCCGGCGCTGGGCGGGGACGGTGGCCGGACCGCTCAGCGGGAGAATCGACTTGTCCGGCACCCAGGGCGCCCAGTTGCGGAAGGTGATCGCGTCGGTGCACCGGATCTGCCCGGAGTTCAACCCGGTGCAGGTGATGCGGCGCAGCGGCCGCTCGGTCCTGCTCGTCGGGACCACCGGACGCGCCACCGCGGTCGCCAAGTGTTTACTGGACCACTCCCCCGCGTGGGTCGAGCGGTTCCGCCACGAGATCGCCGCCTACCGGGCCTTCGTGCGCCACCGCCCCCCGGTGCGGGCGCCCCGGCTGATCGCCGCCGACCCCGACGACTGCACGCTGGTGATCGAACGCATGCCGGGACGGGCCGCGGCGCTGACGCGGCACCCGGTGGAGGCGCCGCCCCGGGCGGACCTGCGCGCCGCGCTCGGCGCGATCACCCGGCTCAACGCGTGGCGGCCGCCCGCGGGGACGTTCGACGCCCCGCTCGACTACGGTTCGCGGATCTCGCGCTATCACGAGCTGGGGCTGTTCACCGACCGGGACCGGGACGACCTCCAGAAGCTGCTGCACGGCCTGGCGCACGCGGGCGGACGCCAGGGCATGGGCCAGTTCTGCCACGGTGACGCGCTGCTCTCCAACATCCTGCTGTCGCCGGCCGGTCCCGTGCTGGTCGACTGGGAGCACGCCGGCTGGTACCTGCCGGGGTACGACCTGGCGACCCTGTGGGCGGTGGTGGGTGACGCGCCCGCCGCCCGCCGTCACATCAGCCAGCTCGCGCAGCGCGGGGGCCCGGCGGAACGGGACGCGTTCCTGGTGAACCTGATGCTGGTGCTGACGCGGGAGATCCGTACGTACGAGACGGCCGTGCAGCGCACGATACGCGAGGCGCCACCCGTCGGTTCGGTCCCGGCCGCGCCGGGCGCGGTGTCGACCGGCGAGGAACAGCGGCTGCTGCTGCGGCGGCTGCACGACGACTGCGCGCTGGCACGGCGGGCCGTGCGCGCCGCGGTCGGCACGCGCTGACCGGCGACGAGGGGGGAGCGCGCCGCGCGCCCGGTGCCGACACACCGGTCGCGCGGCGCGCTGTCGCGTGCCCGGGCGTACGCGAGGGCGCCCGCGACGGGGCGGGGTGGCGGATCGGCGGCGGCGGGCCGCACGCCACGTCGGGTCTTCGGTCCCCGTGTCAGGGCCGCGGGGGCCACCGGCGTTTATCGGCCTCAGGGGCGGCAACGCGGTGTTGTGTCCCGCCGCGTGGCGGGACGTGCGGAAAGCTACGGGAGGTCGAGAATGGGAATCATCGCGTGGATCCTCATCGGGCTGCTGGCCGGTGCGATCGCCAAGGCGCTGATGCCGGGTCGTGACCCGGGCGGCATTCTGGTGACCATGCTGATCGGCATCGTGGGCGGTCTGCTGGGTGGCTGGCTGGGCAAGGTCATCTTCGGTGTGGACTCGATCGACGGGTTCTTCGACCTGTCGACGTGGATAGCCGCGATCGTCGGCTCGGTGATCGTTCTGGCCCTCTACCGGCTCATCGCCGGCCGGGGCCACCGGGGTCACGGGGTGCACGCCTGACCCCGCGCGGATTACGAGGAGTACGAGAGGAAGGCCGCATCATGAACGCTCCCGGCAGAAGACCCGTGCCGCCCGTCGCACCGACCGTGGGCACGGCTGCCGGGAGCGTTGCCCCGGCCGGGGCGCCGGCGGCCTCATGATCCGGGGACACACCACCGACGCGGCGTCGCTGAAGACCTACATCGAGCGGGAGATCACGACCCTGCGGTCGGAGGTCCGCCGCAAGGCGGAGACGGCCGGGGTCGCGGAGCCCACGGCCGGCCGGGCTCCCGGGCGGACCGCGGCCGCACCGGGCGCCGCCGGTACCCGATCGGCCCAGTGCCCCTGCGGCCAGGGCCACGGCGCTCCGCACCTGTGCGTGGACGCGCACGAGGGGCACGACCCCCGCACTTGTCCGTGCGCCGCCCTCCCGGCGATCCCCGTGTCGGCCGCGCTGCTGGCCCCGGTGCGCGACGACTCCGGTGGGATCACGGACTTCGTGATCCGCGCCGGGAACCACATCCGCTCCGCCGAATGGCTGGTCTCGCCGGACCAGCAGGCGGGGCAGCTTTTTTTCTCCGAGGCCCGCCCGGGTGCCGCGGCCGGCGGGCTGCCGGTCGCCCTCAAGGACGTCGTGGCGACGGGCCACGCTCTGAACGGCCTGGTCGTGGACTACACCGAGGAGCGCTACGGCCGGCTCCGGCGCGTCCAGCTCGTGCATTACGCGTCGGCGTGCGGCGACCAGGTGCTGACGACCTGGCGACCGGTGCGCAGCCAGGCGGAGCTGCTCACCATCGACGCGCAGCACCTGGCGTCCATGGGATGGGGCCGTTGGGACCTGCTGTCCGGATCGGTGACGTGGTCGGAGGGGTTGCAGCGGATCTTCCGCACGGACCCGGCGCTGCCCTGGTCGCTGCTGGAGCTGTGCGACGCGCTGGTACCGGCCGACGTGGGGCCGTTCGGGGAGTTCATCGCGTCCGTGCTGGCCGGCGAGGAGCCCGCCTGGACCCGTATCCGGTTCCTGGTGCTGGGCGAGGTCCGCACGGTCGACCTGCTGGGCCGCCCGGTGGCGGGCACGGACGGCAGGCCCTGGGCGCTCCAGATCGTGGCGCGGGACCTCACCCCGCAGATGCGCAGCCGCCGCAGGCTGGTGGAGAAGCAGGTCGAGACGGAGCAGCTCCGGCAACAGGCCGCGGCCGAGCGGCACGTGGCGTCGGCGCTGCGGGAGGCGCTGCTGCCGACGTACTCGGAGGGGCTGGCGGAGCTGGGGCTGTCGGTGGCGGCCGCCTACCTGCCGGCCGAGCCGGCTGCCGCGGTGGGTGGCGACTGGTACAAGTGCCGGCCGCTGGCGGACGGCCGGGCGCTGATCGCCATCGGGGACGCCAGCGGGCACGGCCTGGAGGCGGTCGCCCGGATGGCGCAGCAGCGCCACGCGGTGGCGGGGCTCGCCCAGACGGGGGCGTGCGGCGGGGACATCACCACCTGGCTGAACGAGCTGGTGTGCAGCGATCCCTCGTCGGCCACGGCCACGATGGTGGTCGGGGACATCGGCCCGGGGCGGATGCTGCGGTGGACGTGCGCGGGGCATCCCGCCCCGCTGCTGCTGCGCGAGGGGCACGCCTACGCGCTGCCGACGCGGCACCGGGGGCCGCTGCTGGGCGTGCTGCCGGGCCACACGTACGAGACGGCGGACTTCCCGCTCCAGCAGGGCGACGTCCTGCTGCTGTACACGGACGGGGTCGTCGAGCGGCGCGGCCAGGACATCTCCGAGGGCATCAACGCGCTGACCGGGCTCCTCGCCGCGAGCGCCGGGCTGTCGCCCCGGCGGATCGTCGACCGGCTCACCGAGGAGTACGAGCGCGGCGTCCACGACGACGACGCCTGTCTGCTCGCCGTCCGCGTCGACTGAACCGGCCGGGGGCCGTTCCGCGGAACCGGGCGGGCGGGGCGGCGCCATTGGTGCAGTCCGGTGACGTCCCGCAGGCCGCCGCGGCGCCGGGCCGGAAGCCCCCCGGAACATCTCCCCCACGCGTGAACAACCCCGTCGGCAGGCCCGATTGACGGGCGGTCCGGCAGCCGATACCCCTGTACGGGTTGGCCGCTCACCACCCGTCCCAGGAGGCCGCCTTGCCCGCTCCGGCTCGACGACACCCACGGCACGTACGGCACATGAGGACGGCGGGCGCGGCGGTGGCGTCCGTCGCGCTGCTGCTGCCCCTGGCCTCCGCCGCCCCGTCCGCGACGGCCGGGGCTCCGCCCGGCCCCGGATCGCTCCAGGGCGACTTCGCGGCGGCCGCCGCCGAGTACGGGGTGCCGCGCAGCGTGCTGCTGGCCGTCTCGTACCTCCAGTCCCGCTGGGACGGGCATGGCGGCGCGCCCAGCGTCACCGGCGGCTACGGGCCCATGCACCTCACCGACGCGCGCACCGCGCTCGCCTCGGCGCCGCACCACTCGCACGGCACGGAGGACGCGCGCGGCGACACCTCCCGCACCGCCAAGGACGTGGTGGAGGCGGCGGTGCCCGGTCCGGCCGCGCTGCCGCCCCGGCTGCGGACCCTGGAACGGGCCGCCGAGGCGTCCGGGATCGCCCCCGAGCGACTGCGCACCAGCCCGGCCGCGAACATCCGGGGCGGCGCGGCGCTCCTGGCGGCCGCCCAGCGGGAGCTGGGGCATCCGGCGAGCGCCGATCCCGGCGACTGGTACGGCGCGGTGGCGCGCTACTCGGGCGCCGACGACGCGGCGACCGCGAGAACGTACGCCGACGACGTGTACGACGTCATCCGTTCGGGTGAGCGGCGGACGACGGACAGCGGGCAGGAGGTGGCCCTGCCCGCCGACCCGGACGTCGCCCCGGAGACCTCTCAACTCGCGCGGCTGGGTCTGCGGGCCCCCCGGACGGACCGCACCGAGTGTCCGAGGACGGTGGCGTGCGAGTGGGTGCCGGCCCCGTACGAGGAGTTCGGTGCCGGCGACTACGGCAACCACGACAAGGCCCGGCGTCCGGTCTCCCAGTCGATCGACCACATCGTCGTGCACGACACCGAGGCGACCTGGGACGTGACGCTCAAGCTGGTGCAGGACCCGGCGTACGTGTCGTGGCAGTACTCGCTGCGCTCGTCGGACGGGCACGTCGCGCAGCACGTGCCGCTCCAGGACGTCGCCTGGCACGCGGGCAACTGGTACGTGAACGCCAAGTCGGTGGGCCTGGAGCACGAGGGCTTCCTGGTGGCGCCGGACGCCTGGTACACGGAGGCGATGTACCGCTCGTCCGCGCGGCTGGTGCGGTACCTGGCGAAGAGGTACGACATCCCGCTGGACCGGCAGCACATCCTGGGCCACGACAACGTGCCCGGCCCGACGACGGCGGCGGTGCGCGGCATGCACACGGACCCGGGCCCCTACTGGGACTGGGCGCACTACTTCGAGCTGCTGGGCCGGCCGTTCACCCCGACGGCGGGCCCGCACGCCGCGCTGGTGACGATCCGGCCCCGGTACGAGGCGCACCGGCCGCTCTACACGGACTGCGCCGGGCCCGGCGCGGCCTGCCCCCCGCACGGCAGCGGTGCGGTCCGGCTGCACACCGGACCCGCCGAGGACGCCCCGCTGGTCAGGGACGCCGGGCTGCGGCCGGGCGGCGAGGACTCGACCACGGGCGTCAACGACACCGGGGCGCGGGCCTCGACGGGCCAGCGGTACGCGGTGGCGGAGCGGCGCGGGGAGTGGACGGCGATCTGGTACCTGGGCCAGAAGGCCTGGTTCCACGACCCCCGGACCCGGCCGGCCTCGGTGGGCGCGCACGGCTGGGTGCTGACGCCCCGGGCCGGCCTGGCGGAGGTGCCCGTCTACGGGCGGGCCTACCCGGAGGCGTCCGCCTACCCGGCCGGAGTGCCGGTGCAGGCGGTCACGCCCCTGCCGTACACGCTCCCGGCGGGCCAGCGGTACGTGGTGGGCGACCGGGTGCCGGGCGAGTACTACTACGCGCCGGCCTTCGACACCTCGGGGCACCGGGTGGTGCGGGGCGCGGAGGAGTACTACCAGATCCAGTTCGGGCACCGGGTGGCCTTCGTGAAGGCGTCGGACGTGACCGTCTCGCGCGCCTGACGCGTGGGGCGGCGGGGGCGTACGGCGGGCGGCGGCGCGGGCGGGAAGGCGGTGGCGCGGGGGCGCGGGCGGGGGGACGCGGCGGGGGCGCGGTGTCGTCGGTACGACTAATCCGGCCCGCGGCGTGGGGCGGTGGCGCGAAGGGTAGGGGGTGGCGCGGTACGTCCACCCCCGAGGAAAGGCGCCGCGCGCATGGCTCAGCCCTTCGTCCTGCCGGATTTCTACCTGCCGTATCCGGCACGCCTCAATCCCCACGTGGAGGCGGCGCGTTCCCACACCAAGGAGTGGGCGCGCCGGATGGGGATGCTGGAGGGGTCGGGGATCTGGGACGAACGCGACCTGGACTCCCACGACTACGCGCTGCTGTGCGCCTACACCCACCCCGACTGTGACGCCGACGCCCTCTCCCTGGTGACCGACTGGTACGTCTGGGTGTTCTTCTTCGACGACCACTTCCTGGAGGTCTTCAAGCGCACCCAGGACCTCGTCGGTGGTACGGCGTACCTGGAGCGGATGCCCGCCTTCATGCCGAGCGACCTCTCGACGGGGATGCCCGAGCCCATGAACCAGGTGGAGGCGGGGCTGGCCGACCTGTGGACGCGGACCGTGCCGGGCATGTCGCCCGCGTGGCGGTCCCGGTTCGCCGAGGCGACCGAGCACCTGCTCAACGAGTCGCTGTGGGAGCTGGCGAACATCAACGAGGGGCGGATCGCCAACCCCGTCGAGTACATCGAGATGCGCCGCAAGGTGGGCGGCGCTCCGTGGTCGGCGGGACTGGTGGAGTTCGTGGCGGGGGCCGAGGTGCCGGAGTCGGTGGCCGGGTCCCGGCCGCTGCGGGTGCTGCGGGACGCGTTCTCCGACTCCGTGCACCTGCGCAACGACCTGTTCTCGTACCAGCGCGAGGTGGAGGACGAGGGCGAGAACAGCAACGGCGTCCTGGTGCTGGAGACCTTCCTGGAGTGCACCACCCAGGAGGCCGCCGAGACCGTCAACGACCTGCTGACCTCACGGCTCCAGCAGTTCGAGAACACCGCGCTGACCGAGGTCCCGCAGCTTTGCCTGGACGAGGGGGTGGGCCCCGAGGAGTGCGCCGCGATCGCCGCGTACACCAAGGGCCTCCAGGACTGGCAGGCCGGCGGCCACGAATGGCACAGGCGCTCCGGCCGGTACATGAACGAAGGAGCCGGGAGCGGGTCGCCGTCCCTCTTCGACGGGGTGCTGGGCACCTCGGCGCTGGACGTCACCACGCTGTTCGGCCGGCCCGCCGCCGCGCGGGCGCGGTCCCTCACCCATGTGCCGCACCAGCACACCGGGTCCTCGCTGCTGCCGGACTTCGACCTGCCGTATCCCCTGACGCTCAGCCCCCACCTGGACGACGCGCGCGCCAAGTCCCTGGAGTGGGCCGGCCGGATGGGGCTGCTCGACGACATCTGGGACGAGGAGCTGATGGCCGGGTTCGACCTGGCCCTGTGCTCGGCCGGGCTGGACCCGGACGCCACGGTGGAGGAGCTGGAGCTCAGCGCCGAGTGGCTCACCTGGGGCACGTACGGCGACGACTACTACCCGAGCGCCTTCGGGCGGCCGCGGGACCTCGCCGGGGCGAAGCTGTACAACGAGCGCCTGATGGCGTGCCTGACCGTCGACGCCCCCGAAGCGGGCACGGCGGGGGCGGTCAGCCCGATGGAGCGGGCGCTGGCCGATCTGTGGGGCCGGACCGCCGGGCCGATGGACCCCGGGGCGCGGGCGTCCTTGCGCGCGGCGGTGGGCGGCATGCTGGTGAGCTGGCTGTGGGAGCTGCACAACCAGGCCCAGCACCGGGTGCCCGACCCGGTGGACTACGTGGAGATGCGGCGGCTGACCTTCGGCTCGGACCTGACGATGAGCCTGGCGCGGCTGCGCCACGAGCACGACCTGCCGCGGGAGCTGTTGCGGAGCGGGACCGTGCGTGCCATGGAGAACGCCGTGGCGGACTACGCCGCCCTGCTCAACGACCTCTTCTCGTACCGGAAGGAGATCGAGGTCGAGGGCGAGGTGCACAACGGGGTGCTGGTGGTGCGGTCCTTCTTCGACTGCGACTACCCGGCGGGCGTACGGATCGTCGACGACCTGATGCGCGGCCGGCTGCGCCAGTTCGAGCACATCAAGTCGATCGAACTGCCGCTGCTGGGAGAGCGGTTGGGGCTGGACGGCACGGGGAGGGCGGCACTCGCCGCGTACGTGCGCGAGCTGGAGGACTGGCTTGCCGGGATCCTCCACTGGCACCGGAACGTGCGCCGGTACCGGGACGAGGACATCCGCTCCGGCGCCGGAACGCCCCTGCTGCGGAGGGGCCGGGACGGTGCGGCAACGCCGGCCGGCGGGTTCCCGGCGGGAGGGCCGCCCGTCGGGGGGCCGGCGGCCGGGGGGTTCCGCGCGGCGGGGCCGCGGGCCGGGGGCTTCCCGGCGGCGGGCTTCTCGGCAGCGGGCTTCCCCGGCGGGCCGACGGGGCTGGGGACCTCGGCGGCCCGGCCGGTGGGGCGGCCCTCCGCGTAGCCGCCGGGCGCGGGTCAGGACGGGCGGACGCCGCGGAGCTGGTCCAGTTCGCGGCGTTCCCGCTTGGTGGGGCGGCCGGCTCCCCGGTCCCGGACCCCCGCCAGGGCGACGTGCTCGCGGGGCGGCGGGGGCGGGCTGTTGTCCACGTACGCCTCCGCCGCCACGGGCGGGCCGACGCGCTTGGTGAGCACCTGCTTCACCTCGACGATCCGCTCGCGGCCGGCGTGGAACAGCCGTACCTCGTCGCCCGCCTTGACGGGCTGCGCCGGCTTGGCGCGCTCGCCGTTGACCCGTACGTGCCCGGCCCGGCAGGCGGTGGCGGCCTGCGAGCGGGTCTTCGTGAGCCGCACCGCCCAGATCCAGCTGTCGACGCGCGCGGTGGGGTTCCCTTCGTGTGCTGCCATGCACCCGACTGTAGTCCGCACCGGCGGGGGCCCGCCGGTGACCGGCCGGAGCCGGCGGGCGGGGCCGGGTTCAGCCCTGCTGGAAGAGCTCCGCGGGCAGCGGCTTGAGCAGCGCGTACAGGTCGTCGGTGATGGGGCGGTCCCAGCTGGCGATGGTGACGAGCACGTTGTCACTGCGGTCGAACTGCACGCAGGAGATGCGGCTCTCGGAGAGCTTGAGGCGGCGGACGATCAGCAGGTTGTCGCCCTGCATGACCGGCACGTCCTCGGTCTCGACGACCTCGACCGGCTCGTCGTTCTCCAGCGCCGCGAGGAGCTGCGCCACCTCGAAGGGGATCTGGCCCTCGGCGAGTTCCCGGGCCGGGGATCCCTCGGGGAGGTTGCCGATGATCATCGCGGGGCCGCGGCCGCCGAACAGGTCGTAACGGAGGAAGACGCCCTGGCAGGTGCCGTCGGGGGCGGGGAGGAGACCGGCGCCGAGATTGCCGGGCCAGTCCCCCGGGTCCATGGCCAGGACGTCGAAGTCCGGGCCCGCGGGTGTGGCGGCGCTGCGGCGGCGGAGGAAGGACATGCGGCCATGGTACGTGCCCGGGCTCCGCGACCGGCGCCCGGGCCCGCGCGCCCCGGGCCTCGGGATGGCCGTGTCGCGGGGGCGGGGAGACGTCCGGGATTCACCGGTTCGGGCGATGGGCGGGGCCTCGGCGGACGGGGCGCGCGGGGGCGGTCCGGGTGGGCTCCGGACGGACGGGCGGGGCGGCGGGCCGGTCAGGCGGACCGTTCCGCCAGACGGCGCAGCACGGTGAGGGCCTCGCCGGCCCGTGCGTGTTCGACGAACAGGTGGTCGTGGTGGAAACCGGCGATGACGTTGCAGCTCAGACCGGCGTCGGCGAGCTCCCGGGACACGGCGGCGGTCAGGCCGACGGCGTCGAGCGCGGAATGGACGCGGAGGGTGATCCAGCCGGCCACGTAGTGGTAGGGCAGCGAGGCGGCGTCGGCCTCGTCCTGGGACACGACGAGGGTGAGGCCCTCCGATTCGGTGACGGTGGCGACGGGGTGCAGTCCGGGCGGGACGGCGGGGCCGTCGACGGTCACGAAGACGAAGTGCCCGGGGTTGAGCTCGGGCCGCATGCCGGTGACCAGCCGGCCGAGGTCACGCTCTCCACTCATGCGTCCAGCGTAGGCCCGTGGCGGCCGGCCCCTCTCCCCCAACGCCGCGACGTGCCCCGGGACGTGCGCCGGCCATACGGCGGGCGGCGGGCGGCGGGCGGCGGGCGGCGGGCGGCGGGCGGCGGGCGGCGGGGCAGTGTCATGCGGGACATGACTCTTGCGTCGCATGACACCGCGCGACTATCATGTACCGCATGACAAAGGAGCTGCCGGCGACCGGTGACCAGCGGCGCAGTCAGCTCCTGCGGGGGGTGCTCGACCTCTGCCTGCTGTCATTGATCGCCGAACGGCCCCGCTATGGCTACGAGTTCGTGGAAGCACTCGAGGAGAGCGGGCTGGAGCTGGTGAGCGAGGGCAGCATCTATCCGCTGCTCGCGCGGATGGAGCGGGCGGAGCTGGTCGAGTCGTACCGCGCACCGTCGTCCAGCGGCGGGGCACCGCGCAAGTACTACCGGCTGACCGCGGCCGGCCGCGCCGAACTGACCCGCGGCCGGGCCGTCTGGCGGGACTTCACCGCCCAGGCCGGCCGGGTTCTCGACGAGCCGGAGAAGACCGGCAGGGACACGACGGGGGACACAGCACCATGACCAATGAGCGCGTACTGGCGGTGTGCCGCGCCAACTGGGAGTACCGCGGCATCGACGACACCACCGTGCGGGAGATGCTCGCCGAGCTCGCCGCACACCTGGAGGACGCCGCCGCGGCGGGGCGCGGGCCGGAGGACGTGGTCGGCGACGACGTCCGGGGGTTCGCCGCCACCTGGGCCCGGGCGCGGCAGCCACTGCACCGGAGGGCGGCACGGCTCGCGGCCGTGGTGCCGTCCGCGGTGGGGATGCTGATGCTGTTCTCCCACGCGCTGTGGCGGACCACCACGCTGCCCGTCACCGCCGGCCGTCTCGCGCTGATCGCCGCCATCGCCGCGGTCACGGTGGCGGTGGAACTGCGCAAGGGGCGGCTGGGACCGGCGAAGAGCTGGCTGGTGGGGGCCGTCGTCGGCCTGCCGGTCGCGTGGGTGGCCGACCGGCTGGCCGGCGACGGACCGCTGTTCTCCCTGCCCCTGTGGGTCACGCTCCTGCTCATCCTGCCGGGTGCGGTGTGCGCCGTCGCCGACGCCCGGTCCCGCAAGCGCGCGGAGCGGGGCCCCGCCGTCAGGTGAGGTCGAACTCCCCGTCCCTGGCGTTGAGCACGAAGGCGCGCCACTCGGCGGGGGTGAAGATCAGCGACGGGCTCTCCGGACGGCCGCCGTTGCGCATCGCGATGAATCCCTCGACGAAGGCGATCTGGACGTCGCCCGCTCCCTGACTTCCGGACCGCCAGTCCGCGTTGCTGAGGTCGAGGTCCGGCTTCTCCCAGCCCGCGCGCTGCTGCTGGGTGGTGATGGTCTCCGTCACGTGCCCGCTCCTCCCGGTTCGTCGTCCGCGCTCAGACTAGCCATCGGGGTCGGTCACGGACAGGGCGCGGCGCGCGGCCGGTCGCGTGGCGCCGGGCCCGGTCCGCGGCGCCGGGCCGCGGGCGGGCGCCGGTCCTCCCGAGGGTGCCGTTTCCCCGCGGGAGCAGGGAGGGGTAATACTCACAGCATGACTTCGCGTATGACAGCGACCGGCCGCGCCGCACGGGCGGGCGTCCGGCCGGTGCCGATCAGACGGGCGACGGCCCGGGACGCGAAGCGGCTGACCTCGCTGGTACGGAAGTCACGCGCCTACGAGGGTCCCTACGCGCCGATGGTGGCGGGCTACCGGGTGGGACCGGACTACATCGACGCCCACGAGGTCCACGTCGCCACCGGCCCGGACGACCGGGTGCTCGGTTTCTACGCCCTCGTGCTGTCCCCTCCGGAGCTGGATCTGCTGTTCGTCGCCGACTCCGCCCAGGGCCTCGGGATGGGCCGCGCGCTCGTCGCCCACATGTCCGAGCGGGCCCGGGCGGCGGGGGCGACGGCGGTCCGGGTCGTGTCCCACCCGCCCGCCGAGGACTTCTACCTCGGCGTGGGCGCCCGGCGGGTCGGCACCGTGGCCGCCAACCCGCCCGCCGTGATGTGGGACCGCCCCGATCTGGTCATCCCGGTCGCTCCGTAGGTCCGTGGCCCGGTAGCCCCGGCTCCGCCGACGGAATCGGCGCCGGGCGCCGGGAAAAAGTGCGGGTCCACCCCTTGCCTTCGGCGCGCGCGCTTGGATTACTGATCCCACCCGGTGGTCGACCGAATGGTCGGTCGACCACCGGACGGATGAGGACGGCCGGAGAACGGGAGTGCGGCGGATGACGGACTGGCTGGACGATGGGGAGCGACTGGGCCGCGCGGAACTCGAGACGCTCCAGTTGGAGCGGCTGCGGGCCACCCTGCGGCACGCGTACGAGAACGTGGACTTCTACCGGCAGTCCTTCGACAAGGCGGGGCTGCGCCCGGAGGACTGCCGTACGCTCGCCGACCTGGCCCGCTTCCCGTTCACCGTCAAGGCCGATCTGCGCGACCACTACCCCTTCGGGATGTTCGCGGTCGACCGGTCGCGGGTACGGCGGGTCCACGCCTCCAGCGGCACGACCGGCCGGCCCACCGTCGTCGGGTACACCGACCGCGACCTGGACACCTGGGCGGACGTGGTGGCGCGGTCGATCCGGGCCGCCGGGGGCCGGCCGGGCCACACGGTCCACGTGGCGTACGGGTACGGACTGTTCACCGGCGGGCTCGGGGCGCACTACGGCGCCGAACGGCTCGGCTGCACGGTGGTCCCGGCCTCCGGCGGGATGACGGCGCGCCAGGTGCGGCTCATCCAGGACTTCCGGCCCGAGATCATCATGGTGACCCCGTCGTACATGCTCACGCTGCTCGACGAGTTCGAACGGCAGGGCGTCGATCCGCGCGCCACGTCCCTCCGGGTGGGCATCTTCGGTGCCGAGCCGTGGACGGAGGAGATGCGGCGGGAGATCGAGGAGCGGTTCGCGATCGACGCCGTGGACATCTACGGCCTGTCGGAGGTGATCGGCCCGGGGGTGGCACAGGAGTGCGTGGAGACCAAGGACGGGCTGCACATCTGGGAGGACCACTTCTATCCCGAGGTCGTGGACCCCTTCACGGGTGAGGTGCTGCCGGACGGGGAACGGGGCGAGCTGGTGTTCACCTCGCTCACCAAGGAGGCCATGCCGGTCGTCCGCTACCGCACCCGCGACCTGACGCGGCTGCTGCCGGGCACGGCCCGGCCGGCGTTCCGGCGGATGGAGAAGGTCACCGGGCGCAGTGACGACATGGTGATCCTCCGGGGCGTGAACCTGTTCCCCACCCAGGTGGAGGAGATCGTGCTCCGTACGCCGGGACTCGCCCCGCACTTCCAGCTCCGGCTCACCCGGGAAGGGCGCCTGGACGCACTCACCGTACGGGTGGAGGCGCGGGCGGACGCCACCGGTGCGGTGCGCGACGAGGCGGGCCGCGCGCTGGTGGCGGCGGTGAAGGACGGCATCGGGGTGTCGGTCGGTGTGGAGGTGGTCGATCCGGGGACGCTGGAGCGGTCGGTGGGCAAGATCAAGCGGATCGTGGACCTGCGGACGGCGTGAGCGGCCGCCCCCGGTGCGGGGCTCGGCCGCCCGGCCGTGCGCGCCGGGGTGCTCAGCGCGCTTCCTGGAGCGGGACCTGGAGCCAGGGCGCCGGGCCGGTGCCGTCCGTCCAGGCGTCGAGCCCCTGCCGGTCCACGCAGAGGATGCCGCACTGGGCGGCGTACTCCGCGGCCGGCTCGGTGAACTCGCTGGTGGTGACGACGACGGCGACATGGGCGTCGTGGACGGCGAAGCAGGTCCCGCCGAATCGCTGGACGTCCTGGGAGCCGACCTTGTGGTCCGGTCCGTAGGCCTTGCACTGCACGACCACGCGGCGGCCGTCGGGCGCGGTGGCCACCACGTCCGCGCCCAGGTCGCCCGCCCCGCCGACGACCTCGACGTCCAGGCAGCCGTCCCGTACGCAGAGGTCGGCGACGGCCTGTTCGAAGGCGTCCGCGTCCAGGGCGGAGTAGTCCACGTACACGGCCGGCTCGACGGGGACGTCGGGCTCCACGAGCGCGACGACCGGGGCACCGCGCCGGCGGGCGGCCCGCACCAGGGACCAGGCCACGGCGAACGTGCCCACCACGGCCAGGGCGGCGGCGGGCACGTCGGCGGCGTCACCGACGGCCGCCCGCGCCATGGCCCCGCCGCCGAAGAGCAGGATGGCCACCAGCCCGAACCCGAGGACGGTGTCGCGCAGGCTGAAGCCCGGGCGGCGTACGCCCCGGCGGGTCGGGCGGGCCGTGCCTGGCCTGCGGACGGGTATCGCCATCTGCGGGCTCCCCTCGGGTGATCGGACGCGGACGATCTTGTGCTGCCCGTATGCCCCGTCGCCACGCTTTCGCACACCCGTCCGGTCCCCGGCGCGGCGGCGGGCCGGGGTGGCGGCGGGCGAGGCGTGCGGCACCGGATCGGGGGCAAGCGACCGACATTCCGCAAGAGAGGCAGGACGATGGTGCGCAGTGTGGGTGTCGAAGAGGAACTTCTCCTGGTGGACAGCCGGACGGGAGAACCGAGGGCCTTGTCGACGGCCGTACTGGCGGCCGCGGCGCGGGACCCCCGGAGCGACGAAGAGGTGTTCGAGAGCGAACTCCAGCGGCAGCAGCTCGAGTTCGCCACGAGCCCGCAGACGGTGATGGGCGAACTGGGGGACGAGATCCGGCGCTGCCGGGCGGAGGCGGCGCGGCTCGCCGAGGGGCTGGACGCCTCGGTCGCCGCGCTGGCGACCTCGCCGCTCCCGGTGAGCCCCACCATCGGGACGGGCGAGCGCCACCAGTGGCTGAAGGAGCACTTCGGCCTCACCGCCCAGGAGCAGCTCACGTCCGGCTGCCATGTGCACGTGTCGGTGGAGTCGGACGAGGAGGGCGTGGCCGTCCTGGACCGCATCCGGCCGTGGCTGCCGGTGCTGCTGGCGATGAGTACCAACTCGCCGTTCTGGCAGGGCGAGGAGAGCGGGTACGCCAGTTACCGCAACCGGGTGTGGGGACGCTGGCCGTCGGCCGGCCCGGTGGAGATCTTCGGTTCCGCCGACCGGTACCACGAGCAGGTGGCCGACATGGTGGCGAGCGGGGTGCTGCGGGACGAGGGCATGGTCTACTTCGACGCCCGGCTGTCCCACTCGTACCCGACCGTGGAGATCCGGGTGGCGGACGTCTGCCTCGACGCGTCCACCACCGTCCTGGTGGCCACGCTGGTGCGCGGCCTGGTGGAGACGGCGGCGCGGCAGTGGCGGGACGGTGAGCCGCCGGCCCGGCAGGGCGTGGCGCTGCTGCGGCTGGCCGCCTGGCGGGCCGCCCGCTCGGGGCTGGAGGGCGAGCTGATCCACCCGGTGACGATGCGGCCCGCCCCCGCGGAGGCGGTGGTACGGGCGCTGTTCGACCACGTCCGGGACGCGCTGGAGGACAGCGGTGACCTGCTGCCCGCCCAGGACGCCCTGGCCGGTCTGCTGAAGACGGGCAACGGCGCCCGGATCCAGCGGGATCTGCTGCGGCGGACCGGGAGCCTGCGCGAGGTGGTCGCGGAGTGCGTGCGCCTCACCCGGGGCTGAGACCGCACGGCCGGGGCGGGCGCCGCGCGGGGGGTGCGGGGCGGGCGGCCGCCCCGCCCGGTCCGCGGCCGCGGGTCGTGCGCGTCAGGGACTGAACGACAGGAAGACGAAGGCGGCGAACAGCACCAGGTGCACGCCGCCCTGGAGGAGGGTGGCCCGTCCGGGCACCACGGTCAGGGCGCTCACCGCCGCGGTGAGCGCCAGGAGGGCCAGGTGGAGCGGCCCCAGTCCCAGGACCAGGGGCCCGGACAGCCAGACCGAGGCGAGCGCGATCGCCGGGATGGTGAGGCCGATGCTGGCGATGGCGGAGCCGTAGGCGAGGTTGAGGCTGGTCTGCACGCGGTCGCGGCGGGCGGCCCGGACGGCCGCCAGGGTTTCGGGCAGCAGCACCATCAGGGCGATGACGACACCGACGACCGCCTTGGGCAGACCCGCGGACGCGACGCCGTCCTCGATGGTCGGTGAGACGAGTTTGGCGTTCCCGACGACGGCGACGAGGGCGAGCAGCAGGAGTCCCAGGCTCCACCAGGTCTCCCGCGGGCCGGGCGGCGCGGCTTCCTGCCCGTCGCTCTCCCGGGCGACGGGCAGGAAGTACTCGCGGTGACGCACGGTCTGCACGGCCACGAAGATGCCGTACAGGCAGAGGGACGCCGTGGCGGCGAAGACCAGTTGGGCGCCGGTGAACTCGGGGCCGGGATGACTGGTGGTGAAGCTGGGCAGCACCAGCGTCATGGCGGCGAGCGTGATGACGGTGGCGAGCGCTCCGCCGGACCCCTCGGCGTTGAAGACCGCGACCCGCCTGCGGAGGGCGGCCACCAGGAGCGAGAGGCCGACGATGCCGTTGCAGGTGATCATGACGGCGGCGAAGACGGTGTCCCGGGCGTAGGTGGACGCCTTGTCGCCGCCGCCGGCCATCAGCATGACGATGAGCCCGACCTCGATGACCGTCACGGCGACGGCGAGGACCAGTGACCCGAACGGTTCGCCGACGCGATGGGCGACGACCTCGGCGTGGTGCACGGCGGACAGGACGGAACCGAGCAGGCAGAGCCCGGCCACGGCGACGACCGGCCCGGACAGGTCGCGCCCCCAGCCCAGGGCCAGGACGAGCACGCCGAGCACGGGCACCCACGTCGTCCACTGACGGGTGAGCCGCCCCCCGCCCTGCCGGCTGCTCCGGCCGCCCGTGCCGTCGTCGGTGTCGGTGCCCGCGCCCGTGCCGGTACTCATGCCGCCACGCTGCCAGAGCGGGCGCGCCCCCGCGCGGTGAGGGCGCCGGAACGAGGGAAGTGTTCACACCGTCCGAGATGATCATGTCGATCATGCTGCCGGGGCTCCCCGCCGCCCGCTCCGGTGATGGCGGCCGCCACGGCGGGGAAGGGCGCGAAGCCGAAGAGGACGTGCTCGACACCCGGTCTCCCGGCCGGTTCCGTCTCCATGGGCGGCATGGATGCCGCAGGGGGACGGGCGAGGGAAGCCGCTTCTGATTTATCGTCAGATTCTTTCTGTGCGGCCGGTTCTTGACGGGGCCGGGGCCCGGTAAGAAAGTTTCACGTGGTGCGGATGGTGACGAAGGATTCTTTCAGCGACCCGGCGATGACCACCCGCGCCCGGATGTCCGCGCGAGCCCGCGGCACACCGCCGAGCCCGGCGGACGCCCCCGGGCGCCGGGGCGGCGGCGGGGCGGCTCCGGAACGGTTCGACGACGGTTCCGGGTGGGAAGGGCGACGGGGAGGGGGAGGCGTGATGGGCACGACGGAGGGGATGAGCCGCCGCCGGTTCGGTGGCGGGATGCTGGCCCTGGGAGGTGGGCTGATGATCGGTTCGATTCCGGGGGCCGCGGCGGCGGACGCCGGTTCCGGTGCGGGCTGGGGCGGCGGCCGGGCGACCCTGCGGCTGGGCTCGGCCGAGCGGGCCGGGCTGCTGCCCGAGCACCTCGACCGGCTGGTCGCCGAGGCCGAGCGCTTCCTGGACCCCTCCCCCAAGCACCCGTGGTACGCGGGGGCGGTGCTCCTCGCGGGGCGCGGGGCGACGGTGGCGCTGCACAAGGCGATCGGGCACGCGGTGCGGTACGCGGCGTACGACGAGAAGACGGACACGGGCGTCGAGTTGCCTCCGGAGCGGCGGATCCCGATGGCCGACGACACGGTGTTCGACCTGGCGTCGGTCTCGAAGCTGTTCACCTCCGTCCTGGCCGTGCAGCAGATCGAGCGCGGGGCGCTGGAGCTGGAGGAGAGGGTCACGGCCTATCTGCCGGAGTTCGGCGGCGGCGGCAAGCAGGACGTCACGGTCCGTCAGCTACTCACGCACACCTCCGGCTTCCGGGCCTGGATCCCGCTCTACAAGGAGCCCACACGGGAGGGGAAGCTGCGACTGCTGTGGCAGGAGGTGCCGGCCTCGCCGCCCGGGACGCGCTACCTCTACTCCGACCTCAACCTGATCTCGCTCCAGCTCGTTCTGGAGGAGCTCACCGGCCACTCGCTGGACGCCCTGCTCCGCAACGAGATCACCGCTCCCCTGGGGATGCACCGCACCCGCTTCAACCCGCCCGCGTCCTGGAGACCGAAGATCGCCGCCACCGAGGACGCCCGCGCCCCCTGGTCGGGGCTCGACCGCGGCATGGTGTGGGGCGAGGTGCACGACGAGAACGCCTACGGCCTCGGGGGCGTCGCCGGCCACGCCGGGGTCTTCTCCTGCGCCTGGGATTTGGCGGTCCTCGCCCGGACGCTGCTGAACGGCGGCGCCTACGGGCACGCCCGGATCCTGGAGCCGAAGTCGGTGGAGCTGATGTTCACCGACTTCAACACCGCCTTCCCCGGGGACGAGCACGGTCTCGGCTTCGAGCTCTACCAGCACTGGTACATGGGCGCCATGGCCACCCCGCGCACCGCGGGCCACACCGGCTTCACCGGCACCAGCCTCGTCCTCGACCCCACCACCGACTCGTTCCTGGTGCTGCTCGGCAACTCGGTGCACCCGGTGCGCGGTTGGCGGTCGGGGTCCGCGCCCCGCGTGGCCACCGCGAACAGCATGGCGCGCGCCGTCCCCGTACGCCCGGCACGGGGCCGTACCGCCTGGTACTCCGGCATGGCCCCGGGCACCGCGGCCACCCTCACCCTGCCGGACCTGACGCCCGCCTCGCCGCGCCCCCGGCTGCGCTGCCGGGTCTGGTGGGACACCGAGCCGGGCACGGACGGCGCGTACCTGGAGGCGTCCGGCGACGCGGGCGCCACCTGGCGGCCGCTGCCCTTCGTGACGACCGCGGGCCACGGACAGGAGCCCCGGCCGCACCCGGCGGGGTCGCTCAGCGGCTGGTCCGGGCGGACCTGGCACCGGCTGGAGGCCGACCTGGCGGCCTGGCGGGGCACGCCCGTACGGCTGCGCTGGCGGTACGCGACGGACCGGCTGTACGTGGGCCGCGGGGTGTACGTGGACGACATCAGGGTCCAGGACGGCGCCCGGACCCTGTTCGACGAGGCGCGGCCCGCGGACGCGGCCCGGGTCGAGGCGCACGGCTGGTCGGCCTCGGCGGACTGATCCGGAGCCGGAGGGCGGGCCGGGGGCCGGCCCGGGAGGGCCGTGCGGGAAGCCCGTGCGGGCCCGCGTCCGGGGCCGGACGCGGGCCCGGATGCGGGTTTCGCACAGGCGGGCGAAACTGAGGGGCGGGGGGTCACTCGGCGAGGAGGATGACCCTATGTCCGTGATGGACAAGCTCAAGCAGATGCTCAAGGGGCACGAACAGCAGGCCGGCAGAGGCGTCGACAAGGGCGGTGACCACGTCGACAGGAAGACCCGGGGCAAGTACAGCGGTCAGGTCGACACCGCACAGGACCGGCTGAAGGACGAGTTCGGCCGCGACCCGAACCAGGACCCGCCGACCCGCACCTGACGCGTCACGAACCTTCCCGTCCCCGGTGGCCGCCGTCCCACGGCCACCGGGGACGCGGTGCTGCCGGGGCGTCCCGCGCCGGGCACCGCGGGGTCCGCCGGGGGCCGGCCCACCGGGGTGGGGTGACGGCGGGTCCACCACCCGCCCGCGCGACTCGGCGTGCGGTCCGGCGGCGGCTGGTGAACAGTCGTGTCGAGTCCCCCAACTCGAAGGAGAAACTCATGCTTCGGCGCATCTCGCTCGTTCTGGCCGGTCTGATGGCGATCGGCTTCCTGGCCGCGGCTCCCGCCGCCGCCCACGGCTCGGACGTGGAAGGCTGCTGGGGTTCGGGCGGTCACGTCAAGGCCGGCGACGTCAAGGTCAAGCACTTCGACGCCACCTGCTGGGACGTCGGCTGATCACGAGCGATACACGGATGGGCGCCCGTGGTGGCGCCCATCCGTGTGTCCGGGGGCGGGAACCGGGCGTCAGACGCCCAGCACCGCCATGGCCGCGTTGTGACCCGGGATGCCGCTGACGCCGCCGCCCCGCACGGCCCCCGCCCCGCAGAGCAGCACATTGGGGTGGGCGGTCGCCACGCCCCACCGGCCGGCGGCCCCGCCCGGGTCGGTGGCCGCGGTGGCGCCGGTGGCCCCGCCGGCGTACGGGAAGGCCAGGTCGCCGTGGAAGATGTGGCCGCCCGGCAGCAGCAGGTCCCGCTCCAGGTCGAGCGGCGTCTTCACCTCGATGCACGGGCGGCCCTCGGCGTCGGTGGCGAGGCAGTCGGCGAGCGGTTCGTCCAGGTGCGCGTCGAGTTCGGCGAGGGTGGCCTTGAGCAGGGCGGCGCGCGTGGCGTCGTGGTCGGCGGCGAACAGCCGCCCCGGGGCGTGCAGACCGAAGAGCGTCAGCGTCTGGTAGCCCCGGGCGGCGAGCTCGGGGCCGAGGATCGACGGGTCGCTCAGCGAGTGGCAGTAGATCTCCGAGGGCGGGGCGCCCGGCAGCCGGCCGGCCGCCGCCTCCCGGTACGCGGCCGCCAACTGCCCGTATCCCTCCGCGATGTGGAAGGTGCCGGCGAACGCCTCGCGCGGATCGACCGACCGGTCGCGCAGCCGGGGCAGCCGCTCCAGGAGCATGTTCACCTTGAGCTGGGCACCCTCGGCGGGCGGCGGGGGCTCCTCACCCAGCAGCGCGGCCAGGACGTGCGGCGAGGCACCGACCAGGACGTGCCGGGCGGCGACCACGCCCTCGCCGTCCGGACCGCGGTGGACGACCTCGGCGTCGCGGCCGTCCGTGTGGATCCGGAGCGCCTCGTGGCCCGTGCGGATCTCGGCCCCGGCCGCGCGCGCGGCGTCCGCGAGGGCGCCGGTGAGGGCGCCCATGCCGCCCACGGGCACGTTCCACTCCCCCGTCCCGCCGCCGATCACGTGGTACAGGAAGCACCGGTTCTGGATCAGGGACGGGTCGTGGGCGTCGGCGAACGTGCCGATCAGCGCATCGGTGAGGACCACCCCGCGCACCAGGTCGTCGGCGAAGTGCTCCTCGACGGCGACGCCGATCGGTTCCTCGAAGAGGGTCCGCCATGCGGTGTCGTCCGCGACCCGGGCGCGCAGCTCCTCCCTGGCGGGCAGCGGCTCGGTGAGGGTGGGGAACACCCGCTCGGCGACCCGGCCCGTCATGGCGTAGAACCGCTGCCACGCCTCGTACTCGGCGTCCGACCCGGTGAGCGCGGCGAACGATTCGCGGGTGCGCTCCCCGCCCACCAGCAGCCCCGTGGGCCTCCCCCGGCGCTCGGCCGGGGTGTACGAGGAGATGGTGCGCCGGGCGACGGCGAACCGCAGGCCCAGGTCGCGCACGATCTTCGGCGGCAGCAGGGACACCAGGTAGGAGTAGCGCGACAGGCGGGCGTCCACCCCGGCGAAGGGACGGGTGGAGACGGCGGCCCCGCCCGTGCCGGGCAGCCGCTCCAGGACGAGGACGGAACGTCCGGCGCGGGCGAGGTAGGCGGCGGCGACCAGTGCGTTGTGGCCGCCGCCGACGATGACGGCGTCGTACGAGCGCTGTACGGTCATGGCCCTTCGTAGCACGCGCCCGGGCCGGCGCTCCAGTGGGCGCCGCCCGCCCCGCGCAGCGCGGCGACCCGCCGGTACAGCTCCGCGGCCTCGGCCTCCCGGCCGAGCTGCCGGAGGCAGTACGCCTGGTCGTGGCGGCTGGTCAGGGCGTCCGGGTGGGCGGGGCCCAGCACCCGGTCGCGGGCCTCGGCGACCCGCGCGTACACGGCCAGCGCCTCCGCCCAGCGGCCCAGCCAGCCGAGTCCCACGGCGATCTCCCGGCCGCTGACCAGGGTGTCGGGGTGATCGGGTCCCAGCACCCGCTCACGGCCGGCGCACACCTCCCGCGCCTCGGCGAGCGCCTCCCGCCAGCGCCCGAGCCGGCCGAGGTTGACGCCCAGGGCGTGGCGGGCGCGCAGGGTCTCGGGATGTCCGGGGCCGTGCGCCCGGGCGCGGGCGCCGACGAGGTCGCGGTACAGCTCCAGCGCCTCGTGGCTGCGTCCGAGCCTGCCGAGGCTTATGCCCGCCTCGTAGCGGGCGGCGAGCGTGTCGGGGTGGTCGGGGCCGAGGACGTGGGCGCGGGCCGCCGCGACGTCCCGGTAGGTGCCCAGCGCCTCGGCCCAGCGGCCGAGCTGCCCCAGCGCGTACGCCACCTCGTACCGGGTGACCAGGGTGTCGGGGTGCTCGGGGCCCAGCAGGCGGGCGCGGGCGTCGGCGACCTCGCGGGCCGTCCGGTGCGCCTCCTCCAGCCGCCCGAGCCGGCCGAGGTTGGAGGCCAGGTTGTGGCGGCAGCGCAGGGTGTCGGGGTGGTCGGCGCCCATGGTGCGGGTGCGTGCGTCGAGCACGGAGGCGTACACCTGGTGGGCCTCGTCGTGGCGCCCCAGCCGGCCCAGGACGTACGCCATCTCCTGACGGGCCGTGAGGGTGTCGGGGTGGTCGGGGCCGAGCACCCGGGCCCGGGCCTCGGCGACGCGGCCGAACTCGCGCAGCGCCTCGGCGTCGCGGCCGGTCCTGGCGAGCGCGTACCCGGCCTCGTACCGGCTGGTGAGGGTGTCGGGGTGGTCCGGGCCCAGGACCCGCTCCCGCTCGGCGGCGACGGCCCGGTGCTCCTCGCCCGCCTCCTCCCAGCGGCCGAGCCGCCCCAGGCGGAGGCCCGCGCCGTGCCGGCCGGCCATCCGGGCGAGCACCCCGGGCGGCGGCGCTCCCGGCGCCCCGCCGTGCGGGTCCGTCACCGGCCGGGTGGGCGCGGTGGGCGCGGGCGGGACGGAGGGGGTCGGGTGCCGGGGGCGGTACGGCGGGGGAACGGGAACGGCGCGGGCGCCCGCGCCGGCGGGGGTGGCGGGGCCGGCGGGGGTGGTCCACGCGCCGGTGAGGCCGGCCGGCGGGTCGTGCGGTGCGATGGAGTGCGGCAGGGTGGCGCCGACCGCCTTGGGGCCGGTGGTCATGCCCCGGGTCCAGGACGGCGGGTGGTGCGGGGCGCGTGGCGGCGCCGGCGGGGGGCGGAGGGCCTGGTCGGGGAACGCGGGCGCGGGGCCCGCCGGGGCGGGACGGGCGGCCGCGATACGGCGGCGGAGGTCGGCCGCGTCGGGAGGACGTCCCTCCGGGGTCTTGGCGAGCAGGTCCAGGACGGCCCGCTCGAAGAGCTCGGGGAGCTCCGCCCGGAGGTTGCGGGGCGGCTCGGGCTGGGTGTCGCGGTGGCCCACGAGTATGGCCCAGGCGTCGTCCAGGTCGAAGGGCGGTACGCCGGTGGCGATCTCGTACAGGACGCAGCCCAGTGAGTACAGGTCGCTGCGGTGGTCCACCTGGCCGCCGCTGATCTGCTCGGGCGACATGTAGTGCGGGGTGCCCATGGCGATGCCGGTGCCGGTGAGCCGGGCGCTGAACCCGACGTCGGCGCCCGGGCGGGCGATGCCGAAGTCGCAGATCTTCACCGTGCCGTCGCCGAGCCGCATGATGTTGGCGGGCTTGAGGTCCCGGTGCACGATGCCCTGCCGGTGGGTGTAGGCGAGGGCGTCGGCGACCTGTTCGGCGATGTCGACGACGTCGCCGACGGGCAGCGGGTGCTGCTGGTTGTCCTCCAGGAGCTGGCTGAGGTTGCGCCCTTCCAGGAGTTCCATGACCAGGTAGAGCAGACCGTCGGACTCCCCGAAGTCATGGACGACGGTGACGCCGCGGTGCTGGAGCGCGGCCGCGACGCGCGCCTCGCGGCGGAAGCGCTCGCGGAGCACGGTGACGACGTTCCGGTCCTGCCCGGGTCCCAGCGGTTTGAGGCACTTGACCGCCACCCGCCGGCCGAGCGCCTCGTCGGTGGCGCGCCACACCTCGCCCATGCCGCCGCGCCCGATCATCTCCTCGAGCCGGTAGCGGCCCTGGAGCAGCCTGGTCTCCCCCATCGCGTGCCATCGCCCCCGTCGAGTCCCCGTACTGCCCGTCGATCCGCGTCGCTAGGCCCTCCCCGGCCCGTCCAGTATGGCGGCCCGTCCGCCGAGTTCGCACGGGGCCGGGCGGGTGTCGGGACGCAGTCCGGTCACGGCTTTCAGGATGTGCTGCGGCGGGAGTCGCCGGCGGATACGGGAGGGGACGCAGCGCAGCAGGTTGCCAGCTCGGGGTCGTCGGCGCCGAGGCAGCCGGTGAATCCGCCGGACGCGCACCGGCCGGCCGGGGCCCGGGGGGCGACGGCCCAGGTGCCGGCGGGCCCAGGTGGCGACGGAACCGGGTGCCGACGGGCCCGGGTGGCGACGGAACCGCCCCGCACGCGGGCGCGCGGGGCGGGTGTCGGATACGGGTAGGGGCGCGGAGGTGGGGGCGGGCGCCGGCCGGCGGAGCGTGTCAGTCGCTGGAGAGCGCCTCGAGGAGGTCGCCGACCTGGGGGTCGGGGAGCCCCCGGGCGACATCGGCCTGGGCGATCATTCCCACCAGACGGTGGTCCTCGATCACCGGCAGCCGGCGCACCTTGTGCTCGGACATCTTCCGCAGCACCAGTTGCGCGTCGTCGTCCGCGTCCACGTACACCACGTCGCCCTGGGCGAGGTCGCCGGCGGTCGTGCGCGCCGGGTCCTTGCCCGCGCCCAGCGCCTTCACCACGATGTCGCGGTCGGTGAGCATGCCCTTGAGCCTGTCGTCGGCACCGCAGATCGGCATCGCGCCGACGCCGAGCTGCCTCATCATCTCGGCGGCCTGGAGGAGGGTGTCCCCCTCACCGACGCAGTCGACACCCCTGGTCATGAGCTGGCGTGCGGTGGCCATGCCGGACGCTCCTTCCTGCCGCTTCAGAGTGCGATCACCAGGGCCATGACGCCGAAGAGCGCCGCCACCAGGACGACGACGAGCAGGATCAGCACCATCGGTGCCTTCGCCCAGCCGGTCGTGGGGTTGTGCGTCTCCCTCGGCCCCGCCCCGGGCATGCTCGACTCCGCGGGCGGCGTCTCGCCGGGCGGGACGCCGCCACCGGCGTCGAGACCCGGGGTGCTGTCCGGATCGGGATCCGGGTTGGGGTTCGGGTTCGGGTTCGGGTGGGTCATGCGGTACGAGTGCGCAGGCCGGGGTCTTTCAATCCTCCCCGCGCGGCTCCGCCCGGGTCCGGCGCCGGTGGCTGGTGTCGCACCACGGGTAGCGGCGGCTGCGGCGGCAGGTGCAGACCGCGACCATGAAGCGGTCCGAGGCCGCCGTCGTCCCGTCCGGCAGCCGGATCTCCACGGGCCCCTCCATCAGGAGCGGCCCCTCCGGGTCGATCACCACCCGTTCGGCGGATCGTTCAGGTTCGTTGCGCACGGATCACCACCAGGTCCTCCTTGCGCTCCTCGGGCGCGATCAGCCCGCGCTCCTCCAGCCATCCGGCGTGCTCGGCCATGACCGGACCGAAGGGGATCGTGGTGCGCAGTTCGACACGTGCCTCCAGGCCCCCCGCCTGGAGCCGGTCCAGCGTCTCGTCGACGCCGGACAGCGCCGACTGCACCAGGAGCAGCACCCCTGTGTCCCGCAGCAGGCCCGGCGCCCGGGCGCAGAGCCGGTCGATGACCTGCCGCCCGTTCTCGCCCGCGTTCCAGGTGCGGTCCGACCCGCGCGAGGGGCGCGGGGACAGGACGTACGGCGGGTTCGACAGGATCAGGTCGAAACGCCGGCCCTCGACGGGTTCCGTCAGGTCGCCGCGGTGGACGTCGACCGGCAGGCCGAGGCGCCAGGCGTTGTAGCGCGCGACGAGCACGGCGCGCCAGGAGATGTCCACGGCGGTCACCCGGGCGCCCGGGCACTCGGCGGCCATCAGGGCCAGGGCACCGGTTCCGGTCCCCACGTCGAGCACCTCGACGCCCGGTTGCTCGCACAGCGCGCGCAGTTCGGCGCGCGCCGCCTGGGCGAGCAGTTCCGTGTCCTCCTGGGGCGCGTACACGCCGCGCGGTCTGAGTAGACGCATGCACAGCGGGTACCTCGGAGATCCCCGGCGAAACGCTGGTGAGCGGTGTGTGAGGAGTGAGCGATGAGCTTTGAGTCCGGTTCCGGTTCGGGGTCCCTGTGGATGGAGTACGCCCCCGGCCCCGCCCGTCCGGCCGTGGACGGCCCCGTCGAGACGGAGGTCGCCGTGGTGGGCGGCGGGATCGCCGGGCTCTGTACGGCCTGGGAACTCGCCCGGGCGGGGCATCCGGTGGTGCTGCTGGAGGCCGACCGCATCGCGTCCGGGGTGACCGGCCACACCACGGCGAAGCTGTCGGCCCTGCACGGCATGGTGTACGCCGACATCGCCAGGATCCACGGCGCCCGGGCGGCGCGGCTGTACGCCCATTCGCAGCAGATCGCCATCGAACGGGTGCGGGAGGTCAGCGAGGAGCTGGGCGTCGACTGCGACCTGGAGCGGCTGCCCGCCTACACCTACACCCAGGACCCGGCGCAGACGGACACGTTGCGCGCGGAGGCGGAGGCGGCCCGGGTGGCCGGGCTGCCCGCCACGTACGAGACGGACGTACCGCTGCCGTTCCCGGTGGCGGGCGCGGTCAAGGTCGAGGACCAGGCGCAGTTCCACCCCCGCAAGTACCTGCTGGCGCTCGCCGCCGACCTGGAGGTGCTGGGCGGGCGGATCTTCGAGCGGACGCGGGTCACGCGCCTCCAGGAGGGCTCGCCGTGCGAGCTCACCACGAGCACCGGGCACACCATCCGGGCGCGGGACGTCGTGATCGCCACGCACTACCCGGTGTTCGACCGGTCGCTGCTGTTCACGCGGCTGGAACCCAAGCGGGAGCTGGTGGTGGCGGGACCGCTCCCGGCCGCGGAGGACCCGGGCGGCATGTTCCTGACGTGGGAGGACAACACCCGGTCGGTGCGGACCGCCCCGATGGACGAGGACGGGCGGCGGATGCTGATCGTCACGGGCGAGAAGTTCCTGCCCGGCACGGTGGCCGAGGGCGAGGTCGGGGAACGGTTCGAGAAGCTCGCCGCATGGGCGCGGGAACGTTTCCCGGGGGTGCGGTTCACCCATCGCTGGGCCACCCAGGACAACGTCACGACGGACCGGGTGCCGTACGTCGGGCGGCTGCACGCCGGGGCGCGGCACGCCTACGTTGCCACCGGGTTCGCCGGCTGGGGCATGAGCAACGGGGTGATGGCGGGCGATCTGCTGGCGTCCCGCATCCGCGGCCGTGAGCCCGCCTGGACGAGCCTGTACGACCCGGTGCGGCTGCACCCGGTGAAGGAGGCGCCCGCGATGCTGCGGCTCCAGGCCCAGGTGGCGAAGCACTTCATCGGTGACCGGGTCCCGGGGGCGCACGCCGACTCGACGGCCGACATCCCCCGGGGCGGCGGAGCGGTCGTCCGGATCGGCGGACGGCGGATGGCGGTGCACCGGGACGCGGCCGGGACGCTGCACGCGCTGTCGGCGCGCTGCACCCACCTGGGGTGCGTCGTCCACTTCAACGACGAGGAGTGCGCGTGGGAGTGCCCGTGCCACGGCTCGCGGTTCGACGTGGACGGCAAGGTGGTGCAGGGGCCGGCGGTACAGCCGCTGGAGCAGATGGACGTCGAGGACACCGAGGAGGGCGCATGACGGAGCCCGGCGCTCCCCTGCCCGAGGAACGGGGCCCCCTGTCGGCGGCCGTGCTGCGCGTGCTGCGGGACGCGGACGCCGGCGGGGCGGCGCCGGAGGCGACCGTGGCCGGTGCCGACCCGCTCGGCGAGGACCTCCAGCTCGCGCTGTACCTGTCGTACGAGCCGCACTACCGGGCCCTGGAGGGCGTCGCGGACGACCGCGAGTGGGACCCGGCACTGCTGGCCCTGCGGCGGCCCATGGAGGAGGCGTTCCTCGGAGCCCTGCGCGAGGCGGTGCCCGGGGACGGCGACGTGACCGCGGCACTGGAGCCGCTGCTGGTGGAGCCGGTCGACGGGCACGGTGTCTCCCACCGGCTGATGGCGGACGGCACCTGGGAGCGGATGCGGGAGTACCTGGTGCACCGCTCGCTGTACCAGCTCAAGGAGTCCGATCCGCAGGCCTGGCTGATCCCGCGCCTGGAGGGACAGGCGAAGGCCTCCCTGGTGGCGGTGGCGTTCGACGAGTTCGGCGGGGGGCGCGGCGAGCGGGTGCACGCGCGGCTGTTCGCCGAGCTGATGGAGGGCGCCGGGCTGGACTCCTCGTACGGCCGCTATCTGGACCTCGCCCCGGCGACGACGCTGGCGACGGTGAACGTGATGTCGCTGTTCGGCCTGCGCCGCTCGCTGCGGGGCGCCGCGGCGGGCAACTTCGCGGTCCTGGAGATCACCTCGCCGCCGGGGGCCCGCCGGATGGCGAAGGCCCTGGAGCGGCTGGACGCCGAGCAGCGGTGCGTCCGGTTCTTCACCGAGCACATCGAGGCGGACGCGGTCCACGAGCAGGTCATGCGCCGTGACGTCCTGGGCGACCTGCTGGCACGCGAGCCGGGCCTCGCCGCCGACGTGGCGTTCGGCGTCCGGGCGACGGTCTGGCTGGACGAGCGCTGGGAGGAGCGGGTGCTCGCCGCCTGGGACCGGGGCCGGTCGTCCCTCCGGGGGCCGGTGGCGGCGTCACCGTCGGCACCGGGGACGGCGGCGGACCCGTCGGAGCCGGTACGAACGGTTTAGCGGGCGCGGGAGCGGCGGGAGCGCGAGGGCCCCGGGGCGCGCCGGAACGCACGGCGTGGACCCGGGGCCGACCGCCGCGGAGGGGCGGGCGGCGGGAACGGGCGGCCGGTGCGGCGGAGACGCCGGGCCGCCGGCGGCCGACGACCGAGGGGGCCGGAGGCCGAGGGGCGGCGGGGGGCGGGCAGGCCTTCGGGCCACGCGGCCGGGTGGTCGCGTGGCCCGGGGCCGTCCGGTCAGGGGAGGAGCTCGTCCAGGGCGGCCTTGCCCTTCTCGGCCAGCCTGCGCTCGGCCCAGGCCAGATTCTTGGGATTGACGTCACGTCCTGACGCGAGGACCAGGTCTTCCGCGTTGAAATCGCCTTCGGCGCCGCTGTGCAGAAGCCTGTCGGGCGTGACGCCCTCTCGCCGGGAGGTCGAATCGGGCTCAGCGTTCATGCCGCCTCCTTGCTCGTCCTGAAGACATTGTCGTCGCCGGGTACCCCGATCGCATCCCCTGCACCAGGCGCGACCGCGAACGATCGGATGCCGCCGCCCGGCGCGTCACCGCGTGCCCCCCGGAGGTCACGTGCGGTGCCGGCGGCCGGCGCCGGCCGCCGTCAGCGGACCAGGGCGGCGGCCTCCCGCACCGTGAGCCCGCCGCCCTCCGCGTGTGCGCGGGCGTACGTGTCGCCGTCCAGGACGGCACGCAGCTCCCGTTCGGCGCGGAGCCGGATCTCCTGTGCCGCCTCGGCGGAGAACTGGCGGAAGCCCGTACCGCCGGGGCCGTCGGCGTGCCGGTCGTACGCGCCGAGGAGCCGGGCCCCGTCCCGGGGGTCGCCCTGCTCGGCGAAGGCCCAGGCCGCGGTGGGGAACTGGCCGATGATCAGACGTGGAGCCACCATGTACGCCAGCGTCTCCATCCGGCGCACGGCCACGGCGAGGCGTTCCCGGGCGCCCGCGTGGTCGCCGTCGAGGCAGTCGAGCCAGCCCCGCAGCCCCAGCAGCATGCCGGTGAACAGGTCCGCCGTGCCGGTCGGCAACCCGGCCTCGATGACGTCCAGCTGCTGCCGGGCGAGGGCGACGCGACCGGTGCGGCCGTAGTGCTGGGCGAGCAGCAGCCGGGCGGTGCCGACCTGCTCGACGGCGGGTTCCGCCGGGTCCTCGGCCGCCTCCCGCAGCATCCGCTCGGCGGTCTCGCGCTGCTCCGGTCCGGCGTCGCCCTGGAGGCGGAGGTGCGCCAGCCGGGCCCGGAAGAGCGGTCCGAGGCCGCGCGCGCCGGAGCGCTCGGCCGCCTCGGCGGCCCGCTCGAAGTCCCGGGCGGCCCCGGCGTGGTCGCCCTCCCGCTCGTGGTGCTCGCCCCGGGCGCTGTGGGCCTCGGCGATGCCCCACGGGTCACCGGCGGCCTCGAAGCGGGCCAGGGCCTCCTCCGCGTCGTCGCCGGCGCCGGGCATCACCTTGGCCCGCATCAGCAGGGCGAACCCGAGGTCCGTGTCGTCGCCGTACGCCCGGCAGCAGGCCACGAAGGCGTCCATCGTCCGGGCCAGGTCGGGGAACTCGCCCAGCAGCAGCCGGACGAAGAACCACATCGTGCCGGGCTGGCGGCTGTTCTGCGGCATTCCGGGCCGGTAGGCGTCGGCGACCGCCGTCAGGTGGGCCCGGTTGCCGGGCTTCTCCATCGTGGCGGCGCCCTCGCTGCCGTCCGAGGCCAGCGCCATCAGCCGTACCCCGCGCCGGGCCTCCCAGAGCTGTTCCTCCTGCCACGGCGGCGGCAGGTCGGTGCACGGCCGGGCCAGCGGCACGGCGCGGCGCACGCCGTGGTCCCCGTCCGGAAGGAACGGGTCGGGACCGAGGGCGGCCACCTCCGCCGACCAGGCGCGGACGTCGGCCAGGTGGCCGCGTAGCTGCCAGAACCAGCCCAGGGACAGGACCATGCACAGCCCCTCCTGCTCCTCGCGCAGATCGACGGCGGTCCGCAGGGCCGCGCGGACGTTGTCGTGCTCGGTGTCGAGCGTCTCCAGCCACGCGGTCTGCCGCGGGCCGTGGAGCTGCCGGCCGGCGGTACGGACGAACTCGCGCACCGCCGTGAGGTGCCGGCGGGCGGTGCTCTCCCGCTCCCCCGCCTCGGCGAGCCGTTCGGCGGCGTAGTCGGCGACGGTCTCCAGGAGCCGGTAGCGCATCCCGTCCCCGCCCGGCCGGGGCACGGCGACGACGAGGGACTTGTCGACCAGGGAGGTGAGGGCCTCCAGGGTGCCGGGTTCGGCGCAGACCTCCTCGGCCAGGGCGAGGGAGCAGCCGCCGGAGAAGACGGCCAGCCGCCGCAGGACGACCCGCTCGGTCGTGTCGAGCAGGTCCCAGGACCAGTCGACGACCGCGCGGAGGGTCTGCTGGCGCGGCAGGGCGGTGCGGCTCCCCCGGTCGAGGAGGCGGAAGCGGTCGTCGAGCCGGTCGGCGATCTGGCGCGGCGTCAGGGCGCGCAGCCGTGCCGCGGCCAGTTCGATGCCGAGCGGCAGCCCGTCGAGGCGGCGGCAGAGCTCGGCGCACGCCTCCGGGTCGTCGTCCGTGCGGAAGCCGGGGCGGGCGGAGGCACCGCGGTCGGCGAGCAGCCGGAGCGCCGCGTCCTGGCGCAGTGGTTCGACGGGGCGTACGGCTTCGCCCGGGACACCGAGCGGTTCGCGGCTGGTGGCGAGGACGGTGACGCCGGGGCAGCGGGTGAGGAGGGTGTCGGCGAGGGTGGCGGCCGCGTCGACGAGGTGCTCGCAGTTGTCGAGGACGATCAGGAGCCTGCGCCCGGCGCAGTGGTCCACGAGCTGGGCGAGCGGTTCGCGCGGGGGGCCGTCGGCGGCGCCCCAGCGCGGGGGCTCGCGCACGCCGAGGGCGTGCAGCACGGCCTCCGGGACGTCGACCCCGTGGCGTACGGGGGCGAGTTCGGCGACGCAGGTGCCGTCGGGCCAGGCGTTCTCGGCCCGCGTGACGGCGTCGGCCGCCTCCAGGGCCAGCCGGGTCTTGCCGACCCCGCCGGGCCCGAGCAGGGTGACCAGCCGCCGGGCGCGCACCTCCTCGGTCAGGGCGGCCAGTTCGCCGGCCCGCCCGACGAAGGAGGTGAGCCGGGCGCGCGGGGCGCCGGGCGCGGGGGGTGCGGCAGGCGGGCGTCCGGTCCGCGCGTCGCCCGCCAGCAACTCGGCGTACAGCGAGGTGAGGTCGGGGCCGGGATCGGTGCCGAGCCGGTCGGCGAGCCGGGTGCGGACGTCCTCGTAGGCGGCCAGTGCTTCGGCGGGGCGGCCGGCGGAGCGCAGCGCCCGGATGTGCAGCGCGGCCAGGGGCTCGTCCAGGGGGTGCTCGGCGGTGAGCTCGGCGAGCCCCGCCAGGGCGGCCTCCGGGCGGCCGAGCGCGACCTCGGCGGCGAGCCGGTCACGGCGCGCCGCGGTGCGGCGGCGTGCGGCCCGTACGGCGAGGGGGTCGTCGTCCCGGTCGGGCAGGTCGGCCAGGGCGGGACCCTGCCAGAGGGCCAGTGCCCGGTCGAGCAGCCGGGCGGCGGCGGCCGGGTCGCCGGTGCCGAGCGCGGCGGTGCCGGCGACCGCGAGCCGCTCGAAGCGGAACAGGTCGACGTCGTCGGGGCGGGCGTCGAGCCGGTACCCGCCCGGGACGGACACGACGGCGTCCCGCCCCAGGGCCCGGCGCAGCCGCCCCACCAGCGCCTGTAGCGCGGCCGGTTCGTCCGCCGGAGGGGTACCGGTCCACACCTGGCCGGCCAGCCGGCCGACCGGGACGGCCCGCCCGCCGGCCGCCGCCAGCGCGGTGAGCAGCGCCCGCAGCCGCGCCCCGGCGACCGGCGCCTCCGTCCCGTCGGGGCGCACCGCGCGGGTGGCGCCGAGCACCCGGTAGCGGCACGGGCCGTCCCCTTCCCCGAGGGGGCGGCCGTCCGCCGCCGGGGCGTGCGCGGGCGGGCCGCCCGCGGGGCCGTGTGCCGAACCGTCTGCCGAGCCGTCTGCCGATGCCGAACCGTGTGTCACCGGCTCATTGTGACCCTGGCGGGCGCCCGCGTCGCCACGGATTTCCGGTACCTCGGCCGGTGCGCGTCCACGCCGCCGTACGGGGCGGAGGGGCGGCCGGTCGCCCGACCGGGGCGGCCCTCACGGCGGTCGGCGGGCCGGCGGCCGGGGCGCGGCGGGGTCACTTGGCGAAGTCGCCGCTCACGGTGGTCCGTTCGCCGTCCTGTCCGGTGGCGGTGATGGTGTAGCGGTCGCCGGTGGCGGCGCGGGTGCCCTCGGCGTGGTTGTACTGGGCCGCGAAGACGTGCCGGCCGGCCGGGGCGCCGCGGCCGGGCTTGAGCGTCCAGGTGTAGCGGAGGGCGCCGTCGCGGTCCTCGCGGACGGAGACGGTGAAGTCCTCCTCGGGCAGCGTGCGCCAGTGGCCGGTGCTGGCCACGCCGCCGGTCTGGGCGACCCGCAGCTCGACGGTGAGGGCGGTGAGCGGTCGGGGTGCGGTGAGGGTGATGTCGCTCTGTGCCCAGAAGCGGTTGCTGTGCGGGTCCACGACCCCCTCGGCGCGCAGGGGTGCGGCGGGCGCGGCGCTGGTGCCCCGGTCCGGCCGGTCGGTGTCGAGGACGGTGGTCGCGGTGTAGCCGCCCGCGACCAGCACCGCGGCGACGGCGGCGGTGGCGGCGGCGACCCGGGCCCAGGAGGTGCGCGACGGGGGGCGGTGGTGGCGCGCGGCGGCGGCCGGTGCCGCCATGCCGCGTTCGACCCGGGCGAGGATGCGGGCGCGGTCGGGCTCGTGGGCGCGGGCCGCTTCCCGCAGCCGCTGCTTCAGCTGGTCCATGTCTTCCCCACCAGGTGCGTCGCCGCCCGGTCGCCGAGCAGCCGTTGGAGCTGCGCCATCGCCTTGGACGTCTGGCTCTTCACCGTACCGACCGAGATTCCGAGGGCGAGGGCGGTGTCCCGTTCGGAGAGGTCGAAGGCGTGGCGCAGGACGACGCAGGCGCGTTTGCGGAACGGCAGGGTGCGCAGCGCGCCCTGGACGTCGACGACGGCCGGTACGTCGGGGCCGTCGGTGTACGGGGAGTGCTGGGACCAGAACAGGGCGATGCGGCGGCGCTCGCGCACGGCGCCGCGGATGCGGCTGCGGGCGAGGTTGGCGACGACGCCGCGGGCGTACGCGGCGGGGTGGTCGGCGGCGCGGACCCGGTCCCAGCGGTGCCAGAGCGCGAGCAGGGCGTCGGCGGCGATGTCGTCGGCCGCGTCCGGCTCGCCCGTCAGCAGGTGGGCGAGGCGGGCCAGTTCGGCGTAGTGGCGCTCGAAGAAGTCGTGGAACTCCGTGGCGGCGTCATCGGCCGGTGTCCCCACGGTGGCCCCTCCCCGCGCGTCGCGTCGCGCACTGCGTAACCCGGCCGTCGCCGGTGTGTGCTGATGTGTGCTCGCAGGGCCCCCTCCGCCACGATGCGAGGCCGTGATCCTAACAAGCGTTCGCCCAGGGTGTGTCAGCCGCCGAAGGGGACGCCCGGCAGGCCCTGTCCGGCGTCCGGGAGCACCAGCAGCGAGCCGTCCGGGTGGCGGGGGCGGGACAGGCCCGTGCGGGCGGTGGTGACGTAGAGGTCCCGCAGCCCGGGCCCGCCGAAGGCGCACGCGGTGGGCCGGTGCACGGGCAGTGGGACGACCTTGTCGAGGGTGCCGCCGGGGGTGTAGCGGCGGATCGCGGCGCCGTCCCAGAGGGCCACCCAGACGCAGCCGTCGGCGTCGACGGTGAGGCCGTCGGGGAAGCCGGCGCCCGGTTCGATCGTCACCAGGGGGCGGCGGTCGGTGAGGCGGCGGCCGTCGTCGGAGAGCCGGCACACGTCCACGCGCCGGGTGGGGCTGTCGACGTAGTACACCAGCGTGCCGTCGGGGCTGAAGCCGGTGCCGTTGCTGACGGTGACGCGGGGCAGGAGGGCGGTGGCGGTCCCGTCGGCGGCGATCCGGGTGAGGGCACCGCCGCCGTCGGCCTCGTCGTACCGCATGGTGCCGGCCCACAGGGACCCGTCGGGTGCGACCACGGCGTCGTTGCCGCGCCGCCCGGGGACGGGGTCGTGCACCAGCCAGCGGAAGGGGGCACCGCCCTCGCCGTACAGCCCGATGCCGTCCCGCAGGCTGACGACCAGTCCGCCCGTCGAGCGGGGTTTGGCGGCGCCGACGTGCTGGCCGGTGGCCATGACCGTCCGGCGGCCGGTCGCCGGGTCGTACGTGTGGACGCGGGCGCCGAGGATGTCGACCCATATCAGCCGCCGCGCGGCGGGGTCCCAGGTGGGGCCCTCGCCCAGCTCGGCGTGCTCCCGGACGGCGACCCGCACGGCCGGGTGCGCCGTCACCGGGCGCCACCGCGGTGGCCGAGACGCAGGGAGAGGTCCTCGGCGCCCTTGGCGGCGAGGGCGGCGAGCTCCGCCTCGCGCTGCTCGGTCCACCGGATCACGGGCACCGAGATGGACAGGGCGGCGACGACCCGGCCGCTGCCGTCGCGGACCGGGGCGGCCACACAGCTCACGTCCGGGTTGGACTCGCGGTGCTCGGTGGCCATGCCGCGCTCGCGGACGGCGGCGAGTTCGGCGCGCAGGGCGTCGGGGTCGGTCACACTGGCGGGGGTCATCGCCACCAGGTCGCGCCCGTCGAGGCGGGCCTCCAGCTCGGCGTGCGGCAGGGAGGCGAGGAGCATCTTGCCGACGGAGGTGCAGTGCGCGGGGAGCCGGCGGCCGGTCGCGGAGACCATCCGCACCGCGTGCGTGGAGTCGACCTTGGCGATGTAGATGACGTCGGTGTCCTCCAGGATGGCGAGGTGGACGGTCTCGTCGCACGTCTCGGCCACCTCCTGGGCGACCTGCCGGCCTTCGGCGGCCAGGTCGAGCTGTTCGGCGTACCGGCTGCCGAGCTGGTAGGTGCGGACACCCAGGCGGTAGCGGCCGGGCTGCTCGGGGACGGGCACCAGGTAGGAGCGGGCGGCGAGCGTGGTGAGCAGCTCGTGGACGGTGGTGCGGGGCAGTCGGAGCCGGCGGGTGACCTCCGGCGCCGAGAGGGTCCCGTCGCCCTGGAGGAACAGCTCCAGGATGTCGAGCGCCCTGGTCACCGCGGGAACGAGACGCCCCATGCCGTCCACCCACCCCTTCGTTCGAAACTTCGACCTTTGATCGGTATGACGAACACAGGCTAACCACAGGCGACTTCACCGGGCAATGGCCGGGGACGGATCCCGTTCGGGCGGAGACGCGCGAACCATTGACACCTTCCGGACCGCTGATTACGGTCACGCCAAGATTTCGAACGAGTGACGAAATATCGAACAAGCACGAGAGGGCAACCGCCGTGCGCATCACGGGAATCAGCACTCATGTCGTCGGGACCCCCTGGCGCAATCTGACCTACGTACGCGTCCACACCGACGAAGGGCTCACCGGCGTCGGAGAGACCCGCATGCTGGGGCACACCGACGCCCTGGTCGGCTACCTCAAGGAGGCCGAGACCAACCACATCGCCGGCTCCGACCCGTTCGCGGTGGAGGACCTCGTGCGCCGGATGAAGTACGGCGACTACGGCCGGGCGGGCGAGATCGTCATGTCGGGCATCGCGGTCGTCGAGATGGCGTGCTGGGACATCAAGGGCAAGGCGCTGGGGGTGCCCGTCTGGCAGCTCCTCGGCGGCAAGGTGACCGACAGGGTCAAGGCGTACGCCAACGGCTGGTACACCACCGAGCGGACCCCCGAGGCCTACCACCGGGCGGCCAAGGGCGTCATGGCGCGCGGCTACCGGGCGCTGAAGATCGATCCGTTCGGCACCGGCCATTTCGAGCTGGACGCGGAGCGGACCCGGTACGCGGTGTCGCTGATCGAGGCGGTACGGGACGCGATCGGGCCGGACGCCGAGCTGATGCTGGAGATGCACGGGCGGTTCAGCCCCGCGACCGCGGTACGGCTGGCGAAGGAGATGGCGCCGTTCGCCCCGGCCTGGCTGGAGGAACCGGTGCCGCCGGAGAACCTCAAGGCACTGGCCAAGGTCGCCGGGAAGGTGGACATCCCGGTGGCCACCGGTGAGCGCATCCACGACCGGATCGAGTTCCGGGAGCTGTTCGAGTCCCAGGCGGCCGACATCATCCAGCCGGACCTGGGGCACATCGGCGGCATCCTGGAGACCCGAAAGCTGGCGGCGACCGCCGAGACGCACTACACGCTGGTCGCCCCGCACAACGTGGGCGGCTCGGTGCTCACCGCGGCGTCCCTCCAACTGGCCGCGTGCACGCCCAACTTCAAGATCCTCGAACACTTCAACGACTTCGCGGACGCGGACATCAAGAAGGTCGTCAAGGGTGCTCCGCTGGTGGACCCGGCCACCGGCTGCTTCGAGGTGTCGCACGCGCCGGGCCTCGGCGTCGAACTCGACGTGGACGCGGCGGCGGAGTTCCCCCAGCAGCGGGCCCGGTTCGACCTGTGGGCCGAGGGCTGGGAGATGAGGGCGCCGAAGTGAGCCGCCCCCCGAGCGGCGCGCCCGGGACCCGGCCCAGCCGCGCGCTGCTCGTCGAGCGCCCCGGCGCCCACCGGCTCGTCGAGCGGGACGTGCCCGCCCCCGGCCCCGGCGAGGTCCGGGTGCGGGTGGCCGCGGCCGGGATCTGCATGAGCGACCGCGAGGTGTACGACGGACACCGGGACCCCGGGTACGTCAGGTACCCGGTGGTCCCGGGCCACGAGTGGTCCGGGACGGTCGAGGCGGTGGGCGAGGGCGTCGACCCGGCGCTGGCCGGCCGGAAGACGGTCGCGGAGGGGTTCCGCGCGTGCGGGGCGTGCGAGCGCTGCCGGTGCGGCGAGACCAGCCTGTGCGCGGGCGGGTACGCGGAGACGGGGTTCACCGAGCCCGGTGCCTTCGCCGACCACGTCACCGTGCCGGCGCGGCTGCTGCACCTCCTGCGGGACGACGCCGACCTGCGGGCCGCGGCCCTGCTGGAGCCCGCCGCCGTGATCGCCGCGGCGGTACGGGCGGGGCGGCCGCGCCCCGGTGAGCGGGTCGCGGTGGTGGGCGCGGGGACCCTGGGACTGCTGGCCGTGCAGTTGCTGGGCGCCTCGTCCCCGGCCGAGCTGACGGTGATCGACCCGCGGACGGCGCGGGGCGACCAGGCACTGCGGTTCGGCGCGAGCGAGTCGCTCGACCCGGCCGAGGCGGTCCGGCTGGAGGGCCGGTTCGACCTGGTGGTCGAGACGGCGGGGGCACCGACCACGGCCGCGTCCTCGTGCCGGCTGGCGCGCCGGGGCGGCCGGGTGGTGCTGACCGGGATGTTCACGCCCGGCGCGGCCGGCATCGACCCCGTCCACCTGTCGCTGAGCCAGCTCGAGATCCGCAGCGTCTTCGGTGCCCCCTCGTCGGCCTGGTCGGACGCGGTACGGGCCTTCGGGCTCGGGCTGCTCGACCCGGCGCCGCTGATCACGCACGAGTTCCCGCTGGAGCGGTTCACGGACGCCGTCGCCCTGGTGGGCGGCGGCGACCCGAAGACCGGCAAGGTGCTGCTGCGGCCCTGAGGCCCGCCCGCCGCGCCTCCCCGAGCCGTACGGCGGTACGGGGCGCCCTGCTCGCCCCCGTACCGCCGTACGCCCAACAGCGCGAACGACGTCCGGAATACCGAACCGAACACCAAGGAGCCCTGTGACCGTCCCGTCCGCACCAGCACCGGCGCCTCGCCGTCCCGGCGCCGAGGCCCTGGCCGTCATCGGCCATCCGGCGCCCGTCGCCGACCCCGCCGACGCCTCACCGCACGCCTTCCCCGACGGCGGGACCTGGCGCACCGAGATCCCGTCCGTGGAGGGCCCGGAGGCGCTGGCCGTCGTCCTCGAGGAGAGCGCCCGGCTCGACGTACCGGTCCACCGGGTCAGCCAGGGCAGCGGCGTCTGGATGCTCACCGACGCCGAGATCACCGGGATGGTGAAGGCCTGCGCGGAACGCGACATCGAGCTCTGCCTGTTCACCGGCCCGCGCGGCACCTGGGACATCGGCGCGGGAACCCGCACCGACTCGGGCGGCGCGGGGCTGCGCGCCCGCGGCCACGACGCGCTGGCCGGCTGCGTGGAGGACGCCTGCCGCGCCGCGGCGCTCGGCGTGCGCTGCCTGCTCGTCGCCGACGAGGGCGTGCTGTGGACGCTGCACCGGCTGCGCGCGGCCGGCCACCTGCCCGCCGACACCACGTTCAAGCTGTCCGCGCTCACCGGCCCGGTCAACCCGGCCTCGTACGCGGTGTACGAGCGGCTCGGCGCCGACTCCGTCAACGTGCCCTCCGACCTGACACTGGACCACCTCACCGAGATCCGGCTGGCCGCCCGGGCACCGATGGACATGTACGTCGAGGCGCCCGACGACCTCGGCGGTTACGTCCGGATGTACGAGGTGGCCGAGCTGATCCGGCGCGGCGCCCCGCTGTACCTGAAGTTCGGCCTCAGCCGCGCGCCCGGCATCTACCCGTACGGCGCGCATCTGCGCGACACCGCGCTCGCCACCGCCCGGGAGCGGGTCCGCCGGGGACGGCTCGTGCTGGACCTGCTGGCCCGGCACGGCGCGGACGGCGGGATGTCCCCGCTCGGCTCGCGACTGCCGGGCGAGCTCCCGCGCTTCCCCGTCCCGACAAACGTCCCGGCCAACGTCCCGACCAACGTCCCGGCAACCGTCCCGGAAGGCGACTGATCCATGCGCATCTCCCGCAGAACCGCGGTGGCGGCGTCGCTCGCCGCGCTGCTCACCGTCTCACTCACCGCCTGCGGCCAGGAGGCCAGGGGCGGCAGCCGCTACAAGCCCGCGGGCGGCAAGGGAGGCACCATCGGCCTCGCCATGCCGACCAAGGCCTCGGAGCGCTGGATAGCCGACGGCGAGAACATGGCGGAGCAGTTCCGGAAGGCGGGGTACGACACCGACCTCCAGTACGGCGACGACAAGGTCGAGAACCAGATCGCCCAGATCGAGAACATGATCACCAAGGGGCGCACGCTGCTGGTGGTCGCCGCGATCGACGGCTCCGCCCTCACCGAGGTGCTCCAGCGGGCGGAGGACGCGGGCATCCCGGTGATCTCCTACGACCGTCTCATCATGGGCACCGAACACGTCGACTACTACGCGTCGTTCGACAACGAACGGGTCGGCCGGCTCCAGGCGCAGTACATCGTCGACGCGCTGAGGCTGGGACCGGCGACCGCCCGGGGCGCGTCCTACAACATCGAGCTGTTCGCGGGCTCGCCCGACGACAACAACACGAAGTACTTCTGGAACGGCGCCCTGAAGGTCCTCCAGCCGTACCTCACGAGCGGCCGGCTCGTGGTGCGCAGCAAGCAGACGCGGATGAGCCAGGCGACCACACTGCGCTGGGACGGCGGCACCGCGCAGAAGCGGATGGACGACCTCCTCAGCAAGAACTACGGCGAGGAGCGCGTCGACGCGGTCCTCTCCCCCTACGACGGGATCTCCATCGGCATCATCTCCGCCCTGAAGAGCGCCGGTTACGGCACGAAGAGCCGGCCGCTGCCGGTGGTCACCGGGCAGGACGCCGAGCTGGCGTCGGTGAAGTCGATCATCCGTGGCGAGCAGACGCAGACCGTCTTCAAGGACACGCGCAAGCTGGCCGCGCGGGCGGTGGAGATGGGCGACGCCGTGCTCAACGGGAAGAAGCCCGAGGTCAACAACACGAAGGACTACCACAACGGCAAGAAGACCGTGCCGTCGTTCCTGCTGGACCCGGTCAGCATCGACAAGACCAACACCACGCTCCTCGTCGACGAGGGCTACTTCACCGCCGGGCAGCTCAAGTGACGCGGCCCGTGGCGGACAGGCCCGTACTGGAGATGCGCGGGATCACCAAGACGTTCCCCGGCGTCACGGCGCTCTCCGAGGTGAACCTCACGGTTCGGCCCGGGGAGGTCCACGCGGTCTGCGGCGAGAACGGCGCGGGCAAGTCGACCCTGGTGAAGGTGCTCAGCGGGGTCCACCCGCACGGCTCGTACGAGGGCGAGATCCGCTTCGAGGGCGAGCCGGTGGCCTTCAAGGACATCCGGGCCAGCGAGCGGCACGGCATCGTGATCATCCACCAGGAGCTGGCGCTCGTCCCGTACCTGTCGATCGCCGAGAACATCTTCCTGGGCAACGAGCGGGCGACGCGCGGGCTGATCGACTGGAACGAGACGCTCCGGCGGGCGGGCGCGCTGCTCAAGCGCGTGGGGCTGCGGGAGAAGCCGCAGACGCCGGTCGCCGACCTCGGCGTGGGCAAGCAGCAACTGGTGGAGATCGCCAAGGCGCTGGCCAAGGAGGTGAAGCTGCTCATCCTCGACGAGCCGACGGCCGCGCTCAACGACGAGGACAGCGCCAAGCTCCTCGACCTGATCCTAGGGCTGCGCGACCAGGGCATCGCCAGCATCATCATCTCGCACAAGCTGAACGAGATCCGGCGGATCACCGACTCCGTGACGATCCTCCGCGACGGGCGGACCATCGAGACCCTGACGGTCCGGGAGACCCCGGACGCCGAACCGCGACTGTCGGAGGACCGGATCATCCGGGGCATGGTCGGCCGCGACCTCGACCAGCGGTTCCCGGACCGCACGCCGTACGAGGGCGACGACGCCGGCCAGGTCGCGCTGGCCGTACGCGGCTGGACCGTCCGGCACCCGGTCGACCACCAGCGCACGGTCGTCGACGACGTGTCCCTGACCGTGCGGCGCGGCGAGATCGTCGGCATCGCGGGGCTCATGGGCGCGGGCCGTACCGAGCTGGCCATGTCCGTCTTCGGCCGCTCGTACGGCATCCACGCGGCCGGAACGGTCGAGGTGGGCGGGCGGGAGGTGGCGACGAAATCCGTGCCGGCGGCGATCGAGGCAGGCCTCGCGTACGTCACCGAGGACCGCAAGACGTACGGCCTGAACCTGATCGACGACATCAACCGCAACATCTCCCTGGCCTCGCTGCCGGGGATGCGGCGCCGGGGCTTCGTCGACGGGCACCACGAGCGCCGCGTCGCCGAGCGGTACCGCACCACGATGAACATCAAGGCGCCGACCGTCTTCGAGCAGGTGGGACGGTTGTCGGGCGGCAACCAGCAGAAGGTCGTCCTCAGCAAGTGGATCCACGCCGACCCCGAGGTGCTGATCCTCGACGAGCCGACGCGCGGGATCGACGTGGGCGCCAAGTACGAGATCTACACCGTCATCGACCGGCTCGCGGCGCAGGGCAAGGCCGTGCTGTTCATCTCCTCCGAACTGCCGGAGCTGCTCGGGATGTGCGACCGGATCTACACGATGGCCGAGGGCCGGCTGACCGGTGAGGTCGCCCGCGCCGACGCCACCCAGGAAGTCCTGATGCGCCGGATGACCACGAACAGAAGCTGAGGCCCCGCCATGACCACCACGACCACTCCCCCACGCCCCCGGCCGCAGGACGCCCCGCCGCGGCCGTCGGCGCTCGCGCTGCTGCTCGACGGCGTGCGCGGCAACATGCGCCAGTACGGCATGCTGATCGCGCTCGCGTTCATCGTCGTGCTGTTCCAGATCTGGACCGACGGCACGCTGCTCCTGCCGAACAACGTCTCCAACCTGATCCAGCAGAACGGCTACATCCTCATCCTGGCCATGGGCATGATGATCGTCATCATCGCCGGCCACATCGACCTGTCCGTCGGCTCGGTCGTCGCCTTCGTCGGGGCCATGTCGGCGGTGATGATGGTCAAGCACGACATGCCGTGGGTGCTCGCGCTGGTGCTGTCCCTGCTGATCGGCGCGGTCTCGGGCGCCTGGCAGGGCTTCTTCATCGCGTACGTGGGCATCCCGTCGTTCATCGTGACGCTGGCCGGCATGCTGCTCTTCCGCGGGCTCACGCAGATCGTGCTGGAGGGGCAGTCGATCGCCCCGTTCCCCGACGGCTTCCAGAACATCGCCAAGGGGTTCATCCCCGAGATGGGTCCCTACACGCAGTACCACAACCCCACCCTCCTGCTGGGGCTGGTCGCGGTGGTGTTCCTGCTGCTGCGCGAGTGGCGGGACCGGCGGCGGCAGCTCGCCCACGAGCTGGACGTGCCGCCGTTCGCCCTGTGGGCGCTGAAGTGCACCGCCGTCACGGCCGCCGTTGTCGCGTTCACACTGACGCTGGCCAGCTTCCACGGCGTGCCGGTGGTCATGCTCATCATGTGCGCGCTGCTGATCACTCTCGGCTACGTGATGCGCAACGCGGTGATCGGACGCCATGTGTACGCGCTGGGCGGCAACAAGGCGGCGGCGAAGCTGTCGGGCGTCAAGGACAAGCGGGTCACCTTCCTGGTCTTCGTCACCATGGGCGTGCTGGCGGCCCTGGCGGGCTGCGTGTACGCGGCCCGGCTCAACGCGGGCACCCCGCAGGCGGGCCTGAACTTCGAACTGGAGGCGATCGCCGCGTCGTTCATCGGCGGTGCCTCGATGAGCGGCGGCGTCGGCACGGTGATGGGCGCCGTGATCGGCGGCCTGGTGCTGGGCGTGCTGAACAACGGCATGTCGCTGGTCGGTGTCGGCACCGACTACCAGCAGGTCATCAAGGGGCTCGTGCTGCTCGCCGCGGTCGGGTTCGACGTCTGGAACAAGCGCAGGGCCGGCAAGTAGTCCACCCCTTCGAGAACTTCGGGAGTTCTGATGGAGACGAGCAGACGGACGGTGCTGGCGGCCGCGGCCGCCGCGGGACTCACGGCGGCGGCCCCGGCCACCGCGTACGCGTCGGGAGGCGGGAGACCGGTGAGGGAACTCTTCGGCAGGCTCGCCGACGGCACGAAGGTGCACCGCTGGACGCTGGAGAACGGCGGCACGCGGCTGAAGGTGCTGTCGTACGGCGGCATCGTGCAGTCCCTGGAGACACCGGACCGCCGCGGCCGGTACGCCAACGTGTCGCTGGGCTTCGACGACCTCGACGCGTACGTGTCGTCGTCGCCGTTCTTCGGGGCGCTGATCGGCCGGTACGGCAACCGGATCGGGGGCGGTCGCTTCACCCTGGACGGCACGGAGTACCGGCTGTCCGTCAACGACGGGCCGAACAGCCTGCACGGCGGCGCCCAGGGGTTCGACAAACGGGTGTGGGACGTGGAGCCGTTCTCCGACCGCACGGGCGTCGGCCTGGTGCTGCGGTACGTGAGCGCGGACGGCGAGATGGGCTACCCGGGCACGCTGAGGGTGACGGTGACGTACACCCTCACCCCGCGCGGGGACTGGCGCGTCGACTACGCGGCGACCACCGACCGGGCCACGGTGGTGAACCTGACGAACCACACCTACTACAACCTGGCGGGCGAGGGCAGCGGTGACGTCCTGGGCCACGAGCTGCGGCTGGCGGCCTCCCGCTACACCCCGACCGACGCGACCCTCATCCCGACCGGCGAACTGGTGCCGGTGGCGGGCACACCGTTCGACTTCCGTCGCGCGAAGACGATCGGCGAGGACATCCGCACGGCGCATCCACAACTGGTCCTCGCCCAGGGGTACGACCACAACTGGGTGCTGGACAAGGGCGTCACGGCCCGCCCCCTGCCCTTCGCGACGCTGCGCGACCCCGGCTCGGGGCGCACGATGACGATCGCGACGACCGAGCCGGGCGTGCAGTTCTACTCGGGCAACTTCCTGGACGGCACGCTGGCCGGGCCGTCCGGGCGCACGTACCGGCAGGGCGACGGGCTGTGCCTGGAGACGCAGCACTTCCCCGACTCGCCGAACCGGCCGGCGTTCCCGTCGACGGTGCTGCGGCCGGGCCGGACGTACCGGTCGACCACGGTGCACGGCTTCTCGGCGCGCTGAGCCGGCGCCTCAGACGGGCGCGACCGTGCGGAGCAGGAGCAGGGCGATGTCGTCGTGGCGGGGAGCCGACTCACGGGCGTGGCCGATGAGCGCGTCGGCCAGGTCGTCCATGCTCTCGTCCCCGCTCCAGGCGAGCTGCCCGGCCAGCTCGGCGGTCGCGTCGTCGATGTCGACACCGGGTGACTCGACGAGGCCGTCGGTGAAGAAGGCCAGCACGGTGCCCAGGGGCAGGGCGAGCCCGGCCGTGGGGTAGTCGGCGGCCGGGTCGATGCCCAGGAGCAGGCCGGGCGGCATGTCGAGCGCCTCGGTGTGCCCGTCCGGGTGGCGCACCAGGGGCGGCGGGTGGCCCGCGGTGGCGAGCAGGGCCCGGTGGTGCTTCAGGTCGATGTGCGCGTACAGGCAGCTCGTGAACAGGCCCGGGTCGAGGTCGGTCAGCAGGCGGTTGGTACGGGCGAGGACCTCGCCGGGCGGCGCGCCGGCGCTCGCGTGGACGGCGGCCCTCACCTGCCCCATGAGGGCCGCGGCCTCGACGTTGTGGCCCTGGACGTCGCCGATGGTCGCGGCGGCGGTCGTGCCGCTGAGCCTGATCAGGTCGTAGAAGTCACCGCCGACGCCCGTGCCGTGGCCGGCGGGCAGGTAGCGGGCGGCGACCTCCAGTCCGGGGACGTGCGGAAGGGTGTGCGGCAGCAGGCCCGCCTGGAGGCGCCGGGCGAGTTCGTGCTTGCTGTCGTAGAGCCTCGCCCGGTCCAGGGCCTGGGCGAGGAGACCGGCCAGCGAGGTGAGGATGGCCCGCTCGCCCGGGTGGAAGTTCCGCGGCCGGTCGTAGCCGAGGACCAGCGAGCCGACCGGGCGGCCCGAGGCGATCAGCGGCAGGAAGGCCCAGGCGGCGCCGGCGCTGCCCAGGACGACCGCGTCGGGGAAGTCACGCTCCAGTTCCGCCCGGCTGCCGAAGAACAGCGGGGCCCGGGTGACCAGGACGCGGGCCGCCGGGGTGTCGGAGGCCAGCGGGGCGGAGTCGAACCGGGCCACGGCCTCGGCGTAACCGCGGTGGCCGACGACCCGCAGGCGGCCGTCCTCGGCGGTCAGCAGGGCGAGGGCGTGGACGCCGAGGGCAGGGGTGATCTGGTCGGCGGCCTGGTCGATCACCTCCTGCACCCCGGCGGCCTCGGTCAGCGTGGCGGCCAGGTGCATCAGGTGGTAGAGGCTGGTCGCCCGGCTCGGCAGGACGGACTGCGGCGTGTGCTCCTCCTCTTCCTGGCGGGTGCTGCCCGTACCGGCGGCGCCTCCTTCCGGGTCGGCCGGGGTGATGCGGACGCTGATGCCGGTGGCGTCCGGGTGCAGCTCGAAGCGGAGCCAGTGGTCGGGTGGGCGCAGCGTGGTGAACGACGTGGTCCGGCGGCTGATGACCGCCGCGCGGTACCGGTCCTCGACCGCCGGGTTGTCCATCCAGGGGAGCACTTCCCACGGCAGGGCGCCGGTCAGTTCCTCGGCGGCGACCCCGAGGAGGTCGGCCGCCTCCTCGGTGAAGAAGGTGACACGGCCGTTCAGGTCCAGTGCGCAGCTCCCGCCGGGCAGGCGGTGGACGAACTCCACCGCCGCCGTGGCCTCGATGGGCCCGGGGGTGCGCCGGGTGGGACGGACGATCCGGGGGGTCCGCCCCGGGACCACGGGCCGGCCCTCGTCGTCCGCGCGGGCCAGGATCTGCGCCATGCGGTCGCAGCCGCTGTGGACGGCGTCCTCCTCCGGCGCGGCGAGCCGCGGTGCGTGCCCCCCGGGCCACAGCAGCACCAGGCCGCCCCCTGTGGTGCCCGCACCGGAGATCGGGGCGGCGGCCAGGGAGAACGCGTACGGCAGGACGAGCCCCGGCCGGGGGTAGCGGCGGGCCATCTCCTCCCGGTCCCCGATCCACACCAGCCGTCCTTCGGCCACGGCGTCCGCCAGGGGCACGGGGTCGCGCGGCATGACCCGCATCCACGGGGCGGCGAACTCCAGCGAGACGCCGCTCAGCACCGCCAGGCGGAGGGCGCTCTCCCCGGGCGGGCGCAGGTAGACCATGCCGATGGCCGCGCCCGTCCGCCGCATGGCGTCGGACAGGGCGGTGCCCAGCGACCGCAGGCCCGAGCCGGCCTCCTCGGGGTTCTTCACGCTTCAAGCGTGCCCCGGCGGACCGCCGGGCGCAGTTCGGCGATGGCGGGGAGCGGTTCGGCAGTGGCCGGGAGCGGTTCGGCGGTGGACGGGCCGGCCGGTTCGCCGGGTGCCCGGCGCACGGGGTCAGTGAGCGGCCGGTCCTTCCCGCAGCCAGGCCAGCCTCTCCTCGGCCGCCCGCAGCCGGGGGTGTCCGGGGCCGTGGATCCGCCGGTAGTCGCGTACGCAGCGGTCGAGCAGTTCGGCGGCCTCGGCGTGCCGGCCCACGTCGATCAGTACGTTGGCGAGGTTGTCCCGGACGGCGACGGTGGCGGGGTGGTCGTCGCCGTGCAGGGTCTCGCTGCTGTCGAGGATCGCGCGCAGGATGGGGACGGCGTCCTCGTAGCGTTCCATGCCGTGCAGGACGGCGGCGAGATTGTTGCGCGCCGACAGCGTGGACTCGTGGTGCGGGCCCAAGGTCGCGTCGGACACCTGCACGACGGTACGGAGGTGCTGTTCCGCCTCGGCGTAGCGGTCCAGCCGGCACAGGACGGCGCCCAGGTTGGTCCGGGCGGCGATCGTGCGCTCGTGCGCGCTCCCGTACCGGTCCTCCAGCCGGGGCACGAGGCCGCGCAGGGCGCGCTCGGCCTCCTCGTGGCGGCCGCACCTGATCAGCGCGGCGGCGTGGGTGTTCGCGGAGGTCAGGACGTCGGGGTGGTCGGGGCCGAGCAGCCGGACACGGCGTTCCAGGACGTCCCGCAGCAGCGGCTCGGCCTCAGGGGCGCGGTCCAGGTCCTGAAGGACCGCCGCGAGGCCGGTCGCGCAGGCCAGTGTGCCGGGGTGGTCACGGCCGAGCGTCTCGGCGCGGCGGCGGAAGGTGTCGCGCCACGCCTCCTCGGCGAGGCGCAGGTCACCGGTCTCGTGGAGGAGGCCGGCGAGTTCGGCGGAGGTGCGCAGGGTCTCCTCGTCGCGGTCGCCGAGGACGGTCCACTGGGTGCGTACGACGTGCTGGTAGAGCTCGACGGCCTCCCCGCCCCGCCCGGGAGCGGACGCGAGGACGCGGGCGAGGGCGCGCATGGCGGTGAGGGCTTCCGGGTGCTCGGGGCCCAGCCGGTCGATGGCGGACTGCGCCCGCATGGCGGCGGCCTGCTCGGGGGAGATGTCGATGCGGAAGACTTCCTGCTCCTCCCCTCCCTCCATCACCTCGGAGAGGGTGATGTGTCCCCCGCCGGGACGCCTCGTGCCTCCGGACTCCGCCGTGGGCGGCTCGCCTGTTCCTGGTGGGTTCTCGTGCGTCCGGTGAGGCAGCGGCTGGGCGCCTGCCTCCCGGCCGTCCTCCGCGGCTCGCCGCCGCCACCATCGGCTCATCGTGACAGCCTCCTCGTCGCTCCGGGTGTCGTCAGGCGCCCGCGTGCACGTGTGCCGCCCACAGGCTGGGACTGGCCGCGAAGGCGGCGCGGCAGCGCAGGACCGCCTGGTGCAGGGCGGTGGCCGCCCTCGTGTCGTCGAGTTCCGGGCCGTCGCCTGCCGCGCCGGCACACAGGCCCTGGTAGAGGAGGCGCGTGACGCGGACGGCCACCACGTCGTGCACCGGCCAGAGCGTTCCGACGGCACTCGGGTATCCCGCGAGCTGGAACGCCGAGGTGATGTGGATCGCCTCGTCGGCCAGTTCGCCGCCGCCCCGCGCGGTCTCGCAGGCGGAGAGCACCGCGAGCCGCGCGGCGGGCAGGTCCAGCCGGGAGATCGCGCGGACGGTCAGCGGACGGGTCGGGTGGTCGTGCACCAGGAGCCGGCCGTTCGAGGGGTCGTCCGGTTCGCTGACCCCGTGGCAGGCGAAGTGCACGTAGGGGTGGTGGGGCAGGGCTTCCATCACCTGCTCGAAGGTGGCGTCCTGCCCGTGCAGTACGTCGGTGGGGACGAGGCCCCGCAGCACCTCCACCTCCCGCCGCGCGCCGCCGAGCGGCCGGGCGCCCGGGGTCTGCGGGAGGGCCACGGCGAGCAGCCGGCCGTGCGGTCGCGGCGCGGCGGCCCGGGCCCTGGCGTACCGGAGGGCTCCGACCGTCGGGGTGTACGAGGAGACCACCCGGTCCAGCACGGTCCGGGGTCCGGGCCCCGCCGGATACGGCGCGGGGGCGGCTCCGTCGCCGGGCACCGTGCCGGGGCCCTCGCCGTGGTGACCGGCCGCGTGCAGCGGCAGGGAGGCGAGGGCGCCCCCCGGCGACCACCAGAGGCGCGGCCACTCGTGACCCGGCGGGGGCCCGTGCAGGCCGAGCCGGTCGAGCACGGGGCCGGTGACGTGGTCCCAGGTCCAGCGGAGCACCTCGTCGACCGCCTGCTGGGCCGCCCGGTCGCGGGCGGGGTCGGCCGCGTCGGCGAGTGCGCGTGCGAGGCGGTCGGCCTGCTCGCCGACGGCCTCCGGGGTGGCGTCGGGCAGCGGCACGAGAACGACCTCGCCGTCCCGCAGCACCAGTGCGTCACTGCGGTACGCGCTGCAGTAGGCGAGCACCACCGGGCCCCGGTCGGCGCACGCCGCCAGGGCCCGGGGGGAGGGCGCGGCAAGGAAGTCGGAGAAGCCGGGCCGGGAGCGGATCTCGGCGACCAGGTCCTCCAGTTCGGCGGCGAGGGCGTGCCGCCGGTCGGTGGTGTCGGCCGGCAACAGGCCTTGCGCGGTGTCCGCGACGCCGGCGGCCTCCAGGGCGTCGAGCCGTTCCCTCAGCCGTGCGAAGCGTTCGGCGAGTGCGGGGTGGGCGCCGCGCAGGCGTCCGAGCCCGTCGCGGGTGGCCATGGCCCGGCCCAGCAGGACACCCCGGCCCTGCTCCAGCAGGAGCACCGCCTGCTCCGGCCGCCCGGCGTTGACCGCGCACGCGGCGGCCTCGGCGGCCAGGCCCCGCACCCGGGACAGGCCGCGCTCCTGGTCACTGCGGACCAGCCGGCCGGAGGCGGCGAACGGCAGCAGGTCCAGTGCCAGCCGGTAGCCCGGCAGGGCCTCGGCCCAGCGCTGGCCGTCGGCGGCGGCGGCGCCCCACTCCCAGGCCGCGAGGACCCGCTCGTGGGCGGGCAGGGCGGTGGTTTCGGCGGCCTGCCGGTAGGCGTCCTCGGCGGCACGGAGCACTCCCCGGTCGCCGTCCCGCTCGTACAGGGCACGCAGCGCGTCCCCGTACGCCTTCAGATGGCCGCCGTGGGTCGAGGTGTGCTCGGTGACGGCCCATACGGCGCGGCCCAGTTCGCTGACGGCCTGCTCCAACTCGCCCGGCGCGCCGGTGACATGGTGCTTGGTGAGCCGGGCGGAGCCGAGGTTGGAGAGGACCATGGCGAGCGCCGGGTCGCCGTAGGGGGCCTGCCGGGCTGCTTCCTCCAGCAGTGCGACGGCTTCGTCGAGGTCCGCCACGTCGGCGGTGTCGTCGAACCGGGCCCGCAGCGCGTTGGCCAGGTGGTTCAGCCGGTCGGCGCGCGGTAATCCGGCCGCGGGTGCCAGGGCGAGCGCCCGACGGGCCGCGTCGATCGCCTCGCCGGCGGCCGCGGTGTCCCCGGTAGCTCCGTGCCAGCTCTGCAGCACCACCCCCAGGTTGCCGAGACGCACGACCTGGGCGGCGGGCGGTGCCTGGGACGCGTGGAGCGCTTCCCTGGCCAGTCGGGCGGCTTCCCACAGGGAGGTCAGGTCGTCGGTCTGGAGGGCGCGCTGCCGCAGGGTGACGGCGAGGTTGGCCAGGGTCCCGGCGTACTCCTCCGTGCCCGGTTCCTGCTCGGCGAGGGCGGCGCGCAAGGTGGCGACGGCCTCGTCGAGCAGCGCCGCGTCACCGGTCCGCTGCGCCAGCCTGTGCAAGGTGTTCCCGAGGCTTTTCAGCCTGTTGGCGTGCTCCGGGGTGCCGGGGCGGAACAGGGTCAGGGCCTCGCGCAGCAGGGCCGCCGACTCCTCCAGCAGGGCCGGCTCGTCGGTGGCCTCGGCGGCCAGGCGCAGCGCGATGCCGAGCCCGGCGAGCCGCTCGGCACGGGCCGGGGAGCCGTGCGGGCACTCTGCCAGGGCCATGCGGTGGGTCCGCAGCATTTCCGGGAGGTGGGTGTCGTCGGAGGCGTGCTCGTGCCACTGGCGCAGGCCGTGCCCGAGGTTCCCGAGGACGAGCGGGCGGTCGGGGTCGCCGGGCGGGACGGCCTCCACGGCGGCGCGCCACAGGTCGAGGGCCTCACGCAGGGCATCGAGGTCCCCGTCGACGAGGTACGCGTCGTGGCGCAGCCCGGCGAGGTTGCTCAGGTGAACGCGCCGGGCGGGCGATCCGGCCGGCAACACCCGGAGCGCGCGCCGTCCGGCGTCCGTGGCGCGGAGGAGGTCCGCCGCGGGGTCCCGGGCGCCCGGCCGGCCGGGCGTCCGTGCGGCCAGCCCGTGCCGCAGACGGAGCACCTCGACGAGTCCGCCCAGGGACTGCGCCGCGGTCTCGGCCTCCTGGGGCAGGAGGGCCGCCCGCTCGAACGCCTCCGCCGCCCGGTCGAGGTCCTCGGGTCGCTCCCGGACGGCGAACCTCTGCTGGTGGGCGATGCCCAGGAGCCGTACGTCCTGGGGGTTCGCCGGCTCACGGGCCGCCTGCCGGCGCCCCAGCTCCACCAGGGCGTCCAGGTCGTCCGGGTGCCGCACCAACTGGTACCGGCTGTGGAGGGCGACCATGAGGTTGCCCGCCCGGGTGGCGGCGTGCGCGGCGTCCACCGCCGGGGACGCGAGGTACCGCCGGTAGAGGTCGATCGCCGTGTCGAGGGCCTGCCGGTCGCCCGTCCGGAGGTGGTGGGCCAGCAGCCGATCGGCCTCCCGTCCCGCGTCGGGGTCCTCCGCCGCTCGCGCTCGGTTCGTGCGGAACACGCCCACCCCCCGGTGTCACGCGGCCGTGACCGCGGCCCCTCGATACCGTCGGCCCGTGCTCACGATAGCGAACGGACCGCCGGACCGCGGTCGTTCGGTGGACGTACAATCACGGCGACCGACATCCGGCGTCCGAGGGGGAACGGTGGAGATCGAGACCGGGGGGCGAAGGGGGCCGCGAGCCGGACACGCCAGGCTGGGAGAGCTGTGCCGGCGGCTGACGGACGACTCCGGACCGCTGGAGCTCGGTGAACGGGGCCTGGGGCTCGTCGAGTCCATCGTCTCCGGCCTGCGGGCCGGCCGGGCCCCCGAGGAACTGGAGGACGTCTTCGACGAGTTGGAGGAGGAGCTGCTCGTGGCCGGGCACAGTGCCGGCCTGGGCTCCTACCGCACGACTCCGCCGCCCCCGCCCGGTTACCAAAGTCTCCCCGTCGCGGGGCCGGGGCACCCGGCGTTGCACGTGCTGGCCTGCCCGCTCGGTCACTGCGGGCGGGTGGAGGCACCCGCCGAGGAGGCCCCGCACCCGGGCTGCCGGGTGTTCGACCGGCCGCTGCGCGCGGTGCCCCTGCGGTGACCAGTGCCTTCCTCAGCGCGCTGGGCGGCCGGATCGCCGAGCGGTGGCTGACGCTGCTGGCCCTGCCGGGGCTGCTCTTCCTCGCCACGCTGACCACGGCCGTGGTGCTGGGGCACGAGCGATGGGCCGATGTCGGGCGGCTGCGGTCCTGGCTCGACGCCCTCGCCTCCTCCCCCGCCTCGGGGAGCACCGGAACGGTCGTCCTGGTGGCTCTGGGGGTGCTGGCCGGTGCCGCGGTGACGGGTGCGGCGGCCCAGAGCCTGGGCGCGGGGGTGGAGCTGCTGTGGTGCGCGGAGCCGCGCGGGCCGCTGCTGCGGCGGCTCGCCGACCGCCGGCTGCGCCGCTGGCGCGCCGCCGACGCGGCCTTCCGCACCGCGCTGGTCACGGCCGGCCGGGCACGCATCGAGGGGGCGCCGGAGGCCGACCGGCTCGCCGCCGTCGCGGAGCGCCGCTACGCCGACCGTGGCCGCATCGCCGCGGCGCCGCCCCGTCATCCCTTCGGGACGGGTGACCGGCTCGCCGCGCCGGGGCAGCGGCTCTGGCGCGCCCACCGGGTGGACCTGGCAGCCGCCTGGCCGCACCTGTGGCTCCTGGCCTCCGACGGCACACGGGCCGAACTGCACGCCGCCCGCGTGCGGCTGAGTGCGTCGGCACGGCTGTGCGCCTGGGGCGCGGGGTACCTGGTGCTGGCGTTCTGGTGGTGGCCGGCGGGGCTGGCGGGTGGGGTCGCGGTCGTCGCGGGGGTACGGCGCGGGCGGGCCGCGGCGGAGGCGTTCGGCGAGCTCACCGAGGCGCTCGCCGACCTGCACCTGCGGGACGTGGCGGCGGCGCTGGGCGTCGAGTGCGACGGGAGCGTCGACCGGGTCGTCGGTGAGCGCCTCTCCCGGGCGCTGCGCAAGGAGCCGGAGCCCGGGCAGGGCGGCTGATCCCGGGTGCGCCCGGGCGCGCGCCGCACGGCCCGCCGGGTGCCGGGGCGCGGGGAGCGGTGCCGCCGGGAAGGGGGCCTTCCCGGCCGGCTCGGCCGGGGGTCCGGGTGCCCGGCCGGGTGTCCGGGTGCCCGGGTGCCCGGCCGGGCCTTTCCGCGCTTCTATCCCGCCTTGATCCGCATGAAGGTGACGGAGTGGGCCGGGAAGGTGTACGTGAACTCCTCGCCGATCCCGCGAAGGGTGGACGTCCGGGGCCGGACCGGCCGGGCGTCGGCGGTGTTCACCGCGTCCGGTGCCCCGGTGAGGGTGATGAGCCGGGCCGTGGGGGCGACCTTCGCCGTACCGAGGTCGACGCGGGTGCGGGCGGGCGCGGCCCCGGCGTTGACGACCTTGACCACGAGGTCACCCTTGTCCCGGGTGACGACCTGCCGGAAGGGTTCGGCGGGCTTGTCGTCGGTGAAGCTACCCCATTCCCGTCCGTCGAGGTAGAGGGTGACCTGGCGCCCGCGGACCTTGACGTGGATGTCGTAGGTGCGTCCGGTCTCGATGGTGGTGGCGTTCTCGGTCAGCGTCTCCTTGCCGCCGTCCACGGCCGCCTCGACGGCGGAGCGGGTGTTGTTCCAGCCGCCCAGGTTCCACCAGTAGTGGTTGCCGGTGTCCCGGACGCCGAAGGCGATCAGGAAGCCCTCCCTGCCGGACTTCTTTGTGGCCTTCAGCCGCAGGTCGTAGTCGTGCCAGCCCTTGTCGCCCGCCGTCACCAGGGTGTCCTCGGCGGTCGCGTCGGTCTGGAGGTACGCGCCGTCCCGGACCGTCCAGTCGCCCCGCCCGGTGGCCCGTGTCCAGCGGGTGTCGCCGGCCGAGAAGTCGTCCTCCAGGAGCGTGGTCCCGTCCGCGGCGGTGACCTCCACGTCGTCGTACGCGGCGCTGGTGGCCCACGTGGACAGGCCGACGGCCCCGGTGATCGGGCCGGAGACGGCGGGGGTGGTGGTGGCCCGGCTGGGTACGACCCGGTCGCCGGTGTTGGTCATGAACAGCTTCTGCACCTCGTAGCTGGTCGAGCCCCAGGAGCGGTGGTTGTCGAACCAGATCATGTCGGGGCGCCACTGCGTGGTGTCCGTGTCGGCGAGCAGCGGGGCGTAGGAGGCGAGCCTGACGACGTCGGCGTTGCGCTCCAGGCCGGTCATGAAGGCGGCTTCCGCCAGCGCGTTGCGGAACCGGTCGTCGCGCGAGGCGTACTCGCCGAGGAAGACCTTGGGGCCCTTCCGGTCGTAGGCGTCGTAGCGGTCGTTGTGCCGCAGGAACCACTGCGGGCTGTTGTAGTAGTGCTCGTCGACCATGTCGACGCGGGCTTCCCGGTTGAGCTGCCAGGCGCGGTCGGAGACGCTCCCGGCGTCGTCGGGCCCGGAGTTGCTGATCACCGTGATGTCCGGGTACCTGGCCGCGATGGCCTCGCGGAACGCGGTGAAGCGGCTGAGGAACTGGTCGGGCAGGGTCTCCTCGTTGCCGACGGCGAGGTGGGTCAGGCCGAAGGGCTTCGGGTGGCCCATGGCGGCACGCTTGCGGCCCCATGCGGAGGTGGCGGGGCCGTTGGCGAACTCGATCAGGTCGAGCGTGTCCCGGATGTGCCGCTCCAGCAGCGCCGGGTCGTCGGTGGCCCGGTTCTCGCCGCAGCCGGTGACCAGGGCGGGCACCACGGGGAGCGGCATCGCGCCGATGTCCTCGGCGAACTGGAAGTACTCGTAGTAGCCGAGGCCGTAACTCTGGTGGTAACCCCAGAAGTTGGCGTTGACGGCCCGCTGCTCGACCGGGCCGATGGTGTCCTTCCACTGGTAGGAGCGGCGGCGTTCCCAGTCCGGCGCCTCGTACGCCCGGTGGCTGCCGGTGTTGACCAGGCAGCCGCCGGGGAAGCGGAGGAATCCGGGCTCCAGGGCGGCGATCTTCTCGGCGAGGTCCTTGCGGAGCCCGTTGGCCCGGCCCTTGTAGGTGTCGCGCGGGAAGAGCGAGACCATGTCGAGGCGCAGGGTGCCGCCGCCCGCCGCGGTGACGGCGAGGCGCCCTCCGGTGGTCGTCACCTCGGGGGTGAGCGTGCCGGTGTACTTGGTCCAGCGGTCGCCGCGCACGGTGATGCCCAGCGGCGTGGACACGGGGGTGCCGTCGGCGGTGCGCAGCTCGGCGGTGAGGCGGGTGCCCGCGGCGCTGTCGGTGCGCGCCCAGACGGAGAAGTCGTGGCGGGCGCCTTCCCTGAGCGCCATGCCGGCCCCGTGGCCGCTGTTGACGATGCCGAAGCGGGCGCCCTCGCCGCCGGCGCCGGTGAGGGCGAGGCGGAGGTGGTGGCGGTTGCGCTCGTTCAGGCGCTCGGCGTCGTCGACGACCTGGAGGGTGCCGGTGGCGCCGCCGGTCGCGGTCTGCTGCCAGGCGGTGAGGGGGGTGAAGGACCGGTTGTCGGCGGGGCCGAACTCGAAGGAGCGGTTCCGGACGAGCTCGGCGTACAGGCCGCCGTCGGCGGCGTTGTTGATGTCCTCGAAGAAGACGCCGTACATGGTCGGACCGATCGCCGGGCCGGCCCGGTCGGGGGTGACCGTGATCGTGTGGTCGGCCGGGGGTGGGGCGTCGGCCCGGGTGGGGGCGGCCATGGCCGTGCCCACCATGAGGGCCGCCAGCGCGAGGACGAGCCTCGGCCGTATGGGTGCCATGTGTGTGCTCCTGGATGTCTTCAGTTGTTCGAAATACCGGACGTTGACCAGAACTTCGAACAGGAAGATAGGGAGGGGCAGTTGGGGCGTCAACCCTCCCGGCCGCCCGCTTCCGATTACCCAGCGGTAGGGCCGTCTCACCGAACGTCGACCGCCACCGGCGCCCGTCCGGCCCGCCGGGCGGCGCCGATGCCTTGGCGTTCCCGCCCGACCGGCTCGACAATGAGGGGGATGACGGACAACCGGGCACACAGCGGCGAGATCGGGCCCACCGAGCGGCTCGCCATGAACCGTACGGGCAGCTTCGACTGGGACCTCGACGCGGGCACGATCGACATCGACGAGGCGGGGCTCCTCGTGTTCGGCCTGGCGCCCGGTACGTTCGACGCCCGGCCCGCCTCCCTGGTGCACCGGCTGGAGACCGAGGAGCGCGCCCGGCTGGACGCCGTGATCAGGGAGGCGCTGTCCAGCGGCCGGTCCTCGTACGCCGCGCGCTTCCAGATCCCCCTGGACGACGGTTCCGTGCAGTGGACGCACGTCCAGGCCCGCATCCTGCGCGACCGGGACGGCCGGGCCCACCGGATCGTCGGGATCGTCCGGGACGCCACCTCCGAGATCACCCACTCCGCCTTCGTGCTGGAGCTGGAGAAGCGCCGGAAACGGCAGACCAACATGGTGGAGCGCACCACCCAGGCGCTGTCGCGCGCGGTGACGGTGGACGACGTCACCGCCGCGCTCACCGGCCCCGGGGGCCTGGCCCGGCTGGGGGCCGACGGCTTCGCGCTGGGCCTGGTCGAGAACGGCTCGCTGAACATCATCGCCCTCAGCGGTGAGTCCCTGGACGTCCTGGAGCACTTGCGGATGCGGCGGCTGGAGCCCGGGATGCCGCTGGCGGAGACCGTGCTGAGCGGGCGCCCGCTGTTCAGCAGCTCGTTCCAGGAGCTGATCAAGGACTACCCGGTGCTGGCCCCCTTCGCCGGGAGGATGCGGTTCCGGGCGGCCGCCTACCTGCCGCTGGTCGCCCAGGCGCGCACGCTGGGCGGGATGGCGCTGTTCTACCGGGGGCGCACCGCCTTCAGCGCCGACGAGCGGAACCTCTCGCTGGGGCTGGCCGCCATCGTCGCCCAGTCGCTCCAGCGGGCGATCCTGTTCGACGAGGAGCGCGAACTCGCCACGGGCCTCCAGGCCACCATGCTCCCCCGCCGCATCCCGGCGGTCGAGGGTGGGGAGATCGCCGTGCGGTACCACTCGGCGTGGAGCGGCCGGCAGGTCGGCGGCGACTGGTACGACGTGGTCCCGCTGCCCCGGGGGCGGGTCGGCATCGTGGTCGGTGACGTCCAGGGTCACGACACGCACGCCGCCGCCATCATGGGCCAGCTCCGGATCGCGCTGCGGGCGTACGCGGGCGAGGGCCACGCCCCCTCCACGGTGCTCGCCCGGGCGTCCCGGTTCCTCGCGGAGCTGGACACGGAGCGGTTCGCCACATGTACGTACGCCCAGGTGGACCTGGATTCGGGCACGGTACGGGCGGTGCGGGCGGGCCACCTGGGGCCGCTGATCCGGCACACGGACGGGCGCGTCGGGCGGCCCAAGCTGCCGGGGGGCCTCCCACTGGGGGTGGCGTCGGTGTTCGGGGACGAGGAGTTCCCCGAGACGCGGCTGGACCTGGTGCCCGGCGAGACGCTGGTGATGTGCACCGACGGGCTGGTCGAACAGCCGGGGGCGGACATCGGGGAGGGCATGGACGCCCTGGAGGCGGCGGTGAGCAGCGGGCCGCCCGGCGCGGAGGCGCTGGCCGACCACCTGTCGCAGCGGTTCTGGGAGCGGTGGGGCGCCGGTGACGACGTGGCTCTGCTGGTGCTGCGGCGCAGCCCGGACCCGGGCACCCCGCGGGCGCCGCGCATCCACCAGTACATCCACCAGGCCGACCCGCAGGGGCTCTCGGAGGCGCGGGCGGTGGTCCGGCGGGCGCTGCGGGACTGGGACATGCGGGCGTTCGCGGACGACGCCGAGCTGGTGACCGGGGAACTGCTCGGGAACGTGCTGCTGCACACCGAGGGCGGCGCGGTGCTCACCCTGGAGGTGCTGCCGGAACCGGTGCGGCGGGTGCGGCTGACGGTGCAGGACCGTTCCAGCGCCTGGCCCCGGCGCCGTACACCGGGCGAGGCGGCCACCTCGGGGCGGGGACTGCTGCTGCTGGACGCGCTGGCCCTGCGGTGGGGCGTGGAACCGCGCGGCGAGGGCAAGGCGGTGTGGTGCGAGATCGGCCCGTCGTCACGGGGCGGACGAACGGGCGGACGACCGGAGGAGGCCTGAGGCCATGGACCCCGTCGAGGCACTGGACCGGATCGCCTATCTGCTGGAGCGGTCACTGGCGCCGACGTACCGGGTGCGGGCCTTCCGCACCGCGTCGGCGGCGCTCTCGGCGCTCGGCGAGGGCGAGGCGGCCGAGCGGGCGGCGGCCGGGACCCTGGAGCGGCTGAAGGGCATCGGCCCGAAGACCGCGCAGGTGGTGCGGGAGGCGCTGGCCGGGGAGGTGCCGGCGTACCTGCGGAAGCTGGAGGGCGAGGCGGAGGCCGCGCCGGGGCTGGGGGCGGAGCTGCGGGCGGCGCTGCGCGGCGACTGCCACCTGCACTCCGACTGGTCGGACGGCGGGAGCCCCATCGAGGCCATGGGTCGGGCCGCGGCGGCGCTCGGCCACGAGTGGGCGGTGCTCACCGACCACTCGCCCCGGCTGACGGTGGCCCGCGGCCTGACGGCGGACCGGCTGCGGGAGCAGCTCGACGTGGTGGCGGAACTGAACGAGGGCTGGGCGCCCTTCCGGCTGCTGACGGGCATCGAGTGCGACATCCTGCTGGACGGTTCGCTCGACCAGGAGGACGAACTCCTGGACCAACTGGACGTGGTGGTCGCCTCGGTCCACTCCAAGCTGCGGATGGACGCCGCGCCGATGACCCGGCGGATGGTGAGGGCCGTGAGCAACCCCCTGGTGGACGTCCTGGGCCACTGCACGGGCCGGCTGGTCGGCGGGAAGCGGCCGGAGTCGGAGTTCGACGCGGAGCGGGTGTTCGCGGCGTGCGCCGAGGCGGGCACCGCGGTGGAGATCAACAGCCGGCCGGAGCGCCTGGACCCGCCCCGGCGGCTGCTGCGGCAGGCCGTGGACGCCGGGGTGTTCTTCGCGGTGGACACCGACGCCCACGCCCCGGGGCAGCTCGACTGGCAGGTCCTCGGCTGCGCCCGCGCCGAGGAGTGCGGCGTCCCGGCCGACCGCGTCGTCAACACCTGGTCCGCCGAGGACCTGCTCACCTGGACCCGTACGCGCCGGGCCCCCGGGGCCGGTTGAGGCGAGGCGCCCGCCGGGGGGGCGGCCGAGGCGCGGGCCCATGGGGGCTGCGGAAGAATGCCGTCGCCCGGGCCGCGTGCCCTTCGTACACTGGCGCGCATGGCATGCCGTATCAGTGAGCTGGTCGTCGACTGCGCCGATCCCGAGCGGCTCGCCGCGTTCTGGGCCGGGGTCCTCGGGTACGTCGAGCTGGAGCGGGAGGACGACGGGAGCATCGCGATCGGGCCGGCCGGCACCGGCTTCGGCGGGCCGCAGCCCGTCCTCGTGCTCAGCCCCAGCGACGATCCGCGGACCGGGAAGCTCCGGCTGCACATCGACGTCAGCGCCACCGACCGCTACCAGGACGCGGAGTTGGAGCGGCTGCTGGGGCTCGGCGCCCGGCGCGTCGACGTCGGCCAGACCGGCACGGAGGACTGGCACGTGCTGGCCGACCCGGAAGGCAACGAGTTCTGCCTCCTGCGCGGCCGGATCGAGCCCGTCTGACCACGGGCCGGGGTGGACTCGCGCCGCATGCGGGCGGGTCGGGGTCCGCCGCCTATCACGGGGGACGTACCGATGATTCGGTGTGGCGGCCCGTAAGGCCCTGGCTCGACCTTGCGGTATCCACGCGATGCCCGGCAGGGCACGCTGCCCGTGCCCTGCGTTGCCCGTTTCTGGCATGAGGCGCGGACAACGCCCCCCGTAATAGCGGTTTCGCGGACCGGCGGCGCCCGGTGGACGAGCCGATCAACCCGTCCAGGATGCAGCAATCCCCACGGGATTTCTTCTGATGCTTCTTCCGTGAAAAACCTTCGGCCAACGGACGGGCCCCGGAGGCCGGATCGTCACGCTCCGGGCCCCCCACCCCGCTGTTCCTCCGCTCCGGCCACCTCCTCCGCCATCCGCCGGCGCTCGGCGGACAGGGCCCAGCGGTAGGAGAGCGCCGCGAGGGTGGGAGCGCCCCAGCGGGCGCGCAGCACGCCGAGTTCCTTGGTCAGGGTGCGCAGCCCGATGCTCAGCCGCCGGGCGGTGATGCGCTGGTCGACGCCGGCCGCCGTGTCGATGAGGATCTCCCGCTGACGGTGGGTCAGTCCGCCGCCGTCGTCGGGGGCGGCCCGCCGGGGGTCGCCGTGCCAGATGTCGGCGCGCCGCCAGGCGTCCTCGAACCCCTCGGCGATGAACGCGACCAGCGCCCGGTCCATCACGTGCCAGGCGGCGTGCGTGGGCGTGGAGTTGACCACGTGGTCGGGGATGAAGGCCTGGCGCCGGTCGACGACGACACAGCTCTGGTACGGGGCGGCCAGCGTGCGGAACTGGGCGCCCCGCGCGGTGAGCCGGGTCACCCGGTCGCGGGTCGCCGCGTCGTCCCGCTCGCCGTCGCGGTACAGGGTGCGCACCCGCACCCCGCGGGCCAGGGCGCGGACGTCCCGGGCGAACGCGGCCTCCAGGGCGTCGGCGCCGGCGGGGCCGAGCGGCTGGGCGGTCAGCAGCTCGGTCTCGGCCTGGCCCACGGCCTCGCCGATCCGGGCGCCGACCTGCTCGGGCTCGGCGAGGAACTCGCTGCCCGCCCCGGAACGCCACTTGGCGCGCTCGAAGTGCAGGGCCAGTTCGTCGGCGACGGCGGGGACGGCCGCCATGCCGGCGGCCCGGGCGGCCAGCTCCCGCAGCCCCTCGTCGAGCCGCCGCCGGCCCGCCTCCTGGGGGTCCAGCGCGATCGGCGCCCCGGGCCGGTCGGGGTCGACGGTGACCAGGTGCCAGGCCAGCAGCTCCCGGAGCGCCGCGCCGTCCGCCGGGCCGGCGGGCTCGCCCCGGGTGATCGACGCGTACAGGGCCCTGGCGGCCGGGGACAGGGCGTCGGGGCCGCCGGCCGGCGCACCGGCCCGCTCCTCGGCCCACCCGGGCGCGGGCGCCCGTCCCCGGTCCCCTTCCCGGGCGTGGGCGGCGGAACCGCCGCGCACGGAACTGTCCTCTTCCATCGCTCTTGCCCCCGTTTACGCCTGCGTGTGTGCGCCGTGCGCATGTACGCACCACGCGAACGCTTGATCGCTGACGTGCGACGGGCCAGCGTACCCGTGTGGCCCTTCCGCGCTCTGTTCCCGCGAGGGGCCGCGGCACACCACGGCGGCCACGGCACCACCGGCGGCCGCCCCCTTGGGGAAGAAAGCGTCATGGACAAGCTTGCACTGCGTCTCCTGCTCAGCGAGCGCCGGGCGTCGATCACGCCGGAGAGCCAGGGACTGACACGCCCCACACGGCAGGGCAGGCGTGCGCGCGGGCTGTCCCAGGCGCAGATCGACCAGATCCTGCACCGCGCCCCGGACACCTACGGCCGTCTGGAGTCGGGCCGTTACCCCAATCCGCCGGTGGACCTCCTCCAGGACGTGGCGCGGCTGTTCCGCATGAACGAGCAGGAGTGGATCGCGCTGTGGCGGTACGCGCTGGGCCAGGACCCGCCCCGCCCGCTCGACTTCCGCTCCGGGGAGGAGCTCCCCGGCGTCTGGCAGGAGATCCTCCGCGGCGTCTCCCACCCCGCGTACATCAACGACCGCTCATGGAACGTCCTGGCGCACAACGCCCCCTTCGCGGCGCTGTTCCCGCACCGCCGGGTGCCCGCCAACGCCATGCGGTGGATGACCGTCGAACCGGGAGCCCGGGACGTCCTCGCGGACTGGGAGACCGCCTGGGCCCCGCTGGTCCTCCCCCAGCTTCGGGTGGCGCTGGCCGCCGACCCGTCCGACAAGACGCTGTGCGCGATCGAGCAGGACGTCCTGGCCGACCCGGTGGCGGCCCCGCTCTACGAGGAGGCGAGCTCCTACAGCCACCTCGACGGCGACCAGCGGCCGCTGTGCCACCCGGTCCTGGGGCGCGGCTGGGTGACCATGTGCGCGGCCCAGCCCATGGCGGCCCCGGGGTCACGGCTGATCGTCCTGGTCTTCCACCCCGGCCCGCGCCGCCTCCGCACCCCGTCGCTGCGCGCCCGGCCGGACGACCCGGTGGACCGGGCCGGGACGGGCGGGTGAGGCACCGCCCGGAAGGGGTACCCGGGGCGGACGTCCGTCACCGTCCACCGGGAAGGGCAGCATCGTGCGCGATTCCGCCGAGTTCACGCGGTCCGCGAGCCGTTTCACGGACCGGATCACCGCCGACGGCCGTGACGGCCGGCCGGTGGAGGCCGGGCGGTACCGGCTGGTCGTCAGCCGGGCCTGCCCCTGGGCGAGCCGCTCCCTGGTGGTGCGGCGGCTGCTGGGACTGGAGGAGGCCCTGTCCCTCGCCGTCGCCGACCCGGTGCAGGACGAGCGGAGCTGGCGCTTCACCCTCGACCCCGACGAACGGGACCCGGTCCTGGGCATCCGCTTCCTCGGCGAGGCGTACGAGGCCAGGGAGAAGGGGTACGACGGCCCGGTGAGCGTGCCGGCGCTCGTCGACGTGCCGAGCGGGCGACTGGTGTCCAACGACTACCAGCGGATCACCCTGGACCTGTCCACCGAGTGGCGGGCCCTGCACCGCGAGGGCGCGCCCGACCTCTACCCGGAGGCACTGCGCGACGAGATCGACGAGCGGATGGAAGGCATCTACCAGGACGTGAACAACGGCGTGTACCGCGCCGGGTTCGCCAAGGGCCAGGAGGCGTACGACGCGGCCTACGCGCGGCTGTTCGCCCGGCTGGACCAGTTGTCGGAGCACCTGGCCGGGCAGCGCTACCTGGTCGGGGACACGATCACCGAGGCGGATGTACGGCTGTTCACCACGCTGGTGCGGTTCGACGCCGTCTACCACGGCCACTTCAAGTGCAACCGCAACAAGCTCACCGAGGACCGGGTCCTGTGGGCGTACGCGCGGGACCTGTTCCAGACGCCCGGCTTCGGTGACACGGTGGACTTCGACCACATCAAGCGGCACTACTACGTGGTCCACGAGGACATCAACCCGACGCGGATCGTGCCGCGCGGCCCGGACCTGCGGGGCTGGCGGGCGCCGCACCACCGGGAGGAGCTGGGCGGGCGCCCGTTCGGCGACGGCACGCCGCCGCCCCCTCCCCCGCCCGGCGAGGTCGTCCCTCCGCTGTGACCCCTCCCCGTACTGCCCGGGCGCCCGGGAGCCCGGGGCAGTACGGGGAGTGCGGCTAGGACGCCTGCCAGACGGTGGTGGCGTTGCAGAACTCCTTGATGCCGTGCCCGGACAGTTCCCGCCCGTACCCCGACCGCTTGACGCCGCCGAACGGCAGCGCGGGGTGGGAGGCCGTCATGCCGTTGACGAACACTCCGCCCGCCTCCAGGTCCCGGACGAACCTCCGGACGTCCTCCTCGTCCCGCGTCCAGACGTTGGAGCTGAGGCCGAAGTACGTGTCGTTGGCGACCGCCACCGCCTCCTCGGCGTCCGCGACCCGGTAGAGCGTGGCGACCGGGCCGAAGGTCTCCTCCTGGTGGATCCGCATGGCGGGCGTGATGCCGGTCAGCACGGTCGGCTCGTAGAACCAGCCGCGCTCCAGGCCCTCCGGCAGGTGGCGCGGCCGGCCGCCGCCGCACAGGACCGTCGCACCCCGGCGGACCGCGTCCTCGACGAGCTCCTGGAGCCCGTCCCGGCCGGACTCGCTGGCCAGCGGCCCCACGTCGGTGGACTCGTCCATCGGGTCGCCGACGGTCAGCGCGGCCATGCCCGCCGTAAAGCGCTCGCGGAACGCGTCGAAGACGTCCGTGTGGACGATGAAGCGCTTGGCGGCGATGCAGGACTGGCCGTTGTTCTGGGCGCGGGCGGTGACGGCGACCCGGGCGGCCTCCTCGATGTCCGCCGAGGGCATCACCACGTACGGGTCGCTGCCGCCGAGTTCCAGGACGGTCTTCTTGATCTCGTCACCGGCGACGGCGGCCACGGAGCGGCCGGCGGGTTCGCTGCCGGTGAGGGTGGCGGCGGCCACCCGGTCGTCGCGCAGGATGCCCTCGACGGCACGTGAGCCGACCAGCAGCGTGCGGAAGCAGCCGTCGGGGTAGCCCGCCCGGCGGAAGAGGTCCTCCAGGTAGAGCGCGGTCTGCGGGACGTTGGAGGCGTGCTTGAGCAGCCCCACGTTGCCCGCCATGAGAGCGGGGGCGGCGAACCGCACCACCTGCCAGAGCGGGAAGTTCCACGGCATGACGGCCAGGACGGGGCCGAGCGGGCGGTAGTGCACGCGCGCGTGGACCGCGCCGGAGTCCCGGATGTCGGCCTCGGGCGGGTGCTCGTCGGCGAGGAGCCGCTCGGCGTTGGCCGCGTACCAGCGCATCGCCTTCACGCATTTGGCCGCCTCCGCCCGGGCGGCGCCGAGGGGCTTGCCCATCTCGGTGGTCATCGTGCGGGCGATGTCGTCCCGGTCGGCCTCCAGCAGGTCGGCGGCGCGTTCCAGCAGGCGGGCCCGCTCGGCGAACGTGGTCGTGCGGTAGCCGCGGAAGGCCGCGTCGGCGGCGGCCAGGCACCGTTCGATCCCGTCGGGCGTGAGCTCGTCGAAGGTCTTGAGCGTCTCGCCGGTGGCGGGGTTCACGGTCGCGATGGGCATGGGCGGGTCCTCCTCGCAGTGGCTGCCTCGACCCTGCCGCCCAGGTCGCGGCGCCGCAACGCGAACGTCCGCGGCGCCCGGGCGGCGGGTTATGACGGGTCTCTCGGGTAACCCGTGGCGGTATGGCACACACAGGTGATGACAAGGAAAGAGGCGCCGGGGCGCCGGAGGAACCCACCGACCTGTCGGCCGGCTCCTGGCGGGCGGTCCTCAAGCGCACCGGCAAGGAGTTCATGGACGACGAGCTCCCCGACCGGGCCGCGGCCCTGACGTACTACAGCGTCCTGTCGATCTTCCCCGCCCTGCTGGTCCTGGTGTCGGTCCTGGGTGTGATCGGCGAATCGGCGACCCGCGCGGTGCTGGACAACCTCCAGAAGCTGGCGCCGGGGCCGGTGCGGGACATCCTCGGCGACGCCGTCAAACAGCTTCAGGACAGCCCGGGGGCCAGCGGCGTGGTGGCGGTCATCAGCCTGCTCGGTGCGATCTGGTCGGCCTCGGGGTACGTGGGCGGCTTCATCCGCACCGCCAACGCCGTGTACGACCTCCCGGAGGGCCGCCCGGTGTGGAAGCTGACCCCGCTGCGGGTCGGGCTGACGCTGGTGCTGATGGTGCTGCTCGCGGTGAGCGCGATGATCGTGGTGTTCACCGGCCCGCTGGCGGCCCGCGCGGGAGAGGCGATCGGGCTGGGCGACGAGGCGGTCACCGTGTGGAACATCGCCAAGTGGCCGGTGCTGATCGTCCTGGTGATCGTGATGATCGCGCTGCTGTTCTGGCGGGCGCCGAACGTGCACGGGCAGGGCTTCCGCTGGCTGAGCCCGGGCAGCGTCCTGGCGGTGCTGCTGTGGCTGATCGCCTCGGGCGGTTTCGCGCTGTACGTGGCGAACTTCGGCTCGTACAACAAGACCTACGGGACCCTGGCCGGTGTCATCACCTTCCTGATCTGGCTGTGGCTGTCGAACCTGTCCATCCTGCTGGGGCTGGAGCTGGACGCGGAGCTGGCCCGGCAGCGGGCGATCAGCAGCGGGATGCCGGAGTCGGAGGAGCCGTACGTGGAGCCGCGTGACACCCGCAAGTGGCCGGCGGAGCTCCGCGAGGAGACCGAGGGGACCGAGGGGACCGGCGGCGACTCCCGTCCCCACTGAGGGCGCCGGCCCGCTCCCACGGGGGCGGGCGGGGGCGGTCCGGGGGGCGCGCGGAGCGTGCCCCCCGGACCGCCCCGGGTGTTCAGCGGGTGTTTCCGGCCGGGGCCATGGTGGCCCCGGCGTCGTCCAGGTCGTGCAGGAGCTGCTGGAGCTCCGCCACCAGACCGCCCACCGAGGTGGCGGTCTCGCCGTCCTGGTCGACCAGCCGCGCCTTCAGGCGCCGGTGGGCCTCCCAGGCCCGCCCCAGGGCCTCCTCGCGGCCGTCGCCGACGTCTCCGGCGTCACCGGCGTCTCCGTCTCCGCACCGGCCGGGGGCGCCGTCCGGGCCGCGGACGCCTCCCGGTGCGCGGAGGGCGGCGCTGTCGGCCTCGCACACGTCCGCGAGGGCGTACAGCAGCGGCGGGACCTCCGCCAGGACCGTGTCCGGCGGGGGCCGCAGCCGGGGGCTCTCGCCCGCCGCCTCCACGAGGGTCCGGGTGAGCGCGGTGAGATGGTCGGCGATCCGCTCCCAGGCGGCGTCCCACTGCGTGGACGGCAGTGCGGGTCCCGGACGGCGGATGCGCCCCGCCGGGTTGAGCCGGAGGCTCTCCCGGGTCCACATCCGCGCGTTGCGGAGGTCCGCGAGCCGCTGCGGCAGCGTCCGCGCCCGGTTGTGCCACTCCTGCGCCTGGTGGCGGGCGTGACCACGCTCCATCTCACCGGCCATCGTCCGCAGCAGTTCCGCGCCGTCGCGCGGCACCCGGCACAGGGACTCGTGGGCGTGCCGCAGGTGGACGGGTGGCAGGACGAGCGCGTTGACGGCGATGCCGATGACCGCGCCGAGGAGCGTCTCCAGCAGCCGGTGCAGGATGTCGAACCCGCTGTACGAGCCGTAGACCAGGACGAACAGCGCCGTGGTGGAGGCGTACACGCCCTGGTCCTCGAAGCGGGAGTAGTTGCCGAGCAGCGCGGTGACGGGCAGTACGAGGGCCATCGCCGCCATGGTGTCGCCGGTCAGTCCTGCGGCGGCCGCGGCGAGGACGGTGCCGGCGGCGATGAGCACGACCTGCTGGACGCCCGTCCGTACGGAGCGGTAGACGGTGCTCTGGACGAGGGCGACCGCCGTCCAGGGGGCCATCAGCGCCAGCGGGGCCTGCCACCACCAGCCGGCGACCGCCCAGGCGAGGATGGCGGCCCCGGCGGCCTTGACGGCCTGCACGGCCAGGTCCCGCTCCGGACCGGGGCCGGTGAGGGCCCGGCGGACGGACCGGCCGACCGCCGCGGCCTCCCAGCCGGCCCGGTACCACAGGTCACGCGCGCGTGCGGCCGGGCTCACGGGAGCGGGGTGCCGCCGGTGGCGTTGACGATCTCCCCGGTGATGTAACTCGCGCCGGACGAGGCGAGGAAGACGTACGCGGGTGCCATCTCGGCGGGCTGTGCGGGGCGCCCCAGCGGCGACTGCTTGCCGAACTCGGACGTGTCGGGCATGGTGGCCGGGATGAGCGGCGTCCACACCGGCCCGGGGGCGACCGCGTTCACCCGGATGCCGCGCGGGGCGAGCATCTGCGCCAGCCCCTGGGTGAAGGTGACGATGGCGCCCTTGGTCATGGCGTAGTCGAGCAGCGGCGGGCTGGGTTTGTACGCCTGCACGGAGGTCGTGTTGATGACCGAGCCGCCCTTGGGGATGTGCGGGAGCGCCGCCCGGGTGAGCCAGAACATGCCGTACAGGTTGGTCTTCATCACCCGGTCGAACTGCTCGGTCGTGATCGCCTCGATGCCGTCCGGCTGTGCCATCTGGTAAGCGGCGTTGTTCACCAGGACGTCGATCCGGCCGAACTCGTCGGCGACGCGCCGGACCAGGGCACCGCACTGTTCCTCGTCCCGGTTGTCGGCGGCCAGCGCGATGGCCTTGCGGCCGGCCTCCTCGACGAGCCGGGCCGTCTCCCGCGCCTCGTCCTCCTCCTCCGGGAGGTGGGTGAGGACGACGTCGGCGCCTTCGCGCGCGTACGCCAGGCTCACCGCGCGCCCGATGCCGGAGTCGCCGCCGGTGACGATCGCGACGCGGTCCCGCAGCAGGCCGGTGCCCCGGTAGGACTCCTCGCCGTGGTCCGGCGGCGGGTCCATCGGGGCGGTCAGTCCCGGGTGGGGCTGGTCCTGGTCCGGGAAGTCCGGCCGCGGGTGGCGCGTGACCGGGTCCTGGGGTTCGCGGGGGTCTGTCATGGTCCGCCTTTCTGGTCCTCTGTCAGGGGGGATGGACTACTCGCGTTCCCCAGACTCATGGACCGAACCATTCGCCGCGAATCAGGCGGCACCGGGCGTCAGGGTACGGCGATGCGCCGTTCGGCGGCGGTGATGGGCACGTCGTTGATGCTCGCCCAGCGCTCGCGCATCAGCCCGTGCTCGTCGAACTCCCAGTTCTCGTTGCCGTACGCGCGGAACCACTGCCCGGCGTCGTCGTGGTACTCGTACGCGAACCGCACGGCGATGCGATGGCCGGTGAAGGCCCACAGGTCCTTGCGGAGCCGGTAGCCGTGCTCGCGCCGCCACTTGGCGGTGAGGAAGGCGACGATCTCGTCCCGGCCGCGGAGGAACACGTCGCGATTGCGCCACTCGGAGTCCTCGGTGTAGGCGAGGGCGACCTTCTCCGGATCGCGGGTGTTCCACGCCTCCTCGGCCAGACGCACCTTCAGTCGGGCCGTCTCCTCGGTGAACGGGGGCAGGGGTGGACGCATGGCGCTCTCCTCTCGGACCGGGCGAGAACGATCGTTCTCACCCGGTCGTGTACGGTACGAGAACGACGGTTCTCACGCAAGGGGCGCAAGGGAGTGGCGACATGGGCACCGAGGAGGCCAGGGCCCGGGTCCTCGACGCGGCCGAGGAGCTGTTCTACGGGCGGGGCGTGCAGGCCGTCGGCATGGACGCCGTGCGCGCCGCATCCGGGGTCACTCTGCGGCGCCTGTACCAGCTCTACCCCTCCAAGGGCGCGCTGGTCGAGGCCTACCTGCTGCGGCGCGACGCCCGCTGGCGCGCCCGGCTGGCCGCCCACGTGGACGCCGTGGACGGCCCGCCGCGCGAACGGGTGCTGGCGGTCTTCGACTGGTTGCGCGACTGGTTCACCGAACCCGGCTTCCGCGGCTGCGCGTTCGTCAACTCCTTCGGGGAGCTGGGCGCCACGTCGCCGGAGGTGGCCGGGGCGGCGCGCCGGCACAAGGAGGAGTTCCGGCGGTACGTCACCGGCCTGGTGACCCGGGCGGGCTCCCCGGCCGCGACCGGCGCCCAGGTGACGCTGCTGGCGGAGGGCGCCATGACCGCCGCCGCCCTCGGCGGCACGTCCGCCCCCGCGGCCGAGGCCCGCGATGCGGCGGCCCTGCTGCTGGACGCGACGGCGGCCCGCGCCTGACGGGCCCCGACCGCCGGGCGGGCCCGCACCCGCCCGACCCGCCCGACCCGCCCGACCCGCCCGACCCGCACCGCCGAACCGGTGAATCGGCGTCACCCCACGCATGGGGCGCCGGCCTTCTCGCAAGGAACCCCCTGGGGAATCCGATCTGCGAAAGGATGGAGATGCGCCTTGCCCCTTCCTCACTGGGTGCCGCCGCACTGGCCCTCGTGCTGAGCACGACCGGCTGCGCACCCGCGCCGGAACGGTCGTCCGCGCTCTCCCTCCTGGCCGCCGCCGCCCCGGCGCACCCGCGCACAGAGGCGGGCGGCTGCCGTCCGGCCACGGAGAAGAAACGTCACTGCACACGAGTGCCCCGCCCCCATCTCGGCCGGCGGGTCGTCACCATCGACATCCTGGCCGGGTTCACTCCCCGCGCGGCCGGCGAGGCGGGCGGGGAGCGCACCCTCCGGGCGAGGATCCGGCAGGCGGTCACCTCCACCTCCCAGGCGTTCGCCGCGAGCGCCGTCCACGCCCGCCTCCGGCTCACCGGCATCGTCCGCGCCCGGGTACCCGGCCGGCTGGACCGCTCCGGTGACGCCCTGTTGAAGGCCGTCGCCCGGCGTGGTGACGGGGTCGCCGACGACCTGCCCCGCCTCCGCGACCGGGTGGGGGCCGATCTGGTCACGGTGGTGACGGGCAGCGAGGGCGCCGCCGGGCTCGCCAACCGGCCGCGCCGGGTGACGTCCCGGACCAGCGCCCACGGGTACAGCCTCGTCGCCCAGCGGGCCCTCGCCCACCACTCGCTCGCCCACGAGATCGCCCACAACCTGGGCGCCATGCACGATTACGTGACCGCGCCCCGCGGGGCGAACAGCGCCCGCGGCTACTTCCCGCCCTCGGGCAGATGGTCGACGCTGGAGGCGTACGAGTCGAGTTGCCGCCGGGCGACGGGCGGCCCCTGCCGGCGCATCAACCGCTTCTCCAACCCCCGCCAGACCCACCGCGGCGAAGCGCTGGGCAGTCCGCTGGGCCGGCCACGGCCCGCCGACAGCGTCCGCGCCTTCAACGCTGTCGTCCGCATCGTGGCCGACTACCGCCGCCGCCCCGGCCGGTGACCGGGGCCCGCCCGTCACCACCGATGACGCGCCGGAGAGGGCTCCCCCGGGGCGTCCGGGGGCCCTGGAAGTCCGTAATTCCGGACTCCCCAGGCACATATCGGCCCGGAAAGATAAAATTGCCCTATGGGAGAGCGGCCATATGTGCCCACAGCGCCCGAGCTGGTCCTCGACATCGACGGGGACTCCACCGTGATGAGTCCGAGCCGGGAGTACCGCATCGGGCGTGATCCGGCGAGCGACATCGTGCTCGCCGACGCCCGGATCTCCTGGCACCACGCGGTGTTGCGTCCCGAGGGGGGACGGTGGACCGTTCAGGACGAGGGCAGTACGAACGGAACCTTCGCCGAAGGCACGCGCGTCCAGGCCTGGACCATCGGGCCGGGGAGCGTCCTGCACTTCGGGCATCCGGCCGACGGGCCGTGCGCCCTGCTGTCGGCGCCCGAACCACCGGGGCCGCCCGAGCGGCCCGCCCCGGCACCGTCCTGGTCGCACGCACCGCCGGCGTCGCACGCCCCACCCGGGTCCCACGCACCGCCGGCGTCGCACGCACCGTCCGGGTCGCACGTGCCACCCGCGGCCCACCCGCCGCACGTGCCCCGGCCGTCCTCGGTGTCGCTGCCCGGTGCCACCGGGACGTTCCGGCAGCCGACCTCCGTACGGCCGCTGCCCACCCGGACCGTGCGCATCGGACGTGCCCCCGACAACGACCTGGTCGTCGACGACCTGACCGTCTCCCGGCGGCACGCCGAGCTGCTGGCCCAGCCGGACGGCACGTACTGGATCCAGGACCTGGACAGTCACAACGGCACGTTCCTCAACGGCCAGCCGGTCGGACGCGCCCGGGTGACGCCCGACGACATCGTGGGCATCGGACACTCGGCGTTCTGCCTCGTCGGCACCCAACTGGTGGAGTTCACCGACACCGGTGAGGTGTCGCTGGACGTCCAGGACCTGGCGGTCATGGTGGACAAGGGCCGCAAGACCCTCATCGACGACGTGTCCTTCCCGGTGGGCGAGAAGTGCCTGCTCGGCGTCGTCGGCCCCAGTGGTTCCGGCAAGTCGACCCTGCTCAACGCGCTGACCGGGCTGCGCCCCGCCGACCGGGGCACGGTGCTCTACGACGGCCGTGACCTCTACCGGGACTACGCGGAGCTGCGCCGCCGCATCGGCCTCGTACCGCAGGACGACATCCTGCACCTCCAGCTCACCGTGCGCCGCGCCCTGTCGTACGCGGCGGAGCTGCGCTTCCCCGAGGACACCGCCCGCTCCGAGCGGCAGGCCCGGGTGGACGAGGTGATCGAGGAGCTGGGCCTCCAGCAGCGCGTCGACCAGCCGATCCACAGTCTGTCCGGCGGGCAGCGCAAGCGGGTCAGCGTGGCCCTGGAGCTGCTCACGAAGCCGTCCCTGCTGTTCCTGGACGAGCCGACCTCCGGTCTCGACCCGGGCATGGACCGGTCGGTGATGAACATGCTGCGCGGGCTCGCCGACGACGGCCGTACGGTCATCGTGGTCACCCACAGCGTGCTCAGCCTGGAGGTCTGCGACCGGCTGCTGGTCCTCGCACCGGGCGGACGGATCGCCTACTACGGGCCGCCCGAGGAGTCGCTGGGCTTCTTCGGCTTCACCGAGTGGCCCGAGGCGTTCGAGGCCTTCGAGAACGACCGGAGCCGTGACTGGGCGGGGGACTACCGCGCGTCCCGGCTGCACCACCAGTACATCGCGGGCGTCATGGAGCGGCCCGCGCCGCCCGACGGCGAGGTGGCCGCCCTGCCGCCCGTGCCACCGCCGAAGGCACAGAGCTGGGGCGCCCAGCTCCGGACGCTCGTGCGGCGGTACACGGCCGCGCTCAGCGCCGACCGCACCTTCATCGCCATCATGATCGCGCTGCCGTTCGTGATGGGCGCGATGGCCCGGGCCCTCTCGGAGGGCAAGTTCGGCCGTGAGTCGACGATGAACGTGCTGCTCATCCTGTGCGTCGGCGGAGTGCTGACCGGCGCCGCCAACGCGGTGCGGGAGCTGGTGAAGGAGCGGACCATCTACCGCCGGGAGAGAGCCGTCGGCCTGTCCAGATCGGCGTACCTGATGTCCAAGGTCGTGGTGCTCGGTGTGATCACGGTCGTGCAGGCCGTCGTCCTCACGCTGGTCGCGCTGGTCGGCGTCCCACTGAACGCGCCGGGTGGCAAGGGCGTGCTGATGCCGCCGCTGGTGGAGATCACCCTGGCCGTGGCGCTGCTGTCGTTCACGGCGATGATGCTCGGCCTGTTCGTGTCCGCCGTGGTGCGCAAGGAGGAGGTCACCATGCCGCTCCTGGTGCTCCTCGCGATCGTCCAGGTGGTGTTCTGCGGCGGCCTGCTGAAGATCCACGGGGCTCTGGTCCTGGAGCAGCTCGCGTGGCTCATCCCGTCCCGCTGGGCCTTCGGGGCCATGGGCGCCACGGTCGACATCCAGAGGCTGTCACCGACCGACAAGACCGCGGACCCGCTGTTCGACCACACGGCGGCGACATGGCTGCTCGACATGGGGATGCTGGTGGTGCTGTCCCTGCTGCTGGGGTTCCTGGTGGCGAGAATGCTGCGCCGGCACGAACCGGTGATCATGCGAAAGTAGGCAGCGGCTGATGGTCTTCCCCGGCTCCCCGGGAGCCTCCCGTTCCCCGGACGACGATTTCCGGCCGAGCCATGTCGTGCCCGCCGAGGGGCTGCCCGCCTGGGACGCGCCGGACCCGGGCCGCCCCACGGTACCGCTGGACCCGTTCCTGCCCGTGCAACTGCTGGAGCGGATCGGCGACTGGGGACGGGTGCTGTGTTCCAACGGGTGGTCGGCGTGGGTCGACGGACGGCTGCTCGTGTCCGTACCGCCGGAGCCCCCGGCCGCGGGGCAGCCGATGGGCCGGGCCGCCGATCCGCGGCCGCTGCTCGCCCGCGCCGAGGAGGCGGTGAGCCGCTACCGGCTGGCCGCCGAGGACCTGGCGGCGGGGCGCGTGGACGGCGAGGTGTTCCGGCGCAGGACCCAGGGGCTGCGGATCGGCCTGGTCGTGGACGGCGAGGCGCTGTGGATGTACGACGCGCGGCGGGAGCGGTGGCTGTACTGCGACGGGGCGCGGCTCGTCACGTACGCCGCCTCGTCGGGCCCGTCGACCGCGGGCACCGGTGCGGACGCCGGTGCGGAGCCGCCACCCCCGGCCGGCGCGGGGCCACCGCCCCCCGCCGGCGCGGGGCCCGCCGCCCCATCCGCCCCGCCGGCCGCCGAGACGGCCGTCCTGCCCGCCGCGGAGACGGCCGTCGTCCCGACCCCGCAACCGGCCCCCGCGACGGCCGGGGAGCCCCCCGGACCGCCGGGGTACGAGCCGACCCGGGTCGTCGAGCACCCGCCGCCGCCCGACACGGGCCCCGAACCCACCCGGGTGGCCGAGCACCCGCCGCCGCCCGACACGGGCCCCGAACCCACCCGGGTGGTCGAGCACCCGCCGCCGCCCGACACGGGCCACGAGCCGACCCGGATGGTGGAGCACCCGCCGCCCGACACGGGCCACGAGCCGACCCGGATGGTCGAGCACCCGCCGCCGCCCGACACGGGCGCCGAGCCGACCCGGGTGGTGGAGCACGCGCCGGTGCCCGACGCGGGTCACGAGCCGACCCGGCTGGTGGATCTCGGGGACGCGGGGGGCGAGGACGAGGACCCGGACGGTCCGCCGGACCGGACGGGTGACGGCTGATGGCGGACCGCGTCACCCGCGAGGACCTGCCCGGCGGCCGGCCGTCGGGGCTGGTCGGCAAGCAGATCGCGGACTACCGGGTGGAGGACGAGATCGGGCGCGGCGGGATGGCCGTGGTGTACCGGGCCCGGGACCTGCGGCTGGACCGCTCGGTGGCGCTGAAGCTCCTCGCCCCGGAGCTGGCCCGCAACGACACGTTCCGCAAGCGGTTCGCGCACGAGTCCCGGGTGGCCGCCGCAATCGACCACCCGCACATCGTGCCGGTGTTCGAGGCCGGGGAGGCCGAGGGCGTGCTCTACATCGCCATGCGGTACGTGGCGGGGCAGGACCTCCGGGCGCTGCTGGACCGGGAGGGACCGCTGCCGCCCGACAAGGCGGGCCGGATCGCCGCGCAGGTGGCGTCGGCGCTGGACGCGGCGCACGCGCACGACCTGGTGCACCGGGACGTCAAGCCCGGCAACATCCTGGTGGCGCCGGGCACCGACAGCGAGCACCCCGAGCACGCGTACCTCACGGACTTCGGTCTGACGAAGAAGTCCCTGTCCCTGACCGGGTTCACCAGCGTGGGTCAGTTCGTCGGCACCCTCGACTACGTGGCGCCCGAGCAGATCTCGGGGCGTCCGGTGGACGGCCGGTGCGATGTGTACAGCCTGGGCTGCGTGGTGTTCGAGACGCTGGCGGGAGTGCCGCCGTTCCGGCGCGACGACGACATGGCACTGCTCTGGGCCCACCAGTACGATCCCGCGCCGCCCCTGACCGGTGAGCGGCGGGGGCTGCCGGCCGCGGTGGACGCCGTGCTGGGGAAGGCGCTGGCCAAGACGCCGGACGAGCGGTACGAGACCTGTCTCCAGTTCGTGGCCGAGCTGCGGGCGGCGCTGGCGGGCGACGACGGCACCGTGCGGCCGCCGCCCGCCCTGCCCGCCTGGGCCCTGCCGGTGTTCCGCGAGCTGTGAGCGTGCGGGTCAGGCCGTCTCGCCCCGGCGGCGTACACGCGAGGCCAGCAGACCGCCGAGCAGTCCGGCGACCAGGCCCCACAGAAGGGCGAGACCGGCGGCCAGCCACACGTGCGGGTGCAGCGCCACCCGGCCGCCCAGGTCGTCGACCTCCACGATGCCCAGCACCGACAGGCCCAGCCGGGCGACCACCCGGGTGAGCGGAGTGATCACGAGCATGGTCAACGCGAAGGCGATGCCCAGGTGGAGGGCGTGCTGCCACAGCCTGGTGCCGGCCGGTGAGCGCACCGCCGCCACGAAGGCGGCGGCCAGCAGCAGCACGGCGGCGAGGGGGATGAGCAGCCAGGCCCGTCCGTCGTGCTGGGCGAGGGCGGCGACGTTCAGGGTGGTGTCCTCGGAGCCGCGCAGCGCCTGGTCCAGGACGTGGGGCATGGGCAGCCCGAAGGGTCCCTCCACCCGGCCTTCCCAGGAGGCTCCGATGCCCAGCCCCAGGGCGAGCCAGACCACGTTGGGCAGGCCCAGCAGGATCACGGCGAACGTCTGGGCGGCGTGCCCCCGCGTGGCCGCCACGATCAGGCCGGTGACCAGGCCGATGACGACGTAGGCCAGCAGCAGGAGCAGCATGGCGGAGGCGGCCGGCCGTACTGGTGCCTGGTACCGCAGCAGCCGGGCGGGGAGCGGGGCCCGGCGGGAGACGAGCAGGGCGATCAGGAGGACGCCGAGCAGCCAGACCAGGCCGAACAGGAGCGTCAGCCCCACATCGGCGCTGAAGCCGACGGTGGGCGTCGCGTCCAGCAGCCCGCCGATGACGTCGACGGGCGAGCCGGGCTGCGCGAGGGTGAAGGTGTGCCGGGCCAGTGCGGTCAGCGCGGCGAGTGCGGCCAGCCACAGGACGGCCGTCCGGGCGACCCGGGCGAGGAGCTCGCCGGTGCCGGTGACGGCGCGGTGCCGCAGCGGCCGCAGGAAGCAGTAGCCGGCCACCAGTGCTCCGGTGAGGGCGACGGACAGCGGCATGAGGGTGAGTTCGGCCTGGGTTCCGGCGAGCTCACCCGCCTGGCCGGAGACGCCCACGTCGCCGCCGGCGGCGATGAGGACGACGGCAGCGACGACGTGCGGGAAGGCGCCGCCCGGCAGGTCGGTGGCGCCCGCCGCCCACAGGCCCAGGGCGGCCACCACGGCCATGGCGACCAGCGCGGCGAGGACGGTGACCAGGGCGTCGCCCCAGGGACGCAAGGTGGGGTTCACGCTGCCACGGTAGGCGGGCAAGGGCGGGCGCGCCTGCGGACGGCGACCGTGTGCCACCGGGCGGACGCGGTCCGCTTGCGGTCGGCACCCCTGTCGGACTCACAATGGGCGCGGAACGGAAGAAAGGGAAAAACGTGACTTCCCAACCGCCCTCCGAGCGTCCGACCGGCCCTCCCCGGGGACCCGTCTCGGGACCCTCCTCGCATCCCCAGGGCCCGCCGCCCCCCTCCTCCCCCGGGGGCGGTGGCGGTGGTACCGGCGGCCCCGGGGGCAGCAGCTCCGCGGGCGCCCCGGGGGGCGGCGGTGACCGGCCGTGGTGGCGGTCGGCCCCCCGGATCGCGATCGCCACGGCCGCGATCGTCGCGGCCGTGGTGGTGGCCGTCGTCCTGACCCGCCCCGACGGCGGCGGTGACAAGAAGAAGGAGGGCGGGACGACCGCCGGCGGGGGCGGCACGATCTCCCTCCAGAACGCCGCGGCCAGCGGCCCGGACCCGTTCACCGACTCCACGGCCCGCGAGCCGGCCGATGCGGCCTCCCCCAGCGTCCAGGTGCCCACCACCGCGCCGCCGGCCGGCGACAACGCCGTCCGGCAGTACCAGGGTTCGCAGCGCGGCCTGTACGGCGGCACCAAGAACGTCGCGAGCTGCGACGTCGAGCGCCAGATCGAGTACCTGTCGAAGGAGCCGGCCAAGAACCGGGCCTTCGCCTCGGCGCTGCGCATCCAGCCCTCCACCGTGCCCGACTACCTGCGGTCGCTGACCCCGCTGCGGCTGCGCGCGGACACCTGGGTCACCAACCACGGCTACCGGGACGGGGCCGCGAGGGCGTACCAGGCCGTCCTCCAGGCGGGAACGGCCGTGATGGTGGACGACCACGGGGCGCCGCGCGTGCGGTGCGCGTGCGGCAACCCGCTCGGCGACCCGGTCGTCCCCCGGCAGGCCCCGCGCCCCGTCGGCACCCCCTGGCCGGGCTACAGCCTGTCGAACACGGTGGTCGTCAAGCCGGCCCCGCAGGTGATCAAGGTCTTCGTGATCGTCGACATCGACACCGGCGAGTACATCGCCCGGCGCGGGGGCGACTCCAACGCCGACCGCGACAAGGAGACCAAGGCGCCGACGGCCAGCCCCACCAGGACGGCGACCTCCCCGCCCCCGTCCTCGCCCAAGCCCGAGCCGCCCTCCTCCCCCGCGCCGCAGAGCCCCGAGTCGCCGGTGAGCCCCGTGACTCCGCCGCCGCCGCCGGACACCGGAACGACGACGGAGCCGCCCTCGGGCGAGACGACCGCCGAGCAGCAGTCGCCCGACTCCGGCTCGCCCCCGGTCTCCCCGGCGGGCTGACCCACCGCGCGCCCGGGCTCACTGCCCGGGCGCGTGGAAGCGCACCTCCGGGAAGCGCGCTGTCGGCCCGTCCAGGAGCGGCTGGTGCCGGTGACCGAGGTGGAGGTCGAAGAAGGCCGCCGTGTAGGCGCGCGTGATGTCGACGGCCCGTCCGGCGGGGATCGTCGGCCGCGTCCCCGGGTACGGCAGGTCGAGCTGGTCGAACACCACGGGCATGTCCGAGAAGGTGAAGTGGTGGGTGCCCGCCACCGCCAGCCAGCGCTTCCAGCCGTCCAGGTTGCGCCACGCGTCCCCCCAGGTGGCGTCCTCGCCGCCCGGCCGGTGCACCGCGTCGTCGGTGCCGAGCATCAGGAACGGCCGCTTCCCGAGTCCGGACGCGGGGACGGGGTCGCCGAACGCCCCGTCCATGTTGACGCCGGCGATCACGCGGTCGTCCCGCGCCATCACCGAGGCCGCCGCGGCACCGCCCAGCGAATGGCCGGCGGCACCGATCCGGTGCCGGTCGATCAGCGACGCGTGCCGCCAGGCCGGGCGCGGCCCGGTCAGCCGGTCGAGAAGGAACGACAGGTCCTGGGCGCGGTTGACGGTGGCCTTCCGCATGTCCTCCGCCGTCTGCGCCTTCTCGCAGGCCACACACGTGAGGACCCGCCCGCCCGGGAACACCGTCCCCGACGACTCGTAGGCGTGGTCCACCAGGGCGACGACGTACCCCTTGCCGGCGAGGTCCTCGGCGAGGGTGGTCAGGGTGAAGCGCGGGGCGCCGAACCCGGGCGACAGCAGCACCAGCGGATGGCGGCCACGCCCGGGCCGGGCGCCCGCGACGGCATGGGTGCGGGTGGCGCCCAGCCGCGCCGCGGCGGTGCCGTCCTTCCCTCCCGCCGCCTCGACCAGCAGCCGGGCCTCACGCGGGTCGGCGTACGGGGCCGGGGCGCCGGCGCCGGTCCGCGCCGGGTAGAACAGGTCGGCCATGAGCTCGCGCGGCCGCTCGGGCATCCACAGGTCCTGCCGGGACGGGTCGACCAGGTGAAGCGCGGACCGGCCCACCGGCGCCGGTCCGCCCGGCGCCGGCAGCACGATGCCCGGCACCTCCTCCTGCACGGCGGCCGCGGTCCCGGTCCGTGCGTGTGCGGCGGGGGCGAGGAGAGCGACGGCGAGGGCGGCGAGTGCCGCGAGGCGCGGTATGCGTAACGTCTTCATGGACGGAACGCTATGGGGGCGGTGGTGCGGCCTACGTCCGCCCGGGGTCGCGACCGGGTACGACCTGAGAGGTACGGTCCCGCGCCCCACGATCCGCTCGGCGTACGACCTGGGCCGCCCCGGGCGCACCGCCCGGGGGGCACGGGAGAGGGCGCCGCCCCGGTTCCGTTGTGCCCACCCGTTCCGCCCCGGCGGAACGCATGCCCACAACGGGCGCACCGGGGCGACAAGGCGACGCCCGCCGGGGGGCGTCAGGCGTGGAGGCGGAAGTAGCAGCGGATGGTGGTCCCGCCGTCCGTCGTGTGGACGCGCACCAGGTCCGCGAGGTAGTTGACCAACAGCAGCCCCCGGCCGCCGATCTGACCCGGCGCGGCCGGGCGGCGGCCGGCGAGGGGGTCGGCGAGCGTGCCCCGGTCCTGGACCTCGAACACCACGTGGCCGCCCTCGGCCCACACCCGCAGCGTTCCGGTGCCGCCGCCGTGGATGACGCTGTTGGTGGTCAGCTCGGACACGGCCAGGGCCACGTCGTCGTGCCGGTCGCCGGGCAGGCCGAGCCGGTCCGCGCGGTCCAGGGCGAAGCCCCGCGCGTCGGGCAGCAGATCGGCGTCGTAGACCAGGTCGTCGACGCCGGCCGGCCGGGCCAGGGGCAGGTTGTAGCCGGCCACGACGCGGTCGGGCGCGTACGCGTCGCTGGCCCGCTCGATGCCGTCCTCGACCAGCACCGGGTGGGTGGCCCGGGCGTCGGCGAGGACCACCGGGTCGAGCGCGGAGGTGTCGTACGGGCACAGGATGGTGACCTCGCGCCCGGTGAAGGCGTGGTTGATCAGCGCCTCGTGCTGGGCGCAGGCCGGGTACTCGTCGGCGCTGCGGCCCTGCCAGATCGGTTCTCCGATGATGCGGGCGCGACGGCCGGGGTGGGCGTCGGCGAATCCGCGCAGCACGCGCGGGATGATCCGCCCGGGGTTGCGTCCCGCCTGCTCCATGTCGAGCATGCGCACGCGGTCGGCGTCGCCGCCGAGCACCTTGCGCAGCAGGGCGAGGTTCTCACCGGGTACGGCCACCGCGACCGGGTCCCCGGCGGCGAGTCCCGCCAGGACGAACGGCACGGTGCCCGCCAGGTAGCCGGCCTCGTCCGCGTAGAACAGGGCGGGATGGGTGAACGGCTCGGCCGTCAGCGCCACGTCGTTCATTCCACCACCTCGATCGCCGGGTGTTCCGGCCAGAAAAGGTCCAGCACACGCCGTAGCGAGGCCGGCGGCTTGCGGACCACGATCCGCCGTCCCACGGGCAGGCCCTGCGCGGCGCGTGCGAGCGATGTCGCACCCGCTACGTCGACGAACGTGAGACCCGACAGGTCCATGCGGATGTCGCCCTCGCGCTGGAGCAGGCCGCCGAGGATCCGCTCCCAGTCCGTGAGCGTGTCGAGGAAGACCTGTCCGGACACGTGGACGCAGCCTCCCTGTCCGCACTCGTCCCACACCAGGGGGCGCCATGGGCGACCGGACGCGGAACCGTCCTCGGTGTGCAGCACCGCCATGGTCCCTCCGTGATCTCCGTCCGGCCCCCCGACCGTACCTCTGCCGCGGCCGTACGCGAAGCCGGTTCCGGGTGGAGCCCCTTGGACCCGAGCGCGTTCCCACGTTTCGTCCGTTATGTTCGCTCTAGCCTGACGCCATGTCCGATTCACATGATGCCAAGACGGCCGGGGGCCCTTCGCACGGGGTCCACGGCCGTCCCCCGACCCGGGCCGACACCTGGGCGGCGTTCAAGAGGTCGCCCTTCCTGCCGGCCTCCGTGCTGGTGCTGATCCTGGCCGCGGCGGCGGCGCTGTTCGCCGGCTCGTACACGTACACCATGGCGAACCCGACACCGCGTCACATCCCGACGGCGGTCGTCGGGGCCATGGGCACGGCGCAGGGGCAGCGCTTCGTCGACGGCATGGAGCGGGCGCTCGACGCGTCGCTGGAGCTGCGCCGGTACGCGGGCGAGGCGGAGGCGCGGCGCGCGGTCGACGAGCAGGAGGTCTTCGCCGTCCTCACCGTCCTCCCCGGCCGCTCCGGCGTCCGGCTGGACGTGGTGGGGGCATCGGGGGCGTCGGTGGCGCAGCTACTGGCGGAGGCGGGCGTGGCGGTGGGCAGGGCGACGGGCGTGCCGGTGGCCGTGCGGGACGTCAAGCCGCTCCAGAAGGGCGACCCGCGCGGGCTGGCGCTGTTCTACATCTCGCTCGCCGCGGTGATCATCGGCTTCGTGGGGGCGATCCAGCTCAGCGTGCACGCCCGGGCGCTCGACCCGGCCGAGCGGATCGCCTTCACGGTGGTGTACGCGCTGCTCGGCGGTTTCGCCATCGCCGCGACGGTCGACTGGCTGCTGGGCGCCCTCGACCTGCCGTTCGGGGAGTCGTGGCTGATCCTCGCTTTGACCATGTTCGCGTCCGGAATGGTGTTCACCATGTTCAACACCCTGATCGGGCGGTGGGCGATGCTGCCGACCTGGGGGCTCATGGTGCTGCTGGGCAACCCGTCGTCGGGCGGCGCCGTGTCGTGGCCGCTGCTGCCGTCCGTCCTCGGTCACATCGGGCGGTGGCTGCCGCCCGGGGCGTCCGTGAACGCCCAGCACACGGCCGTGTACTTCAGCGGCCACCAGCACCTGTTCCCGTTCGCGGTACTGGGTGCGTGGGCGCTGGTGTCCAGTGGCGTCTTCTGGTTCTGGCGGCACCGCCATCCGGGCGGCCGCGACCGGACCCCGGCGCACGCGGCCGCCTGAGCGGCGGCGCGGGCGCCGGGGCCGGTGCGCCGATCAGCCCCGGCCGCGCAGCCGGTTCATCTCGGTGATCTCGGCGGACTGCGAGGCGATGATCTCGCCGGCCAGGGCCTTGGCGGGCGGGTGGGAGCCCTGGGCCCGCTCGGTCCGCGCCATCGCCACCGCGCCCCGGTGGTGCTCGACCATCAGTTCCAGGAAGGCGGTGTCGAAGGCCTTGCCGGAGGACCTGGCCAGCCGGTCCATCTGCTGCGGGGTCATCATCCCGGCCGCTCCGTCACCGTGACCGGAGTGGCCCGCGTGGCCGGAGGCGTCGGCGGCGGGCACCGGCTCGCCCCAGGAGGCGAGCCACCCGGACAGCGTCCGGATCTCGGGGTCCTGGGCCTTCCTGATCGCCGCCGCGAGGTCCCGTACCTCCTGGGCGGAGGCCCGGCTCGCGGCCATGCCGGCCATGTCGACGGCCTGCCGGTGGTGCGGGACCATGCCCCGCGCGAAGGCGACGTCCGCCGCGTTGTGACCGCCCCGCTCGGCGGAGGCGGAGGCCGAGGCCGAGGCGGCGGCGGGCCCGTCGCCGTGCCCGGTGTGGCCCGGGGAGGTTCCGGCGCCGGTGCCGCCGCAGCCGGCCAGCAGCAGGGCGCAGGCCGCGACGGCGGTGGTGGTGACGGCGGCGCCGCGCGCGCGCCGGGGGAAAGGGCCGGGGAAGAGACGTCGTGCGGTCTTTCGTGCGGTCATGGGTGGTGCCACTCCTCGTGTGCACAGGCATGCGCTCTGGTGGGACGTGTGCGCGGCACGGCGCCGACGCCCTCGGTGGGCGGGCGGTGCGCCGCGCGGGGCGTCCCTATATGCGGAGGAGTTGCAGCCGGGCCAGGTCCGGCGGAGCGCGGTCGGTCGCCGTCGCGGCACCGGGCCGGGCGCGGAGGCGGTCGTCGGCGTCCCGCTCGGCGCCGCCCGTGAGCAGGGGCGCCTGGCCGGGCGCGGTGGGGACACCACCGGCCGCGCACGTGGAGTCCGCGTGCGCGGCGTGTCCGGAGCCGCCGCCGCCCTCGTCCAGGTGCGCGCAGGCGTCGCCCCTCACATGGGCGGCGCCGTGGGCATGGGCCTGGCCATGGGCATGGGCCCGGGCATGGGCTGCGGTGCCGGGGGCCAGTCCGTGCATGGCGAGCACCCCGGCGAGCACCGCCAGGACCAGCAGCGCCGTGCGGTACGCCCGGGGGCGGGCCGGGACGCGCGGCTGACGGGAGCTCATGAGCCCCATCGTAGGGGGCGGACCGGATCCCGCCGTGACGGAGGAGCCACCGGTGGACGAGCCGCGAAGGCAAGCAGCGGGAAGACTCGACGGCGGAAAGGCGCCGGTGGACAAGCCGAGGCCCCCGGACGGTCACCCGTCCGGGGGCCTGGCCCAGCAACCCCTGTGGCGGAGCGCTTGGAGTTAACGGTGCCCACCCTGCCAGCGCGGTCCGGTCCGCCCGGGCGGACACGACCGGGACACGGTGCCGTGTCACCCGTCCGGCCCGGCGCCACGGGCGCGGGGGCGTCAGACCTGGCCCCGCCACCCACCGGTCTCCGCGCCGCGCGACTCGATGAAGGACTTGAACCGCTTGAGGTCTCCGGTGACCTGCCGCTTGACGAAGCCCAGCTTGTCGCCGACGGTCTCGGTGAAGCCGTCGGGCTCGAAGTCCATCTGGAGCATGACCTTCGTGGTGGTCTCGTCGATGCGGTGGAACGTCACCACACCAGCCTGCCGCGCCTCGCCGCCGACGGTGGTCCAGGCGACCCGCTCGTCCGGGATCTGCTCGGTGATGGTGGCGTCGAACTCGCGCGCGGCGCCGTTCACCTGGGTCACCCAGTGGGTGAGGGTGTCGGTGCGCTGCTCGATCCGCTCCACGCCCTCCATGAACTCCGGGAAGCTCTCGAACTGGGTCCACTGGTTGTAGGCGGTGCGCACCGGCACGCGGACCTCGATGGATTCCTCGACCTGCGACATGTGCTGTTGCGTCCTTCCCGGGACCCGACAGCCCCGGCCGTACGCCGGGTGTCGACCGCATCGGTTCCCTCGGGCCCTCGTGTGCCCCCTCCCTCCGCGATCATGACCCCGTTTTCGGCACAGGCGTGTCCGGGACCGGGCGGGGGCGCCACGGCGGGACCCGGCGGGCGGGGCCGGGCGGAGGCTCGGCGGGCGGTGCGGCGGGCGCGTCACATGGCCAGGTGGGCCGGTATGTGCGTCACCTCCTCGATCTCGCCCCCGGCCTTCTTCATCAGGTTCCGGGAGAGCTCGTTGAGGCAGCGGGCCGCGGCGATCTCCTCGCCGACGCGCTGCTGCTCGCTGTCGTCCGGGTGCCGCTTGGCATGGCCGTGAGCGCGCAGTTCGGTGCCGTCCGGGAGCCTGACCATGCAGGCCGCGCGGGTCCTGCCGGTGTCCTCGTCCTCGGTGAACTCGAGTTCCACATGCCATCCGACGATCGTCTTCATCACTCACACCTCCAGGTCACTCCGTCACCCCTCCAGCGTGCACCCGTGGATGCCCGCTCGCCCGTTCGGCCCATGGCGCGGGGACCGGTCGGCGGCGGGTGCTGAACGGAACGCGGGGGTGGTCCGTACTGGTGCGGTGAAACGTCTCTGCGACAGACAGGAGCGGCGATGAGCGAGCGTGACGAGGCGACGATGCGAGGGCTTCCGGACGGCAGCGCGGAGGTGTCGGTGGTCCTGCGACTGCGGTGGGACGACATCGCGGCGCTCGGCCGGGAGGCCGGCCGGCTGGCCGAGCAGCGGGGCGCGCCGGTGAGCCTGGACGACGCGGTCAGCCACCGGCTGCGTACCTGGTCCTCGGTGGCACACGCGCCCGAGGAGCGCAGCAAGGCGGCCCCGGCCGCCGCTCCGGCCACGGCGGCGATATCCGGCACGCCGGCCGGCGGTGACCGGGGCCGGCACCAGGTGGGACACCTGAGCGAGACGGCCCCGGTGGCCTCCATCACGGCGCACCCGGCCCGCCCGGCATAGGAAAACCGATACCGCCGATAGGCTCACCCATTGGTTCGCTCCAGGTGCCCGGCCGTACGGTCGAGGACATCGACCGCACACCTGGGAGACACACCATGTCGAAGATCCTTTTCGTGATGACCGGCGCCGACCACTGGACGCTGGCGGACGGCACCAAGCACCCCAGCGGCTTCTGGGCCGAGGAGGTCGTGGCCCCGTACGAGGCGTTCACGGCGGCCGGCCACGAGGTCGTGGTCGCGACCCCGGGCGGCGTCGTGCCCACCGTCGACCGGGCGAGCCTGGCCGCCGAGGTCAACGGCGGCCAGGACGGCGCCGACCGGGTCGAGCGCACCCTCGCGTCCCTCACCGAACTGCACCGTCCGGTGGCCCTCGCGGACGTGGACCCCGCCGAGTACGCCGCGGTGTTCGTCCCGGGCGGGCACGGCCCCATGGAGGACCTGGCGGTGGACGCGGAGTCGGGCCGCCTGCTGACCGGCGTGCTGGAGTCGGGGACGCCGCTCGGCGTGGTCTGCCACGGCCCGGCCGCGCTGCTCGCCGCCCGCCGGGAGGACGGCTCCAACGCCTTCGCGGGCTACCGGCTGACCGGGTTCACCAACGCCGAGGAGACCCAGGCCGGTCTCGCGGCGAAGGCGCCGTGGCTGCTCCAGGACCGGCTGGAGGGCATCGGCGCCGACTTCCGGGAGGGTGAGCCGTGGGCGCCGCACGTGGTCGTCGACCGCGATCTGGTGACCGGCCAGAACCCGGCCTCCTCGGCCCCGCTCGCCGCCGAACTGCTCAAGAAGCTGGGCTGACCCGGCCCGATGGGCCCGCCCGCCGGCACGCCGTCGCGCGCCGTCACGCGTCGTCGGCCGCGTGGACGCGCTCGCCCTCCACGTAGGTGAGCGCGACCCGGGTCGCACCGATGGCCTCCGGCGGTCCGGCGTACGGGTCGCGGTCCAGGACGACCAGGTCGGCCAGGGCCCCGGTCCGTACGCTGCCGGTGCCGTCGAGGTGGTTCACGTACGCGGAGCCGGCGGTGTACGCCGTGAGCGCGGCGGTCAGGCCGATGCGCTGGCCGGGCAGGAAGACGGGCCCGCTCCCGCCGGGCAGGACGCGGTTGACGGCGACGTGCACCCCCTGAAGGGGGTCGGGGCTGCTGACCGGCCAGTCGCTGCCCGCGGCGAGGGTCGCGCCCGCGTGGAGCAGCGCGGCGAACGGGTACTGCCGGGCGGTCCGTTCGGGGCCGAGGAAGGGGATCGTCAGGTCGTCCATCTGCGGTTCGTGCGCGGCCCACAGGGGCTGGACGGTGGCGGTGGCGCCGAGCCGTGCGAAGCGCGGGACGTCGTCGGGGTGGACGACCTGGAGGTGCGCGAGGTGCGGGCGGGTGTCGCGGGGGCCGTTGGCCGCGCGGGCCGCCTCGACGGCGTCCAGGGCGTCGCGCACGGCGCGGTCGCCGAGGGCGTGGAAGTGCGTCTGGAACCCGAGGGCGTCCAGCGCGGTGACGTAGCCGGGGAGGCGGTCGCGGTCGATGAAGCTGGTGCCGCTGTTGGCGGTGGCGCAGCCGCAGCGGTCCAGGTAGGGGGCGAGCAGGGCGGCGGTGCCGTTCTCGGCGACGCCGTCCAGCATGATCTTGACGGTGCCGGCGCGGAACCGGCCGTGGCCGAGGGCGGCCCGCCGTGCGACCAGTTCGGGGATCTGTTCGGCGCCGCGTTCGCGGTCCCACCACAGGGCGCCCACGACGCGGGCGGTCAGCGTGCCGTCGCGGGCGGCGGTCTGATAGGCGTCCGACGGGTCGTCCATGCCGAGGAAGCCACCGAGGAGGGCGTCCTGCCAGGCGGTCACGCCCAGGGCGTGCAGGGTGCGCTGGGCGTGCAGCAGGGCGGCCAGCCGTTCGGCGGCGGTGGAGGGCGGGGTGAGCCGCCCCACGAGTTCCATGGCCCCTTCCTGGAGCATGCCGGTGGGTTCGCCGGCAGCGTCGCGCTCGATGCGTCCGTCGGACGGGTCGGGGGTGTCACGGGTGATGCCGGCGAGGGCCAGGGCGCGGCTGTTGACCCAGGCCCCGTGGTGGTCCCGGTTGGGCAGGTAGACCGGGCGGTCGGGGACCACCGGGTCGAGGAGGTCCTTGGTGGGCGTGCCGCCGTCGAACGCCTCCATGGCCCAGCCTCCGCCGGTGATCCACTCCCGGTCGGGATGGGCGGCCGCGTAGGCGCGTACGGCCGCGAGGGTGTCGGCGGCGGTGTCCGCCGCCGTCAGGTCGCACCGGGCGGACTCCAGCCCGGCGGGGACCGGGTGGACGTGCGCGTCCTGGAACCCGGGGAGCAGCAGCCGTCCCCCGAGGTCGACGACCTCCGTCCTGGGCCCGATCAGCTCGTGCACGTGGTGCGGGTCGCCGACGGCGCTGATCCGGCCGCCGGTGACGGCGACCGCGGTCGCGGGTGCCCCGTCGGGGCCGGGCGCGCTGTCGGGGGTGAGGACGGGGCCACCGGTGAAGACGAGGTCGGCGTGGCGAGGGGTCTGCATGGGGGCATCGAAGCGGGGCGGCCGCCGGCGGGTCAATGGCGTTGGCACAAGGCGGGGCCGCCCTGGCCACGGCGCCGCCGTTCCGGTGCCACCGGGCTTCCGGTGCCACCGGGCCGGCCGGACCGTGGCCACCCGGCCCCGTACGGCCGCCGGGCCGGGCACGGTGGGTCGGCCTCGTACGGCCGCCGGGCCGGCATGGCTGTCGGTGCGTCAGGCGGAGGGTGCCCGTCCGGACGGCGGGGCGGTCCGGGCGGGGCCGGTCGAGATGCGGTGCCGCAGCCGGTGCAGTCCCCGCCGGGTGTGGCTCTTGACGGTGCCGAGCGGGATGCCGGTGCGCTCGGCGATCTGGGTCTGGGTCAGGTCCTCGTAGAAGGCCAGGCACAGCACCTCACGCTGCTGCCGGGGAAGCCGCGCCAGTTCCTCGGTCAGGAGCACCCGGTCCAGCACCCGGTCGGCCGCCGGGGCGGCGGGGTGCGGTACGCCGGTGGCCTCCGCCGCGCGGACCGCCGCGTCGACGAGGGTGAGGCGGCGCGTCCGGGCGGCCAGCGCGTCCACGGTCTTGCGGCGGGCGATGCCGACGAGCCACGCGCCGAGCGGCCCGCGCTCGGGGTGGAAGCCGGCCCGTCCGCGCCAGGCCGCGAGGAAGACCTGCTGGGTGACGTCCTCGGCCTCCCGGGCGTCGCCGAGCGAGCGGGCGGCCATGGTGTGGACGAGGGGGCTCCACCGCCGGTAGATCGCGGCGAACGCGCTCTCGTCGGAGGCCAGCAAGCCCGTCTGGAGCACCTGTTCGAACGCCGCGCCCGGGGCGGCGGGCCGGGAAGGCGCGCGGTGGGTGGTCGGGCTCATGGTTACGTCCTCCTGCCGGGCCTTCTGCCGGGGCCTGCCGCGCGGTGCGCCGATGGCGGGGAAGAGGCGGAAGGGGGGCGGAACCGTGGCGGTCCGGGCGCCTTCGGGCACCGTGTGGCTCCAGTCTTGGACGCACGAACGACGCAAGCAACATGCATCGTTTGTGCGTCGTAGGCTGGCCGGGTGGCTACTGACGGAGAGCGTTCCCCCGGCCGACTCCCCGACCACGGACGGCCCCCCGAGCCCGGCGCCCCGCCCGAGCACGGCGGGCTGACGACCGGTGAGGTCGCGAGGCGTCTGGGCGTCGCCGCGACGACCCTGCGTTCCTGGGACCGTCGCTACGGCATGGGGCCCGCCGCCCACTCGGGCGGCAAGCACCGGCGCTGGACCCCCGGGGACATCGCCCGGCTGGAGCGCATGTGCGCCCTGACGTCCACGGGAGTGCCGCCCGCCGAGGCGGCCCGCATGGTCCGCGACGGGGTCGCGGGGACGGGCGCCCCCGGGGCTGCGGGACCCGGCGGCCGCCCCGGCGGGACGCGGCCCGTCCCGCGCGGCAGCGTCCCCGGCCGGGCCCGCACCGGACTGCAACTCGGGGACGTACGCCAGGAGTGCAAGGGGCTCGCCCGGGCCGCGCTGCGCCTGGACGCCCCGGCCCTGGAGGGGCTGCTGTCGGAGGTGATCACCGCGTACGGGCCGGTCACGGCCTGGAACGAGGTGATCATGCCAACGCTCCAGGCCGTCGGCCGCAAGTGGGAGACGTCCGGCGAGCGGTACGTCGAGGTCGAGCACTTCCTGTCCTGGCACGTGTCCGGCGCCCTGCGGCGGGCCGCGCCCCCGGCTCCGGCCGGCCCGCGGGGCGCCACCGTGGTGCTGGCCTGCGTGCCCGGCGAGAACCACACGCTGGCGCTGGAGGCACTGACCACCGCCCTCGCCGAGCGGGGGTTCCTGGTGCGCATGTTCGGCGCGGCCCTGCCGGTGGAGGCGCTCGTCGAGGCGGTGCGCCGGACCGGACCGGCCGCGGTGGGCCTGTGGGCCCAGTCCCGGACGACCGCCAGCCGGCCGCTCGCGCAGCACGTGGCGGGCATGGAGTGGGGTGTCCGGGGCGCCCGCCGGCGGCCCGTCGTCCTGGCCCTGGGCCCGGGCTGGGCCGGGCGGACCGCGCCGGGGCTGCTCCGGCCGCCGGGGCTCGCCGAGGCGCTGGACACCCTGGAAGCGGCGCTGCGGCCCTGACCCGTACACCATCCCCGGCGGCCGGGGGCGCGCCGGCACTACGGCGATGGAGTGGACTTCTCCCCCGAAGGCGCCCCGGCGCATCCACCGGCGTGCCGTGACGGGAACAGACACCGGAGGCCCGAGCCCGTGCACCCCCCGGTGCACGCGGGGATCCGAGGGAAAGGCGTCCCATGAGCAAGGACAAGAAGCTGAGCAAGGGTGACGAGGTCACCTGGAGCAGCCACGGGAAGTCCGTCCGCGGCAAGGTGAAGAAGAAGATCACCAGCCGCACGGAGGCGGCCGGACGGACGGTCGCCGCGTCGAAGGACGAGCCGCAGTACGAGGTCGAGAGCGAGAAGTCCGGCGGTCGCGCGGTCCACAAGCCGGAGTCGCTGCGCAAGAAGGGCGAACGCTCGTGAGCGGCGGGACACAGGACCGGGAGGAGACCCTGCGGCGCTTCGACGAGGCGGTGAACATGACCGCGGGCGAGATGGAGAAGTGGCTGGAGACCGACGAGTCCCGGGCCGTCGGGCAGTCCGACGGCTCCGGGGAGAGCGTCGGCCACGCCTCGGGCCGGCGCATCGTGGACCTCCTGCGCACCAGGAAGGCGGATCTGACCGAGGACGACGTCGCGCACATGCGCAAGGTCGTGGGGTACGTGCACCGGCACGTGTCCCAGCGCCCCGACGGGGACGTCGCGGACACCCGGTGGCGGCACTCCTTGATGAACTGGGGTCATGATCCGACCAAGTGAGACCGGGGACGGGATGAACAGCGCGGACGGGGGTACTCCCCGTCCGTCACCACGACAAGGAGCGGACCATGAACGCTTTCCGTGACGCCAGTGACGCCGCCGCGTATCCCCGGACCCGCGTACAGCAGGCGGCCCTGCTGGTGGGCGCCGTGTTCCTGCTGGTGGGCGTCCTGGGCTTCATCCCCGGGATCACCACCGACTACGACACGCTCACCTTCGCCGGGCACGACTCGGAGGCCAAGCTGCTGGGCGTGTTCCAGGTGTCGATCCTGCACAACCTCGTCCACCTGCTCTTCGGCCTCGCCGGGCTCTCCATGTCGCGCGCGGCCTCGACCGCCCGGTCGTTCCTCGTCGGCGGTGGCGTGGTCTACCTGGCGCTGTGGCTGTACGGGCTCCTCATCGACCACGACAGCGGAGCCAACTTCGTCCCGGTCAACAGGGCCGACGACTGGCTGCACTTCGCGCTGGGCGTCGGCATGATCGCTCTGGGCGTCCTCCTGGGCCGCCGTCGCGTGGCCCGGTGATGACCCGCTGATCCCGCCGCCCCGGCGGCCGGTCCGGTGACCGGCCGCCGGGACCGGAGCGCGGTGCCCGCAGGGGCCGACGCGGCTGGTACGGCCGGATGCGGCCGTACGGTCAGACCCGGCCGTGGGCCTTCTGGGCCCGCCGCGACAGGGAGTCGATGACCACGGCCACCAGCAGCACCCCGCCCGTGATCATGAACTGGACGGCCGCCTGGATGCCCAGCAGGGCCACGCCCGAGGCGATCGACTGGATGACCAGCACGCCCAGCAGCGCCGACCAGACCCTGCCGCGCCCGCCGAAGAGGCTGGTGCCCCCGATGACGGCCGCGGCGATCACGTTCATCAGCAGGTTGCCGCCGCCCGAGGCCTGGCTGGCCGAGGTGACCCGGGAGGCCAGGAAGAGCCCGCCGACCGCGGCCATGGTGCCCGAGACGGCGAACACCGAGATCCGGACCCACACCACTCCGAGCCCGGCCCGCCGGGCGGCCTCCACGTTCCCGCCGATCGCGAAGACCATGCGCCCGTAGACGGTGCGGCGCAGGACGTGGTCCAGGCCGACGAGGACCACGAGGAAGACCAGCAGGGCCAGCGGCAGCCCCTGGAAGCGGTTGAGCACGAACGCGGCGGCGAAGGCGACCAGGGCCAGCGCCCCGGTGCGTACGGCGATGACGGGCAGGGGCCGGGACGGCACCCCGGCGGCCACGCGGCGCCGTGCGTCCCGGAAGGACACCAGGAAGTAGCCCGCCGTGCCGAGCGCCGCCACCCCGTACGCGACGGCCACGTCAGTGAAGTAGTGGCCGGTGAGCTGGGCGACCAGGCCCTCGTCGTCGAGGTTGACGGTGCCGCTCGACCCGAGGATGTAGAGCATCAGCCCGTTCCAGCCCAGCAGGCCGGCCAGGGTGACGACGAACGCGGGCACCCCCACCCGCGCGAAGAAGAACCCCTGCGCCGCCCCGATCGCCGCCCCGAGGACCACCGCGACCACGACGGCGGGCCCCTCCGCCATGCCGTGCTGCACGTTCAGCACGGCGAACACGGCCGCCGCGAGACCGCTCACGGAGGCGACGGACAGGTCGATCTCCCCCAGCAGCAGGACGAAGACGACACCCACGGCGATCATCCCGGTGCCCACGATGTCCACGCTCAGGTTGGACAGGTTGCGCGGCGAGAGGAACTTCTCGTCGAGGATCACGAAGATCAGCCAGATCGCCGCCAGGCTCAGCAGGACGGGGAGGGAGCCGAGTTCCCCGCTGCGGAGGCTCTGCCTGAGCCCGGCGACGGAGTACGCCGTCGGGGTGGCGCCCCCTGCCGCGCCACCGCCCGTACCGCCCGCGCCCCCGCCCGTACCGCTCACGCCACCCCCACCGCCCGTACCGCTCATCAGCCGGCCTCCCAGTCGCGCGACGCGCGGCGGGTGACGGCGTTGTCCGTGGCCCCGGTGATGGAGGAGATGATCTGTTCGTGGGAGGTCGTGGTCACGTCGAAGAAGCCGTTGTTCCGGCCGAGGCGGAGCACGGCGATCCAGTCCGCGACGGCCTTGACGTCCCCCATGTTGTGGCTGATGAGGAGGACACCGAGCCCCCGTTCGCGCAGCCGGTCCACGAGGTCGAGGACCCTGGCCGTCTGTTCGATGCCCAGCGCGGCGGTCGGCTCGTCCAGCAGCACGAGCCGGGGTTCGCCCAGCAGCGACCGGGAGATGGCGACGGTCTGCCGCTGGCCGCCGGACAGGGAGGCGACGGGGACCCGCACGCTCGGCATCCGGATGGCGAAGCTGTCGAGGAGACCGAGGGTGCGGCGCTCCATCTCCACCTCGTCCAGGACGCCCACCCGGTGGATCTCCCGGCCCAGGAACAGGTTGCCGACGACGTCGAGGTTGTCGCAGAGCGCCAGGTCCTGGTGCACGGTCGCGATGCCCAGCGCCTGCGCGTCGTGCGGCCGGGTGAGGTGGACCGGCCGGCCCTCCCATTCGATGGTCCCCCGGTCGGCTGCGTCCACCCCGGCGATGACCTTCACCAGCGTGGACTTGCCGGCCCCGTTGTCACCCACCAGGGCGACGACCTCGCCCGCGCGGATTTCCAGGTCGATGTCCGCGAGCGCCCGCACGGCGCCGAACCGTTTGGAGACGCCCTTCAGCGCCAACAGGGGCGGTGCTGCCATCGGTGACCCACTTCCTCGCCGTGCGGCACCCCTCCCGGCGTCCTCCCGGGCCCCTACGGGGTCAGTCCGGCCCGCTCGCAGCCGGCCGCGTACTTCGGGGTGCAGATCTGGTCGACCGTGTACATGCCGTCCTTGATCACGGTCTCCCTGATGTTGTCGGCAGTCACGGAGACCGGCATGAGCAGAACGGACGGAATGCCGCGCGTGGTGGGGCTGTCGACCTTCCCGGTCGCCACACGGTCCGGCCGCTGCCCGCGGGCCAGTGCGACGGCCATGTCGGCGGCCGCGTACGCCTCCAGCCGGAAGGGCTTGTAGACGGTCATGAACTGCTCCCCCGCGACGATCCGCTGGATCGCGGCGAGCTCCGCGTCCTGCCCGGTCACCGGGGGCAGCGGCCGGATCTTGGCCGACTTGAGGGCGGAGATGATCCCGGAGGCGAGGCCGTCGTTGGCCGAGTACACGCCGTCGATGCGGTCGGCGCCCAGGGAGGCGATGGCCCCCGACATGTTGATGTGGGCGTACAGCGGCCGCCACTCGGTGGTGTCGTACGCCTTCCCGATCGTGACCTTCCCCTCCAGGGCCGCGAGCGCGCCCCTCTTGAACCAGGCCGAGTTGGGGTCGGTGGCGGCGCCGTTCATCATCACGATCTGGCCGCCGCGCGCGTCGTCCCCGAGGGCCCTCAGGAGCGCCTCGCCCTGGAGCCGCCCCACGCGTTCGCCGTCGAAGGAGACGTACGCGGAGACCGGGCCCTCCACCAGCCGGTCGTAGGCGACGACGTCGATGCCCGCCTCCCGCGCCCGCTCGACCGAGGAGCGGAGCGACTTGGAGTCGACGGCGTCGAGGACCAGCACCCGGACCCCCTTGGTGATCATCGCGTCGACCTGCTGCTGCTGGGTCGCCACGTCGGCCTGCGCGCTGGCGAACTCGACGTCGCACTCGGGGCACGTCCGGGCGATCCGCTCCATGATCAGGGGCCGGTCGAAGGCGTCGAAGCGGTTGGTGTTGTCGGGCAGCAGCAGCCCGATCGTGCGGCCGTCGCGGTCGACCCGCTCGCCCGGGTCGCGTACCTCGGCGGCCTTGCCGCAGGCCGTCAGGCCGGAGGTGAGGGCCAGCGCGGCGGCCAGCAGGGCCGCGGGCACCAGTCGGCGGCGGCGCGCCGTCCCCGGCGCGGGGAGCGCGGGGAGCCCGTGCGTCCCGGCCGCCCCGTTCCCGCGCGTCCCGCGCGACCACCCGCTCATCCCGGTCACCTCCGCCGCTCCCCGTCGCCGGCGACCGGCTCGCGCGGGGACAGGGCGACCTCGCACCACACCTGCTTGCCGCCGCTCAGCGGCACCGAACCCCAGGAGGTGGACAGCGCTTCGACGAGCATGAGCCCCCGGCCGCCGGTGGCCTCCCAGTCCACGCTGGGGGACTTGACGGGGGTCCGGGGCGAGGCGTCGTTCACCGCGATGCGCAGCCGGTCCCCCGCCAGCGTCAGATCGAGCCGTACCTCCCCCTGGGTGTGCGCGATGGCGTTCGTCACCAGCTCGGACACCACCAGCAGGGCCATGTCGACCTCCTCGGCGACACCCCAGCCGCGCAGAGTGCGGGCCGCGAAACGGCGGGCGTGCATCACGGCGTCGGGCAGCCGCCACACCGCCCACCGGGCGCGGATGGGACGGACCCGCATACCGTCGTAGCGCAGCAGCAGGAGCGCCACGTCGTCGTCGCGCCGGCGGGTGCCCGCGACCAGTTCGTCGGCGACCCGCCCGGGGTCGGCCGGATCGGCGGTCCGCAGCGCCTCGCACACCGCGCGCAGTCCGTCCTCCAGGCGGAGGGTCGCCGACTCCACCAGGCCGTCGGTGAGCAGGGCGATCAGGGTGCCGGGCGCGAGGCCGACCTCGGTCAGCGGGAAGTCGGCCTCCACCATGACGCCCAGGGGTGGGCCGCCCTCGACCTCCAGCGCCTCGGAGGTGCCGTCGGGCAGGCGCAGCAGCGGCGGCAGGTGCCCGGCCCGGACGATCCAGGCGAGGCCCTCCTCCATGTCGAGGTCGACGTAGGCGCAGGTGGCGAACAGGTCGGTCTCCATGCCGACGAGGAGCCGGTTGGCGTGGGCCACCACCACGTCGGGCGGGTGTCCCTCCACCGCGTAGGCCCTGATCGCGGTCCGCATCTGCCCCATGATGGTGGCCGCGCCGGCGCTGTGGCCCTGTACGTCGCCGATGACCAGGGCCACGTGCCCGTCGGCGAGCGGGATGACGTCGTACCAGTCGCCGCCCACTTCGAGGCCGACCGTCGCGGGCAGGTACCGGGCGACGGCCTCCCCGCCCGGCAGGGCCGGGAGCTTGCGGGGCAGCAGGCTCCGCTGGAGCATCGTGGCGAGTTCGTGCCCGGCGTTGAGGGCGTGGGCCCGGGTGAGGGCCTGGCCGACCAGACCGGCCGTCGCCGTCAGCAGGGACCGTTCCTCCGGTCCGAAGCGGTGCTCGCCCTCCCACCCGACCAGGCACACCCCGACCATCCGGCCCTCGGCCGGCAGGGGCAGCACGGCGAGCCCGCCGGGACCGATGCCCGCGAGGCCCGGTTCCAGGGGGGCGCCCGGCGGCCACAGCGCCACATGGCCCTCCCGGAGGGCGCTCTCCAGGGTGGGCAGGGACTGGCAGGAGGCGTCCGGCCATTCCGAGCGCCACTCGGAGCGCCACACCTCCGGCCAGGCGTCGGGTTCCGGCGGGTGGAGCAGGGTGACCACCAGCCGGTCGCCCTCCAGCTCGCCGACGGCGACACGGTCGGCGGCCAGCGGGGTGCGCAGCGATTCGACGACCACCCGGCTGACGTCCCGGATGGTGGTGGCGCCGGCCAGGGCGGCGGACAGCCGCTGCACCAGGGACACCTCGTCGGGCGTGGGCCGCAGGTAGGAGGCGTCGCCGACGACGCCGAGGATGCGTTCGGGTCTGCCGTCCGGGGCGGTCAGGACGCGGCAGCGCAGCCCCAGCCAGCGCAGTTCCCCGCCGGGGCGGCGCACGCGGAACGCGAGCTGCTGGTGGGCGGCGGCCCCCCGGTCCGGTTCGACGATCGACATCAGGGCCGGGACGTCGTCGGGGACGGCGCACTCCAGCAGCGTGGACACGTGCCCGTCGTAGTCGGCCCGGGCCACGCCGAGCAGGCGCAGTACCTGGGCGTCCACGTCCATGCGGCCGGTCCGGAGGGACAGGACGAAGGTGCCGCCGCGCAGCGGCAGCAGCGCCGGGCCCGGGGGCTTGCCGGTCTCGACGGGCGGGACGACCCGGGCCGCGGCCGCCTCCAGCCCGGCCGCCGCCTGGTCGGCGTACAGCTCCAGGAAGGCGCGCTGGTCGGCGTCGAAGCCGCGCCCGTCCTTGCGGAGCACCAGCAGGCAGCCCAGGAGCCGGGGGTCCCCGCCCAGGGGCAGGGCGCCCAGCGACACCGGGCCGTCGGCGGGCGGCAGCCGCCCGTCCCGCGGCGGCACCGGCCCGTCGGCCGGCGGCCGGGTGCCGTCGGGCGGTGGTACGAGGCCGCCGGTGCCGCCGGCCGGGTCCGGGGCGCGGGACGTCAGCCACAGGGGCCGTCCGGCGCGGCAGGCGTCGGCCACCGCCGAGCGGCCGGACAGGGCGTACGAGGGCGGCATCTCGTACGGCCCGGCCGCGTCCCCGGCCACCTCGGCGAGACGCAGCTCGTCGATGTTCTCGGACGGCACGTAGACAGCGGCCAGCTCCACCCCGCAGGTCGCAAAGATCTGCCCGCTCAACGCGTGCACCGCCTCCGTACCCGGGAAGCCGCCGGCGTGCGCCGCTGGCCGTCGCCTCCACCCCATGCTGCGCCCTTCCGGGCTCCGGCAGCCAGTCGGAACGGCGGTCGGGGGGGCCGTCCGCGTCGGGTCGGCCGTGGTCAGCCGGCCGCCGGGAACGCGTCGGCGCGGACGTGCGGCATGGGGCTGCCGACCACCCGGTAGGGGTCGTCCGGCGGCCGGGTGGCCGGGGTGATGCGTACGGTGAGGGGTCCGGCCCACTCGTAGCCGTGGCGCTCCCCGTGGCGGGCGAGGGCGTCCGTCAGCTCCTGGCCGACCTCGCCGCCGCCCCGGCGGAGCAGCTCCTGGTAGACCCGTGCGTCGAGTTCCACCTCGTACGCGTTGGGGACGACCACTCTGCTCTCGCTGCACACCACGGCGTGGGCGTCGCACTCACGGCGCAGCGCGTCGAGCAGTTCGACCGGATCGTGTCCGAGGGCCTTGGAGACCAGGGCGCTCTGCCAGCGCTCCAGCGCTCGTTCCCATCGCGTCAGTGTTCCCTTGGCCATGTGCCCGCTCGCCCTCCTCGGTACCGGTCACCGGCGGCCGCGCAGCCGGCCGAGCAGTTGGCGGGCCTGGGCGCGCTTGCGCGGGTCGGCGGCGGCGCGCCGGGCGGACGCGATCGCCCGCTGCCCCTGGGGACTGCGGGTGAACTGCTTGATACGGGTCATCAGTCCGGACATGGATCCTCCTCCAGTGGGTGTACGGCGCGTCTACCCGGTGCTCCGGCGAGGATGTGTGGCAGGGGCCATCAGGTCGCGCGCGGCCTCGGCGGCCCGCACGGCGGCGTCGGCGCAGCAGTTGTTGAACAGCACGTGGACGTGGGCGGCCCGGTCGGCGAGGGCGCGGAGGCGGGGCAGCCACTCCGCCAGTTCGGCGTCCGTGTAGCGGTGCCGGAAGCGGTCCTCCTTGGTGCCGGTGCCCCAGGCGGCGCTGCGGCCGTGGAAGCGGACCACCGCGAGGTCGTCGGAGGTGACGGGGGCGAGCGGCGGCAGGGAGGTGGGCAGGCCCTGGGCCATGTCCACGGCCACGGCCGCGGTGTCCAGGTCCCGCAACAGGGCGGTGGTGTCCGCCCGTCGGTCCTCCCGCCACCAGCCGGGGTGCCGGAACTCGACGGCCACGGGCCAGCCGTCGGCGCGTGCGCGGGTGCGGCGGAGCACGGTCTCCGAGCGGGCCCCGGGGCCGAACCAGGGCGGGAACTGGAACAGGAGGGTGCCGAGGCGGTCCGCCTCCCGCAGCGGGCGCAGCGCTTCGCCGAAGCGGTGCCACACCTCGTCGAGGAGGCCGGGGTCGCCGGTGGGGTGGCCGCGCAGGTCGGCGGGGAGGGCGGCCTGCCGGGTGGGATGACCGGTCAGCAGGGAGAACGCCTTGACGTCGAACCGGAAGCCCTCGGGGGTGCGTTGGGCCCACAGCAGGCTGTTCCGGGCGCTGGGGAGCGCGTAGTAGGTGGCGTCGACCTCGACCACGGGGAAGTGTTCGGCGTAGTGCCGCAGCCGCCCCTCCGCGTCGCGCCGGCCCGGCGGGTACCACCCGCTCGCCACAAGTGCCTTGTCCGTCCAGGAACATGTACCGATGAGGATCTCGCCCATGCCCCCCGCCTACCCGCGGGGACGGGTGTGACGACGCACTGCGAGGAACCCGATGACCGACAGTCCCACCTCCTTCGAACTCCACCCGGGCGACCCGGATTCGCCCGTGATCCTGCACGTCCCCCACTCCGCCCGGGCGGTCCCCGCCGACGTCCGCGCCGGGATCGTCCTCGACGACGCGGCGCTGGAGGCGGAGTTGGACCACATCACGGACGCGTACACGGCGGAGATCGCCGCCGCCGCGGCCGGGGCCGCGGCCCTGACGCCCTGGCGGTTCGTCAACCGGCTGTCCCGGCTGGTCGTCGACCCGGAGCGGTTTCCCGACGAGCGCGAGGAGATGGCGGCGGTGGGCATGGGCGCGGTCTACACGCGCACCACGCACCGGGAGGAGCTGCGTCCCGAGGGCGCCGACCCCCGGCCGCTGGTCGAGCGCTATTTCCACCCGTACGCCGAGGCGATGACGGCGGCCGTGGCCGGGCGGCTGGCGGCGGCCGGACGTGCCGTGGTCCTGGACGTCCACTCGTACCCGGCCGAGGCGTTGCCGTACGAGCTCCACGGTGACGGGCCGCGTCCGCCGGTCTGCCTGGGCACCGATCCGTTCCACACGCCGGCGCCGCTGGTGGACGCGGCCCGGCGGGCGTTCGCGGGCCTCGGCGGCACGGCGCTGGACACCCCGTTCGCCGGGACGTACGTACCGCTGCGGTACTACGGGCGGGACGCCAGGGTGGGGGCGCTGATGGTGGAGATCCGGCGCGATCTGTACCTCGACGGGCGGGGGGCGCCCCGCGCCGAGGGCCTGGACGCGCTGGCGGGCGCCCTCGCCGCCCTCGTCGACGTCGCCTGACGGGGCCTACCGGGCCGGCGGGGCTGGGGGGTGTGGGGGGTGTGGGGCCCGGGGCCGGTCGGGGCTGCCGGGGCCGAGGGGGGCGGATGCGGCCGATGGGGGCGAGGGGACGGATGCGGCCGATGGGGCGCGCGGTCCGGGGCCGGCCGGGCCACCCGCACGGGCGACCGGGGTCGCCGGGCGCGTCCGCCACCGTGACGCTGGAGGAGGGCCGGACGTCACGGCCCGGCACGGGAAGGCACGACGGACGGCACGGGGAAGGCGGCCCATGACCACCGAGGTACCGAGCAGGGCGGCGGCCATGCTCTTCAAGGGCGGACCGAGCCTGATCGACCTGCTCGTCGACGACACGGACCTGCGGATCACGGTCACCGGGCCGGGGATGCTGTTCCAGCACCTGGACCTGCTCACCACGCTGTCCCCGTTCGACGGCTGCACCGTCCAGGGGCTCCGGGAGTTCGCCGGTCATCTGGAGGGGACCGTCCTCTGCGGCCTGGTCGGCACCGAGCGGGTGCCGGTCGAGGTCGTGACGGACCGCGCCGGGGGGACGCTCCGGATCGGTCTCGGGCCCGCGAACATGTACCAGAGCGAGCTGGTGCTGCGCACCACGACGGGCGAGACGCTCCGCGCGCTGGCCCGGCGGCTGCTCACCCGCGCTCCGGACCGCCCGTTCTTCGCCGGTCTGCACGCGGTGCCCGCGACCGGCCACATGGAGCACGGCCCGGCGTCCGGCGGCCACCCCCCGGACCACCCGCACGGCCCCGGTCACGGTCACAGTCACGGCAACGACCACGGCCGGGGCGACGACCGCGACCCGGGCAGCCGCCAGGACCACGACCACCAGCACGACCACGGCCACGACCCGCACGCGGGCCGGCACGGCGGCCACCCGGGAGGCGGGAACCATGGACGTCCGTAAGAGCGCGGTCGACCTCACGACGCAGGAACGCGACCGGTTCCTGGAGGCGCTGGTCCGCCTCAAGCACCGGCCCGCCCCCGGCGCGCCCGCCGGAGCCGGCGTCTACGACCGGTTCGTGGCCCTGCACAAGGCCGTCATGGCCGTCGTCAGCCCCGGGCTGCCACCGGACACGACCGTCAACTTCGGCCACTGGAACATCGGCTTCTGCCCCTGGCACCGCAAGTACCTCAGGGAGTTCGAGAAGGCCCTCCAGGCGGAGGTGCCCGGTGTGACGATCCCCTACTGGGACTGGACCGACCACCCGGCCGCCCTCGCCCGCCTGTTCACCCCCGACTTCCTGGGCTCGCTGCACGACGGGGCACCCGTGCCGCTGGCCGACAGCGTGCTGCGCGACCCCGTCCCCCCGGCGGACCGCCCCGCCTGGTGGCCGCCCGGTGCCGGCGGCTTCCCGGTCCACCCGCTCCTGGAGGAGGGGTTCGGCACCGGCCTGGCGCGCGGCAGCACCGGGCTCGGCTGGCCGCCCACCCTGAGCGGCATCCAGAACCTCGTTCAGCTCGTGGTGGACGAACTGCCCGACGACCACCCCTTCTGGGCGTTCTGGCTCGTGCTGGAACAGGGTTCCCTCACCACCCCCACCCACAACGGCGGCCACAACTTCATCGGTGGTCACATGTCCCAGGCCTACTCCCCCAACGACCCCGTCTTCTGGCTCCACCACGCCAACGTCGACCGGCTGTGGGCCGACTGGCAACGGCGGCGGCTGGACGACGTCCCCGGGTCCAAGCCGGAGGACCACTACCCGCCGGCCGACGCCCTCTCCCCCTTCACCGGCGAGGAGATCCCCCCGGGTCACCGCCCGGACGACGTGATGTGGCCGTGGGTCGGGACCGCTCCCGGCTACGACGTGGTCATCGAGCCGGACATCAGGCCGCTGCTGCCGGACTTCACCGGCGCCCCGCCCACGACCGTCAAGGACGTGCTGGACACCACGACGCTCGACGCCACGGGATACCGCTACGCCGCAGCCGGAACACCCTGACCCGGCGGCGCCCTTGCCGGGGACGGGCCGGCCGGGCCGCCCGGTGAGCACCGCCGACGGGCGCGGACCAGGCCGAGTTGGGGAGCGCCGCCCCGGATCAATATGATCCGGCGATGATCACAAGAAGGCGACTGGCGGCCGGGGTGTGCGGCCTGCTGGTCACATGGACGGGCGCACTGTTCCCGGCGGCCGCCCACGCGGATACCGCGCCTGCCGGCGAGCAGGCACCCAAGGTCGAACTGGTGCTGGACGTCAGCGGCTCCATGCGGGCGACCGACATCGACGGCAAGTCCCGCATGGCGGCGGCGAAGCAGGCGTTCAACGAGGTGCTGGACGCCGTGCCGCCGGAGGTGCAGCTCGGCATCCGCACGCTCGGCGCCGACTACCCCGGCAAGGACCGCAAGACCGGCTGCAAGGACACCCGGCAGCTCTATCCGGTCGGCCCGCTGGACCGGACCGAGGCCAAGACGGCGGTGGCCACCCTGGCGCCGACCGGCTGGACCCCGATCGGACCGGCGCTCCTCGGTGCGGCCGACGACCTGGAGGGCGGTGACGCCACCCGGCGGATCGTCCTCATCACCGACGGCGAAGACACCTGTGCCCCGCTCGACCCGTGCGAGGTGGCACGCGAGATCGCGGCCAAGGGCATCCACCTCACCATCGACACGCTCGGCCTGGTGCCGGACGCCAGGACCCGCGCGCAGCTCGTCTGCATCGCGGAGGCCACCGGCGGGACGTACACGTCGGTCCGGCACACGGAGGAGTTGTCGGACCGGGTCAGCCAACTGGTGGACCGGGCGGCCGAACCCACGCTCACACCGGTCGCCGCCCGGGGCGCGGACGCGTGCGAGAAGGCGCCGGCGCTGAAGCCGGGGCTGTACACCGACCGGGAGGCGTTCGGTGAGCACCGCTGGTACCGCGTGGAGGTGCTGCCGGGCCAGGAGCTGCGCGCCTCGGTGAGCGTCGCCGCCGACCGGGCGGTCAACCGCGACTACGGCGTACTGCTGCGGGCGTCGACCCTGCGCGGCCGGGAGATCGTGCGCGGTGAGGCCGCCGGGGACGGCCGTACGGACGTGGTGTCGACCGGTCTGCGCTACCCCCGGCCGGAGAGCGACGCCGACGACGATGACGGCTCCGGCAAGCCGGCGGCCGAGACGGTGTGCCTGCGGGTCAGCAACTCCTTCTCCGCCGGCGCCGGGGTGAAGACCCAGCCCGGTCTTCCCGTGGAGCTGAGCGTCGCCCTCGTGGACGGCCCCGACGAGGGCACGGACGCCGCCTTCCTGGGCCTCGGTCACGGCTGGTGGCTGCTGGGCGTGCTGGTCCTCACCGGCTTCGTGGCCGGTGTGGTGTGGGGCTGGCTGTCACGCTGGCGCATCTCGGTGTGGAGGACCAACTGATGGGTACGGTACGGATCCTGACGGCGGCCGCGGTTCTGGCCGGTTCCGCGCTGCTGGGCCTGCCGGGCGCGGCGGCGGCGGCCCCGTCGCCGAGCCCGGCCGGTGAGGACGGCGGCGCCGCGGCTCCGACGGAGGCGGGCACGTCCTTCCGGACGGCCACCGCCGTGCGCCCCGGACAGCGCGCGACCGCCCCGGCGTCGACCGGTGACTACCTGTACTGGCAGTTCGCGGCCGACGCGGGCGCGCGGGCCACCGTCCGCGCCACCGTGAAGCTGTCGGAGAGCGCCGCGCTCCGGGCGGGATCGACCTGGCAGATCGACGTCTACGACGGCCTCCGGCGCCGCCAGGCCTGCCGCTTCGGCAGCCAGACGAAGGCCGTGGCGGCGGGCACGACGTCGGTCGAGCTCGCCTGCCACCTCCGCACGGTGCGCGCCTTCGCCGAACCGTGGGCGAACGACCCGCTGCCGGGCGCGTACTACGTGCGTCTGACGGCGGTGCGGCTGGCCGCCGGCGACATCGGTCAGCCCCTCGACGCGGCGCTGGACGTCACCCTCGACGACGCGGGCGGTGCGGCGGCCGTCGACGGCAGCCTGGCCGCCCCGCTGGTGCAGGGCTCGTCCGCCACGGTGGAGCCGGAGGACGGCTGGTCGTCCGGCCTGTGGTCCACCCGCTGGCTGTGGACCGCCGGGGGCGCGGTGCTCGCGGCCATGGCCGGCATCGGGGGCTACCGCCTCACCCGCGGCGCCGGCCACCCGGCCGCCCGCGGCTGACGCCCCGGCCCCCCGCCCCGCCGCCCCGGCCCCGGCCCCGCAGCCGGCCCGGGCGCGCGGGGCGGGGGCCAGGGACCGGGGCCGTCACCGGGCCGCGAGCGCCCTCGCCCCATGGGATCCGGGGATCACTCCCCCGGGCGCGAAACGGCCCGGTTCGCCATGCGGCCGGCTGGAGCGGTCTGTTCCAGGCGGGCGCCCAGAGTGCCGGCGAAGTCCTCGGCGCGGGAGAGCTGAACGCGGAGCTTCTCGACCTGCTCGGCGGCGGCCTGCCGGTAGGTCCGCACGCGCTCCAGCAGCGCCTCGCGCTCGTCGGCGCCGAGATCCGCGCCGTCATCAAGGCGGTCGGTGGCGTCCAGGAGGTCGCGCATCTGGTCCAGGGTGAAGCCGAGCGGCTTCATGCGGCGGATGACCATGAGGCGGGCGACGTCGGCCTCGGTGTAGAGGCGGAAGCCGCCCTGGGAGCGGGCGGAGGGGATGACCAGGCCGGTCTCCTCGTAGTGCCGGATGGTGCGCAGGGACAGGTCCGTTCGCGCGGCGACCTCGCCGATCTGCATGTGCTTGCCGTCCACGCCCGTACCCCTGGCCTTCCCGTCGTGGTGGGCCGCGTCCCGTACGACACCACCAACCTTAACTCTAACGTTAGGGTAGAGTTGCTGGTGAGGGGTGGCTCGGCCGCCCCGCTGCTGCCGTTTCCGGGGCCGATGGCGCCCCCGGCGAAGATCCGATTCTTGCGGGAGAGAGCGTGCGCGAGCCCATGACGCCGATCGCCGCCGCCTGCCCGCCGTGACCCTTCGCCCTCCGACGTGAGCCGCGAGGCGCCCGCGCGCGCCGCCGTCTCGCGTCTGCCTTCCCGCACGTCCGGCCCCGTTCTGCGGGCTGTGCGCGGGGTGCCGTCCCGGTTCCCCGCGCGCCCTTCCCGCGCGCCCCGCCTGCCGTAGGGGTGTGCCCGAGCACGACAGGTACGCGTCTCCTTGTCTTCTGCCGCTGTGACTCCCGCCGCGTGGCTGCGCGGCCTCAAGCCCGACTGGCTGAACAGCCCGAAGGTCTGGCGCACCGAGGTCCTCGGGGGCCTGGTCGTCGCGCTGGCTCTGATCCCCGAGGCGATCTCGTTCTCGATCATCGCCGGTGTCGACCCCGCGGTCGGCCTGTTCACCTGCTTCACCATGGCCGTGGTCATCTCGGTCGTGGGCGGCCGGCGGGCGATGATCTCGGCCGCCACCGGCGCCGTCGCCCTCGTCACCGCACCCCTGAACCGCGAGCACGGCCTGGGCCACCTGATCGCCGCCGTCATCCTGGCCGGCGTCTTCCAGGTGATCCTGGGCGCGGTCGGCGTGGCGAGGTTGATGCGGTTCGTCCCGCGCAGCGTGATGGTCGGCTTCGTCAACGCGCTCGCGATCCTCGTCTTCATGGCCCAGGTTCCCGAGATGCGCGATGTCCCGTGGGCCGTGTATCCGCTGATCATCGGCGGGCTGGCGCTGATGGTGTTCCTCCCGAAGATCACCACCGTGATCCCCGCCCCGCTGGTGTCGATCGCCATCCTGACCGCCATCACCGTGGCGGCCGGGATCGCCGTGCCCACCGTGGGCGACAAGGGCGCGCTGCCGTCCTCCCTTCCCGTGCCGGGCCTGCCGGATGTGCCGTTCACCCTCGACACGCTGACGACGATCGCTCCGTACGCCTTCGCCATGGCGCTGGTCGGCCTGATGGAGTCGCTGATGACCGCCAAGCTGGTCGACGACATCACCGACACCCCCTCGAACAAGACCCGTGAGTCCATCGGCCAGGGCGTCGCCAACATCGTCACCGGATTCTTCGGCGGCATGGGCGGCTGCGCCATGATCGGCCAGACGATGATCAACGTGAAGGTCTCCGGCGCCCGCACCCGCCTGTCCACCTTCCTCGCCGGCGCGTTCCTGATGGTGCTGTGCATCGCCTTCGGCCCGGTCGTCTCCGACATCCCCATGGCCGCCCTGGTCGCGGTGATGGTCATGGTGTCGTTCGCGACCTTCGACTGGCACTCCATCGCGCCCAGGACGCTCCAGCGGATGCCCGCGGGCGAGATCGGCGTCATGGTGATCACCGTCGCCGCGGTCGTCGCCACCCACAACCTCGCCATCGGCGTCGTCGTCGGCTCCGTCACCGCCATGGTCATCTTCGCCAAGCGCGTCGCCCACCTCGCGGAGGTCACCCGGCTCGTCGCCCCGAACGGCACGAGCGTCCTGTACACGGTGACCGGCGAGCTGTTCTTCGCCTCCTCCAACGACCTCGTCGGCCGGTTCCACTACGCCGCCGACCCCGACAAGGTCATCGTCGACCTCTCCGCCGCCCACATCTGGGACGCCTCCTCCGTCGCCGCCCTGGACGCGATCGAGACCAAGTACGAGCAGCGCGGCAAGACCGTCGAGATCACCGGCCTCAACGACACCAGCGCCGGCCTTCACCGCAAGCTCTCCGGCGAACTCGCCGGCAGCCACTGACACAGTCCCGAACGGCGAGAGGACCCCGGCACCCGGCCGGGGTCCTCTCGCCGTTCGCACTGCATGCCCGTACGCCGTAGCTGCTCCCGGAACGAGCTGCGACGGTCATCTCGCGGCTCCATGGGTTCCGCGGTGATCCGGTGCGTTCGCCGGGCATCGACGAGGGACGAGCACAGCACACTCAGTCCGAACATCAGCACACCCAGGGGCAGATGCAGGGACGGAACGTGAGCGACACCGAGCACGACCTGAGCCGAGGCGAGGGCCAGGAAGCCCGAAGCGTGCCAGACGGACCGCAACGAGCCGCCGCCCGGCTTCCACGCGAGCACCGCCGCGAGCACAGCTGGCCGGACTCCACCGAGCGCCCGGATGCACGGTTGACCCAGAAGGGATCCTGAAGCGATCGATAAGCGTGAGTTATCGAATCCTGCTGATCTTCGATGTTGATGGGCACGGCCGGGAGCTGGAAGATCGAAAGCGCGCCGGGACCGCTGCTCGGTGACCCGTGAGCGGTGCGGTGCCCGTATCGCTGACAACGTTCCGCGTGGCGGGCCGCCTGCGGCCGCCGGAGCGTGCCGACGGCAGACAAGCCGTTCTCCCGAAGCGTCAGCACGCCCACATACCCACGAAGAAGACCGAGTCGACCGGCGGGCCCGGCATGCCCACGCAACCGTCCCCGGGCGCCTCGTTCTCGGACAGGAGTACCGCCCATGCACGTCTCAACCGACACCACGAGCCGCGTCTGGTTCATCACCGGCGCCAGCCGGGGCCTCGGCCGTGCCTTCACCGAAGCGGCACTGACGGCCGGCGACCGCGTCGCGGTCGCCGCGCGCACCATGGCCCCGCTGGAGGAGCTCGCGGCCGCCCACCCCGGGCGGGTGCTGCCCCTCGGGGTGGACGTGACCGACCGCGCCGCGGTGTTCGCGGCCGTCGCCGAGGCGGTCGGCCACTTCGGCCGGCTCGACATCGTCGTCAACAACGCCGGCATGCTGTCGATCGGCATGGTCGAGGAGTTCACCGAGGCCGAGGCCCGGGCCCAGATGGACATCAACTTCTTCGGCACGCTCTGGGTCAGCCAGGCCGTGATGCCCGCCCTGCGCAAGCAGGGCTCCGGGCACCTGGTGCAGGTCTCCAGCATCGCCGCCCTGGGCGGCTTTCCCAGCACCGGCCTCTACAGCGCCAGCAAGTTCGCCCTGGAAGGGCTCAGCGAAGCCCTCGCCGCGGAGGCAGCCGGCTTCGGGGTCAAGATGAGCATCGTCCAGCCGGGCGGCTATTGGACGGACCTTTACACCGCCATGCGCAGCACGAGCCCCTTGGAGGCATACGCGCCGCTGCGGGAGGAGTTGGCCAAGCAGTTCGCCGAAGGCTCGGTCGACAGCGACCCGAAGCTCGCCGCAACCGCGCTGCTCAAGCTGGTCGACAGTGACGAGCCACCACTGCGTCTCCTCCTGGGGGGCATGATCTACGACCTCGCGTTCGACATCACCCGCACCCGCATGGACACCTGGGCGGCGTGGGAGCACGTCAGTCGCGCGGCGGAACACGCGATCCCCGCTCCCGCCATCGCGGTCGAGGAAGAGGGGACTGGCGCTCCACAGGAAACACGGTGACCCGACGGCCCTGAGGCCCCGGCCGGGCCAAGCCCAGCGGGCCACCGAGGGCGTCACTCGCCGGCCTGATCGCCGACGGCCGCGTGAGGCAAGCGAAAGCGCCGGCCCCGAAGGGCCCGCCATGATGCCGCCCCGACGCCTGGAGTGGCCGGAATTCACGGAAACACATCGACTTGAGGAGAGGGTATGAAGGCGAACGACCGCCGAGTGCCCGGCGAGCGGAACCTGATCGCCGGGATGCTGGTGGACGCGGTGGGTACCGGCATGTACGTGCCATTCAGCCTGGTGTTCTTCCAGCGCATCACCGGGCTGCCACTGCCGACGATCGGCACCGTCCTGACCGTAGCGGGGCTGCTGGCGATGGGCGCCATGCCGGTCGGCGGCTGGGCCGTCGACCGGTTCGGTGCCCGACGGGTGCGACTGGCTCTCTACCTGATCCGCGGCCTCGGCTTCCTGGCCTTCCCGCTCGGCACCACCCTGCCGGTCTTCGCCCTGGTCGCCACCCTCGCCGCGGCCGGCGCCCAAGCGTTCCCCGCGACCCAGCAGGCCCTGATCGGCGAGCTCGCCCAGGGGGAACACCGGGACCGGCTGATGGCGCTCGGACGGAGTGTGAACAACGCCGGCCTCGGCGCCGGCGGCCTGCTCGCCGCCGGACTGGTCCAACTGGGCGGTGACCGTGGCTTCCTGGCGGTCGCCTGGCTGAATGCGGCCACCTTCTTCGTCGCGGCACTGTTCGCACTGTGGATCAGAACACCCCGACCGGTCCGCGCCGCGACCGGCCGGCAGCGGTCCGGCTACCGCGCAGTGCTGCGCGACCGCCCGTACGCCGGCCTCACCCTGGCCAACTTCCTCATCGCCTTGGGGTATTCGGCGCTCAGCGTGCTGCTGCCGGTGTACGCCGTGAGCCAGTTCGACCTGCCCGCCTCGGTGGCGGGACCGTTGTTCGCGGTGAACACCGCGCTCTGCGCCTTCGCCGGCGTGCCGGTCGGCACGCTCGGCCGGCGCTTCGCCCGACGCACCCGGGTGGCCGCGGTCGGCGCCCTGATCTTCGCCGCCGCGTTCCTCGGCTACGCCCTGCTGGTCGGCGCGCCCCGCCAGGGCGTGATGGCGGGCATGGTCGGGCTTCTGGTCCTGTACACGATCGGCGAACTGGTACACAGCCCGAGCGCGGGCGCACTCTCCGTGAGCGCCGCTCCCGCTGAGGCACGCGGCCGCTACCTGGCCACCTACCAACTGTCCTGGGCGTTGTCCCAGACCCTGGCGCCGTCACTGTTCACCGGGCTGCTGACGGTCGACGGCAGGCTGCCCTGGCTCGTGCTGGCGGCGAGTTCGACGGCGGGGGCCATCATGCTGATCGCCCTGGAGCGGCGTCTGCCGGCCGAGGCGGTGTACACCACGACGGTCGCAGCCGTGCCGCCCACGCGCGGTGAGGCCGCCGAGCCGGAGAGACTCGGATCGATAACTCGATGACCACGTCCTGCGCTCCGTGCGGGGTCCGGTAGCGCCCCCATCACTGCTCCTGTGCGCGGAAGTTCGGTGATCGTATACTTCTGCGGTTCGACGGCCTCGGGTTGTCGGCGAAGAAGGACACGGGGGCGTCATGGAGCTGCGGGACATCGAGATTTTCCTGGTGCTGGCCGAGGAGTTGCACTTCGGCCGGAGCGCCGAGCGGCTCCTGGTCTCCCAGGCACGGGTCAGCCAGGCCATCAGAAAACAGGAACGGCGCATCGGCGCCGCGCTGTTCGAGCGCACCAGCCGTACCGTGCGCCTGACCAGCGTCGGACGCCAACTGCGCGACGACCTGCAGCCGGTCTATGCGGGCCTGCACGAGTCCCTGGAACGCGCCCGGCTGGCGGCCCGCGGTGTCACCGGCCGGATCCGCGTCGGCATGCTGCCGTTCAACATCGTCGACATGCACCACTACTGGAAGACCTTCCGCTCGCGGTATCCCCAATGGGAGCTGGAGATTCGCCAACTGCCGTACGTGGATCCGTTCGGCCGGCTCCGTGACGACGACATGGACGTCCTCGTCACCTGGCTGCCCGTGGAGGAGCCGGACCTCACCGTCGGACCGGTCCTGTGTGAGAACTCCCGGATCCTCGCCGTGGCCGCCGACCATGAGCTCGCACAGCGAACGTCGGTGCGGCTGGAGATGTTCGCCGACTTCCAGCACGCCGTCGCCCCCGTCATGCCGGACTACTGGGAGGACAGCTACCTGCCCTTCCACACGTTCCAGGGCCGGCCGATCGAGCGTGGGCGCCCGGTGACCAACGCGGAGGAGCTGATCAACCAGGTCGGCATGGGCGAGATCATCCACTGCTTTCCCAGTCATGTCACGCGGCACTGGGGCATGCCGAACGTCCGCTGGATACCCGTCACGGACCTGTCGGCCTTGTCCTACGCCCTGGTCTGGCGGACCGAGGCGGAGAACGAGCTGATCAGCGCTCTCGCCGACACGGTTCGCGAACTCGGCGCCGTGAAGTGCTGACGCGCCGCCACGTCGCGGAGTCAACTGATCGCCGCATGCAGGGCGAAGCGGCCACGGTACCGCGTCTCCGCCAGGACCGAGGACATCCGCCCGTCGCGTCGTGCCACGAGCGCTCCTCCAAGGCGATAACCGTCAAGTTATCGATCGGCCCACGAAACCTGCGTTGATCCGGACAGGGCTCTCACGGGAGGCTTGTGACATCCGGGCACGCGTCGAGGGCCCAGGTCCCCCGGCCATCGCTCGCAGAACCGCCCTTTCCCTGATGCCCCGCTCCGTCAGGCGTGGCTTTCGCTGCTTTGTTCCTGGAGGAACCAGTCATGGCACCACTGCCTGACACGGGCTCACCCGGCCACCGGTCCCAGGAGTCAGACAGACGTGCAAGACAGGTTCGACATGACCGTGACGTACGCGATGCACAACGCATTACGCAGGGAGTTGCACTGCCTTGCCCGAGCCACCATCCGCACCCGTCCCGATCCCCGGAACGTCCTGCGCACCACCGCGGGCTGGGAGCTGTTCCGGCGGGCATTGCATGCCCACCACGGCGCCGAGAACGACGCGCTGTGGCCCTCTCTGCGCCAGGCCCTGAACGGCCACCCCTTCTCCCTGGCGCGGCTGGAGGTCATCGAGGCCGAGCGCGCCGCGCTCGCTCTGCTCCTCGAGGCGATCGACCGGACGCTGGCCGGCCCCGATACGGGGCTCGGCCTCTTCCTCGACCTCACCGGCTCGCTGGTCACCGGTCTGCGCGGACACCTCCGCCACGAGGAGGAATCCATGCTCCCGCTGGTGCAGACCACCCTGAGCAGGGAGCAGTGGGAGCACTTCGGGCGCGTTCACGCCCAGCGGATCGGATCCGACGCGGCACGGCTCCTGCCATGGCTCCTGGACGGCGTCGCCGAGCGGACCGCGGCCGCCATTCTGATGCGGCTCCTGCCCGAGTCCGCGCACCACACGTACGCCCACCGGTGGCGGCCCGCCTACGCCGTGCTCGACCGGTGGGGTACCCGGGACGCTCTGCACATCACCCGGTCCTGAAGCCCGTACATCGTCAGCCGCGCTCACCTTGAGGGTGCGGCGCCTGAAAGAGAGGGAGAGTCACCGATGACCGACGCGGTCCTGGCAGGTGCCTCCGACCGGGGGCCCGTCGGTCTCAGCGGCCGGGACCACGAACGAGAAGTCCTCGACAGGCTCGTGACGGGAGCCCGGGAGAGCCGGGGCGGGGCCGTGGTGCTCCTCGGTGAGGCGGGGTCGGGCAAGACAGCGCTGCTCGACTGGTGTGCCTCGGCGGCGGCAGGGGGAGCCCGCCTGCTGCGGTGCACCGGTGTCCAGTCGGAGGCGGCGCTGCCGTACGCCGGTCTGCAGGTGCTCCTCCGGGGAGACCTGGACCGGGTCAGGAGCCTGCCGGAGCGTCAGTCGCGGGCGCTGCGCGGGGCGATCGCGCTGGACGACGCGCCCGCCGGGGACCGCTTCCTGATCGGAGCCGCGACGCTGGGCCTGCTCGACGAACTGGCCGAGGAACGGCCGATCGTGGTCCTGGTCGACGACGCGCATTGGCTGGACCTGGAGACCATGGACGCGCTGCTGTTCGCGGCCCGCCGGCTCGGCATGGGGCGGGTGGCCATGGTGTTCGCCGCGCGTGATGATTCGGCGGCCTTCGACGGTGCGCCGGGCTTGCCGATGCTGCACCTCGGGCCGCTGACCGACGAGGAGGGGTCGGCGCTGCTGGCCGGCCGGGCGCCCGATCTGCATGCTGCCGTGAGCAGCCGGATCCTCGGGCTCGGGCAGGGTAATCCGCTCGCCCTGGTCGAGCTCGTGGGGGCTCTGACGGCGGCCCAGCGGGACGGGAGCGAGCCGCTGGACGCGCGGGAAATCGCCGTGTTGCCCGTGTCGTGGCGAGTGCGGCGGATCTTCGACGAGCGGATCCGGGCGCTGCCCGAGCCGACCCGTCTGCTGCTGACGGTCGCCGCGGCGGACGACACCGGTGACGTGGCGTTGGTGGTGGCGGCGGGAGAACTGGTGGGCGTGACCGCCGGGGACCTCGGGCCGGCGGAGGCGGCGGACCTGGTGAGGGTGTCCGGGCGTCGGCTGGTGTTCCGGCATCCGCTGGTGCGGGCCGCCGCGTACCAGGGGGCCGTGCTGGTCGAGCGGACGGCCGCGCACCGAGCGCTCGCCGAAGCGGCGCCGGCCACCGGGGACGTGGGCCGCCGGGCCTGGCACCTGGCCGCGGCAACCGTCGGCTACGACGAGGTGGTCGCCGCCGAACTGGAGCGCAGCGCCGAGCTGTTCCGCTCGCGTGGTGGCCGGGCCGCGGTCGCCGCTGCCTATCGGCGCGCCGCTCGGTTGACCGAGGACAAGGAGTCCCGGTCGCTGCGGCTGGCCGCCGCGTCGGCCGCCGCTGCCGAGGCCGGACAGGTGGAGCTCGCCAGGGCGCTCGCCGACGAGGCGGAGCCGGTGAGCAGTCTGCCGGCGGTCGCCCGGCTGGCCAGTGTCCGGGCGGCGCTCGAACACGGGCAGGGCCGCGCGGAGTCGGCGCGGCTGCTGCTCGTCGAAGCGACGGCCGAGGTGACGGCGCACCATCCGGCGATGGGGGCGTGGCTGCTGTTCGAGTCGGCCGCGATGGCCTGGGACGCACCGGACCCGGTGGCGGCGGCCCGGGACACCCGGGCTCGGGTAGCCGGTCTGGACTTCGGCGAGCATCCCGTGCACCGGGGCGCGGCTGGGGTGCTCGACACGATGGCGGGTGATCCGGCGGGCGGAGCGGGGGCGATACGGGAGTTCGCCGCATACGTCACGCGGACCCGGCAGGAGCGCAGCCTGACCGACCAGGTGCGACTCCACGGCTGGGACATGCTCCTCGGCGACTACCCCAAGGTGCACGACGAGGCCGTGGCCCTGGAGTGGGAGTGCCGTGCGGAGGGTGCCGTCGGTGTGCTGGCGCGGGTGCTGCTGCGGCTGGCGCGGCTGCGGCTGTTCCTGGGCCGGCACCGGGACGCGTACGCGACGGCGGTCGAGGGCCTGGAGATCGCTTGCGACACCGGTCAGCGTCATCTCGCCACGATGCTCAGCGGCGTCCTGGCGGTGTTGGCCGCGCTCGACGGGGAGGAGCCGGGCGGCACGGAGGGAGCAGGAGGGACCGACGGTCCGGGCGGCGGGGACCGGCAGGGTTCCGCCCGGCGGGCGGGGCGTGACCTGTGCCCCGGGGTCGCGCCGATCCCGACCTGGCTGACCAGGGCGCAGGGCATGCTCGACCTCGGGCTCGGCCGCTACGACCGGGCGCTGCAACGCTTCGCCGCCCTGACCGTGGGCCCGCACCGGAACCTCATGGTCTCCGTGCACAGCCTGCCCGACCAGGTGGAGGCCGCCGTGCGGATCGAGCGGGCCGCCATCGCGGTGCCGGCCGCCGAGCGTTTCGCGCGCTGGGCCGGGGCCACCGGAACCGCGTGGGCGGGGGCGGTGGAGCTGCGCTGCCGTGCCCTGCTCACCGCCGACGACGCTGGGGCGGAGGAGTTCTACCAGCGGGCGCTCGCCGCCCACGAGGGGGACGGCCGCCCGTTCGAGGAGGCGCGCACTCGGCTGCTGTACGGGGAGTGGCTGCGCCGGGCGAAACGCCGGGCCGACGCCCGGGAGGCGCTGACCGTGGCGCTGGAGTCGTTCGAGCGGATGCCGGCGGGCGCGTGGGCGGACCGGGCCCGCACGGAGCTGCGGGCCGCCGGTGCCGCTCCGGCCGCACCGGCGGCGGGCGCGGATGTCGTGGGCCGGCTGACCGAGCAGGAACTGCGGGTCGCCCGGCTCGCGGCGACGGGCCTGAGCAACCGGGACATCGGCGCCCGCCTGTTCCTCAGCCCCCGCACGGTCGGCTACCACCTGTCCAACGCCTACCCGAAGCTCGGTGTGACATCGCGGTCCGCCCTGGGAGCGCTCGACCTGGGCTGAGGTCCCGCAGCCCGCCGCCCCCGTCGACCCGGTCACCCCGTCCACCCGCACAAACGAACGCTGGTACGACACCCGGTCGTTCGACGGATCCGGGCGTCGGGCGCGGTTCCTACGGTTCTCCTGTTCGAGAAACGTCCCCATGGGAGGGTTCATGAAGGTTCTGGTACTCGGTGCCACCGGTTACATCGGCTCCGCCGTGGTGTCGCGCCTGACACGGGAGGGCCACGACGTAGTGCCCCTGGTCAAGGACGCGGCCGCGCTGGAGCCGGACATGCCGGTGCGGGTCGGCGATCTGGCCGACCCGGCGTCGCTGCGCGCGGCTGTGACGGACGACCTGGACGCGGTGGTGAACCTGGCCACGCCGACCGGTGATGAGGCGGTGGACACCGCCGCCCTGGAGGCGCTGCTCGCGCCGCTGCGCGGCACGGGCCGGGCATTCGTCTACACCAGCGGCGTATGGGTGCTCGGCTCCACCGGGGACGCCCCGCTGACCGAGGACGCCGAAACCGACCCGATCGCGATCGTCGGCTACCGGCCGCGGATCGAGCAGCGGGTGCTGGCCGCCGCCGGGGACGACGTCCGGGCCCTGGTGATACGGCCGGGCATCGTGTACGGCAGGGACGGTGGCATCCCCGCCCTGATGACCGGCTGGGCCCGGGAGCACGGCACGGGTCGCTACGTGGGTCCGGTCGCGACCCGCTGGCCGATGGTGCACGTCGATGACCTCGCCGAGCTGTACGTCCTCGCACTGACCAAGGGCCAGTCGGGTGACCTCCTGCACGGCGTGGCGTGGGAGTCCGTCCCGGCGGCCGCGATCGCGGCGGCCGCCGACATCGCCGCGGGCGGCGCCGGCCGGGCCGAGTCGTGGCCGCTCGCGGAGGCCACCGAGACGCTCGGGGCGCCGTTCGCCGAGGCACTCGCGCTCGACCAGGTGGTGTCGGGACGGCGCGCCGTCGAGGAGCTGGGCTGGCGGCCGAGCCGCCCGTACGTCCTCACCGAGCTCGCCGGAGGCGGCCGTGGCTGACACCGCCATCCCGGCCCCTCCGATCTGCCGCACCTGCGGCACCCAGTACGCCGCCCCGCGCCCGGACTGCCCGGTCTGCCTGGACGAGCGGCAGTACGTGAACACGGCCGGCCAACGGTGGACGACCCTGGCCGAGTTGCGCGAAGAGGGCCACACCGGCCTCTTCGAGGAGCAGGGCCCCGGCGTGCTGGGCGTCGGCGTCACCCCCCAGTTCGCCATCGGCCAGCGAGCACTGCTCCTTCGCACCGCCGCCGGCAACGTCCTCTGGGACTGCACTCCCTACCTCGACGACACCATGGTCCGGGCCGTCGAGGAACTCGGCGGCATCGACCACATCGCCATCAGCCACCCCCATTTCTACTCCTCGATGGTGGAGTGGGCCCACGCCTTCGACGCCCCGGTCCACCTCCACGAAGCCGACCGCCAGTGGGTAGGCCGCCCGGACCCGGCGGTGCGCTTCTGGAAGGGCCGCACACTCCAACTCACCGACGAGCTCACTCTGATCAACCCGGGCGTGCACTTCCCCGGCAGCGCGGTCCTGCACTGGAGCGCGGGCGACGGGGCCCTGTTCACCGGCGACGTGGTCAACGTCTGTCCGGACAACCGCTGGGTCACCCTCATGTACAGCTACGCCAACCACATTCCGGAGCGCCCCCACGCGGTCCGCGCTGCCGCGGACCTGCTCGCCGGCTACCGCTTCGAGCGCATCTACGGCGCCTGGTGGCACCGGGTCGTCACCTCTCACGGCAACGAGGTGCTGGCCCGATCCGTCGAACGCTACCTCCGCTTCGAACAGGGCACGGCCCTGGGCGGCTGACACGGGTGCCGGCCCACGGCGCGGCGTAGGTGGCACTGACCGCCGGCCGCCGGGTCCGAACGGGTGCGGAGGGCCGGGCGCCCGGCTCGGCAGCCGGGGCCGGACGGGTGCGGGGTGCCGGGGGCCGGGTCAGCGCCGGGGCCGGGGCCGGGCGGGTGCGGGCGCCGGGGCGGACGGGTGCGGGTGCCGGGTCAACGCCGGGGCCGGGGCCGGGCGGGTAGGGGCGCCGGGGCGGACGGGGCCACGGGGTGGTCCGGAGGGGGCGTGGATCGGTCACGAATCGAGAAGCGCGGGCCGCCGGGTCGTGCCTAGCATGATCGTCATGAACATCACCATCCACACCAGCGTCCTCCCGCACGACGACCCGGACGCCTCCCTCGCCTTCTACCGCGACACCCTCGGTTTCGAGGTCCGCAGCGACGTCGGGCAGGGCACGATGCGCTGGATCACCGTCGGCCCCGTCGGCCAGCCCGGCACGTCCATCCTGCTGGCGCCGCCGGCCGCGGACCCGGGGATCACCGAGGACGAGCGGCGCACCATCACCGAGATGATGGCCAAGGGCACCTACGGCTGGATCCTGCTGGCCACCCCGGACCTCGACGGCACCTTCGAGAAGCTCCAGGCGGGCGACGCCGAGGTGGTCCAGGAGCCGACCGACCAGCCGTACGGCGTCCGCGACTGCGCCTTCCGCGATCCCGCGGGCAACCTGGTCCGCATCCAGGAGGTCCGCTGAGCCATCCGGTCACCCGCCTCCGGGCGGGCCACCGGATGCTCGCGGACACCGACGGAAGGGAGTCCTCCATGTGTCACCCCTCGTGGGGCCCCGCCCTCACGGCGGCACGGCGCCGCAGCGACCTCGCCCGGCTGCGCCGTGTGCGGGACCGGATCGACCGGGAGTACGCGCGGCCGCTGGATCTGTTGGCGCTCGCCCGTGGTGAGAACCTGCCAGCCGGGCTGTTGAGCCGTCAGTTCCGGCTGGCCTACGGGATGTCGCCGTACGCGTACCTGACGGCCCGTCGTATGGACCGGGCGGCGGCGCTGCCGCGGCGTGGCGGCCTCACGGTCGCCGAGGTCCGGCCGGCGGTCGGCTGCGCGTCCCCAGGCACGTTCGGCGCCCGTTTCACCGAGCGGGTCGGCGTGCCGCCCGGTGCCTGCCTCCGCGCCACGGCCACCGCCACGGTGTAGCCAGGGCAAAAAAAATGGGCCCCACCTCCGGCCACTCTCAACTTATAGCGCACCGGGGGGCTTGCGGCAAGGCCCCCGTCGTACCGCAGAATCGCCCGCCGAGGCCAGAAACTGCGGAAACGGGAGATCCACGACGTGCGTGCGCTGTTGGTTGTTCATGAGTGGTGCGATGAGGTCGATCCGGTGGGACCCGGTCGAGCCGCGGATCGGGGCTGAGGACATGAACCCCGTGACCACCCGTGCGTTCGGCCTTCCCGACCGCCTGGCCGCCAAGGCCGATCCGGCGCTGATCGCCGGTGACGAGCGGCACTTCGCGGCGATCGCGGAGAGCCTGGAGCAGGCGATCGCCGAGCTCTCCGACCGCCTCACCGCCGCGCGGCGGGCGCCGGGGGGCGTCGGCCGTGAGGCCATGGAGCGGGACCTGGAGGTGCACCGGCTCACCGCTCGGCTGCGTACTCTGCGGCGCTACGGCCTGGACCTGTGCCTCGGCCGCATGGCCGGCGCGGACGACCCGGAACCCGTGTACGTCGGGCGGCTCGGCCTCACCGACGGGGACGGGCGCCGACTGCTGGTCGACTGGCGCTCCCCCGCTGCCGAGCCGTTCTTCGGGGCGACCCACGCCAACCCGATGGGTCTGGCCGGCCGCCGCCGCTACCGCTGGACCGACGGGCGGATCAGTGACTACTGGGACGAGGTGTTCACCGCCGACGGGCTGGAGGGGCACGCCGCGCTCGACGACCAGTCCGCCTTCATCGCCGGCCTGGCCGGCCACCGGTCGCCCCGGATGCGGGACGTCCTCGCCACCATCCAGGCCGACCAGGACGCCGTCATCCGGGCGGGGTCGCGCGGCGCCCTCGTCGTCGACGGCGGTCCGGGAACGGGGAAGACCGTGGTCGCCCTGCACCGCTCCGCCTACCTGCTGTACGCGGACCCGCGCCTCGGCCACCGGCGCGGCGGCGTGCTGTTCGTCGGCCCGCACCGCCCGTACCTGGCCTACGTCTCGGACGTCCTGCCGAGTCTGGGCGAGGAGGGCGTCCGGACCTGCACGTTGCGGGACCTGGTCGCCGAGGGGGCGGCCGCGGTGCCCGAGACCGACCCGGAGGTGGCCCGGCTGAAGTCGTCCGCGGACATGGTGCGGGCGATCGAGAAGGCCGTCCGGTTCTACGAGGCGCCGCCCACCGAGTCGATGACCGTGACCACGCCCTGGTCCGAGGTCCGGCTGACCGCCGACGACTGGGCCGAGGCGTTCGCCGCGCCGGCACCCGGCACCCCGCACAACGAGGCGCGCGACCAGATCCGGGACGAGCTGGTGACGATCCTGCTGGACAAGCACGACGCCGACGTGCCGCACGACCTGGTCCGGAGGGCGCTGCTGAACGACGGGGAGCTGGTCGGGACGCTCAACCGTGCCTGGCCGCTGATCGAGGCGGCCGACCTCGTCGGGGACCTGTGGTCGGTACCCGCCTATCTGCGGATGTGCGCTCCCTGGCTCACGCCCGACGAGGTGCGCGCGTTGCGGCGGGCGGACCCCCAGGCCTGGACGGTGTCCGACCTGCCGCTGCTGGACGCGGCCCGGCAGCGGCTCGGCGACCCGGAGGCGTCCGTGCGCAAGCGCCGGCACGAGGCCTCCGTCGCCGCGGAGCGGGAGCGGATGGCCGGCGTCATCGACAACGTGCTGGCGGCCGACGACGACGGCGAGGGCGCGGTGACGATGCTGCGCGGCCAGGACCTGCGGGACACCCTGGTCGACGGGAGCGCGCCGCCCGCCGGGGATCCGGATCCGTACGCGGGCCCCTTCGCGCACGTCGTGGTGGACGAGGCGCAGGAGCTGACCGACGCGGAGTGGCAGATGCTGCTGCTGCGCTGCCCGTCCCGGAGCTTCACCGTCGTCGGGGACCGGGCCCAGGCCCGGCACGGCTTCACCGAGTCGTGGGAGGAGCGGCTGGAGCGGGTCGGGCTCGACCGGATCACCGTGGCCTCGCTGGGCGTGAACTACCGGACGCCGGAGGAGGTCATGGCGGAGGCGGAGCCGGTCATCCGGTCGGTGCTGCCCGACGCCAACGTGCCCGTCTCGGTCCGCAGCAGTGGCGTCCCCGTGGTCCACGGGTCCGTGGAGGAGCGGGACGCGGTCCTCGACGGCTGGCTCGCCGCGCACCCCGACGGGATCGCCTGCGTGATCGGCGACCCCACCTTCCCGGACACGCCGCGGGTCCGGTCGCTGACCCCCGAGCTGTCCAAGGGCCTGGAGTTCGATCTGGTCGTTCTCGTCGACCCGGAGGCGTTCGGCACGGGCGTGGAGGGGGCGGTCGACCGCTACGTCGCGATGACCCGGGCCACCCAGCGGCTCGTCGTCCTCACCGGCTCCTGACATCCTCACCGATGCCCGGCACCGGCCCGGTGCCGGGCACCGGGCCGGCCGGGGACGGACCGGGCCGGTGCCGGGGCCGCTCGGATCCGGCCACCGCCGGGTGCCGTACCCGCGCGTCCGGCCCCGAGGTCACCGACAATGGAGCAGTGCGGGCTTCTGCCCGTGGCTCCGGCCCGCGGGCTTGTCTCCTCCGGCGCGGAAAGAGATGTGGACTTTGGCCAGAAAGGGCGGCGGGCGTTCCCGCTCGGACCGGTGGTCGCCGGACCGCGACGACCGGCGCCGGTCCGGCGGCGGGCGCCCGGGACCGGGTGCGCGGGGGCGCTCCCTGCCGGTGCCGCGCACCGCCGCCGGCCAGGTGTTCCTCTTGCAGGTCGTGATCGTGCTGCTGCTGGTCGCGGCGGCGATGACGGCCGTGGTCGTCCAGGCGAACCGGGCGGGCGAGCGGGAGGCCGAGCGGCTGTCGGTGACGGCGGCGCAGACGTTCGCGAACGCCCCCGGCACGGCCGCCGCGCTGGTCTCGCGGAACCCGACGCTCCTGCTCCAGCCGCGGGCCGAGGCGGCCCGCGTGGCGGCGGGCGTGGACTTCATCGTCGTCCTGAACACCGCCGGCACCCGCCTCACGTACCCGGACCCGAACCAGATCGGCAAGAAGTTCGTCGGCACGATCCAGCCGGCGCTGGAGGGCCGCACCGTCGTCGAGCAGGCCGGCGGGCCGCCGCTGCCCAGCGGGACGGGAACGGCGGTGCAGGCCGTGGTGCCGGTGTTCGGCCCGGGCGGCGCGGTCGTCGGGCTGGTCTCCGCCGGGATCACCGTGGAGAACGTCGGCGATCCGGTGCAGCGGCAGCTCCCGCTCATCCTCGGTGCCGGTGCGGCGGCGCTCGCCCTGTCCATCGTCGGGGCGGCGCTGGTGTCCCGGCGGCTGCGGCGGCAGACGCACGGCATGGGCCCGGCGGAGATGACCCGGATGTACGAGCACCACGACGCCGTCCTGCACGCGGTGCGGGAAGGCGTGCTGATCGTCGGGGCGGACGGCACGGTGCTGCTGGCCAACGACGAGGCGCGGCGGCTGCTGGACCTGCCGGCGGACGCCGAGCGGCGCCGGGTGGCGGACCTGGGGCTGGACGGGGAGGCGGCGCGGCTGCTGGGGTCCGCCGAGCCGGTCACGGACGCGGTGTGCCTGGCCGGCGACCGGTTGCTGGCGGTGAACAAGCGGCCCACCGCTCCGTACGGGGGCCAGGCGGGCTCCGTGGTGACCCTGCGGGACACCACGGAGCTGGCGACGGTCACCGGACGGGCGGAGGTCGCCCGGGAGCGGCTGCGGCTGCTGTACGACGCCGGTGCCCGGACGGGCACCACGCTGGACGTGACCCGCACCGCCGAGGAGCTCGCGGAGGTGTCCGTGCCCCGGTTCGCGGACGCCGTGACCGTGGAGCTGCTGGACCCGGTCCTCCGGGGCGAGGAGCCGCCGCCCGGGCGGGACACCGAGCTGCGCCGGGCCGCCGCGTGCGGCCGGGCGGACGGTCTCGCCCTCCTCCCCGTCGGCGCGCCGGTGCGTCCCGAGCCCGACGAGCCGGTCGCCCGCGCGGTGGCGACCGGGCGCGCGGTGCTGGCGGCCGGTCCGGCCCCCGCCGGAGACGTCGCCGCGGGACCGGACCCGGACCCGGAGCGGGAGCCGGACCCGGGCCCGGAGCGGGAGCGGGACGGCTCCGAACCGGGCGGCTCCGAACCGGCGGACGGTGCGGACACGGGCGCCGGGCCGGATGGCGCGGGCGCGGGTCCGCGGTCCCTGATCGCGGTGCCGATCCGGGCGCGGGGGGTGCTCCTGGGAGTGGCGAACTTCTGGCGGGCGGGCACCTCCGCGCCCTTCGACGAGGACGACACGTCCTTCGCCGAGGAACTGGCCGCCCGGGCGGCGGTCGCGATCGACAACGCCCGCCGCTACACACGCGAGCACGCCATGGCCGTGGCCCTCCAGCGCAGCCTCCTGCCCCGCGGCACGCCCGACCAGGACGCCCTGGAGGCGGCCTACCGCTACCTGCCCGCCCGGGCCGGTGTCGGGGGCGACTGGTTCGACGTGATCCCGCTGTCCGGCGCCCGGGTGGCGCTGGTGGTCGGCGACGTCGTCGGCCACGGCCTGCACGCCGCCGCCACCATGGGCCGGCTGCGTACCGCCGTGCACAACTTCTCCACCCTCGACCAACCGCCCGACGAACTGCTGGGGCACCTGGACGAGCTGGTCACCCACATCGACGCGAACGAGGCCGTCGAGGAGGAGCGGGACGGCCAGGGCATCACCGGCGCCACCTGCCTGTACGCGATCTACGACCCGGTGTCCGGGCGGGTCACCGCCGCCACCGCCGGCCATCCGCTGCCCGCGGTGGTCCTGCCGGACGGGAACGTGTCCTTCCTGCCCGTCCCGGTCTCACCGCCGCTGGGCCTGGGTGCCGGACTGCCGTTCGAGACCGCCGAGGCGTCCCTCCCCGAGGGGTCGACGCTGGTGCTCTACACCGACGGGCTGATCGAGGAGCGGGGCCGCGACCTGGACGCCGGTCTGGAGGCGCTGCGCGGCGCGCTGGCGGCGACCGGCCGTACCCCGGAGGACACCTGCGCCGCGGTCGTGGAGGCCATGCTGCCCGCCCAGCCCGGCGACGACATCGCGCTGCTGGTGGCCCGTACCCACCGCCTCGACCCGTCGGACTTCGCCCGGTGGGACGTCCCCCGGGACCCGGCCGCGGTGGCACCGGTGCGCGCCGCGTGCGCCCGCCGCCTGGCGGACTGGGGCCTGGGCGACATCAGCTTCAACACCGAACTGATCCTCAGCGAGCTGATCACCAATGCCATCCGCTACGGCGGCGACCCGATCAGCGTGCGGCTGCTCCGCGGCCGCAGCCTGATCTGCGAGGTCTTCGACGGCAGCAGCACCTCGCCCCACCTGCGCCGTGCGAAGACCACCGACGAGGGCGGCCGCGGCCTGTTCCTGGTCGCCCGGTACGCCGAGCGCTGGGGTACCCGGTACACCCCGGAGGGCAAGGTCATCTGGACGGAGCAGTCCCTCCAGGCGACGGCCGCGGACCCGGCGGCGACCGGCGACGAGCTGCTCGACCAGTGGAGCGACGACACGTGGTGAAAGGCGGTGCGCACGATGAACGGCGCGGGTGTGCTGGTGGACGGATTCGGGCGGGTGCGGGAGGCCGTGCACGACGCGGTCGGGGGGCTCTCGCCGGAGCTGCTGCACGCGCGGCTGGACCCGGGGGCCAACACCATCGCCTGGCTCGTCTGGCACCTCACCCGCATCCAGGACGATCACGTGGCCGGCGTCGCCGGCGAGGAGCAGCTCTGGCTGTCGGAGGGATGGGCGGACCGGTTCGGCCTGCCGTTCCCGGCGACGGCGACGGGCTACGGGCACACCGCCGAGGAGGTCGGGTCGGTACGGGTGCGGACGCCGGCGCTCCTGCCGGATTACTACGACGCCGTCCACGAACGGACCGTCGGATTCGTCCGGACCCTCCGTGACGCCGACCTGGACCGCGTCGTGGACACCTCCTGGTCGCCCCCGGTCACCCTGGGCGTGCGCCTGGTCAGTGTCGTGGCGGAGGACCTCCAGCACGCGGGACAGGCCGCGTTCCTCCGGGGCTGCCTGGAGCGCCGTTGACGCCGCGCGCACGCTCCGGCGCCGGAGCGACGCCTACGGGGACGCGTCGGGGGCCGTGCCCGGGGACGCGGCGGGGGACGCCTCGGGGGCCGTGTCCGGCGCGATCCGGTCCGATGCCCGTCACCGCCCCGATACTGGGCCGGACGGCCCGTCACCGGGGTGCCGGGAGGGCGGCCGGCAGCCAGGACCACCTGCTCGCACCAAGCTGGGAGGCACCGTTGAGAATGCTGATCAACGTACCCGAGACCGTGGTCGCCGACGCGTTGCGCGGGATCGCGGCCGCACATCCGGAGCTCACCGTGGACGTGGAGCACCGGGTCGTCGTCCGGCGGGACGCGCCGGTCGCCGGGCAGGTGGCGCTGGTGTCCGGGGGCGGGTCCGGTCACGAGCCGCTGCACGCCGGGTTCGTGGGGCCGGGGATGCTGTCGGCCGCCTGCCCCGGTGAGGTGTTCACCAGCCCCGTGCCGGACCAGGTGGTACGGGCGGCGGCGGCCGTGGACAGTGGGCGCGGGGTGCTCTTCGTCGTCAAGAACTACACCGGTGACGTGCTGAACTTCGAGATGGCCGCCGAGCTCGCCGAGGACGAGGGCGTCCAGGTGGCGAAGGTCGTCGTGGACGACGACGTGGCCGTCGCCGACAGCACGTTCACCGCCGGACGGCGCGGGACGGGGGCCACGCTGTTCGTGGAGAAGATCGCCGGAGCGGCGGCCGAGGAGGGTGCGCCGCTGGAGCGGGTGGAGGCGATCGCCCGCCGGGTGAACGCGAGCGCGCGCAGTTTCGGGGTGGCGCTCAGCGCCTGCACCACCCCCGCGAAGGGCAGCCCCACGTTCGACCTGCCGCCGGGCGAACTGGAGCTGGGCATCGGCATCCACGGCGAGCCGGGCCGGGAGCGGCGGCCCATGATGACCTCCCGCGAGATCGCCGACTTCGCGGTCGACGCCGTCCTGGAGGACCTGCGGCCCGGCGGTCCGGTGCTGGTGCTGGTCAACGGCATGGGGGCGACACCGCTGCTGGAGCTGTACGGGTTCAACGCCGAGGTCCAGCGCGTGCTGGGCGAGCGGGGCGTTCCCGTGGCCCGTACGCTCGTCGGCAACTACGTGACCTCGCTCGACATGGCCGGGTGCTCCGTGACCCTGTGCCGGGCCGACGAGGAACTGCTGCGACTGTGGGACGCGCCGGTGCGGACCGCCGCGCTCCGCTGGGGACGGTGAGGGGCGTGCTCGACGCGGACTTCTTCCGGCGCTGGCTGACCGGGGCGGCGGCCGCCGTGGACCGGGAGGCCGGCCGGCTCACCGAGCTGGACGCGGCGATCGGCGACGCCGACCACGGCGCCAATCTGCGACGCGGTTTCGCCGCGGTGGTCACGGCCCTGGAGGACGAGCGGCCCGGGACACCGGGGGCCGTGCTCACCCTCGCCGGGCGGCAGCTCATCTCCACGGTCGGCGGCGCGTCGGGGCCGTTGTACGGGACGCTGCTGCGGCGCACGGGCAAGGCTCTGGGCGACGCCGCCGAGGTGGCGCCGGTGCAACTGGCCGAGGCGCTGCGGGTGGGCGTGGCGGCGGTGGCGCAGCTCGGCGGGGCGAAGGCCGGGGACAAGACGATGCTGGACGCGCTGGAGCCGGCCGTCGAGGCACTGGCCGAGTCGCTCGGCGAGTCGCTCCCGGCGGCGGCGGAGGCGGCGGACCGGGGCGCCCTGGGGACCGTGCCGATGCGGGCCCGCAAGGGCAGGGCCAGTTACCTGGGTGAGCGCAGCGAGGGGCACCAGGACCCGGGGGCGACGTCCTCCGCCCTGCTGTTCGCGGCGCTCGCCGAGGCGGGGGCGGAGCGGGGCGGCCGGTGAGCGGGCAGGTGGGTGTGGTCCTGGTCTCGCACAGCGCGGCGGTGGCGTCCTCCGTGGCCGAGCTGGCGCGGGGCCTGGCCGGCGGCGGCACCGCGCCGGTGGCGGCCGCGGGCGGCACCCCGGACGGGGGGCTCGGCACCAGCGCGGAGCTGATCACGCGGGCGGCGACGGCGGTCGACGGCGGTGCGGGGGTGGCCGTCCTGGTGGACCTGGGAAGCGCCGTCCTGACGGTGAAGGCCCTGCTCGCGGAGGGGGACGAGCTGCCCGAGGGCACCCGGCTGGTGGACGCGCCGTTCGTGGAGGGGGCCGTGGCGGCGGTGGTCACCGCGTCGGCGGGCGGTGACCTGGACGCGGTGGTGGCGGCGGCGTCCGAGGCGTACGGCTACCGCAAGGAATGAGGTGTGCCCCGCGGGTGGAGCCGGGCCGTGCGCCGACGCGCGGCTTGTGATGTACCTGGTCAACGCACTACTGTCGCAGGGCCTTGGTGTACGGGAAACCGGTGCGGTACCGGTGCGGCCCTCGCCACTGTGATCGGGAAGTCCGGCTCCACTCCCGGGGACCACCTCGGGAAGCCACTGGAACGTCGCGGGGAACCGCGTCGTCCGGGAAGGCGGAGCCGCGGCGGCATGACCCGTCAGCCAGGAGACCGGCCAGGGCGCGTTGTCCATCCACGAGGTGCTGGAGAGGGTCTCCTTCCATATGCATATCGCCGAGGGCTATCTGCCCCCCGTGCACGCGGCCGCCTGGAGCGTCGCGGCCGCCCCCTTCGTCGTCCACGGGGTCAGGGCCCTGACCCGTGAGGTCAAGGCCAATCCGGAATCGACCCTTCTGCTCGGTGCGTCCGGCGCCTTCACGTTTGTGCTGTCCGCCCTGAAACTGCCCTCCGTGACGGGCAGTTGCTCCCACCCGACCGGCACGGGGCTGGGCGCGATCCTGTTCCGGCCGCCGATCATGGCGGTGCTGGGCACCATCACGCTGCTGTTCCAGGCGCTGTTGCTGGCCCACGGCGGCCTGACGACCCTGGGCGCCAACGCGTTCTCCATGGCGATCGTCGGTCCGTGGGCCGGCTACGGGACGTACCGGCTGCTGCGCCGTTTCGAGGTGCCGCTGATGGTGAGCGTGTTCTTCGGGGCCTTCGTCGCCGACCTGTCCACGTACTGCGTCACCAGCGTGCAGCTCGCGCTGGCGTTCCCGGACCCCAGCAGCGGGGTGGCCGGCGCGCTGGCCAAGTTCGGCGGCATCTTCGCGATCACTCAGGTTCCGCTGGCGGTCAGCGAGGGGCTGCTCACCGTGCTGGTGATGCGGCTGCTGATGCAGTCCAGCAAGGGTGATCTGGCACGGCTCGGCGTCGTGTCCGCGAACAAGGAGGCCGTGGCCCGATGAGCCGTAACGCCAGGATCAACTCGCTGCTGCTGCTCGTCGTGGTCGCGCTGGCCGTCCTGCCGCTGGCCCTGGGCATGGGCGACCACAAGGAGGAGCCGTTCACGGGCGCCGACGGGCAGGCGGAGACGGCGATCACCGAGTCCCACCCGGACTACGAGCCGTGGTTCACCCCGCTGTACGAGCCGCCGTCCGGCGAGATCGAGTCGGCGCTGTTCTCGCTCCAGGCCGCCCTGGGCGCCGGTGTACTGGCCTACTACTTCGGTCTGCGGCGCGGCCGCCGGCAGGGCGAGGCCCGGGCACGGGCGGGGTCCCCCGGCGGGGACGCCCCGGCGGCGGACACCCCGGGTACCCCGGACACCCCGGGCACTCCCGGCACCCCGGACGCGGCACCGGCCGACGCGGTCGGCGCGGGTGGCTCCGGGGCCGACGCGCCGCGGACGCCGGCGTAACCGCCGGTGCTGCCGATCGACGCGGCGGCGCACAGCAGTCGCTGGCGCCGCCGCCATCCGTGCGAGAAGGCCGCGCTGGGCTTCGGCCTGACGCTGCTGGCCGTGTGCCTGCCGCCGTGGCCGGGGGCCGCGCTGGTCGCCGCCGCGACCCTCGTGGTGCTGCTCGGCCCGGCCGGGGTCCCGCCGCGCCGGCTGTGGCGGGCGTGGCGCGTCCCGCTCGGCTTCTGTGTGACGGGCGCGCTGCCCCTGCTGTTCCAGGTTGGCGGGGCGGAGGGGTTCGTCACGCTCGCGCCCGACGGGCCGGCGCACGCCGGGCGACTGCTGCTGCGCACGTCGGCGGCCTCGATGGGCGTGCTGCTGTTCGCGTTCACCACCCCGGTGTCCGACGTGCTGCCCCGGCTGGTCCGGGCGGGCGTCCCGGCGCCGGTCGTCGACGTGGCGCTGGTGATGTACCGGATCAGCTTCCTGCTGCTGGACGCGGTCCGGCGGATCCGGGAGGCGCAGGCGGCGCGGCTCGGGCTGACGAGCCGGGCGGCCACCTGGCGCTCCCTGGCGGGCCTGGGCGCGACCGCGTTCGTGCGCGCCTTCGACCGGGCGGCGCGGCTCCAGACGGGGCTGGCCGGGCGGGGCTACGACGGCACGCTGCGGGTGCTGGTGCCGCCCACGGCGGTGTCCGGGCGCTTCCTCGCCGCGACGGGCGTGCTGCTCGCCGGGCTCGTCGTCGCCACCTTCGTACTCGAGAGGTTCCTGCCATGAATGCTCCCGCCGTCGTGGAACTCGTCGGTGCGGGATACGCCTACGAGGACGGTCCCGCCGTGCTCGAGGGCGTCGACTTCGCCGTGCCGGAAAAGCGCTCCATCGCGTTGCTGGGCCGCAACGGGGGCGGCAAGACGACGATGCTGCGGCTGCTGAGCGGTGGCCTGCGGTGCGCGAGCGGCCGGTTGCGCCTGGAGGGGCGCGACGTGTCGTACGACAGGGCGGGGCTGACCCGGCTGCGGACGACGGTGCAGCTCGTGGTGCAGGACCCGGACGACCAGTTGTTCGCGGCGTCCGTGGGCCAGGACGTGTCGTTCGGGCCGCTGAACCTGGGCGTGCCGGAGGCGGAGGTGCGCGAGCGGGTGCGGGAGGCGCTGGAGGCGCTGGACATCGCGGCGCTGGAGGACCGGCCGACGCACCTGCTGTCGTACGGGCAGCGCAAGCGGGCCGCGATCGCGGGCGCGGTGGCCATGCGGCCCCGGGTGCTGGTCCTCGACGAGCCGACGGCCGGTCTGGACCCGCACGGCCAGGAGCGGCTGCTGGCCGTCCTGGACCGGTTGCGCGCCTCCGGGACCACGGTCGTGATGGCGACGCACGACGTGGACCTGGCGCTGCGCTGGGCCGACGACGCGGCGGTCCTCACCCCGGACGGGCTGCGCACCGGTCCGGCGGCGGAGCTGCTGGCCGACCAGGCCCTGCTGGACGCGGCCCGGCTGCGCCGCCCGTGGGGGATGGCGGTGGCGCGGGTGCTGCGGGAGCGGGGCCTGCTGGGGGCACAGGAGCCGGGCCCGCGCACCCCGGAGGAGCTGGAGGACTGGGCGGCGGCCGCGGTCCCGGGCGGCGCGTAGGCGGCGGTACGTAGCGGAGGTCACGCCCCGATCCTTATGCAACTTGTTGCACAAGGCCCCCGGGGTCGTCTACAACTGGGGCGACGACATCGCGCGAGGAGGCGCCCCCATGACTGCGACCCCGGCCCCGGCCCCGTACCCGCACCTGCTCAGCCCCCTGGACCTGGGGTTCACCACCCTGCCCAACCGGGTGCTCATGGGGTCCATGCACGTCGGGCTGGAGGAGGCGGAGAACGGCTTCGCCCGCATGGCCGCCTTCTACGCCGAGCGCGCCCGCGGCGGCGTCGGGCTGATCGTCACCGGTGGCATCGCGCCCAACGACGCGGGCCGGCCGTACGAGGGCGGGGCCAGGCTCACCACCGAGGAGGAGGCCGCGCAGCACCGGGTCGTGACGGACGCGGTGCACGCGGCCGGCGGGCGGATCGCGATGCAGATCCTGCACTTCGGGCGGTACGCCTACCACCGCGACCTGGTCGCGCCGAGCGCCCTCCAGGCGCCGATCAGCCCCTTCGTGCCGAACGAGCTCACCGACGCCGAGGTCGAGCGGACGATCGAGGACTACGTACGGGCCGCGGAGCTCGCCAGGTCGGCCGGGTACGACGGCGTCGAGATCATGGGCTCCGAGGGCTACCTGATCAACGAGTTCATCGCCGCCGCGACGAACCGGCGCGAGGACCGCTGGGGCGGGTCGTACGAGAACCGCGTCCGCTTCCCGCTGGAGATCGTCCGCCGCACGCGTGAGCGCCTCGGCGAGGACTTCATCCTGATCTACCGGCTCTCCATGCTGGACCTGGTGCCGGGCGGCTCGACCCTGGAGGAGGTCGTCGCGCTCGCCCGGGAGATCGAGGCCGCCGGTGCGACGATGATCAACACGGGCATCGGCTGGCACGAGGCCCGGATCCCCACCATCGCGACCTCGGTGCCGCGCGGCGCGTACACCTGGGTCACCAAGAAGCTGATGGGCTCGGTGTCCATCCCGCTGATCACCAGCAACCGCGTCAACACCCCGGAGGTCGCCGAGAGGATCCTGGCGGAGGGGCGCGCGGACATGGTCTCCATGGCCCGGCCCTTCCTCGCCGACCCGGAGTTCGTGGCCAAGGCCGCGGACGGGCGGCCGGAGACCATCAACACCTGCATCGGCTGCAACCAGGCCTGCCTGGACCACACCTTCAGCGGGAAGATCACCTCCTGCCTGGTCAACCCGCGCGCCTGCCACGAGACCGAGCTGGTCCTCTCCCCCACCCGGCTGCGCAAGCGGATCGCCGTCGTCGGCGCCGGGCCGGCCGGGCTCGCCTGCTCGGTGGCGGCCGCCGAACGCGGCCACGAGGTGACGCTGTTCGACGCCGCGGACGAGGTCGGCGGACAGCTCAACATCGCCAAGCGGGTGCCGGGCAAGGAGGAGTTCGACGAGACGCTGCGCTACTTCCGCACGCAGCTCGAACTGCGCGGCGTGGACGTGAAGCTGGGCACGTACGCCACCGCCGAACTGCTCGCCGGGTACGACGAGGTGGTCGTCGCGACCGGCGTCACCCCGCGCACGCCCGCCATCGAGGGCGTGGACCACCCGAGCGTGGTCAGCTACCTGGACGTCCTGCGGGACGGGGCGCCGGTCGGCGAGCACGTGGCGATCATCGGGGCGGGCGGCATCGGTTTCGACGTGGCCGAGTTCCTCACGGACGGCGGCGAGGGCGCGAGCCAGGACGCCGAGACCTACTTCCGCCAGTGGGGCGTCGACACCGCGTACGCGGGGCGCGGCGGGCTGCGCGCGCCGGAGCGGCCGAAGCCGCCGCGCACGGTGCACCTGCTCCAGCGCAAGACGTCCAAGGTCGGCGCGGGGCTGGGCAAGACGACCGGGTGGATCCACCGCACCGAGCTCAAGCACCGGGGCGTGACCATGGTCGCGGGCGCGTCGTACGACCGGATCGACGACGAGGGCCTGCACATCACCGTGGACGGTGAGTCCCGTACCGTGCCGGTCGACACGGTGGTGCTCTGCACGGGGCAGGAGCCGAGGCGCGAGCTGTTCGACGAACTGGCGGCGGCCGGGGTGCCGGTGCACCTGATCGGCGGCGCGGACGTGGCGGCGGAGCTCGACGCCAAGCGCGCCATCGACCAGGGGACGCGGCTGGCGGCGACCCTGTGACGGTGCCGCGTCCTTAGGATGCGGTCATGTCACTGCCGCACGCGATCCTCACCGCCCTGCTCGAGAAGCCGTCCTCGGGTCTGGAACTGACCCGCCGCTTCGACCGGTCGATCGGCTACTTCTGGTCGGCCACGCACCAGCAGATCTACCGCGAGCTGGGGAAGCTGGAGCAGGCGGGGCACATCCGGGCCCTGCCCGCCCCGGTGGTGTCCCGGGGGCAGAAGAAGGAGTACGAGGTGCTGCCCGCGGGCCGGGCGGAGTTGACGGACTGGGTACGGCGCACCGAGGACCCCAAGCCGATCCGGGACGCCCTGCTGCTGCGGCTGCGGGCCGCGGCGGTGGTGGGGACGGAGGGCCTCGCGGACGAGCTGCGCCGCCACCTGGCCCTGCACCGGGCCCAGTTGGAGGACTACCTGGGCATGGAGGAGCGGCAGTTCCCGCCGGAGCGCGACTCCGAGGCGGACCGGCTGCGGCACCTGGTGCTGCGCGGCGGGATCGAGCTGGAGCGGTTCTGGACGGCGTGGCTGACGGAGGCGCTGGCGGAGTTCGACCGCGACCGCTGACGGCCCCGGCCCGGGCCCGCCGCACACCCGTCCCCCGCCGCCCCGCCCCGGCCGGCCCCGCCCCGGCCGGGCGTCCGGGGCCGCGCGACCACCCGCTGCCCGATCGGCTTCGACCGCCGGCCCCTGCGCCAGGGCCTACGACAGGGCCTTCCGCCAGGCGGCTTCGCGCAGCAGGCGCAGGCCGTTGAGGCCGACCAGGACCGTGGAGCCCTCGTGGCCGGCCACGCCCAGCGGCAGCGGCAGGTGCCCGGCCAGGTCCCACACCACCAGGGCGCCGATGCACACCCCGGCGATCACCAGGTTCTGCACGACCAGTCCCCGGGCGCGCCGGGAGAGGGCCACCACGGCCGGGACGGTGGCCAGTTCGTCGCGGACGACGACGGCGTCGGCGGTCTCCAGGGCCAGGTCGGAACCGGCCCGGCCCATCGCGATGCCGCTGTGGGCGGCGGCGAGGGCGGGCGCGTCGTTGACGCCGTCGCCGACGACGAGGGTGCGCAGGCCGGCGTCCTCCCACTCCCGTACCGCCGCGACCTTGTCCTCGGGCAGCAGTCCGGCGCGGACATCCGTGATCCCGGTGTCGGCGGCGACCCGGCGCGCCGCCGGTTCGTTGTCGCCGGTCAGCAGGACCGGGGTGGTGCCGCTGAGGCGGGCGAGGGCGGCGACGGCGGCCGGGGCGCCCTCGCGCAGCCGGTCGGCGACCCCGAGCACGGCGACGGGCGAGCCGTCGACGGTCACCTCGACGGCGGTCCGGCCCGCGGCCTCCAGTTCCCGGGCGGCGGGCGACGGGCCGGCCGGGCGCCCCACGGTGACCTCCCGGCCGTCGACCAGGGCCCGTACGCCCCGGCCGGGGGCGGACGAGAACTCCGTGGCGCGGGGCACCGAGAGGCCGCGCTCCCGGGCGGCGGCCACCACCGCCCGGGCCAGGGGGTGTTCGCTCGGCAGCTCGGCACCGGCGGCCAGGGCGAGGACCTCCTCCTCGGTGAAGGCCGCGGACCCCATAGAGGCCGCGGACCCCGTGGACCCCGTGGACGCCGTGGCGGTTGTGGCGGTTGTGGCGGTTGTGGAGGCCGCGGAGGTCGTGGACTCCGCAGACGCCGTGGCGGTCAGCCGTACCTCGGCGATCGTCGGCGCGCCCTCGGTGAGGGTGCCCGTCTTGTCGAGCGCGACCCGGTCCACCCGGCCCAGCCGCTCCATCACCACGGCCGACTTGACGAGCACGCCGTGCCGGCCGGCGTTGGCGATCGCGGACAGCAGCGGCGGCATGGTCGCGAGCACCACCGCGCACGGCGACGCCACGATCATGAAGGTCATGGCCCGCAGCAGCGTCGCGGTGAGGTCCGCGCCGAGGGCGAGGGGCACGGCGAACAGCGCCAGGGTCGCGACGACGACGCCCACCGAGTAGCGCTGCTCGACCTTCTCGATGAAGAGCTGCGTGGGCGCCTTGGTGGCGCTGGCCTCCTCCACCATGGCCACGATCCGGGCGATGACGGACTCGGAGGCGTCCTTGCCGACCAGTACGCGCAGCGCTCCGGTGCCGTTGAGGGTGCCCGCGAAGACGTCGTCGCCGGGCCGCTTGGGCACGGGCAGCGGCTCGCCGGTGATGGTGGCCTGGTCGACGTCGCTCGCGCCGTCGAGCACCGTGCCGTCCGCCGGCAGCCGCTCCCCCGGGCGTACGAGGACGGTGTCGCCCACCCGGAGGTCCGCCACCTCCACCGGCTCCTCGCCCCCGTTCTTCAGCCGCACCGCCCGGGCGGGCGCCAGGTCCAGCAGGCCGCGCACCGAATCGGCGGTGCGCCGGGTGGCGACGGCCTCCAGGGCGCCCGAGACGGCGAAGATGACGATGAGCAGCCCGCCGTCCAGGTACTGCCCGATCGCGGCGGCGCCGAGGGCGGCGACCACCATCAGCAGGTCGACGTCGAGGGACCGGTCGCGCAGGGCCCGGAGACCGGCCCAGCCCGGCTCCCAGCCGCCGGCCGCGTAGCAGACGGCGTACAGCGGGCCCCACAGCCACGCCGGAGCCCCCGCGAGATCGAGCGGGAACGCGGCCAGGAACGCGACGGCCGACAGCGCGGCCCAGCGGACCTCGGGCAGCGCGGACAGCCTGGTCCGGCGGGACGGGGGGACGGCACGGACGGACGGGGCCGCGGGCCTGGCGTCGAGCACCGGGGAAGCCATGGGCGTGCACCTCTTCACGGGGGCGGCGGGAACGGCACCACCATAGCGGAATACATGAAGACCTCTTCATCCATACGTGGGACACGCGGCTACGATGATCCCCATGGGACACGGAGTGAACGGCGAGACGACCCCGGCGGCACGCCTGGACGCGGAGTCCGCGGCCACCATCGCCGCCACGCTCCAGGCCCTCGCCACGCCCTCCCGGCTGATGATCCTCACCCGCCTGCGCCAGGGGCCGTGCGGGGTGACGGAGCTGGCCGAGTCGGTCGCCATGGAGCAGTCCGCGGTCTCCCACCAACTGCGGCTGCTGCGCGCCCTGAGCCTGGTCACCGGGGTGCGACAGGGCCGCCGCATCGAGTACAGCCTGTACGACAACCACGTGGCCCAGCTCCTCGACGAAGCCGTCTACCACATCGAGCATCTCCGGCTCGGCGCACGGGACCTGCCCCAACGCCCCGTGGATACTGGTCAGTCGTAGACCGACGACGCGAAGGGGCGCGCATGGGCGACCGGTTGGGCACCAAGGACGCGACACGGCACGCGGTGGTCATCGGCGGGAGCATCGCGGGACTGCTCGCCGCCCGGGTGCTCGCCGAGCACGCGGAGCGGGTCACGATCGTCGAGCGCGACCACTTCCCCGATGAACCGGAACCGCGGGCCGGCGTACCGCAGGGACACCATCTGCACGTGCTCCTGGAAGGCGGCCAACTGGCCCTGGAGCGGCTGCTGCCGGGCGTGGTGGACGAGCTGCGGGAGCAGGGCTCGCCCCGGGTGGGCCTGCCGGAGGACATCGTCTCCTGGCAGGCGGGCCGGTGGTTCCGGCGTACCGCCACCACGGCGTCCCTGCTCACCGGGGCCCGGCCGCGCCTGGAGCACCTCGTCCGGCGCCGGGTGCTGGCCGATCCGCGCATCGGCGTGGCGCAGGGCGCCGAGGTGGTGGGCCTGCTCGGGGACGCCACCCGCGTCCGCGGGGTGCGCCTCCGCGAGCGGGACGCCGGGCAGGAGACCCACGAGGTCGGTGCCGACCTGGTGGTGGACGCGTCTGGGCGCGGCACCCAGGCGCCGCGCTGGCTCTCCGCGATCGGCGCCGAGCCGCCGCACGAGGAGACCATCGACACCGGGCTCGCCTACGCGACGCGGCTGTACCGGGACGGGTCCGGGGGCGCGCTGGCGGACTGCCTCGGCTACTTCGTCGTGCCCAGCCCCGGACAGACCCGGGGCGGTGTGGTGATGCCCGTGGAGGACGGCTGCCACCTCGTCACTCTGTCGGGGCTGCGCGGGGACGAACCGCCCACGGACCCCGAGGCGTTCGAGGACTTCGCCAAGCGGCTCCCCCACCCGATCGTGCACGAGTGGATGACGCGGGCGCGTGGCGAGTCCGCCGTGCGCGCCTTCCGCCGGACGGCCAACGTACGGCGCCGGTACGACCGTCCGGGCCGCCGCCCGGCCGGGTTCCTGGCGACCGGCGACGCGCTGTGCACGTTCAACCCGGTGTACGGCCAGGGGATGGCGGTGGCGGCGATCGGCGCGGTGGCGCTGCGCGACGCGCTGGCGGACCCCCGCCGGACGCCCACGACACGGCGGGTGCAGCGCGCCCTGTTCGAGGCCTCCCGGCAGGCGTGGGACATCTCCGCCGGGGCGGACAAGGGCATGCCCGGTGCGGTGGGCAGCGCGGTGGCGTCACGTGCCGTGGACCGGCCGGTCACCTGGTACCTGGACCGCGTCCAGGCCCGGTACACCGGCAACCCGGTGGTGGGGCGGACCTTCCGCTCCGTGCTGTCCCTGGTGGACCCGGTCACGGCGCTGTTCGCGCCGCGGGTGGCCCGCGAGGTGCTCTTCCGGCCGGTGCCGCCGACGCCGGCGGAACCGCCCCGGTCGCCCGAGGGCGCGGACGGTTGCGCCGGCTGACCGCCGACCGGGTGCCCCTGCCCCGGGAACCTAAGGGTGCATGACGACCTTGACGGCCCCGTCCTGCTTCTGCTGGAACATCTTGTACGCGTGCGGGGCGTCGGCGAGCGGGAGGTGGTGGGTGGCGAACCCGTCCACGCCCAGCGGGTCGGCGTCCGTCAGCAGCGGCAGGATGTCGTCGACCCAGCGGCGGACGTTGGCCTGGCCCATGCGCAGCTGGACCTGCTTGTCGAACAGCGTCAGCATCGGCAGCGGGTCCGCCGCGCCGCCGTAGACGCCGCTCAGCGAGATGGTCCCGCCGCGGCGCACCAGGGCGATCGCCAGGTACAGGGCGGCCAGCCGGTCGGCGCCCATCTTCTGGTGGAGGCGGGCCGCCCACGCCTTGGGCAGCAGCCCGGCCGCGTTCTGCTGGGTGCGGGCGACCGGGCTGCCGTGGGCCTCGGTGCCGACGGCGTCGATGACGGCGTCGGGGCCCCGGCCGGCCGTGCGGTCCTTGATGGCCTCGACGAGTTCGTCCTGGTCGTCGAACCCGCTCAGGTCGTACACCTCGACGCCCTGCTCCCGGGCGCGCTGGAGCCGTTCGGGCACCAGGTCCACGCCGATGACCTGGGCGGCGCCCTGGTGCAGGGCGATGCGGCAGCACATGTCGCCGATCGGGCCGAGTCCGAGGACCGCGACCGAGCCGCCGGGCGGGACGTCGGCGTACCGGACGGCCTGCCAGGCGGTCGGCAGGACGTCGGAAAGGTACAGGAAGCGGTCGTCCGCCGGGCCCTCGGGGACCTTGATGGGTCCGTAGTGGGCCTGCGGGACGCGGAGGTACTCGGCCTGGCCGCCGGGGACCGCGCCGTAGAGCTTGGTGTAGCCGAAGAGGGCGGCGCCCATGCCCTCCTCGGTGACCTGGGTGGTCTCGCACTGGGTGGGCAGGCCCGAGGTGCACATCCAGCAGCGCCCGCAGGCTATCTGGAAGGGCACGACCACGCGGTCCCCCGGCTTGAGGTCCGGGACGCCGGGGCCGACCTCCTCGACGATGCCCATGGGCTCGTGGCCCAGGATGTCGCCCGGAGTCATGAACGGCGTGAGGACCTCGTAGAGGTGCAGGTCCGAGCCGCACAGGCCGGTGGAGGTGACCTTGATGACCGCGTCGGTCGGCTCCTCGATCTTCGGGTCCGGCACCGTCTCGACCCGGACGTCGCGCTTTCCCTGCCATGTGACGGCCCTCATCGTCGCTTCCCTTCACCGGATTCTCCTGCGGGGGCGCGGGCCGGGTACCCGGGGGCCGCGCCGGTGAATCCGATCCGGCCAGAGTGCGGACGAATGCGGGCGACCCCCTTCCCTAGAGGTTTAGACCAATGATAGTGATTGATCACCCATACGGCACGCTCGACTACTGTGAGCGAAGGAAATTGAGGGTTGAACATGGCTGAGCCCCAGACCCCCGCGGGACTCCGGACCCCCGCGGGACTTCCGCTCTACCTCCGGGTCGCCGCCGCGCTGCGCGACGACCTCACCCAGCGGCGCATCGCCCCCGGCGCCCGGCTGCCGTCCGAGCGCTCACTGGTCCATCGTTTCCGGGTCAACCGGCACACCGTGCGCAACGCGCTCCAACTGCTGCGCGAGGAGCGGCTGGTGGTGACCGAGCGGCGCGGTACGTTCGCCGCGAGCGCGGCCCCCGAGGAGGCGGGCCCGGTGCTCGCGCCCGGGCTGCTGCGGTTCCCGTGCGGCAGCGGGACGCCGGACGCGTCCGCGGTGACCCGGCTCGCCTGGGAGCCCGCCCCGACGGTGCTCGCCGGGCAACTGGGCCTGCCGCCCGGCGAACCGTCGCTGGTGCACCGCCACCAGGTGCCCGGCACCGGCGAGGCGCCCGTGCAGGAGGCGCTGTCCCGGTTCTCCCGGCACGCGCTCGACGAGGTGCCCGAACTCGCCCGCTACCGGCGGCCCGAGGACTGGCCGGTGCGGCCCGACCTGCGCCTGCTGTACCACTGGATGCACCGCGCGGGGCTGCGGCTGACGCGCCGGGAGTCGATCGGCGTGGGGCACGGCCCGGTCGCCACGACGTGCCTGACCGTGCACCGCGTGGTGAGCGACCAGCACGGCCACGTGCTGGAGGTCACCGACATCCGGTTCGCGCCGGAAGCGGCCTCCTGGACGTACGAGTTCACCGGCTGAGCGGGCACCCGTCAGACGATGCCCTCGGCGATCTCCGCCTGTTCCTTGGCGTTGCCGTACGCCGCCGGGGTGCCGTACGAGCGGCGTGCCACGTACCACCAGGCGGTGGCCAGCACGAGCACCACCACGAGCGCGATCACGGCGTAGTTCATCGAGTCGACGGTGACCGGTGACTTCTGCGGCAGGCAGAACAGGACCGTCACCAGCCCCACCCAGACGACGGCCGTCCAGCCGATCGGCTTGCTCCAGCGGCCCAGCGACCACGGGCCGGGCCGGAACCGGTTGCCGGCGCGCAGCCGCAGCAGGACGGGGATCGCGTACGCGGGCGTGATGCCGATGACGTTGATGGCGGTGACCGCCCCGTAGGCGGTGGCCGAGTACAGCGAGGGCAGGGCGAGCGCGGCCGCCACGCCGACCGACAGCCACACGGCGGGGACGGGCGTCTGGGTGCGGGCGCTGACCTTGCGCCAGAGCGCCGAGCCGGGCAGCGCGTTGTCGCGGCTGAACGCGAACACCATGCGGCTCGCGGCGGCCACCTCGGCGTTGCCGCAGAAGAGCTGCGCCACGATCACCACCAGGAGCAGGGCGGAGGCGCCGCCGGAGCCCAGCGCGTCGAGGAAGATCTGCGCGGGCGGCACGCCGGTGGCGCTGTTCTGCGTGGCGGCGTAGTCCTGGATGGCGAAGGTCAGCCCGGCGAGCAGCGCGAAGCCGGCGAGCCAGGAGACCCAGATGGCGCGGACGATGCCCTTGGCCGCCGAGACGGACGCGTTGGCCGTCTCCTCGGAGAGGTGGGCGGAGGCGTCGTACCCGGAGAAGGTGTACTGGGCGAGCAGCAGGCCGACGGCCGCCACGTAGAAGGGGTTGGCCCAGCCGGTGTCGTTGACGAACTCGGTGAAGACGAACCCGGCGGAGCGGTGCTGGTCGGGGACGATGGCGAGCGCTCCGACGATGACCGCCACGCCGGCCAGGTGCCACCAGACGCTGACGGAGTTGAGGAGGCTGACGAGGCGGACGCCGAAGAGGTTCAGCACGGCGTGCAGCAGCAGGATGCACAGGAAGATCACGAAGGTGGAGCCGGGGGTGGGCTCGAAGCCCCACTGGAGGTTGAGGAAGGCGCCGGTGAACAGCGCGGCGCCGTAGTCGATCCCGGCGATGGCCCCGAGCAGACCGAGCAGGTTCAGCCAGCCCGTGTACCAGCCCCAGCGGCGCCCGCCGAGCCGGTCGGCCATGTAGTAGAGGGCCCCGGAGGTCGGGTACGCGCTGGTCACCTCGGCCAGCGCCAGGCCGACGCACAGCACGAACAGGCCGACGCCGACCCAGCCCCACATCATCACGGCCGGGCCGCCGGTGCCGAGGCCGAAGCCGTAGAGGGTCATGCAGCCGGACAGCACGGAGATGACGGAGAAGCTGATGGCGAAGTTGCCGAAGCCTCCCATCCGGCGGGCCAGGACCGGCTGGTAACCGAGTTCCCTCAGCCGCTGCTCCTCGTCCGTGGCGTCCGTGGCGGGGGCCGGCCGCTCCTGGCCGGCCCACAGGGTGCGGGACATGGCGCTACCTCCGGGTGGTGGGGTGGGGTGGGTTCAGCGGGGGGCGTGCAGGCAGCGGGAGCGGGCGCGGGTGAACAGCTCCTCGGCCAGGGCCCGGTCCGCCGGGTCGCGGGTGCGGTACGCCCAGGGCTGGGGCGTCCAGTACGGGCCGAGCGCGGTGAAGACCCGGGCGGCGGCGTCGAACCGGAGGGCCCCCCACAGGGCGTGCGCCAGGTGGCAGAGGTCGAGGAGCGACTCGTGCGCGGGGTCGGTGCGGTCGAACCAGGCGTCCAGGCCCCGGTCGGCGTCGCGGATCGCGTCCTCGGCGACCCAGTGCAGGTCCAGGGCCCGCTCCTGGCCCCGGTCGCGGCGGTAGCGCTCGACCCTGGCGTACAGGGGCAGGGCGTGCAGCGGGGAGCCGGGGGGCGCCGAGGCCGCCGCCCACTGCACGAAGTTGACGGCTTCCGACAGGGACGCGCTGCCCGGCTGGCGGGCGTACAGGAACTGGAGCATCCGGTGGTACGCCTCGCGGTTGTGCGGGTCGCGCTTGTCGGCCTCCGCGAGCAGGCCCCAGGGCCCGGGCGGGAGCATCGGCCCGGGCGGGCCCACCCGGTGCTCCCGCATGCGCTGTTCGTCGTCCAGTACGGCGAGGGCCAGCAGGCACACCCAGGGCACCGGGTCGGCGGGGGCCACCCGGGCGGCATCCCCGCACGCCTCGCGCGCCAGCCGCCACAGTTCGGCGGTGCGGGCGTGTCCGTCGCGGTGGGCGCGCAGGGCGCGCTCCACGGCGACCCTGGCGCGCATGACGGCCGCCGCGATGCTGTGCGGCTGCTCGGTGAGCCAGGCCTGGACGACGTCGGAGCCGGCGGCGACGGTGGCCAGCACCTGGGTACGCCGGGTCCACAGGGACCGGTCGGCGCTCCTGGCGGTGTCCGCCAAGAGCTCGGCCATCGACAGCCAGCGCCCGGTGCGCAGGTCCTGGAGCACCCCGCGCAGGGCGTTGTCGTGGCCCGCCGGGTGGTACACCGGCCGGAAGTCCTGGCCGGGCATCACCCCGTCCCCGTCGGTGGGCAGGCCGGTATCGGTGTGACGGTCATGGGTCCTCTGGGCGCGGTGGGGGGTCGGGCGGGCACGCCGAGGAGAGCGGTCGGACTGCTCCTCGACTACCGGCCGTTGATCGGCGATCACTATAGGCCTCGATGGACGATCCTGGTCCACTTTTGCGCAGTCGGCGCAACATCCCGCTCATCAAAGGACATTGATGATCCATCAGTAACATCCGTACTCCCGGTCGATGCCACCTCGTGTCCGCGTGATCACGGACAGGTCTTGACGCCGGAGCCCGGCTGGACCACGCTTCGAGCGACGATCTTCAACGGTCCGCCACCGGTCTTCCACGATCCTCCGCGATCACGCTCCGACGATCACGGAACGACCCGCGCGGGCACGAGAGCGGAAACGGGAGGGGCGATGACGGGCCCCGTACTGGCCGTCGACCAGGGCACGTCGGGCACCAAGGCCCTGGTGCTCTGCCCCGACCGGGGCGTGATCGGCTCCGGCACCGCGCCGGTGCGCCCCCGCCACCTGCCGGGTGGCCGGGCGGAGACCGACCCGCACGAACTGCTCGCCTCGGTCGTCGACGCCGGGCGCCGGGCCCTGGCCGACGCCGGGGAACCGGTCGCCGCCGTGGGCCTGGCCAACCAGGGCGAGACGGTCCTCGCCTGGGACCCCGCCACCGGCACGCCCCTGACGGACGCGATCGTCTGGCACGACAAGCGCGCCGAGGACATCTGCGCCGAACTCGCCCCGCACGCCGACCGGTTGCGCGAGACGACCGGTCTCCCCCTCGACCCGTACTTCGCCGCCCCCAAGATGGCCTGGATACGCCGCCACCTGACCCGCGAGGGTGTGGTGACCACCAGCGACGCCTGGCTGGTGCGGCGGCTGACCGGCGCGTTCGTCACCGACGCGGCGACCGCCGGGCGCACCCAGCTCCTCGACCTGGACGAGGTCACCTGGTCACCGGAGGCGCTGGACGTCTTCGGACTGGCCGGCGAGCGGCTGCCGCGCGTCGTGGACGCCGCGGGGCCGGTGGGCGACACGGACGCGTTCGGTCCCCGGCTGCCGCTGACCGGGCTCCTCGTCGACCAGCAGGCCGCGCTGCTGGCGCAGGGCGCCACCGGGCCCGGCGACGCCAAGTGCACCTACGGGACGGGCGCGTTCCTGCTCGCGCAGACCGGCGACCGGCCCCGGCGCGGCGGCTCGGGGCTGGTGAGCTGCGTGGCGTGGCGGCTCGCCGGACGGACCGCCTACTGCCTGGACGGCCAGGTCTACACCGCCGCCTCCGCCGTGCGCTGGCTCACCGGCCTCGGGGTGATCGGCGGCGCCGCCGACCTCGACCGGGTGGGGGCCTCGGAGCCGGACGCGGGCGGCGTCACCTTCGTGCCCGCACTGGCCGGGCTCGCCGCCCCCTGGTGGCGCGGGGACGTCCGCGGATCGCTCACCGGACTGGGGCTGGACACCACCGCCGGCCACCTGGTGCGGGCGCTGTGCGAGGGCATCGCCGCCCAGGTGGTGGAGCTGGCCCGGGCGGCCGGGGACGACCTGGGAGCACCGCTCGGCCCGCTGCGCGTCGACGGCGGCCTGACCCGCTCGGCACTGCTCATGCAGACCCAGGCCGACCTGCTCCAGGCCCCCGTGGAGGTGTCGGCGCTGCCGGACGCCACCGCGCTGGGCGCCGGCGCCCTCGCCCGCCTCGGGCTCGACCCGCGCCTGTCCCTCGCGGAGGCGGTCCCCCGGTGGCGGCCCTCGGCCGTGTACGAACCACGGATCGGCGCCGGCGAGGCCGCCGAGCGGATGGAGGCCTTCCGGGGGGCCGTGGCCGCGCTGACGGCCCGCGCGCGATGACCGCCGCCGGTGAGGAGCCGTACGACGTCGTCGTGGTGGGCGCGGGGGTGGTCGGCTCGGCCGTCGCCCGCGAGCTGGCCCGCTTCCCGCTGCGCACGGCCCTGGTGGACGCGGCCGGCGACGTCGGTGAGGGCACGTCGAAGGCCAACACCGCGATCCTGCACACCGGTTTCGACGCCGTGCCCGGGACCCTGGAGGCCCGGCTCGTGCGGGAGGGGCACCGGCGGCTGACCGCCTACGCCGGTGAGGTGGGCATCCCGCTGGAGCGGACCGGCGCCCTGCTGGTCGCCTGGGACGAGGACCAGCTCGCCGCGCTCCCGCACCTGGCGCGCAAGGCGGAGCGCAACGGCTACCGGGAGGCGCGCCCCCTCGGCCCCGGCGAGCTGCGCGCCCGCGAACCGCACCTCGGCCCGGGCGCGCTCGGGGCCCTGCACGTACCGGGCGAGAGCGTCGTCTGCCCCTGGACGACCACCCTGGCCTACGCCACCCAGGCCGTGCTCGCCGGGGTGGACCTGCTGCTGGAGTGCCGGGTCGAGGAGGTCACCGAGCGGGACGGGGCGCACGAGCTGCTGACCGGCCGGGGCGTCCTGCGCACCCGGTACCTGGTCAACGCGGCCGGGCTGCACGCCGACGCCTTCGACCGGCGGCTGGGTGTCCGGGACTTCACGGTGACGCCCCGGCGCGGCCAGCTCTTGGTGTTCGACTCCTTCGCCCGGCGGCTGGTCCGGCACGTGCTGCTGCCGGTGCCGACCGCGCTCGGCAAGGGCGTCCTGGTCTCCCCCACGGTGCACGGCAAGGTACTGCTGGGCCCGACCGCCGAGGACCTCGACGACAAGACGGCCACCGGGTCCACCGCCGAGGGGCTGGCGTACCTGCGGGAGCAGGGCCGGCGGATCCTGCCCGCCCTGCTGGACGAGGAGGTCACCGCCGTGTACGCGGGGCTGCGGGCGGCGACCGGGGAGGTCGACTACCGGATCGCCTGCCACCCCGAGCGGCGGTACGTCACGGTCGGCGGCATCCGCTCCACGGGGCTGACGGCGTCGATGGCGATCGCCGCGCACGTGGTCGGGCTGCTCGCGGACGCCGGGCTGGAGCCGGGCACCGCACGGGAGCTGCCGGCCGTGCGGATGCCGAACCTGGGCGAGGCCTTCCCCCGGCCGTACGCGGACGCCCGGCGCATCGCCGCCGACCCCGCGTACGGCGACATCGTCTGCGCCTGCGAGCGGGTGACGCGCGGGGAGATCCGCGACGCGCTCGCCTCGGTGGTGCCGCCCGCGTCGACGGCCGGGGTGCGGCGCCGGACACGGGCGGGCGCCGGGCGCTGCCAGGGCTCGTACTGCGGGGCGGCGGTACGGGCCCTGTTCGAGGAGGCACGGTGACGCTTCCGGTGACGGTGGCGATGCCGGTGACGCGCACGGTCGACGTGCTGGTCGTCGGGGCCGGCCCGGCCGGGCTCGCCGCCGCGACCCGGCTGGCCGCCACCGGCGCGGGCACGGTCGAGGTGCTGGAGCGGGAGCCGGGCGCCGGTCCCGGCCGGGCCCGGGGCACGGCGGCCCAGGAGGCGGTGCGGGCCGGGGCGGTCCGGGTGGCGGTACGGGCCGGGGCGGCGCTCCGCACGGGTGTCATGGTCACCGGCTGGTCCGGCCCCCTGGTGCTCGACGCGACGGGCCCGGCCGGCCGCGAGCGGATCGCCGCCCGGGCGGTCGTGCTGGCCACCGGCGCCCGGGAACGCTCCCGCGCCGCCCGGCTGGTGCCGGGGACCCGGCCCGCCGGGGTGCTGACGTCGGCCGGGCTGCGGCGGTCCGTCGCCGCCGGGCTGGACATCGGCACCCGGGCGGTGGTCGTCGGGGACGGGCCGGACGCCGCCGGCGCGGTCCGGGCGCTGCGCGGTGCGGGCGTGGCGGTGGCCGCGGTCGTCACGGAGCGGCGGTGGCACCGGCCGGGGGCCGTGCCCGGGCGGACCGCGCGACCGGCCGGGACGGAGGTCGCCGGGCTCCTGGGCCGGGGGCGGCTGTCGGGCGTGCGGGTGCGGTACCGGGACGGGCGGGAGGCGACCGTGGCGTGCGACACGGTGGTCTTCGCCGGCGACTGGGTGCCGGAGCACGAGCTCGCGCGGGCGGGTGGCGCGGCCCTGGACCCGGCGACGCGCGGGCCGGCGGTGGACGGGGCGTTCCGTACGTCGATGGCGGGCGTGTTCGCGGTGGGCGGGCTGCTCCATGGGGGCGAGCCGGCCGGTACGGCGGCCGTGGAGGGGCGGGCGGTGGCGGAGCCGGTACGGGAGTTCCTGGCGGGTGCGGCGCCGTGGCCGGGGCGGGGCGTCGCGGTGGTGGCGGAGGCGCCGCTGCGGTGGGTGACGCCGAACCGGCTGGGGGCGGCCGGTGACCGCTTCCTGGTGCGTGCGGAGCGGCCGCTGGCGCGGCCGGTGCTGGAGGTGGGCCAGGACGGCGTCACGCTGCACCGGCAGCGGGTGCGCGGCACGCTCGTGCCCCACCGGTCGGCACCCCTGCCGGCGGCCTGGGCGGCACGGGTCGATCCGGCCGGCGGGCCGGTCCGGATCAGGGTGGTGTGAGTCCGGCCGCGTCCGCCGCGCGGCCGAGCACGTCGATGAGCATGGCCGGGGTGAGGCGGCCGGTGAAGGTGTTGCGCTGGCTGACGTGGTAGCAGCCGAAGAGTTCCAGATCCGGGCCGCCGTCGGTGGCGGCCAGGGTGACCCGCGTACCGTGCGCGAAGGCGGGCCGGGGCCGGGGCACCGACCAGCCGCCCGCGGCGAGGGCGGGCAGCGCGGCCTGCCAGCCGAAGGCGCCGAGGACGACGACGGCCCGCACGGTGGGGCGCAGCAGCCGCAGTTCACCGGCCAGCCAGGGACGGCAGGTGTCGCGCTCCAGCGGTGTGGGCTTGTTGGCGGGCGGGGCGCAGTGGACGGGGGCGGTGACCCGTACCCCGTACAGGCGCAGCCCGTCGCCGGCGTGAGTGGCGTCCGGCCGGTTGGTGAGCCCGATCTCGTGCAGGGCGGCGTAGAGGACGTCGCCGGAGCGGTCGCCGGTGAACATGCGCCCGGTGCGGTTGCCGCCGTGGGCGGCCGGGGCGAGGCCGATGACCAGGAGCCTCGCGTCGTCGGGGCCGAAGCCGGGTACGGGCCTGGCCCAGTAGTCCCAGCCCGCGTAGGCGCGGCGGCCCTCTCGGCCGACCCGTTCCCGCCAGGCGACCAGGCGCGGGCAGGCCCGGCAGTGGGTGACGCGCTCGTCGAGCGCGGGGACGGAGGGGGCGCCGGCGGCCTGGCGTTCGGGGAAGTCCGGCTCTTCGGCGTGGCCGCCGGACCCTTCGGAGACGGACATGTGCGCTCTCGCTCCCTCGCTCGGGGTGATCGTTCCGACTGCCGACGCTAACCCGGCGGGTGGCGGGCAGACTTTCCGGCATGACGGTGAAGCGAAGCGCGGGCCTGCTGCTGTTCCGTACCTCGGGCGGTGTCCTGGAGGTGCTCATCGCCCATATGGGCGGTCCCCTGTGGGCGTCGCGGCACACCGGCGCGTGGTCGCTGCCCAAGGGCGAGTACACGGCGGACGAGACGCCCGAGGCGGCCGCGCGGCGCGAGTTCGTGGAGGAACTGGGTCTCCCGGTGCCGGACGGGGAGCCGGTGCCGCTCGGCGAGACGCGGCAGGCGAGCGGAAAGGTCGTCACCGCCTGGGCGCTGGAGGCCGATCTGGACCCGGCCGCGGTGGTGCCGGGCACGTTCACCATGGAGTGGCCGCGCGGCTCGGGGCGGACGCGGGAGTTCCCGGAGGTCGACCGGGTGGCGTGGATGACCCCGGAGGAGGCGGCGCCGCTGCTCGTGTCGGGGCAGCAGGTGTTCCTGGAGCGGCTGGCGGCGTACGTGCGCGAGCGCGACGGAAGCTGATTGTCAGTGCCGTACGACAGAGTGGACGGCATGGACGGCACCAACCGGTCGACGGGGAGCGAGAGATGACCACCACCCTGACCCTGCGCGAGCGCGCCGCGGCCCAGGCGTACCTGCGGCTGATGGAGACGGCGCGGGCCGTCCTCGGGGACCCCGAGCTGGCTCCGATGGCCGGGGTGTACCTGTCGTCGCCGATGGCGGAGGCGGACGAGGCGCTGCGGCGCGCCGGCCTGACGGGCAACGAGGCGCGGCTGCTGCGGCTGGTGTCCGCGCTCCGGTCAGCGGGTGACGGCGCCGCCCCGTAGGCGTACGGGCAGGGTCCGCACGCTGTTGCCGACGAAGCTGGGGACGCGGGGCAGCCGGGACTCGGGGACGGCGAGGTCCAGTCCGGGGAAGCGGGTGAAGAGCCGTTCCAGGGCGACGGTGGCCTCCAGCCGGGCGAGGGGGGCGCCCAGGCAGTAGTGCGGGCCATGGCCGAGGGACAGGTGGCGGCTCGCGGTGCCGCGTGCGGCGCGGGTGATGTCGAACCGGCCCGCGTCGGGGCCATGGGCGGCGGTGTCCCGGCCGGCGGCCGAGTAGCCGGCCAGGACCGGGGTGCCCCGGGGGATGGGGGTGCCGCCGAGGGTGAGGTCGCGGACGGGGTAGCGGAAGGGGAACTGGCTGACGGGGCTGTCCCAGCGCAGGGTCTCCTCGACGACGTCGGCCCAGGCGGCCCGGCCGTCGAGGACCAGGCGCAGTTGGTCGCGGTGGGCGCACAGGGCGCGGACGGCGTTGGTGATGAGGTTCAGCGTGGTCTCGTGCCCGGCGACGACCATGAGGAGCAGGGTGCCGATCAGTTCCGGTTCGGTGAGCCGGTCGCCGTCCTCGTCGCGGGCGGCGATCAGGGCGCTGGTGAGGTCGTCGCCGGGTGCGGCGCGGCGGGCGGCCACGACGGCCTGGAGGGTCCGGAGCATCTCCCGGTTGGCGGCCACCGCGCGCTCGGGCCCGATGTCGGTGGAGACCACCTGGCTGGAGAGGTGGTGGAGCCGGTCGTGGTGTTCGGCGTCCACGCCGAGCAGTTCGCAGATGACGCCCATGGGCAGGGGCAGCGCGAAGTGGCGGCGCAGGTCGGCGACACCGCCCCCGGAGGCGGCCGCCTCCTCGGTCGCGTCGAGGAGCCGGGCGGTGAGGGCGTCGACGCGGGGCCGGAGCGCCTCCACCCGCCGGGCGGTGAACGCCTGGCCGGCGAGCGCGCGCAGCCGCCGGTGGTCGGCGCCGTCGGCGGTGGTCATGCCGGGGACGGTGGCGAAGGTGCGCAGCGGCCAGCCGGCGGGTATCCGACCGTCCCGGAGGGCCGGGAAGTGCTGGGGGCCCTTGGCGACGTCGGGATGGGTGAGGAACTCCCTGAGCGCCTCGTGGCCGAGGACGGCCATTCCCGGTACGCCGTCGGGGAGGACGACGGGCGTGACGGCGCCCCGGGCGAGGAGACGTGCGTTGTCCGCGTGCGGACAGCCACCCGCGGGGTCCATGCGGTGCGGTTCGCCGGCCGTCATGATCGGGCTCCTCCTGGTCGCGCCGTCGTCTGCCGTGTGCCGTGTGCCGGTGCCGTACGGGTGTGTGCCGGCGCCGCGCGCCGGCGCCCCGTCCGGTGCGCGGGCGGGGCGTCAGCCTTCCACCCAGCCGTGCGAGCGTGCCAGTTCGACCACCCGGGTGCGAACCCGCTTGAGCTGGGCGGTGGTCAGGGTGCCGTCCGCCTCGACGAGGAGTTCGGTCAGCTCGGCCTGGAACTCGGCCGCGGACAGCACGTCGAGGGTGTCGTCGTCCGGGTCGTCCCTCGGCACCGGTACGGGCTCGGGCAGCGTGCGGCGGGCGGGCTGGTGGACCAGCCGGATCTCCGACGCCTTGGGGCCCTTGTCGCCCATCTCCAGGTAGAACTCGACCTCGCGGCCCGCCTGGTACAGGTATTTGTCGTCGACGAGGTCGTTCGCGTGCATGAAGACGTCCTCGCCCCCTTCCCTGGGGACGATGAAGCCGTACCCCCGGACCTCGTCGAACCGAAGGATCTTGCCCACCATCAGCACAGCCGTACCTCCACGCCCACACCACTGCTGTTCCGCCCGGGCCCGCCGCCCTGGGCCGCCCGGCCCGGCGGTGAATCTACAGGCGTTCGCCCGCGCCCCGCAGCGGACCGGCGGGGACCGCCGGGTGCGTCCGGGTGTACCAGAGGAGCATCAGGGGCGGCAGCAGGAGCTCGACGCCGATGAACGCGGCGTGCACCGGGTGCGGCGCGCCCGCGTCGATGTACGAGACGCCCCGCGCCAGGCCGCCGAGGAACACCGCGCCGAAGACGGCCCGCAGCGTGGCGGCGTGGTCCCCGGGGCGCCGGGCGGTGCGCAGCATGACGATCCCGAGGGCGCACCAGACCCCGGCGAAGAAGCGGTAGTTGCTGTCGACCGTGGGCGGCACCTCGGGGCTGCCCGGCAGCAGCGCGGGCCCGACGGCGATCTCCAGCAGGCCGGTGGCCGTCACGAAGGACGCGAGCAGGACGAGCACCCACCGGAAACCCTGATGTGCCGACATGAACCGTTCCCCGCTTCCCGACGTGGCCGGCGCCACTGACCGCTCCGGCCGTTCCGTTGCCGCCCGGGGACGCCCCGGGTGGCCCGTCCTCATCCTCGGCCCGGGCCGCGGCCGGCGGGAAGCGTCCGGTGATGCGTCCCGGACCCGGATTGATACCGTCCAGGGTATGGATGGTGGGGCGGGCGGAACCGATCCGAGCGTGCGTCAGTCGCGGTGCCTGCTGGTCCTCGCCGAGGAGCTGCACTTCGGCCGGGCGGCCGCGCGGCTCCACATCAGCCAGCCGGCGCTGAGCCGCGCGATCCGCCGGCTGGAGGACGACCTGGGCGTGGTGCTGCTGGAGCGCTCCACCCGGCGCGTGCGGCTGACCGGGGCCGGGGAGGCGCTGCTCCCCCGGGTCCGGTCCCTGGTGACGGCCGCCGACGAACTGCGCGCGGAGGCACGGGTGCGGGCGCGGACGCTCGGGGGCCGGGTGGTCCTCGGGTGCTACGTCACCGCCCTGCCCGTGGTCACCGCCCTGGCGGAACGGGTGCGGGCGGCGCGCCCCGGCCTGGAGGTCGTGCTGCGGGAGGTCGACCTGGTGGAGCAGACCGCCGCGCTGCTGGACGGCCGGGTGGACGCCGTCCTGGCGTACGCCCCGGTGCCGGCCGGCGTCCAGGCGCTCACCCTGGCGACGGAGCGGCAGGTGGTGTGCCTGTGGGAGGGACATCCGCTGGCGGGGCGGCCGTCCGTGTCGCTGGCGGAGCTGGCGGGCCTGCCCGTCGTCGGTTCGTCGCCCCTGGTGGCGCCGGTGTGGCGGGACTTCTGGGCGGCCGATCCCCGCCCGGACGGCACGCCGGTCGCGTACACCGGGCACGGGACGAGGACGTTCGAGGCGGGGATCTCGGCGGTCGCCCAGCGGTGCGGCATCCGTTTCGTGTCGGCCGCCTGCCGTGAGCTGTTCCCCCGTCCGGGCGTCCGGTACGTCGACGTCGCGGACGCGCCCCTGTGCACGGCGGTGCTCGCCTGGTCCTCCGCACGCCGCGACACACCGGAGGTCGCCGCGCTGCGCCGCGCGGCGGGCGGCATGGTGGGGAGGGGAGGGACCGACCCGAACCCTCGCTGGTGGCAGACCGGGCACACCGAGTCCGAAGGGGATTGACATGCCGATGATGCGCCGGGCGCGCCTGTCCGACCACCGCACGCTGGTGGAGTGCGTGCACCGGTGGTGCGGCGGGCCGGACGCGCCCGCCGGAGGCCGGGAGCCGTCGCTGCTGCTGCCGAGGCTGTTCCTCCAGCACTTCGCGGGGACGAGCCTGGTCGCCGAGGACAGTACGGGGGTGAAGGCGTTCCTGATCGGCTTCCATTCCGCCGACGACGAGGAGGGCGCCTACGTCCACTTCGTGGGCGTGGAACCCGCGCTGCGGGGGCGGGGACTGGCCCGGGGCCTGTACACGGCGTTCTTCGAGCGTGCCGCCGAGGCGGGGCGGCGGGAGGTGCGGGCGGTGACGGCCCCGGCGGAGGCGGGGGCGATCGCGTTCCACCGGGCCCTGGGATTCGCGGTGGTACCGGGGGACCACGAGGTGGCGGGGGTGGCGGTGCACCGCGACCACGACGGGCCGGGCCAGCACCGGGTGTGCCTCCGCCGGAGGATCGGTCCGGGCCGGGAGTGAGGCGGGGCGGCGTCCCGGGGACCGCCGGGCCCGCGCGCCTGGGCACGCGGGCCGGGGCACGCGGGCGTCCCGGGGGCCGGCCGACCCCCCGGGCGGCCGGGGGCGCGTGTGCGACGGTCCGCTCCGGCGCGCGGGGAGCGGGCGCCCGGCGTCCGCATGGCGGATCTCCGCGACGGCGCGCCCCTGGTGTCATACGATCACGCCCGGCGGCTGCGTCACCCGGCGTCACCCCCGGCGCCGTCCGAGGCCGCCCACGCGCCCATGGAGGTCAACCGTGACGAGGACTGCCGGCGGCAAGCGACGCGCCCACCGCACCCGTACCGTCTTCACCGCCGGCGCCTCGGCGGCCGTGCTGCTGTTCGCCGCCGCCGGATGCGGGAACGGCGACGAGGGGCCCGGTGAGGCGGCGGGCGGGGTGCCCGTGGTCGAGAAGGGCAAGCTGACGACCTGCACCCATCTGCCGTACCCACCCTTCCAGTTCGAGCAGGACGGCGAGATCGTCGGCTTCGACGTGGCGCTGGTCGACCTGGTGGCCGAGGACCTGAAGGTCGAACAGAAGATCCTCGACACGCCGTTCGAGAACTTCAAGACCGGTGCGTTCCTCAACTCCGGGGAATGCGACCTGGCCGCCGCCGGCATGACCATCACCCCCGACCGCAAGAAGAACGTCGACTTCTCCGTCCCCTACTTCGACGCCACCCAGGCGCTGCTGGCGAGCAAGAAGAGCGGCGTCACCACCCTCGCCGAGGTCAAGGAGAAGAAGCTGAAGCTCGGCGCCCAGGCCGAGACCACCGGCGAGAGCTACGCCAAGAGCCAGGGCTTCGACCCGGTGGCCTTCGAGAGCTCCGACGCGGTGCTGAACGGCCTGCGCACCGGGCAGGTCGACGCCGTGGTCATCGACTACCCGGTGGTTCAGGGCTGGCTCAAGGACAAGGCGAACGCCGACGCCTTCGCCCTGGGACAGAACATCGAGACCGGTGAGCAGTACGGGTTCTCGGTGAAGAAGGGCAACGACAAGCTGCGCGCCGCGATCGACAAGGCGATCAAGGACGCCAGGGCGGACGGCACGTACGACAAGCTCTACCAGCAGTGGATCGGCCCGCTGCCCAAGGGCCAGTCGTGACCTCTCGGCTGACGCGGCGCCAGCGGCGGCGGATCTCGCAGGGCATCCAGTACGCGGTCTTTGTCGCCGTGGTCGTCCTGATCGCCGTCCTGGCCGACTGGGACCGGCTCCAGAACCAGTTCGCGCAGGCGGACCTGGCGGAGCGGCTCTTCCCCGACATCATCACCACCGCGCTGCGCAACACGGTGGTCTACACCGTGTCCGGGTTCGTGTTCGGGCTCGTCCTGGGCCTGGTCATCGCGCTGATGCGGCTGTCGTCGGTGGCGCCCTACCGGTGGGCGGCGAGCGTCTACATCGAGATCTTCCGGGGCCTGCCCGCCCTGCTGATCTTCATCTTCGTCGGGGTGGCCGTGCCCCTGGCCTTCCCCGGTACGGAGATCCCCGGCGGTACGTACGGCAAGGTCGCCCTGGGCCTGGGGCTGGTGGCCGCGGCGTACATGGCGGAGACGATCCGCGCGGGCATCCAGGCCGTGCCCAAGGGGCAGATGGAGGCGGCACGCTCGCTGGGCTTCTCGCACGCGCGGGCCATGGTGTCGGTGATCCTCCCCCAGGCCTACCGGATCATCATCCCGCCGCTCACCAACGAACTGGTGCTGCTGTTCAAGGACTCCTCGCTGGTGCTGTTCCTCGGCGTGACGCTGGAGGAACGGGAACTCACCAAGTTCGGCCGGGACCTCGCCAGCCAGACCGCCAACTCCACGCCCATCCTCGTCGCCGGCCTGTGCTACCTGCTGGTGACGATTCCGCTGAGCTTCGTGGTGCGCCGCCTGGAGGCCCGTGCCGCCAGGGCCAGGTGAGGAAGCCGATGTCACGCGACGAGATCGAGATCCGCGGCCTGTACAAGTCGTTCGGCGACAACGAGGTGCTGCGCGGCATCGACCTGGACGTCGCCGCCGGGGAGGTGGTGTGCGTCATCGGGCCGTCCGGCTCCGGCAAGTCGACGCTGCTGCGCTGCGTCAACCTGCTGGAGGAGCCGACCAAAGGCCAGGTGTTCGTGGGCGGTACGGAGGTGACGGACCCGGACGTCGACATCGACGCCGTACGCCGCCGGATCGGCATGGTGTTCCAGCAGTTCAACCTCTTCCCGCACGTCACGGTCACGGAGAACCTCACCCTGCCGCAGCGGCGGGTGCTGGGCCGGGGCAAGGAGCACGCGGCGGAGGTCGCCCGGCAGAACCTGGACCGGGTCGGGCTGGCCGACAAGGCGGACGCCTATCCGGCGCAGTTGTCGGGCGGGCAGCAGCAGCGGGTGGCCATCGCGCGGGCCCTGGCGATGGGCCCGGAGGTGATGCTGTTCGACGAGCCGACGTCGGCGCTCGACCCGGAGCTGGTGGGCGACGTGCTGGCCGTGATGCGGATGCTGGCGGCCGAGGGCATGACCATGATGGTCGTGACGCACGAGATGAGCTTCGCCCGGGAGGTCGCCGACCGGGTGGTGTTCATGGACGACGGCCGGATCGTCGAGCAGGGTCCGGCCGCCCGGGTGGTGGGCGATCCGCAGCACGAGCGCACCCGTCACTTCCTGACCCGCATCCTCGACCCGGCCGCCGCCGAACAGCCCGGCCCGGAGGACACGCGTTAGGTCGTGTCCGGCCGGCGGGTCCGTGCGAGGAGGACGAGCGAGCCGACGGCGGCGAAGGCGCACCAGGTGGAGAGGAACTCGGTGCGCCACAGCACCACGCAGAGCGCCGCCCCGGCGGCGACCACGGCGCCGAGCAGCCTCAGCAGCGGGTCGGCCGCCAGGAGCAGGGCCCCGACGGTGGCCAGGAGGTAGCCGGCCAGCAGGGGCGGGGCGTACGGCAGGTCGAGCACGTAGCCGATGGTGCGGCCCCGGACGTGTGCCGTGACGGGCCGGGTCGCCAGGGCGTGGGCGAGCGCGGCGGCCGTGACGAGCCCGGCGGCGGCCGGTACGGCGAGCCGGGCCCGGGCCGGGGCGGAGGTGACGAGCAGGACGCCGAGCGGCACCCAGAGCGGCAGCAGCGGCAGTGCGATGACGGCCCAGGCCAGGGTCGCGGGGCCGCTGCCGCCGCCGGTGTCCCAGACGGCCGACTCCACGATCTGGTGCGCCCCGAGCAGCAACGGCAGTGCGGCGAGCGGCAGTTCCCGGACGTCGCGGGTGCGGGCCACGCAGACGGCGCCGACGGCGGCGATGACGGTGCCGGCCGCGAGATCGGCCGTCGCGTTCCAGCACATGGTGGGTAGCGTACGGGGGCAACCGCAGGACGGCCGGGAGGAGATCCCTTGTCAGCGCTTCAGGTGTCGCGGGCGACGCTTCAGGACTGGTCCCTGGTATGGGAGTGGGCCGTGGCGGAGGGCTGGAACCCCGGCCTCGGGGACGCGGCGAGCTTCTTCGCGCAGGATCCGGACGGGTTCTTCCTGGGCCGGCTCGACGGCGAGCGGGAGCCGGTGTCGGCCGTCTCCGTGGTGAGGTACGACGACACGTACGCCTTCCTGGGCTTCTATCTGGTGCGCCCCGACCGGCGCGGCCTCGGGTACGGCCTGGCCACCTGGCGGGCGGCGCTGGAGCACGCGGGCGACCGCACGGTGGGCCTGGACGGGGTGCCCGCCCAGCAGGACAACTACCGCAGGTCGGGCTTCGTCCTGGAGCACCGCTCGGCGCGCTACGCGGGGCCGGTGACGGGGGGCGCTCCGGGGCCGGGGCGGGACGTGGTACCGGCCGCCGAGGTGGGGGCGGCCGCGATCGCCGCGTACGACGGCGGCTGCCACCCGGCGGCGCGGCCCAGGTTCCTGGAGCGGTGGCTCGACGCGCCCGGGCACCGTGCGCTGGCGCGGGTCGTGGACGGCCGGGTGACGGGGTACGGGGTGATCCGCCCGGCGCACGCGGAGGCCAGGGTGGGGCCGCTGTTCGCGGACTCGGCGCAGGACGCCGAGGTGCTGCTGGACGCGCTCGTGGCGGCCGCCGGGGCGGACCGGATCGCCGTCGACGTACCGGAGTCGAACGCGGCCGCGGTGCGGCTGGCCCAGGCGCGGGGCCTGGTGCCGACGTTCGCGACGGCGCGCATGTACACCGGGCCGGTGCGCCCGTTCGCCCGGGAGCGGGTGTTCGGCATCACCACCCTGGAACTGGGGTGACTCAGGCGCCCGGGCCGTACTGGTCGGCCTGGAGCAGGTACATGCGGCGGTAGCGGGAACCGGGCCGGTCCATCAGTTCCCGGTGGGAGCCCGACTCCACCAGCCTGCCCTCGTGCAGGACGTGGATGACGTCGGCGGACTGGATGCCGGCCATGCGGTGGCTGACCAGGACGACGGTCCTGCCCTCGTCGGTGAGGGCACGGATGCGGCGGAAGGACTCGATCTCCGCCTCCGGGTCCAGGGCGGAGGTCGGCTCGTCGGCGATGACCAGGTTCGCCTCGCGGTAGCGGAAGCGGGCCTGGCCCACCGTCTGCCACTGGCCTCCCGAGAGCTCGGAGCCGTGCCGGAACTGGCGGGCGAGGAGGGTGTCGTAGCCGCGCGGCAGGCCCGCGGCGAGCTTGTCGGCGCCGGAGTGGGCGGCGGCGCTCTCGACGAGGCCGTCGTGGGGCGCCCGGTCGGGCTGGCCGATGCGGATGTTGGTGCCCAGCGTGAAGGGCCAGCGCTGGAAGTCCTGGTCGAGTACGGCGACATGGCCGAAGACGTCGAGCCGGTCGGCGTCGGCGAGGTCGGTGTCGCCCCACAGCACCCGGCCGTCGGCGGGCTGGTAGAGGCCGGAGAGGAGCTTGACGAGGGTGGACTTGCCGGACCCGTTGGCGCCGACGAGGGCGACGACCGATCCGGCGGCGATGGTCAGCGACACCCCGCGCAGGGCGGGTTCGTCCCGGTCGGGGTAGCGGAAGCCGACGTTCTCGAAGGTGATCTTCTCGGGGAAGTCGGGGACGGGCGTGCCGCCGGCGGGGATGGCCCGGGCCTCCGCCGCGGCCGTGAAGCGGTCCAGGTCCCGTACGTACAGGGACTCCTCGTGCAGCCCGTTGATGTGGGTGACCAGGGCGCCGAGGCTGGCGGAGCCGGTGCGGACGGCGAGGGCGGCGGTGCCCGCCATGGCGATGTCCATGCGGCCGGTGAGCAGCAGGACGCCGAGGGCGGCGTACGTGAGGAGGGCGGCGGCGCCGGAGAACGCGGCGGCGAGCAGCTCGGTGGCAGCGCGCCCGTCGGCCAGCCGGGTCTGTTCGGCCTCGGACGTCTCGGCCATGTCGTGGAACTTGTCCAGGAGGTAGCGGCCCACCTGGTGGACCCGGACCTCCTGGGCCGACTCCCGGCTGGTGATGAGGTTGTTGACCAGACGGGCGGCGCGTTCATGCTCGATCCAGTTCATACGGGATGCGTAGCGGCGCTGCGCCACGTGCATGGCCCCCCAGCCGCGCGGCACGGTGATGAGCACCAGCAGGGGCAGGAGCGCGGGGTGCAGCACGGTGAGGACGCCGGCGGCGGCGACGATGGTGAAGACGCCGTTGAGGGCGCCGACGCAGGCGCCGATCATGTTCCGCGCGGCCAGGGCGCCGAACTGGGCGGAGTCCAGCAGTTTGCGGAAGGCCCCGTCCTCGATGGCCTCCAGCTCCACGGCCGCCGCGCGGTGCAGGTACTTCTCGGTGGCGAGCCGTTCGACCTTGGGTTCCAGCCGGCCGGTGGCGGCGGTGGACAGGCTGGCGAACACCGCGTTCAGGACGGCGAGGACGGCGGCGGCGACCAGTGCGGGCAGGGCGGCCCGGAGGCGCTCGGGGGTGGTGCCGGTGGCGAACAGGGCGTGGAGCACCTGGTTGGTCAGGAGCAGGCCCCCCGCCTGGGCGAGGCCCTGGCCGGTCTCGGTGAGGCCGACGGTGAGCAGGGCACGGCGGTCGGACTCCCGGGCGAGGCGCAGGGTGCCGCCGATGAGACGGGGCAGGGCGCGGACGGCGGCGAGGGCCTTGAGGTCGAGCAGGGCGTACTCGTGGGTCACCCAGCCGAAGTCGTAGCGCAGGGCGCCGCCGAAGAGTTCGCGCTCGCTGCGGGACACCCGGGGCTCGGCCTCACCGGTTCGTCGGAACAGCTTCTTCGGACGCACGATCCCCACCCCCGGCCGCCGTGGCGCCATTGCCGTCGCTGCAACCGCTCCCCCACCGCCGACCGGGTGAAACGTCGCCGTGAGGGGTGGGCGCGTCGCGACCGGCGGGGATCGGATGATCCTATTTTCGACCTTATGCGAATGACTGGACTGGCCGTGATCCCGGCGGTGGTGTGCGGGCTCTGCGCGATGGCCCCGCCCGCCGCCGTGCCGACGGCGCGTGCCGGAGCGACGGCCGCCCTGGAGGCCCGGGGCGCCCGGCACGCCCCGGACGCCCGGCAGGTCCCACCACCGGCCGCCGAACCCCCGGCCCGGACCGGTGGTCCGTCCGCCGGGGCCGGTGGTTCGGGCGCCCCGGCCGGGAGTCCCCCGGCAGGGGCCGGCAGCCCCGCAGCGTCGGCCGGCGGTTCGCCGGACGGGGCCGGGGGTTCCGCCGCGCTCGCCGGGAGCCCGTCGGGCGGGGCCGGTGGGCCTGCGGCCGACGGGGTGGGCAACCCCATGGCCGGGAACCTCGGGTTCGGGGTGGTGACGCGGCGCGACGCGCTGCTGGCCGGCACCAAGGCCGAGACCGCCGTCGCGGTGGGCGGCGACCTGGCGTTCGGGTCGCGGTACTCCATCGTCCCCGGCCGCGCGGGCGGCTTCACCGCACCCGGCGACGCCCGGCCCACCGCGCTCCTGGTCGGCGCTGCCGTCGACTTCGCCGACAGCGCGGCGGACGGGGTCCTGCGGGTCACGGGCGACGCCTTTGTCAAGATCGGCGACCTGTCCGGCAGCGCCACCCGGGCCACCGGCATGGACGGCGCGCCGGTCAAGACCCGGCTGGTCGGGTCCGGCGCGGGGTACGGCACGACCCCGCGCGTGGAGCTGACCACCGCCCAGCCCGAGGCGTCGGTGGGGCCCGCGCGGGGCCTGGTCGACTTCGACGCGCTCTTCGCGGACCACCGGCGGCGCGCCGACAGCCTGGCCCGCTGCCCGGGCACGGTGGCGCTCCCCGCCCGGCTCACCCCCGGCGCCACGGTGCGGGTCCGGCTCGCCGCCGACCGCACGAACGTGCTCCGGCTGACCGGCGCGCAGCTCACCGCCGTACGGACCCTCGCGTTCGAGAACCGCCCCACGGCGGCGGCGCCACTGGTGATCGCCGTCGACACGACGGCCGACGGCGGCGAGCTGTCCTGGCGTACGCCACGGATGACCGGTGTCGGCACCGGGGACTCCCCGTACATCATGTGGGCCTTCGCCGACACGGCGGAACTGGCCCTTACGGCGGGCGACACCTTGCGGGGGTCGGTCTTCGCGCCCCGCGCGAAGCTGACGGACCGGAGCGCGGCCGACATCGAGGGCGACGTCGTCGTCCGGTCCCTGGAGGCCGGCCCCCGCGCGGGCGCGATCCGCGGTGCCCCGTTCGCGGCGGCTCCGTCGTGCGCCCACGCCCCGGCGGCTCCCGCCCGTGCTTCGTCCCTGCCGTCCACGTCGTCCCCGCCGTCCCCGGCCGCCGGTGCCGGGGGCGAGGCCGCGGTGACGGCTGCGGTCGACGCGCCCGAGGGCAGGGCCGCCACCGCGGCCGAAGAGGAAGCCGTCTCCGACGCGGAGCCGGGACCGGCCCCGGGGCGCGAGCCCGACCCCTCGCCCGGGACCGGGCCCGCGCCCGAGCCGGAGGCCCACCCGGAGACGGAAGCCGGACCGGAGGCGGAAGCCGACCCGGAGACGGAAGCCGACCCGGAGACGGAAGCCGACCCGGAGACGGAAGCCGGACCGGAGGACGCGGAGGAACCCGTCGTGGAGGACGGCGAGCCGGCCGCCGGCATGGCCGAGACCGGCGCCGGACCGCGGCTGTGGCCGCTCGGTACCTGCGCCGCCCTGCTCGTCGTGGTCGGCACCGCCCTGACCAGGGCGTCCCGCCGCGGCCGCCGGGACGCCGGGGAGTGAACGCGCCCGGCGGACCCAGCCATAAAGGGAACGGCCCCGGGTACCCGAACCGCCTCCCGCAGGCCGACGAGGAGGGCTGAGCACCCGTGAGGAACCACTCGCAAGACGCCACCCAGCCCGGCGGGCCGCTTGGCCCCGCCGAACCGACCGAGCCGACGCCGACCGTGCCGGCCGGCTTGCGGCTGGCCGGGGGCAGAGCCGTGGAGGGCGACCCGAAGGGACCGCTCCCCGGCGCGCCCACCGACGGCGGGGCGCCGGCCGGTGCTCACGGCGGCCACGACGACTCCGGTACGCCCGGCGCCCCCGGCCCGCACGGCGGCACCGCGGACGGCCCGGGCGGCACCGGCGGCCCGGCGGGTCACCCCGAGGGACGCGGCCCGGCGGGTCACCCCGAGGGACCCGGGGGGCCCGGCGGGCCGGGCGGGCCCGGCGGCACGCATCCCCCGGACCGTACGCAGGCCATCCTGGAGGCGACCAAGCAGGTGGCCGCGCTGCTGAAGGGCGCCGGTCACCCGTTCGCGCTGGCCGGGAGCGTGGCGGCGTACGCGCACGGGGTGCCGCAGAGCCTCCAGCACGACACGGACTTCGCCATCCTCCGCGAGGACGCCGAGGCGATCACCCGGGACCTGGAGGCCGCCGGCATCCCGGTGCGGGTGCCGCCGGAGGACTGGCTGATCAAGGCGCGGAGCCATGGCGAGGAGATCGACCTGATCTTCGAGCTGGCCCGGCATCCGGTGACCCATGACCTGCTGGACCGGGCCCACATCCTGCCGGTGGACTCGGTGCGGATGCCGGTGCTGGCGCCGACCGATCTGGTGGGCAGCCTGCTGGCGGCCTTCTCGGAGCACCACTGCGACTTCGGCGCGGTCCTGCCGATCGCCCGCACCCTGCGGGAGAAGATCGACTGGGACCTGCTGCGCCGGGAGAACGAAGGCTCACCGATGCCCGAGGCGTTCCTGTACCTGCTGGAGCGCCTGAACGTGATCGAACCACGGGAGGCAACGCCATGAGCGCCGCCGACACCGCCGAGTACCGCATCGCCCACCTGCGCGACCGGCTGGCGAGCGAGGACATCGCCGAACTGGGCATCCGGATCGAGCAGCGCGGGACCGGCGTGATGCTGTACGGCACCGTCGCCAGCGCCGACTGCCGGGCCGAGATCCTGCGCATCGCCCAGGAGGAACTGGCGGGGCTCCCGCTGCGCGAGGACCTGGTCGTCGTCTGCGCGGACGCCCCCGACCACCCCGAGGAGCTGACGTGATCCGAGTAGCAGCGGTCGGTGACATCCATCTGGGCCCGGGCAGCGCGGGCACCTTGCGGCCCGCCTTCGAGACCCTCCACGAGCAGGCGGACCTGCTGCTGCTCGCCGGTGACCTGACCCGGCACGGCACGGCCGAGGAGGGCGAGATCGTGGCCGGTGAGGTGGCCGGCCTCGGCGTGCCCGTGGTGGCCGTCCTGGGCAACCACGACTACCAGAGCGACCAGGAGGCCGAGGTGTCGGCCGCGCTCGACCGGGCCGGAGTGACCGTGCTGGAGGGCGAGGGCACGGTGCTGAACATCGGCGGCGTCCGGGTGGGCGTCGCCGGCACGAAGGGGTTCGGCGGCGGTTTCGCGGGGCGCAGCGGGGGTGAGTTCGGCGAGCCGGAGATGAAGGACTTCATCCGCTACACCCGCCGCTGCGCGGAGGGGCTGCGCGGGTCGCTGTCCATGCTGGGCGACGCGGACTGCGCCGTACGGATCGCGCTGACGCACTACGCGCCCGTGCCGGACACGCTGGCGGGCGAGCCCCTGGAGATCTATCCGTTCCTGGGCAGCTACCTGCTGGCGGAGGCGGTCGACGAGGGCGGTGCCGATCTCGCGGTGCACGGCCACGCGCACATGGGCACCGAGCACGGGATGACCAGCGGGGGCGTACGGGTGCGCAATGTCGCCCAGCCGGTGATCGGCCGGGCCTTCGCCGTCTACCACCTGGCCGTGCACGCCGGCGGCGCGGCGGTGGGCGACGGCGGGGTGGCCGCCGGGGCCGGCAGGGTGGCGGCCCACTAGGGAGTGTCCGGACAGTCACGCCCCGGCGGTCCGGTGGACGGCCGGGGCGCTTGGGCATCCCCGCGAGGCGCGTAACGGGGCATACTGCGACACATAGGGACGAAGTAGGACATACACCAGCAAGACACAGCAGAGGAGCCGAGGATCGTGACGGACGTTTCGAGCCAGGGTCCCGCACCCGGCGACGACCGGAAGGTACTCACCAACCGGCAGGGCCACCCTGTCTACGACAACCAGAACCAGCGCACGGTCGGGGCCCGGGGCCCGGCGACGCTGGAGAACTACCAGTTCCTGGAGAAGATCAGCCACTTCGACCGGGAGCGCATCCCCGAGCGGGTCGTCCACGCCCGCGGGGTGACGGCCTACGGCTACTTCGAGGCGTACGGGGCGTGGGGCGACGAACCGATCAGCCGCTACACCCGTGCCAAGCTCTTCCAGGAGCGCGGCAAGCGCACCGACCTGGCCGTGCGGTTCTCCACGGTGATCGGCGGGCGTGACTCCTCCGAGGCGGCGCGCGACCCGCGCGGGTTCGCGGTGAAGTTCTACACCGAGGACGGCAACTGGGACCTCGTCGGGAACAACCTGGGCGTGTTCTTCATCCGGGACGCGATCAAGTTCCCCGACGTGATCCACGCGCTCAAGCCGAACCCGGTCACCTTCGAGCAGCAGCCGCGCCGGATCTTCGACTTCATGTCGCAGACCCCCGAGGCGATGCACATGCTGGTCAACCTGTTCAGCCCGCGCGGCATCCCGGCCGACTACCGCCACATGCAGGGCTTCGGCGTCAACACGTACAAGTGGGTGAACGCCCAGGGCGAGACCAAGCTGGTCAAGTACCACTGGATGCCCAAGCAGGGCGTGCGGAGCATGACCGAGGAGGACGCGGCGAACGTGCAGGCCCAGGGTCTGGGCCACGCCACCAAGGATCTGTACGAGGCGGTCGCGCGCGGCGACCACCCCGAGTGGGAACTGCTGGTCCAGATGATGGACGACCACGACCACCCGGAGCTGGACTTCGATCCGCTGGACGACACCAAGACCTGGCCGGAGCAGGACTTCCCGCCCAAGCCGGTCGGCAGGATGGTGCTCGACCGGATGCCGGAGAACTTCTTCGCCGAGAACGAGCAGATCTCCTTCGGCACCGGCGTGCTGGTGGACGGCCTGGACTTCTCGGACGACAAGATGCTGGTGGGCCGGACCTTCTCGTACAGCGACACCCAGCGCTACCGGGTCGGGCCGAACTATCTCCAGCTCCCGGTCAACCAGGCGAAGAACGCGGACGTGCGGACCAACCAGCGCGACGGGTTCATGACGTACCACCAGGACGGCCACGGCGAGAACCCGGACGTCAACTACGAGCCGTCGATCCGGGGCGGGCTGCGCGAGGGCGAGTACCCCACGCACGACGAGCAGGGCCCGGAGATCCGGGGCAGGCTCACCCGCAAGCGGATCCCCCGCACCAACGACTACCTCCAGGCCGGCCAGCGCTACCTCCTGATGGAGCAGTGGGAGCGGGACGACCTGGTGCACAACTTCGTCCACCTGCTCGGGCAGTGCGACCGGCCGGTGCAGGAGCGCATGGTCTGGCACTTCCTGCTGGTCGAGAACGACCTGGGCCTGCGCGTCGGCGAGGGTCTGGGCATCAGCCCGCGGGACGTGGCCCACCTCGAACCCCTGGCGAGCCAGGACCTCACCGAGGAGGACCGCAAGCGGCTGGCCAACCTCGGGGAGAACCCGCCCCGGGACGTCGAGGGGCTGACGATGACGCACTGCGTGCCCGACGAGCGGCACGTCGTGACGCGCTGAGGCCGTCGCGCGAGGACGCGGGAAGGCCCCCGCCCGGCCGGGCGGGGGCCTTCCCGCGTCTCTTCTTGGGGCTCGGTTCGCCTCCGGGGCGCTTCAGC
>NZ_JBIBSG010000003.1:0-415403 GCF_043077235.1 Streptomyces sp. NPDC016309 | reverse complement strand
CCGGTGTCGACGGTCGATCGTGCTCGACCGCTTTTCCGGGGCTCGGTTCGCCTCCGGGGCGCTTCAGCCGGTGTCGACGGTCGATCGTGCTCGACCGCTTTTCCGGGGCTCGGTTCGCCTCCGGGGCGCTTCAGCCGGTGTCGACGGTCGATCGTGCTCGACCCCTCGTTCCTCGGGGCCTCCGCGCGTTCTCCCTTTCGACACCGTCGCGCCCCTTCGGCTCACTCGCGCGCCCGTTCAGGGGCGGCGCCAGGCGTCGCTCTCCAGGTGGGAGCCGGCCTGCGGGCCCATGCGGAGCATGCCGCCGTCCACCACCCACGAGGCGCCCGTGACGTACGAGGCCTCCTCCCCCGCCAGGAACGCGATGACGGACGCGACCTCACGGGCGTCGCCCGGCCGTCCCAGCGGCACGCCCGGCCGGGACTGCTTGCGCACGTCCTCGTCCTCCTGCCCGGTCATCGGGGTGGCGATCTCACCGGGTGCGACGGCGTTCACGGTGATGCCGTACTCGGCCAGCTCCAGCGCCATGACCTGGGTGAGCAGCCCGAGCCCGCCCTTGGCCGCGCAGTAGGGCGCCGCCCCGACGCGGGGCTGGTGCTCGTGCACGGACGTCACGTTGACGATCCGCCCGCCGTCGCCCTGCTCGATCATGCGGCGGGCGGCGATCTGGGAGCAGAGGAACGGCCCGACGAGGTCGACGTCCAGCACGTCCCGGACGGTGTCGTACGACAGGTCCAGGAAGGGCGTGGCGGTGCCGGTGCCGGCGTTGTTCACCAGGACGTCGATGCGGCCCAGTTCGCCGGCAAGGTCGTCGACGACGCCCGCGGCGTCCGGCAGCCGGGTCAGATCGAGGTGGGCGACGGCCGCGCGGCGGCCGTGGCCGCGGACCTCCTCGGCGGTGCGCCGGGCGCCCTCCTCGTCGGTGTGCCACGTGATGCCGACGTCCATGCCCCGTTCGGCGAGCCGGACCGCGGTGGCGCGGCCGATGCCGGAGTCGGAGCCGGTGACGACGGCGACGGGGGTACCCCGGTCCACGGGCGGGTTCATCGTGCCTCCTCGGCGGACGGATCGGCCGTCCGGTCGGAACGTCATCGGGGACTTTGGCGATACCACGTGACGGGTGAGGCAAAACGGCGTACGAGGGGTTCCTGGGACTGAAGTGTGCTGAGTGGCTCATGATCGGGCACGTGAAGGGGATGCCCGACGTATCAGCACCCGTGATCAAACTGGTGCGGCGGACCACCGAACCCGTCGCGGCGCAGACGCTGCGCTCCACGGCCGCCGCCGTCATCTCCTTCGTCGTCGCCCTGATGGTCCTGCCCGCACAACCCGCCCCGCTGACCGCCCCCCTGACCGCCCTGCTGGTGGTGCAGGTGACGCTGTACGCGACGCTCACCACCGGGATCCGGCGTGTCAACTCGGTGGTGGTCGGCGTCCTCATCGCCATCGGCTTCACCGCCCTGGTGGGGCTGACGTGGTGGAGTCTCGGTCTGACGATCTTCACCTCGCTGATCATCGGCCGCTACGTACGGGTGGACGAGTTCGTCCCCGAGGTGGCGATCAGCGCCATGCTGGTCCTGGGCGTCTCGCAGGCGGCGTCGGCCGCGTGGCACCGGGTGCTGGAGACACTGATCGGTGCCGGAGTGGGGCTGCTGTTCAACCTGCTGTTCGCTCCGCCGGTGTGGACCCAGTCGGCCGGGGCGTCGATCGACGGGCTGGCGCGCGGGATGGGCCGGATGTTCCGCAGCATGGGCGCCGAGATCGCCGAGGGCCACATCCCGTTCCCGCACGCGGCCGCCCGGCTTCACGAGGCGCGGCGGCTGGACCATGACATCGTCGAGGTCGACGCCTCGCTGCGGCAGGCCGAGGAGAGCCTCCGGATGAACCCGCGCGTGCGGGAGGGCCTGCTGTCCCGCGTGGTGCTGCGGACGGGGCTGGACACCCTGGAGATCTGCGCGGTGGTGCTCCGGGTGCTGACCCGGAGCATGACCGATCTGGCCAAGTTCCGTACGGAGGAGTCGCTGTTCCCCGACGACGTCTCGGCCGGGCTCAAGGAGCTCTTCGACCAGATGGCCGACGCCATCGAGAGCTTCGCGCTGCTGATCACCACCCAGGTGGCCGCCAACGCGGAGGAGGCGGAGGAGCGGCTGACCGCCGCGCTGGCCGCGAGCCGCGCCACCCGCGACCGGGTGGCCGACATGCTGCTGGAGGACGTGCAGGAGCACCCCCGGCAGTGGCAGCTCCACGGCGCGCTGCTCGCCGAGATCGACCGGATCCTCGACGAGCTGGACCTCGACAAGCGCAGCGAACGCCTGATGCAGGAGCTGGACCGCCGCTCGGCGGAGCTCAGCGAGCGCCACCCCCGGCTGGCGGAGCTGCGCCGCCGGCTGCGCGGCGAGGGCGGTACCGAGCGGCGGCCGGGCGTGGAGGCCTGAGCCCCGGTACCCGGTACCGCCTGCAACCGGACGCCTTCACCCGGTACGTCTTCCGTACGCATCGGCTGCCGGGGGCGTGGAACACGTGCCAGTGTCCCGTCCACCGACGAAGGAGGCCCACGTTGTCGGAGAGCCCGGAGCCCGTGTACGACCGGATCAGGGAGGAGGTCGCCGCGCGGGCGGAGCGGCTGTGGGAGGTGAGCCTCGCGCTGCACCGCGCGCCGGAGACGGCGTTCGAGGAGCGGGAGGCGGCGCGGCTGCTGAGCGGCGAGCTGGAGCGGGAGGGATTGGCGGTGGAGCGCGGTGTGGCGGGCCTGCCGACCGCGTTCACCGGCCGGACCGGCAGCGGCGACGGGCCGTGCGTGGCGCTGCTGATGGAGTACGACGCGCTGCCGCTGATCGGGCACGCGTGCGGGCACAACCTGATCGCGGCGGCCGGTCTCGGCGCGGCGCTCGCGGTGCGGGGGGCGCTCGGCGAGGTGCCGGGCTCCCTGCTGGCGGTCGGCACCCCCGCGGAGGAGCGCGGCGGCGGCAAGGTCGTGGAGGTGGAGGCGGGGCTGTTCGACGGGGTCGACGCGGCCCTGATGTTCCACCCGGGCGTCTACGGCTGGGCGCGGGCCCCGCTGACGGCCAGCGCGCAGATCCGGGTGGCGTTCCACGGGCGGGCCGCGCACCCGACGGGCAACCCGACGGAGGGCGTCGACGCGCTCGGCGCGCTGATCCAGCTCTTCAACACCCTGGGCGTCCTGGACCGGCGGCTGCCGGCCGGGTCGCACGTGCAGGGCATCATCACGGAGGGCGGACGGGCCACCAATATCGTCCCGGACTACGCGGAGGGCCTGTTCGGGCTGCGCGGGGGCACCACGGCCGCGCTGGAGGACCTGGTGGAGGAGCTGCGCTCGTGCGCCCAGGGGGTGGCGCTCGCCACGCGCACCCGCGTGGAGGTGACGGGCGTGGGCGGGCGGTACGAGCACTTCCGCGACAACGACGTGCTGTCCGGGCTGTTCGCCCACCATCTCGACCGGGCGGGGATCACCCTGTCGGAGCCGCTCCCGGGGGTGTACCTGGGGTCGTCCGACATCGGCAACGTGAGCACCAGGGTGCCGGCGATCCACCCGTTCGTCGCGATCATGGGCCCGGAGGCGTCCGACCACACCCCCGAGTTCGCCGAGGCCGCGGCGGGCCCGCGCGGACGGCAGGTGATGCTGGCCGCGGCGGAGGCCCTGGCCTGCACGGCGGCCGACGTCCTGCTGCGCACCGATGTCCCCGAACGCGCCTGGACCTCCCACCGGGAGAAGGCCGCGGCCGGCCTCTGACCCCGATGCGTCCCCCGAGCCGGGGCCGTACCGCCGGTACGGCCCCGGTCGCGTGCCCGGGGGCAGCGGGGCAGCAGGGCCCTGGTGCGCGCCGGGGAAGGGGGCGGGGGCAGCGGGGGCAGGGCGCGCCGGGGCCGGTCAGTCCTCGGTGCTGACCCGTACCGTCTTGACCTCCGTGTCGGCGGCGTCCGGGACGACCATGCCGGCCTCCACGCCGCTGCGGAGGTAGTGCAGGACCTCGGAGGTGAGCTTCTCGCCGGGGAGCGCGGCGGGGATGCCGGGCGGGTAGGGCGTGAGCATCTCGGCGCTGACGCGGCCGGCCGCCTTGTCCCACGGCACCTGCTCGACCCGGCCGAAGAACGCGTCGCGCGGCAGCATGACCTGCTCCAGCCGCAGGTCGGCGGGGTCGGGGACCTCCACCCGGCGGGCCGGGCGCAGCTCGTCCGCGTGGGCGGCGACGTCGCGGAAGGCGGTCAGCAGGGCGTGGGCGCTGCGTTCGTCGTCGGCGTGGGTGAGCTGGGCGCTGGTGCGGCGGTGGTCGGACAGGTGCAGGTTGATGTGGTGGTGCTCGCGGATCCAGTCGGCGATGCGGTACCCGGTGGTGCCGAGTCCGGTGATGTCCACGATGACCTGGAGCGGGTCCAGGTCGGCGGCGCGGCCGGGCCCGCAGAAGTCGTCGCGTCCGTGCACCCGCATGCCGTCGATCTCGGCGATCCGCGCCCGTACCGTCTTGGCCAGGGCGAGCGCGTCGTCGTAGAGGGCGTGGCCGTGCTGGACCATCTGGCGGCGCCAGCCGTCGAGGGCGGCGTACACGAGGACGGAGGGGCTGGTGGTGCCGAGGAGGTCCTCGCGGTTCTTGAGGACCTCCGGTTCGATCAGGTCGCCCTGGAGGTGGAAGACCGAGCTCTGCTCCAGGCCGGAGCCCATCTTGTGCACCGAGGTCACGCAGACGTCGGCCCCCGCGTCCATGGCCCAGGTGGGCAGGTCGGGGTGGAACGGCAGGTGCGCGCCCCACGCCTCGTCGACGATGAGCGGTACGCCGTGCTCGTGGCACGCCTCGGCGATGGCGGGCAGGTCGGAGCAGGTGCCGTACGGGGTCGGGGTCGTCACCAGGGCGCCCCGGGCGTCGGGGTGTTCGGCGAGGGCGGCGCGGAAGGCGTCGGCCGACGGGGGGTGGGCCAGGTGGCGTTCGGCGTCCCACTGCGGGTCCACCCAGATCGGCACGATCCCGGCCAGCACGAGCCCGGACACGACCGCCTTGTGCGCGTCCCGCCCGACCAGCAGCTTCTCGTGCGGCCCGGCGACGGACAGCATGGCCGCCTTGATCGACAGGGAGCTCCCGCAGGTGGAGAAGAAGGTGTGCTCGGCCCCGACCGCGTCGGCCATCAGCTCCTGGGCCCTGGCGATGACGCCGTGGGAGGAGGTCCGGTCGTCCAGCCCGCTGGTGGCCAGCACGTCCGACCGGAAGACGGCGTCACCGAGGACGGCCCGTACACGGGGGTCGGCGCCGCGGCCCTGCTTGTGGCCGGGCGGGGTGAAGGGCGTCTGGTTCTCGGAGTGGTACGCGGCGAGCGCGTCGAGCACGGGTGCCTGTGAGTGGTCCATGGCACCCCAGTGCCCCGCGAAACGGGACAAAAACGAGCCCGGCCCCGGGGTGGCTGGGCGGCCCCGGCCGTGTCCGGGATCACGGCCGGGGGTCGACGCGCTGCCAGCGGGGCCGGGCGTCGGCGCCCCGGCGGCCGGCGACGGAGGCGCAGCGCGGGCAGACGCGCCGGACGCGGTCGGCGGCACCGCCGGACTCGGGCAGCGCGTCCTGCCACGGGACGTGCGGGAAGCGGCCGAGCCGGGATCTGCTGAGGGAGAGTCCGCAGACGGTCTGGTTCATGCCGGGTCGCCAGGCGTGGACCTCCCCGGCCGGGAGCCGCCGGCGGCCCTCGTCCTCGTCTGTCCACTGCCCGGAGGCGGCGACCGCGTACCGCTGCGCCGAGGCCATGGGCCGGTCAGCCCGCGGCGTTGTCGACGCGCAGACGGACCTGGTCCTCCAGGCGCTGGAGGCTGTGGTCGAGGGCGTCGTGCACGGGGGCCTCACCGGGGTCGTGGCTCTCGTCGAAGAACGACAGGTGCACCGTGACCTCGCTGGCCCCGCTGCCGATGCCGGCGACCTGGAGCCATCCCGCGTAGGACCCCTGTTCCCTGGTGCCCCATTCGAGGCGCATCTGGTCCTTCTCGGCGCGCAGCAGCGCCGAGGTGTCCTCGTCGGTGCGGTCCTCGTGCACGGTGACGGCGGGCAGCCCTTCCGGGCGCACGTGCAGGGCCTCCGGCAGCCAGTTGTCGAGCTGGTCGATGTTCGCGGCCTGGTCGAAGACGTGCTCGGGCAGCGCCGGCATGGTGCGGGAACGCTCGTACTCGGTCATCGCTCCACCGTTCCTTGTCCGTCGGGGTCCGTCGGGTCCGTCAGGTCCTTCGGGGCCGTCCGCTCCGGTCCACCGGGAGGACGAGTGCCCGGGCCGGCGGATTCGAAGCCGGGCGGGAACGGGAAAGCCCCGGCTGGACGGGGGAACCAGCCGGGGCAGTGTGTGGGGGTCGTGAAGGCGTCTTCACAACCCGACTGAATGAACGATAAACCATTGAGCGGCGTTCGATCCAATCGGCCGCCGTGCGATGCGCGGCGAGGCGACCGGCGCCCCGCGGCGGCCGGACCGGAGGCCCGGAGACCGGCTGCCGCGGCTCAGGTCGCCGTGGAAGCGGTCGCCGCTTCGCCCGGCCCGGCCGGAGTGCCGGACGCGGCGGCCGCCTCCGCGGACAGCGGGGTCGCGATGTCCTCCAGCGACTTCTGCTCGGCCGCCACCGCGAAGAACAGCGCCACCAGTCCGCCCAGCACCATCAGCGTGGCGCCGATGCAGAACGCGAGCACCGTGTCGGCCACCACACCGCTCTCCGTGAGCTTGGCGAAGATCAGCGGCCCGGAGATGCCACCGGCGGCCGTGCCCACGGCGTAGAAGAACGCGATGGCCATGGCGCGGGTCTCCATCGGGAAGATCTCGCTCACCGTCAGGTAGGCGGAACTCGCCCCGGCGGAGGCGAAGAACAGGACCACGCACCAACTGAGGGTCATGGTCAGGGCCGTCAGCCAGCCGTGGGAGAACATCCAGGCCGTGACGAACAGCAGCGCCCCGGACAGCAGGTACGTGCCGGCGATCATCGGACGCCGGCCCCAGGTGTCGAACAGGTGGCCGAGCAGCAGCGGGCCGAGGAAGTTGCCGAAGGCGATGACCGCGAAGAAGTAGCCGGTCGAGCCGGTACCGACGTCGAAGAACGTCACCAGGATCGATCCGAACCCGAAGGTGATGGCGTTGTAGAGGAAGGCCTGGCCGATGAACAGGGCCAGGCCCAGCACCGCCCGCCGGGGATAGGCGCGGCAGAGCGTACGGGCGATCTCGACGAAGCCGACGCTGTGCCGCTGCTTGATGGTGATCGCCCCGGCCGGCTCGGGCAGCGGCCGGCCCGTCTCCGCCTCCACCTCGCGCTCGATGTCCGCCACCAGGCGCTCGGCCCCCTCCTCACGGCCGTGGATGAACATCCAGCGGGGGCTCTCGGGCACATGACGGCGGACGAGCAGGATGACCAGGCCCAGGACGACGCCCAGACCGAAGGAGATCCGCCAGCCCAGGTCCTTGGGGAGGATGTCGGTGTCGAGGGCGACGACCGACAGCAGGGCGCCGCCCATGGCCCCGAGCCAGAAGCTGCCGTTGATGATCAGGTCCACCCGGCCGCGGTACTTGCTCGGGATCAGCTCGTCGATGGCGGAGTTGATGGCGGCGTACTCGCCGCCGATGCCGAAGCCGGTCAGGAAGCGGAAGACGAAGAACCACCACGAGGAGAAGGACAGCGCCGTCAGCGCGGTCGCCGCGAGGTAGACCGCCAGGGTGATGAGGAACAGCTTCTTGCGGCCGAAGCGGTCCGTGAGCCAGCCGAAGAACAACGCTCCCGCGCACGCCCCGGCGACATACAACGCGGCGGCGATGCCGGTGACCTGGGCGCTGCTGATGGCGAGTCCGCTGCCCTCCTCGGAGAGCCGGCCGGCCATGCTGCCGACGATGGTGACCTCGAGACCGTCGAGGATCCAGACGGTGCCGAGCCCGATGACGACCATCCAGTGCCAGCGCGACCACGGCAATCTGTCCAGTCGCGCCGGCACCTGGGTCGTCACGGTTCCGGTCCCGGTCCCGGTCCCGGTCCCGCTGGACGCTTTCCCGAGCTCCCGCTCAGTCATGGATCACCTCCGAGGCGTGAACAGGGCGGGCGGGTACCCCACGCTCGATCCGGTGAAACGGGGCCGGTCCGTGGTACCCGCCGGGCCATGGGAAACGGAAAGCGCCTCGCCGTCGTCACCGGCGCCTCCCGCGGCATCGGGCTGGCGCTGGCCCGGGAGTTCGCCGGCCACGGGTTCGACCTGGTGGTCTGCGCCGAGGACGCCGCGGTGACCACCGCCGCGGAGGAGCTGCGCGGCCGGGGCGCCGACGTCGTGGCCGTCCGGGCCGACCTGGCCATGTACGACGGGGTCGAGCGGCTGTACGCCGAGGTGCTCGCCACCGGTCGCCCGGTCGCGGCCGCCGCGCTGAACGCCGGGGTGGGCGCGGGCGGGGCGTTCACCGAGGTCGCTCTCGCGGACCACGCCCGGGTCATCGACCTCAACGTCAGCTCGACGGTCCACCTCGCGCACCGGCTGCTGCCGGCCATGGTCGCGGCCGGTGAGGGGCGGCTCCTGGTCACCTCCTCGGTGGCGTCGATGGCACCGGGCTCCTTCCAGTCCGTGTACAACGCCTCCAAGTCGTTCCTCCAGTCCTTCGCCCAGGCGCTGCGGGAGGAGCTGCGGGGCACCGGGGTGACGGTGACGGCGCTGATGCCGGGCGCCACGGAGACGGACTTCTTCCGCCGCGCCGGCATGGGCGACACCCGTCTGGGCCGGATGCGGAAGGACGACCCCGCGAAGGTGGCCCGGGACGCGTTCGACGCCCTCATGCGCGGCCGGGGCCGGGTGGTCGCCGGTTCGGTGCCCAGCAAGGCCCTGGGCGCGGCCACCATGCTGCTGCCCGACCGCCTGAAGGCCCTCGGGCAGCGCTTCCTGTCGGAGCCGCGCCCCGGCGGCTAGGACGGTGCCCCAGGACTCGCCTCAGCGCCCCAGGACTTCCGGGTTGGCGCAGTGGGCAAGGGGTTCGCCGCGCAGGAAGCGGGCCGCCTCGGCCGCCACGATGCGGGCCGCCTTGTGGGCCACTTCCCGGCTGGCGCCCGCGATGTGCGGGGTGAGGACGACACCGGGCGTGGACAGCAGCCTCGCCCCGGCGGGGACCGGTTCGGCCGGGAACACGTCGAAGGCGGCGCCCGCGAGGTGCCCGGAGTCCAGGGCGTCGCACACGGCGTCGTAGTCGACGAGGGCGCCGCGCGCGCAATTGACGAGCACCGAGCCGGGGGGCATCGCCGCGATCCGGTCGGCGCCGATCATGCCGGTGGTCTCCTCGGTCACGCGCGCGTGCAGCGACACGATCCGGGACCGGCCCAGCAGCACCTCCAGCGGGACCAGTTCGGCGACGCCCTCCACCGCCTCGGGCTTCACGTACGGGTCGTGCACCAGCACCTCGGCGCCCATGGCGGCCAGCACCCGCGCCACGCGGGAGCCGATCGCGCCGAAGCCGACCAGGCCGACGACCGAACCCTCGATCTCGAAGCCGCAGTTGTCGTAGTCGTAGTAGTCGCCGCGCCAGACGGCGTGCCGGAGGTCGTAGTGCACGTCGCCGATCCGGCGGGCGGCGGCGAGGATCATCGCCAGGGTGTGCTCGGCGGTGGCCACCGCGTTGCGGCCGGGGGCGTAGGCGACGGCGACGCCGTGCCGGGTCGCGGCCGCCAGGTTGGCGTTGACCGGTCCGCCCCGGCTGACGCAGAACAGCTCCAGGTCGGGGCAGGCCTTGAGGACCCGTTCGGTGAGCGGGGCGAGCTGGGTGAGGCAGACGCGTGCGCCGCGCAGTGCCTCGATCAGCTCGTCCTCGGTGCCGGAGGCCTCGTCGACCTCGGCGACCGGGCCGAAGGGGGTGTGCGGCCAGGGCAGCCGGATCTCCCGTACGTCCAGCGTGGCCCCGTCGGGTGCGGCGGCGCGCAGCTCCTCGTGGAGGAGCCGGGGCAGGACGAAGTGGTCGCCGGCGGCGAGGACGGTGAGGGTCACGGGGGTGCTCCCGGGGGTCAGTGGGTGGTGGGGACGGTGGGGGCGTTCAGCCGCAGCAGGGAGGCCTGCCCGCCGGGCAGGAGCCGTAGTTCGGTCAGGGCGCCGTTCTCCAGCGCGGGGAAGACCCGGCGGTAGCGGGCGAGCGGGATGCCGAGGAGCTCGCACAGCACCAGGCGTACGAGGGTGGAGTGCGCGACCACCAGGACGCGGCCGTCGGGGAGTTCCCGGGCGGCCTCCTCCAGACAGGCCACCCCCCGGCCGGCCGCCTTCACCGGGTCCTCGCCGCCGGGCAGGTGATGGGCCACCGGGTCGTCGAGGAAGGCGGCCAGCTCCTCGGGGAACCGTTCGGCCATCTCGCCGCGCGTCAGGCCGTCGCCGCGCCCGAAGTCCACCTCGTACAGCCGCTCGTCGACGCGCGGGGTGAGGCCGAGCGCGGCCGCGGCGGGCGCGGCGGTGAGGCGGGCGCGGGACAGCGGCGAGCACAGGACGGCGTCGAGGCGCTGCTTCGCGGCCCACGCGCCGAGCGCGGCGGCCTGCTCGTGGCCGAGCGCGGTGAGCGGCACGTCGCTGCGGCCGGCGTAGCGGTTGTCCGCGTGCCAGGCGGTCTCGCCGTGGCGGACGAGGATGAAGTCGGTCACTGCTCGGCCTTCCCGCGGGCGTGCGTCGCCACGGCGGGCTCCAGCCAGCCGCGCCGGGTCAGTTCGTCGACGAAGTCGAGGTACACGGGCGTCAGCCGGGCCGTGCGGGACGGGTCGGGGTCCAGGCGTTCACGGGTCCGCACCATGGCGGCGGCCGCCTCCTCCAGCGTGACGCCGGACGCGGTCGCGGCGAGGACCGCCATGCCGGTGGCGCTCTCGGCGTGCTCGGGCAGGGTCACCGGACGACCCAGGACGTCGGCGCGCAGCCGGGACCAGTAGCGGTTGCGGGCGCCGCCGCCGGTGAGGGTGAGCGGGCCGTCGACGGGAGCGCCGAGGTGGTCGAGGTAGTCGAAGCAGAGCCGCTCGACGCAGGCGGTGCCGAGCAGCAGGGCGTGGAACTCCTCGGCGTCGCCGCGTGGGTCGCCGAGGACGAAGGGGGTGGCGTCGGGGGCCCGGAAGGGGAAGCGTTCGCCGCCCCCGCCGGTGAGGGGGTAGGCGACGGCGGTGGAGCCGGTGGCCTCGGCCCGGGCGGTGAGGGCGTCCAGGTCGGCGCCGGGGAAGCGCCGGGCGACGGCACCGGCGCCGCTGCTGGACGCACCGCCGGGCAGCCAGGTGCCGCCGGGGCCGCGGTGGCAGTAGACCACTCCCCCGGGGTCGCGTACGAGGTGGGGGCTGGCGCCCTTGAGGACGAGGGTGGTGCCGAGGACGGAGTTCCAGGCGCCGGGTGTCAGGGCCCCGGCGCCGATCTGCGCGGCGCAGCCGTCGGTCATGCCCGCGACGATCGGGGTGCCGGCGGGGACGGACGTGGCGTCGGCGGCGTCGGCGCACACCGTGCCGAGGACGGTGCCGGGCCGGACGACGTCGGGCAGCAGTCCGGCCGGGACGCCCATCCTGGCGAGTTCGGCGTCCGGCCAGCGCTCGTGGACCAGGTCGTAGCCGGTCTTGAGAGCGTGTCCGGTGTCGGCGGCGACCTGGTGGCCGGCCAGTCGCCAGGTGATCAGGTCGGCCTGGTGCAGCAGCCGGGCGTCGGGGAAGTCGGTGTTGTCCAGCAGCCACAGGAGCTTGGGCAGGGCCCAGGTGGGCTGCATCGCGCGGTAGCCGAGCTCCCGCCACACCTCGCCGCCCGCCCGGTTGGCGCGGGCGGTGTAGGCGCGTGCGCGCCCGTCGTCGTACATGAGGCCGGGTGTCAGGGGGTGGCCCTGCGGGTCGGCCAGCAGGACGGTGCCGGAGGTGGCGTCGACGGCCAGCCCTCTGATCCGCTCGGGCGCGATCCCGGTGAGCGCTTCGCGGCAGGCCGCGGCGAGGGCGGACCACCACTGCGCGGGGTCCTGTTCGTGGCGTACGCCGTCGCGCCGGCCGGTGAGCGGGCGGGACGCGGCGGCGAGCAGTCGGCCGGTGCCGTCGACGGCGACGGCCCGGGCGCTCTGGGTGCCGAGGTCGAGGCCGAGGTGGACGGCGTCGGTGGTCAGGGCGTCAGACATGGGGTGCTTCCCGTACGTCGGTGGCGGCGGGCGACCAGCCCAGGGAGCGGGCGGCGGCGCGCCAGGTCAGGAACGACTCGTGGAGCCCGTCGTAGAACGCGCCGCGTCCGGGGTCGGGCTCCCAGCGGGTGCGCATGCGGACGTACTTCGCGGCGGCGTCGCGCATGCTCTTCTCGGCGCCGCTGAGGACGAGTCCGGTGAGGAAGGCGCCCTTGGCGCCGAGTTCGGTGTCGGCGCTGCGGGCGGTGGGGACGCCGGTGACGTCGGCGATGAGCCGGCACCAGGCGTCGCTGGCGGAGCCGCCGCCGCACAGGCGCAGTTCGTGGACGTCGGTGCCGGACGCCCGGAGGCAGTCGCGGAGGACGAGGGACAGCCCCTCGAAGACGGCGCGCGCCACCTGGGCGGGGGTGTGGTCGAGGGACAGGCCCCAGAAGGCGCCGCGGGCGCGCGGGTCGAGGAAGGGCGCGCGTTCCCCGGCGGGCGAGAGGTACGGGAGGAACGCCGGTCCGCCCGGTTCGGGTGCGGTGGAGAACGCCAGCTCGCCGAGGGCGGCGGGCCCGTCGACGGCGAGGAGGCGGGCGGCCCAGTCGAGGACCTCGGTGCCGGACAGGGTGGGGAAGGCGCGCAGCACGCGGTCCCGGGCGCCGTAGGCGATGCTGATGCCGCACGGTTCGCCCGAGGCGTCCACCCGGCGGGTGACGATCTCGGTGCACAGGGTCGTCCCGAGGATGGCGCACGCCTGGCCGGGCTCGACGACGCCGGCGCCGCGGGCGGTGGCCGCGATGTCGTAGGGGGCCATGACGACGGGGAGCCCGGCAGGCAGGCCCAGTTCGCCGGCGGTGCGGTGGGTGATCCCGGCGATGCGCTCGTCCTCGCCGAGCACCCTCGGCAGGAGCCGGGCGTGCGGGCCGAAGCCGAACAGGTCGATGATGCCGGGGTCGTAGTCACCGGTGGTGTGGTCGAGGAACGGGGCGGAGGCGTCGGACTCGTCGATGGCCGTCACACCGGTGAACTTGAGGAACAGCCAGCCGGCCGCCGTCAGCGCGGTACGGGAGCGCGCCAGGCGCCCGGGGTCGTGGGCGGCGAGCCAGCCGATCACCGCGTTGGGCATCCCGCTGCACGTGAGGGAGCCGTTGCGGCGGTAGGCCTCCTCCAGGACGCCGTCGGCCGCCCACCGGGTGAGCAGGTCACCGGCGCGGCCGTCGGACCAGAGGACGGCGGGCCCGGTGGGGCGGCCCTCGGCGTCGACGAGCCAGCAGCCGTCGCCCTGGGCGGTGAAGCTCACCAGCCGGACGGGCTCGTGGCCGGGGCCGAGCTGGGACAGCGCGCTGCGGACGGTGCGGACAACCCCGTTCCACACGGCGTCCATGTCCTGTTCGGCCCAGCCGTGACGGGGCCGGAGCACTTCGGTGCCGATGCGGGAAAGCGCTGTTTCCTGCCCCTCGTCGTCGAAGACGACGGATTTGATGACGGACGTGCCGACGTCGATGGTGAGAACCGCCATGACTGGAATACCTGCCCCTTCACTCGCGGTCGCCAGGTAAACGTGCGGCCGGACCGGGCGTCAATCGGCCCCGGGATTATCCCGCGGCGGGCGGCGGGCGCCGTGTGAGGACACGCCGCTGCGCCGCTCCGCCGGGCGGCGGCGGGCCACGGTCGTGTTAGGTTCGCGTGAGGTTCGCACACGGTTGCGGCACACCGCTGGAGACGTTCCCACCCGCGGACGGGGCGAACCGGGAAGGAGCCGGACGCCGTGACCCGTGTGGACGCCCAGGAGGAGCGGCGGCGCAGGCTGCGCGATCTGGTGACGGCGGCGGGGTTCGTACGGACCAACGACCTGGCCGACGAGTTCGGCGTGAGTGTGATGACCGTCCACCGCGACCTGGACGCGTTGCAGGCGCAGGGCTGGCTGCGGAAGGTCCGGGGCGGGGCGAGCTGTCTGCCGTCGACGCAGTTCCACGGCAGCGTCAGTGAGCGGATGACCACGATGGCGCAGGCCAAGAACCGGCTGGCGCGGGCGGCCGCGGAGCTGCTGGCGCCCGGGCAGATCGTGATGCTGGACGACTCGACCACCTGTCTGAGTCTGGCCCGGCAGATGGCCGACCACACCCCGCTGACGGTGATCACCAATTCGCTGCCGGCGGTCACGGCGCTGTCCAGGGAGGCCGGCGTCTCGCTGATCGCGCTCGGGGGCACGTACTTCCCGGCGTACGACGCCTTCATGGGACTGCACACGGCGCAGAGCGTGGAGTCCTTCCGGGCGGATGTGCTGTTCATGTCGACGACGGCGGTGACCGGGGACCGCTGCTACCACATGTCGCCGGAGACGGTGCAGGTCAAGCGGGCGATGATGGCGTCCGCCGCGCGCCGGGTGCTGCTGATCGACCACACCAAGTTCGCCAACCAGGGGCTGTACGCGCTGGCGCCGCTGACCGACTTCGACCTGGTGCTGGTCGACGACGCGGCACCGGCCGCCCAGGTGCGGCGGCTGCGGGACATAGGCGTGGACGTCCGGACGGTCCCCACCGGACGCTGACCGGCCCCGCCCCGCCGGTGATCTCACGCCGGTGGTCACACACCGGTGGTCACACCCCGGTAGTCACACACCGGTGTGAAACTCACACCGACTTCACCCGGGTGCCGGCCCGGGCCTCTCCCGGCATCCGGCGGCGGCGGGCCGGTGAGCTGCGGCGATGCCTCTCCCCCTCTTCCCATGGGCGGTCCTTCGGCCGACGATTTCACGCCACACGCCGGGGCGGCGGCGGGGTTTTCCTCCCACTCATTGACGCCGTTTCTCACACGGCCGTTTCATCGTGACGCCTCGGCGCGGCGCACATTCCGGCTCCGCGTGGCCTTCCACGGCGGCGACCGGACGCTTCCGCGCACCGCTCCCGCGCTTTCCCGACCCTTTCGACAAAGGTGGTTCTCGTGGCCGTCGTTCTTGACCCGTCGTCTTCCGCCGAAAACGCACCCGCGAGGAATTGGCTGGACCGGATCGGTATTCCCCGGTCACTCGCCTGGGGATTCCTCGGCGTGCTCGTCTTCATGATCGGTGACGGGGTCGAATCCGGTTATCTGTCGCCCTTCCTCCTGGACCAGGGCATGTCCAGGGAGCGCGTGGCGCTGCTGTTCACCGTCTACGGCGTCACCGCGAGCGTCGCCGCCTGGTTCTCCGGCGCGCTGTCGGACCTGTGGGGCCCGCGCAAGGTGATGATGCTCGGACTCGCCGTCTGGGGCGCGTTCCAGGTGGTCTTCCTGGTGTTCGCCCTGCCGTCGGTGGACTTCGCGCTTCTGCTGCTCAGCTACGGGCTGCGCGGCTTCGGCTACCCGCTCTTCGCGTACGGCTTCCTCGTCTGGGTCACGGCGGTGACACCGGCACGGCGGCTCGGTTCCGCGGTCGGCTGGTTCTGGTTCGCCTTCACCGGCGGGCTGCCGACGCTCGGTTCGCTCGTCGCGAGCGTCGCGGTGCCCGGGATCGGCGCGTACGGCACGCTGTGGCTGGCGCTCGGGCTGGTGGTGGCGGGCGGCCTGATCGCGCTGCTGCTGGTGCGCGAACCCACCGGCAGAGGCCGGCTCGCCCCCGCCGGGGAGCGCCCGGTCGCCACCCTGATCGGCTCGCTCGCGATCGTCTGGCGCAATCCGAGGATCGGCATGGGCGCGGTCGTCCGGGCCATCAACACCGCGCCGCAGTTCGGGTTCCTGGTGTTCCTGCCGGTCTTCTTCACCGACACCCTCGGCTTCACGCTCCGCGAGTGGCTGCACCTGCTCTCCGCGATGTTCGCCACGAACATCGTCTTCAATCTGGTCTTCGGCCTCGTCGGCGACCGCATCGGCTGGCGGCGCACCGTCACCTGGTTCGGTGGCGTCGGCTGCGCGGTGACCACCCTGCTGCTGTACTACGGCACGGTGTCGGCCGGTCACGACTACGCCCTGGCGATGGTCCTGGTGAGCCTGTTCGGCGCGACGCTCGCCGGGTACGTGCCGCTGTCGGCGCTCATGCCGTCGCTGGACCCGGCGCACAAGGGCCAGGCGATGTCGGCCCTGAACCTGGGCGCGGGAGCGAGTACCTTCCTCGGCCCGGCCCTGGTGGGCGCCTTCCTGGGGCCGCTGGGCGTCCAGGGCGTGATGTGGATCTTCGCCGCGCTGTACCTGGCCAGCGCCGTGATGGCCCTGTTCCTGCGGCTGCCGGAGCCGGTAGCGGCCCCGGCGCCGGGGTACTCGTCCGGCCCCGGCCCGGTATCGCGGGCGGGGAACGAGTCGCCGGAGGCGTAGCCATGAGTGATGCGTGGGACTACCCGACCCCCTCCCAGGCCGAGGGGGAGCGGGAGCCGGGTGTCGACGAACACCCCGAACACCCCGACGTGGCCCGTTCGACCCCCTCCCAGGCGGAGGGCGAGCGCCTCGCCACCGAGGAGGAACGGGCCGAGCCGGGCGCCCGGGAGAAGGACCGCGGCTGAGGCGGTGGGGTGAGGGGCGGAGGCCGCGGCGTCCGCCCCTCACCGCTGCGCGATCGCGGTGCGGTGCGCGGTGCGGTACGTGCGGTGCGCGTCGGCGCCGTGCGGTGCGGTACGTGCGGTGCGCTGAGCGCTGCGCTACGCCCGTGCGGTGCGGTGTGCGGTGCGCTGCCCGGGCCGGTGTGGGGTGCCGTGGCGGTGCTGCTGGTGGGGGCGTCACTGCTGGTGTGGGGTGAGATGTGGCAGTCGGCGGGTGCCTGATCTCGTTCGGTACTGGCCCTGCCGGCCGGCCGGCAGGGCCAGTACCAGGGGTTCTTCGGAGCCGGGGGTCCCGGTGGCGCGGATGCTCGGGCCGGTGCTGCTGACCGCGCTGGTGCTGGGCGGCGGTGCGACGGGCCGGCTGGTGCTGGGAGCGCTGTTCGCGGTGGCGGGGGCGGCGATGGAGCCGGCCGTCCGGTGGGCCGGGGGGCGCGGCGCCGGGGCCGGTGACGATCCGGCGCAGGAATGCTTCCGCGATCACCGGGAACCCGGCGGAACGGAGCGGGCTGCCGTGCATAGCTGAACACCAGCCGCAGGTAGGGGCCCGCTCCCCGTCTTCGAGGAGTTGTGGTGATTGATTCACATGGGGTTGAGGAGGACGCTGAGGTCCCGGCTGTGCTGGGGGCACCTGCGGCACCGCTGACGGGTGCCCCGGGGGCCGTACGGCAGAGGGGGACCATATGTGCGGCCTGAGCGGGGAGATCCGCTTCGACGACCGGCGGCCCGACGTGGCCGCCGTGGAACGGATGACGGACCGGCTGGCGGCCCGGGGGCCGGACGGCCGGGGCATCTGGTCCCAGGGGCCGGTGGCACTGGGTCACCGCCGCCTGAAGATCATCGACCTGTCGGAACGCGGCGCGCAGCCGATGACGGACACCGACGCGCGGCTCACCGGGGTGTTCAACGGGTGCGTGTACAACTACCAGGAGCTGCGCGACGAGCTGCGTGCCCTGGGCCACCGGTTCTTCTCCACCTCGGACACCGAGGTGATCCTCAAGGCCTACAGACAGTGGGGCACGGACTGCGTCGACCACTTCATCGGCATGTTCGTGTTCGTCATCGTCGAGAACGACACCGGCCGGGTGGTGCTGGGCAGGGACCGACTGGGCATCAAGCCCCTCTACCTGGCCGAGGCACCCGGCCGGCTGCGGTTCGCCTCCACCCTGCCCGCGCTGCTCGCGGGCGGCGGTGTCGACACGTCGATCGACCCGGTCGCGCTGCACCAGTACCTGAGCTGGCACGCCACCGTGGCGGCGCCGCGCACGGTGCTCGCCGGGGTGCGCAAGCTGCCGCCCGCCACGGTGCGCGTCATCGAGCCGGACGGCTCGTACCGGGACCGGTGCTACTGGCAGCCGTCGTACACGCGCCGGGCCGAGTTCGCCGGCATGGACGCCGGGGACTGGCGGGACGCGGTGCTGGACTCGCTGCGGACCGCGGTGCGCCGGCGGATGGTCGCCGACGTTCCGGTCGGCGTCCTGCTGTCGGGCGGCCTGGACTCGTCCCTGATCGTGGCGCTGCTGGCCGACGAGGGCCAGAAGGACCTGGCGACCTTCAGCGTCGGGTTCGAGGCGGAGGGCGGCGAGGAGGGTGACGAGTTCACCTACTCGGACCTGATCGCGCGCCGGTACGAGACGGAGCACCACCAGCTCATGGTGCCCTCCGACCGGGTGTCGACCGCGCTGGACAGCGCCGTCGCGGCCATGAGCGAGCCCATGATCAGCCATGACGTGGTCGCCTTCCACCTGCTGTCGGAGCTGGTGTCCAAGGAGGTCAGCGTCGTCCAGTCCGGCCAGGGCGCCGACGAGGTGTTCGCCGGCTATCGCTGGTACCCGGAGATGGCCGCCGTCGAGCGGGAACGGGAGCCGGAGCGGTACGCCGACGTCTACTTCGACCGGCCGCACTCCGATTTCGCCAGGATCCTCCAGCCGCACATGCTCACCGACCACGACGTCTCCGGGCGGTTCGTGCGCGACCACATGGCCGTGCCGGGCGCCGAGACCGCGCTGGACGCGGCGCTGCGCCTGGACACCCACGTGATGCTGGTCGACGACCCGGTCAAGCGGGTCGACAACATGACCATGGACTGGGGCCTGGAGGCACGGGTGCCGTTCCTCGACCACGAGCTGGTGGAACTGGCCGCCGCCTGCCCGCCCGAGCTGAAGCTGGCGCAGGGCGGCAAGGGCGTGCTCAAGGACGCCGGGCGCAAGATGCTGCCCCGGGAGGTCGTCGACCGGCCCAAGGGCTACTTCCCGGTGCCGGCGATCCGCCACATGGCGGGCCCCGTCCTCGAACGGGTCCGCCAGGCGCTGTCCGCACCCGAGGCGCGGGCGCGCGGGATCTTCCGGGACGAGTACGTCGCCGAACTCCTCGCCGCCCCCGACGAACACCGCACGAGGCGCGGGGCGAACGCCCTGTGGCACGTAGCGTTGCTGGAGATATGGCTGCAGACGCACAGGATCAGCTGACCGGGGCCTCGTCGGCGGCACCCTTCGTGGTGCCGCTCGCCGACGTGGCCGGCCCGCGCGACACCCGCCAGCCGCTCGTCTCGCACGGCTGCTGGTACCCGTCGGCGGACCCGACGGGTGAACACGTGGCGTTCATCTGCGACCGCACCGGTGTGCCCCAGTTGTGGACCGGTCCGGTCGCCGGCGGACCCGACGGGGAGGGCATCCACCTGCTCGACTCCGACCCCGACCCGGTGACGGAGGTGGCCTGGTCGCCCGACGGGCGCTGGATCGCCTACACCGTCGCCCCCGGCGGCGGCGAGCACACCCGGGTGCTGTGCGTACGCCCGGACGGCACCGGGCGGCGGATCGTGGCCGGTGCCGACTCCGGCAGCTCGGCCTACCTGGGCTGCTGGGCGCGGGACGGCTCGGCGGTCGCGGTGACGGTCGCGGAACCGCCGCCGTCGCCGGGCGCGCCCGCCCGGGAGGACGCCACGGCGGAGGACCGGGGCGCGGCCTTCGGTGAGCTGCCCGCCGACTGGGCGGACCGCGACGGCCGCGCCACCCTGCTGGGCGGCGCCCGCCGGGGCGACGTGGGACCGGCGCGCGACGGGGCCGTGCCGGCCGGGCCGCTCCTCGACGGTGCGCTCCTGGACGGGACGGCACGGGACCGGGCGGTAGGAGACCGGGGCGCCGCCGCCGGATCCCGGGCGGGCGGGCCCGCGACGGGCCGGGCCGCGCTGGACGCGACGGCACTGGACGGTGCGGCACTGGACAGGACGGCGCTGGACGGGACGCCGCTGGACGGTGCGGCACTGGACGGGGCCGGGCGTGACCGGCTCAGCGCCTACCTGGTGGACCCGGACGGCATCGCCTCGCCCGTGCTGGTTGCCGCCGAGAGCGGCGCGGCCACCCTCCGGGTGTGCGACATCAGCCAGGACGGCCGGCTGGCACTGGTGCGCCGGGGGCCGCGCGGGCGGCGGGAGGCCGTCGTCCTGCGCACCGCCGACCTCGGCACCGGCTCGGTGCTGCGGGTGGCCGACGGCGACCCCTGGATCGGCCGGTTCTCCCCCGACGGACGCACGGTGTGGCTGCGCAGCGACCACGAGCGCGAGTTCGCGGCGCTGCTGGCCGCCGGACTGGACGACGAGGGGCGGCGGACCGGGCTGTCGGTGGTGGCCGAACGCGACGGCTGCGACCTCGAACTGCTCGCGTTCGCCGAGGACGGCCGTACCGCCGCCCTCTCCTGGAACGTCCTGGGCGCCAGCGAGTTGCGCACCCTCGGCCTTCCCGCGGCCGAAACCGCCGCGACCGCCGGCACCGCGCCCTGGGCCGGTGCCGGGGCCCCGCCGTGGGGCGGCGCCACCGGAACCGCCCCGCCCCGTGACGTCCCCCTGCCGCACGAGGTGGTCACCCGCGTCAGCCGCGCCGGACCGGGCGGGCTGGTCCTGGCCCTCTCGGGCTCCCAGCGCCGTCCCGGCGTGTGGTGGCTGCCCCGGGCCTCGTCCCCCGTGCGCACGCCCTGGTCGTCCCGGGACGAGGACGCCGTACCGCCCGGCCGGCCGCCGGTGCGCCCCGCGCCGCTGCGGCCCACGGCCCGCGACGGGCTGGTGCTGGGCGGCTGGTACTACCGGGCGCCGGGCCGGGCCGAGGGCCGCCCCGCGCCGTGCGTGATCCACCTGCACGGCGGCCCGGAGGAGCAGGAACGGCCGGTGTTCGAGCCGCTGTACCACGAGCTGACCGGGCGCGGGCTGGACGTCTTCGCCCCGGACGTGCGCGGCTCCTCCGGCTACGGGCGGTCCTTCGTGGACGCCGACCTGGGCACCGGCCGGTTCGCGGCGATCGAGGACGTCGCCGACTGCGCGGCGCACGTGGTCCTGACCGGGCGGGCCGATCCGACCCGGCTGGCGGTGATGGGCCGCTCGTACGGCGGGTACCTCACCCTCGCGTCGCTGGTCTGGCATCCCGATCTGTTCCGCACGGGCGTCGCCGTGTGCGGGATGTCGGACTTCGCCACGTTCTTCGCCGGGACCGAGCCGTGGATCGCGGAGTCGGCGGCCCACAAGTACGGCCACCCGGTGCGCGACCGCGAGCTGCTGCGCTCCCTCTCCCCCATGAGCCGGATCGACGAGCTGCGCGTACCGCTGCTGGCCGTGCACGGCGAGCACGACACGAACGTCCCGCCGGGAGAGTCCGAGCAGGTCGTCCGGGCGGCCCGGGAGAGGGGGCACGCGGCGGAACTGCTAGTGCTCCGCGAGGAGGGCCACGAGTTCCGGCGGGCCGACAACCGGCGGCTGTTCCGCCGGACGGCGGCCGACTGGATGGAGCGCCACCTGACGGGCTGAGGGGCGGCGCCGGGTCGCCCTCGCGGCCGGCCGGCCGGAGCGCCGTCCGGCGGGCGGAGGCCGTGCGGGGTCCGGCGCCTGCGCATACAGTGACCGGACGTGGGCATTCCGTACATTTCCCCGGAGCCCGTCCCCGACTGTGGAGGCGTGGACGCATGATCCCCTCGCTCGCCTCGTACGCCGTGGTCGTCCCCACCGTCGGACGGCCCTGCCTCGCCGACTGCCTCACCGCGCTCGCCTCCGCCGAGGGCCCCGAGCCGAGCCGCGTCGTCCTGGTCGACGACCGGCCGGGGCCGCCCGGCGCACCGCTGCCCGTGGCGGCGCTCGGCGCGCTCGCCGACCGGGCCACCGTGCTGCGGACCGGCGGGCTGGGACCGGCGGCCGCCCGCAATGCGGGCGTACGGCTGGTGGACGAACCGTGGACCGTCCTCCTCGACGACGACGTTCGCGTCAGCGTGTACTGGCGCGAGCAGCTCGCCCGCGACCTGGCCGAGGCCTCCCCCGACACCGGCGGCGTCCAGGGCGTGGTCCAGGTGCCGCTGCCCGCCGACCGCCGCCCCACCGACTGGGAACGCAACACGGCGGGACTCCAGGGCGCCCTGTGGGTGACCGCCGACATGGCGTACCGCACCGAGGTGCTCAAGACCGTCGGCGGCTTCGACGAGCGGTTCCCGCGCGCGTTCCGCGAGGACGCCGACCTGGCGCTGCGGGTCATCGACGCGGGCTGGCGGATCGTCCGCGGCGAACGCCGCACCGAGCACCCGGTGCGGCCCGCCGACCGCTGGGTGTCGGTACGGCTCCAGAAGGGCAACGCCGACGACGCCCTGATGAGGCGTCTGCACGGCGGCGACTGGTGGGAGCGGGCGGCCGCGCCCCGCGGACGCATCGGGCGGCACGCCGCGGTCACCGCGGCGGGCCTCGGCGCACTGCTCCTCGCGGCCACCGGCCGGCGGCGGGCGGCGCTGCTCGCCGCCGGCGGCTGGGCGCTCGGCACGGCGGAGTTCGCCCGCGCCCGTATCGCCCCGGGGCCCCGGACGGCCGACGAGATCGTGACGATGGCCGCGACGAGCGCGCTCATCCCCGCCGTCGCCACCTGGTACCGGATCGCCGGCGAGGTGCGCCACCGGTCGGCGGAGAGCTGGGACGGGGTCCTGTGACGCGCCCGGCGGCGGTGCTGTTCGACCGGGACGACACCCTGGTGCGGGACGTCCCCTACAACGGCGACCCGGACCGGGTCCGTCCCATGCCCGGCGCCGTGGAGGCGCTGCGCCTGCTGCGGCAGGACGGGATCCGGACCGCGGTCGTGTCCAACCAGTCGGGCATCGGGCGCGGTCTGCTCACCGAGGCCCAGGTGCGGGCGGTCAACGCCCGGGTGGACGCGCTGCTCGGCCCGTTCGACGCCTGGGCGTACTGCCCGCACGTGCCGGAGGACCGCTGCGGCTGCCGCAAGCCCGCGCCGGGCCTGGTGACGGAGGTGGCCCGGCTGCTGGGGGTGCGCCCCGAGGAGTGCGTCCTGATCGGCGACATCGGATCCGACATGGGCGCGGCCCGGGCGGCGGGGGCACGGGGCGTGCTCGTCCCCACGGCACGCACCCTGCCCGGCGAGGTCGCCGCCGCGCCGCACGTGTGCGCCGACCTGCTGGACGCCGCGCGGCACGTGCTCGCGGACGGGCGGCCGGCGGCCGGCAGTGGGGCCGGGCGCGGGAGGCGGGCGTGAGGGCCCTGGTGGTGCGGCTGGACAGTTTCGGGGACGTCCTGCTGGCCGGTCCCGCCGTGCGGGCCGTCGCCGCGAAGGCGGACCGGGTGACGCTGCTGTGCGGGCCCCGTGGGGCGCCGGCGGCGCGGCTGCTGCCCGGCGTCGACGAGGTGATGGTCTGGGAGGCGCCCTGGGTGGGGTTCTCCCCGCCGCCGGTGGAGCGCGCCGGCATCGACCGGGCGGTGACCCGGATCGCCGCCGTGCGGGCGGACGCCGCGCTGGTGCTCACCTCGTTCCACCAGAGCCCGCTGCCCACCGCGCTGCTGCTGCGGCTGGCGGGCGTCGGGCACATCGCCGCCGACAGCGAGGACGCCCCCGGGTCGCTGCTGGACGTACGCCACCGGCGGGCGCCGCACGCGCACGAGGCGGAGGCCGCGCTGGACCTCGCCGTGGCGGCGGGTTTCCCCCGGCCGCCGGGCGACGACGGGCGGCTGCGGGTGCGGCACGAGCCCGGCGCGCCCGGGCTGACCGGGCCGGGGCCCTACGTGGTGGTCCACCCGGGGGCGAGCGTCGGGGCGCGGCGGTGGAGCCCGGAGCGGTGCGCGCACGCGGTGCGGCTGCTGGCCGGCGCGGGACACCGGGTCGTCGTCACCGGCGGCCCGGACGAACGGGAGCTGACGGCACTGGTCGCCGGGCGCGACGGGCTGGACCTCGGCGGCCGGACCGAGCCGCCGGAGCTGGCGGCGGTGCTGGCGGCGGCGGGCGCGGTGGTGACCGGCAACACCGGTCCGGCGCACCTGGCGGCGGCCGTCGGCACCCCGGTGGTCTCACTGTTCTCGCCGGTCGTGCCCGCCGAGCGCTGGGGACCGTACGGCGTTGCGCACGTCCTGCTCGGTGACCAGCTCGCGCCCTGCGCGGGCACCCGGGCCCGGGAGTGCCCGGTGCCCGGCCACCCCTGCCTGGACGGGGTGACGGCCGAGGACGTGCTGGCCGCCGTGGAGAAGCTGCTGGAGGACGGCGGATGATCCGGGCCGCCGGGGCGCCGGGTGGCGATCGCCGCACGGCCCCGCCGCGGATCGTCGTCCGCCCGCGGGCCGGTCTCCGCGGGGCGGGGGGCCGGGGCGTGTACGCCGTCTCCGCGCCGGATGCCGGCGGCCCGGGCGCTCCGGCGCGTACGGCGTCCACGTCCACGCCCGCGTCCATGCCCGCGTCCGCTTCCCCGTACGGCGAGGAGGGGCCTGGCCCGGAGGGGCCGCGACCGGGTCCACGGGCCGCGACGGGCCCTCGGGCACGGGGGGCCGGCCGCGACGGAGCGCCGCGCCTGCTGGTGCTCAGGGCGCTCGGGCTGGGCGACCTGCTGGCCGGGGTGCCGGCGCTGCGGGCGCTGCGGCGGGCGTTCCCGGCGTACGAGATCGTCCTCGCCGCGCCGGAGCCGCTGGCGGCGCCCGCCGCCGCCTCCGGGGCGGTGGACCGGCTGCTGCCGGCGTCGGCGCCCGGCCGGGCCGTACCGGAGCGGCTCGACTGGGAGGGGCCTCCGCCGGACGTGGCCGTGGACCTGCACGGCAACGGGCCGCCCAGTCACCGGCTGCTGCAAGGGCTGCGGCCGGGGCGGCTGTTCGCCTTCGCGCACGCGCGGACGCCGGAGATCGCGGGGCCGGAGTGGACGGCCGACGAGCACGAGCGCGCACGCTGGTGCCGGCTGCTGGAGTGGTACGGCGTCCCCGCGGACCCCACCGACCTGCGGCTGCCGGACCCCGGCACGGCCTCCCCCGCGCCCGGCGCGGTCGTCGTGCACCCGGGCGCCGACTCCGGGTCGCGGCGGTGGCCGGCGGAGCGGTACGCGGTGGTGGTGCGGGAGCTGCGGCGGCGCGGGCACCGGGTGGCGCTGACCGGCGGGCCGGGTGAGGACGGGCTGCTGGAGCGGGTCGTCGCCGGGGCGGGCGGCGGGGCGCCGGACGGGGGCCTGGACGTCTTCCGGGGCGGGCTGCCGTTCGACCGGCTCGGCGCGCTGTTCGCGGGCGCGGCCGCCGTGGTGAGCGGCGACACCGGGATCGCGCATCTGGCCGTGGCGTACGGCACCCCGTCGGTCACCCTTTTCGGACCGGTTCCTCCCCGATTGTGGGGGCCGCCGCCGGGTACGCGGCACGTGGCGCTGTGGCACCCGGGGCCTCCCGGTGATCCGCACGGGCAGGACCCGGACCCCCAGTTGCTGCGCATCGGGCCCGAGGACGTCCTGAAGGCCCTGTTCGACCACCCGGAGGTGGCAGCCCCGTGACCGCCGACAGCCGCACCACCGTCGTGGTGATCACCCACAACCGTCGTGAGCTGCTGCTGGGAACGCTGGACCGCCTGGCCGCACTGCCCGAGCGGCCACCGGTGGTCGTCGTGGACAACGCCTCCACCGACGGCACGCCGCGGGCCGTGGCGGAGCGCCACCCGGGGGTGACGGTGCTGCGCCAGGGCCGCAACCTCGGGGCGCAGGGCCGCAACGCCGGGGTCCGGCGGGCCCGTACCCCGTACGTGGCGTTCAGCGACGACGACTCGTGGTGGGAACCGGGGGCGCTGGCCCGCGCCGCCGACCTGCTGGACCAGCACCCCCGGCTGGGTCTGGTCGCCGCCCGGGTACGCGTGGGCCCGGACGGCGCGCCCGACCCGCTGAACGCCCTGCTGGCCGCCTCGCCCCTCGACGGTGCCGCCGACCTGCCCGGCCGGCCGGTGCTGGGTTTCCTCGCCTGCGCGGCCGTGGCCCGGCGGGAGGCGTACCTGGAGGCGGGCGGCTACCACCCGATCTTCTTCGTGGGCGGCGAGGAGACGCTGCTGGCGTACGACCTGGCGGCGCGCGGCTGGGGGGTGTGCCACGCCCCCGAGGTGGTGGCCGTCCACAGCCCGGCCGGCGGGGCGCGGCCCGGCAGGGCCGCCGTACAGCTCCGCAACGCGGCGCTCACCGCGTGGCTGCGCCGCCCGCTGGCCGTGGCGCTGCGGCGGACGCGCTCGATCGCCGTGCGGGCCCGGCGGGACCCGGAGGCGCGGGCGGCGCTGCGCGACCTGCTGGGGCGCCTCCCGGTGGCGCTGCGGGACCGCCGGCCGCTGCCGGCGCGGGTGGAGGAGGCGGCGCGCCGGCTGGACCTCCAGGAACCGGCCGCGCGAGCGGGACGGGCGAGGCACCGGGCGGGCCGGCCATGACCGATTCAGCCGATCGTTCGGAGGGTACCCGGGGCGACATGATCACCATTGGGGTCGAGGAAGAGTACCTGCTGCTCGATCCGGACACCTGCCTGCCCGTCCCGCTCGCGGACCGGGTCCGTGCGGCGGCCGGGCTCGAGCCGATCGTGGAGGACGCGGAGGTCCAGTCCGAGCTGCTCCAGGCGCAGGTGGAGGTGGCCACGCCCGTCTGCACGGACCTGGAGGAGGTCGGCGGTCACCTGCTGCGGCTGCGCCACGCGCTCGGTACGGCGGCGGAGAAGAACGGCTGCCGGATCGGCGCCTGCGCGACCGCTCCGTACCGCGAGGTGGCGCCGGTGCCGGTCACCCAGAAGGCCCGGTATCTCGCGATGCGCTCCCAGGCCCCGCAGCTCGTGGCCGAGCAGCTCGTCAACGGGATGCACGTGCACGCGGCGGTGCCGGACCGCGAGATGGGCGTCGCCGTGCTGAGCCGGATCCGGGTGTGGCTGCCGATCCTGGTGGCCATGTCGGCGAACTCCCCGCTGTGGGACGGCAAGGACACCGGTTTCGCAAGCTGGCGCACGGTGATCTTCGGGCGGTGGCCGGTGAGCGGGCCGCCGCCGTGCTTCACGTCGCTCGACGACCACGAGCGGCGCGTCCGGACGCTGCTGGACACCGGGATCATCACCGACACCGGTCAGCTCTACTGGCAGGCCCGGCTGTCCGACAAGTACCCGACCGTCGAGGTGCGCTGCGCGGACGTGCAGCTACGGGCCGACGCGGCGGTCATGTTCGCCGGGCTCGTCCGCGGCCTGGTCGCCACGGCCATCCGGGACGAGAAGGCGGGCCTGCCGCTGCCGGAGTGCCCGCCGGAGCTGCTCCAGGCGTCGAACTGGCACGCCGCCCGGCACGGCCTCAGCGGACTGCTGGTCGACCCCGAGGGCAGGGCGCGCCGGGCCGGTGACGTGCTGGTCATGCTGCTCGACCATGTCACGCCCGCAATCGACGAGGCCGGGGACACCCGGGAGGTCACCTCCCTGGTCCACCGGCTCCTCCAGCACGGCACCCCGGCCGACCAGCAGCGCCGCGCCCTGGAGGAGGGCGGGCTGCCGGCCCTCGCCGAACTGATCACCACGGAGACCGTCGCCCCCTGACGGGCCGCGGCCGCGCCGGCGACGGACCTTCACCCGGTCGGCCGCCGGCGCGGCGCCGTCCGCGCGCGGGGCGGCGGCACGGGTGGGGGCGGGGGGCCGGCGGGGTCACCGCGGGTGACCACTCGAACGGCTCCCACCACCGCGCCCCCCGCCCTCGTTCGGCCCAGCCTGGTCGCAGGTGCACAGGGCACTCGCCCGCCGTTCGCGGTTCGCACCCGTCCGGAGGAGACCGAATGAACACCGCTTTCTCGCGCAGTTGGGAGCATGCCGTCGTCACCGGTGGCGCCGGCTTCGTCGGTTCGCACCTGTGCCACGCCCTGCTGGACTCGGGCACCGCCGTCACGTGCGTCGACGACTTCAGCACCGGCCGGCCGGAGAACATATCCGGCCTGCTGGACCGTCCCGACTTCACGCTCGTCGAGGCGAACGTCTCCGAGCCGTTCTCCGTGGAGCGCCCGCCGGACCTGGTGCTGCACTTCGCGTCGCCCGCGTCGCCCGCCGACTACCTCCGTCTCCCGCTGCACACGCTGGACGCCGGGAGCCTCGGCACCCGCCACGCCCTGGAACTCGCCCACCGCTCCGAGGCCCGGTTCCTGCTCGCCTCCACCTCCGAGGTGTACGGCGACCCGCAGCAGCACCCGCAGAACGAGCGGTACTGGGGCAACGTCAACCCGGTCGGCCCGCGCAGCGTCTACGACGAGGCCAAGCGGTTCGGCGAGGCGCTCACCACGGCGGAGGCCGAGGTGCACGGCACGGACGCCGGCATCGTCCGGCTGTTCAACACCTACGGTCCGCGGATGCGCGGCCACGACGGGCGGGCCGTCCCCACCTTCGTACGCCAGGCGCTGGCCGGCGAGCCCCTCACGGTCACCGGCGACGGGCTCCAGACCCGGTCGCTGTGCTACATCGACGACACCGTACGCGGCATCCTCGCCGCGGCGGCCCACGGGCTGCGCGGCCCGGTGAACATCGGCAACCCGACCGAGATCACCATGCTGGAACTGGCCCGGCTCGTCATCCGGCTCACCGGCTCCGACTCGGAGATCCGCTTCATCGAGCGGCCGACGGACGACCCGGCCGTGCGCTGCCCGGACATCACCCTGGCCCGCGACAAGCTCGGCTGGGAGCCGCGCGTCGACGCCGAAGAGGGCCTGCGGCGCACCATCGCCTGGTTCCGCGACCGCGCGGACGCCCGTTCCTGACGACGCCCCGCCCCCCGACTCGCCGAAAGGCCTGGCTCCCCATGCGCATCCTCGGAATCAACGCCCTCTTCCACGACCCCGCCGCCGCGCTGGTCATCGACGGCCGGACCGTCGCCGCCGCGGAGGAGGAGCGGTTCTCCCGCCGCAAGCACGGCAAGCGGCCGGTGCCGTTCTCCGCCTGGGAACTGCCCGAACAGGCCGCCGCCTGGTGCCTGAAGCGGGCGGGACTGCGCCCCCAGGACCTGGACGCGGTGGCGTACTCCTTCGACCCGGGGCTCGCCCGGCCCGCCGCCGAGATGGGCCTGGACGACCCGTGGGACCACCTGCGGCTGACCTACGCACGGGAGGCGCCCGGCTTCCTCAGAGCCGCGCTCCCGGGGCTGGACCCGGAGATCGTCCGCTTCGTACCGCACCACATGGCGCACGCCGCGTCCGGCGCGTTCGCCGCCGAGGATGCCGGCACCTCCTCGGTGCTGGTGCTCGACGGGCGGGGCGAGCGCGCCTCCCACCTCGCGGCACGCCGGGTCCACGACCGGCTGGAGGCGCTGTACGCACAGGACCTGCCGCACTCGCTGGGCCTGGTCTACGAGGAGCTGACCGACCACCTGGGGTTCCTGCGCTCCTCCGACGAGTTCAAGGTGATGGCCCTCGCCTCGCACGGCCGGCCCCGGATGCTGCCGGAGCTGCGGCGGTACGTGTACCCCACCGGCGACGGCGGGTTCCACGCGGCGGGGGTGCCGTGGGCGGAGCTGTGCCCGCGCCGCCGCCCGGACGAGGCGTGGACCCAGGACCACGCCGACATCGCCGCCGGCGCGCAGGCCGTACTGGAGGAGACGCTGCTGGACCTGGTGCGCTGGCTGCACGGCCAGACCCACGACCGTCTGCTGACCCTCGCCGGGGGCGTGGCCCTCAACTGCGTGGCCAACGCGCGGATCGCGCGGGAGGGGCCGTTCGACCGGGTGTGGGTGCAGCCCGCCGCCGGTGACGCCGGTACGGCACTGGGCGGGGCGTTGCTGCTCGCCGCGGGCGGCGGGGACGACCCGGACCCGATGCGGGGCGCCGACCTGGGGCGGGACTGGTCGGACGCCGAGCTGGGCGCCTGGCTGAAGACGGCGGCGGTGCCGTTCGACCGGCCGGCCGACATCGCGGAGACGGTGGCCGAGGCCCTGGCGGACAACGCGATCGTGGCCTGGTTCCAGGGACGTTCGGAGTTCGGGCCGAGGGCGCTGGGGCACCGCTCGCTGCTGGCGCACCCGGGGCACGCGGGCAACCTGGAGCGGCTCAACGACGTCAAGGGACGGGAGCAGTTCCGCCCGGTGGCGCCGATGGTGCTCGCGGACCGGGCGGCGGAGATCTTCGACGGGGTGGTGCCGAGCCCGTACATGCTGTTCGTGCACGACGTGGCGCCCGAGTGGCGGGAGCGCATCCCGGCCGTGGTGCACGTCGACGGGACGGCCCGCATCCAGACGGTGGACCGGCAGGCGGAGCCGCTGGTGGCGCGGATGCTGACGGAGTTCGAGCGGCGTACCGGACTGCCGGTGGTGGTCAACACCAGCCTCAACACGGCCGGCCGCCCCATGGTGGACGACCCGCGGGACGCCCTGGAGTGCTTCGGCTCGTCGCCCGTCGATCTGCTGGCCATCGGCCCGTACGCGGTGCGGCGCGGGGACTTCTTCCGCTCCGACGACACCGACGACGCGTCCCGGTGACGGGGACGGGAGGAGACGGGTCATGAACATCCTGCTGTGGCACGTGCACGGGTCCTGGACGACGGCGTTCGTCCAGGGGCCCCACACCTACCTGGTACCGGTCACCCCCGACCGCTGCCCCGACGGGCTGGGCCGGGCGCGCACCTTCACCTGGCCGGACTCGGTCCGGGAGGTCACCCCGGAGGGGCTCCGGGACGCCCCGGTGGACCTGGTGGTCCTCCAGCGCCCGCACGAGCTCGACCTGGCCGAGCGCTGGCTGGGCGGCCGCCGGCCGGGCCGGGACGTGCCGGCCGTGTACCTGGAGCACAACGCTCCCGACGGGGACGTGCCCGGCACCCGGCACCCGTGTGCCGACCGTGACGACCTGACGCTGGTCCACGTCACCCACTTCAACCGGCTGTTCTGGGACAACGGGTCGACGCGCACCGAGGTCGTCGAGCACGGCATCGTCGACCCGGGCCACCTGTACACCGGACGCCTCGCCCGGGCCGCCGTGGTGGTCAACGAACCGGTGCGGCGCGGCCGTCACACCGGTACGGACCTGCTGCCCGCGCTGTCCGAGGCGGCGCCGCTGGACGTGTTCGGCATGCGTACGGAAGGCCTCGCCGAGCACCTGGGGCTCCCCGAGGAGCGGTGCCGCACCGCCGACCTCCCGCAGTCCGCACTGCACGCGGCGATGGCGGAGCGGCGGCTGTACCTGCACCCCGTCCGCTGGACGTCGCTGGGCCTGTCGCTGCTGGAGGCCATGCACCTGGGCATGCCGGTGGTGGCGCTGGCCACCACCGAGGCGATCGAGGCCGTCCCCGCGGGCGCCGGAACGCTGTCGACCCGGCCCGAGGTGCTCGCCCGGGCCGCCCGCCACTACCTCGGCGAGCCGGAGGCGGCCGCCGAGGACGGGGCGCGGGCCCGGCAGGCGGCGCTCGAACGGTACGGGCTCAAACGCTTCCTGGACGACTGGGAGCGCGTGATGACGGAGGTGCGCTCATGACATCCCTGGACCCCCTGGACACCGGCCCCGACCGGCCGGACCACCGTCGCGCGGACGGTGTCGACGACGTGGACGCCGAGGCCGAGGCGCTGGAGGCGGAGGCGCTTGAGGCCGAGGCGGAGGCCCTGGAGGCCGACGCCCTGGAGACGGGGGCGGAGGCTCTGGAGGCCGGGGCGGGGGGCGGGGACCTGGCCGTGGGTGCCGGGGTCGTGGTACGGGCCGGGGCCTTGGGTGCCGGCGGGTTCGCCGGTGGTGGCGGCTCCGGGCTGTCGATCGCGCTGGTCTCCGAGCACGCCAGCCCGCTCGCCGTCCTGGGCGGCGTCGACGCGGGGGGCCAGAACGTGCATGTCGCCCGCCTCGCCGGGGCCCTGGCCGACCGCGGCCACCGGGTCACCGTGTACACCCGCCGTGACGCCCCGGACCTCCCCGAACGGGTGATGCTGCGCCCCGGCGTGGAGGTGCTGCATGTGCCCGCCGGGCCGCCGGAGCCCCTGCCCAAGGACGAACTCCTGCCGTACATGGCGGAGTTCGGCCGGTGGATGGCGACGGAGTGGCGGTCCGGTCCGCCCGACCTGGTGCACTCCCACTTCTGGATGTCCGGCGTGGCCTCGCTGCGGGCCACCCGGGAGGCGCGGCTGCCGTTCCTGCACACGTACCACGCGCTGGGAACGGTCAAGCGGCGCCACCAGAAGCACGCCGACACCAGCCCGCCGGAGCGCATCGCCCACGAGCGGGAGGTGGGACTGGGCTGCGACCGGGTCATCGCCACCTGCCACGACGAGGTGTTCGAGCTGAGCCGCATGCGCGTCCCCGCCGGGAAGGTGGGCGTGGTGCCGTGCGGCGTGGACCCCGAGGAGTTCCGCCCGGACGGCCCGGCCGCCGACCGGGCCGGCGGCCGGCGGTACCGGCTGCTCCAGCTCGGCCGGCTGGTCCCCCGCAAGGGCGCCGCCGTGTCCATCACGGCCCTTACCCGGCTGCCCGACACCGAACTGCTCGTCGTCGGAGGCCCTCCCGCCGCCCGGCTCGACGACGACCCGGAGGTGCGCCGGCTGCGGGAGGTCGCCCGGCTGGCCGGGGTCGCCGGCCGGGTCCGCTTCACCGGCGGCGTACCGCCCGAGGACGTGGCGCCGCTGCTGCGCAGCGCGGACGTGGTGCTGTGCCCCGGGGACTACGAGCCGTTCGGCATCGTGCCGCTGGAGGCCATGGCCTGCGGACGGCCCGTCGTGGCCAGCGCGGTGGGCGGGCAGCTCGACACCGTGGACGATCCGGCCACCGGGCGGCTCGTGCCGCCCCGGGACCCCGACGCGCTGGCCCGCGCGGTGGGGGAACTGCTCGCCGACCCCGCGCTGCGGGCGGCGTGCGGGGCGGCCGGCCGCCGCAGGGTGCTGAGCCGGTACGGCTGGGCGCGGGTCGCCGCCGCCACCGAGAAGGAGTACGCCGCGGTGCTCGCCGCCCGGCCCGCCGTCACGGGCGTGGCCTGACCCGGTCCACCGGAACGACGAAGTCCGAAGGAGGTGCGGGCCCCGTCGCCGTCCCCCGGGACGCGGCAGCCCGAACGCCATGCCCGATCCCCTCGCTCCCCCCACCCTCGAAGCGGCGCACGCACACTGCCGGGCGCTCCAGGACGCCCTCGGCACCTTCCGGCGACGGAACATGGACCGGATCGCCGAGTGGGGCGGTCACCTCGCGGCCGTCCTGCCGGTGGGCGGCCGCCTGCTGGCCGCCGGGAACGGCGGCAGCGCCGCCCAGGCCCAGCACCTGACCGCCGAACTGGTCGGCCGCTACCAGCGGGAACGCCCCGCCTTCTCGGCCATCTCCCTGCACGCCGAGACGTCCAGCGTGACGGCCATCGGCAACGACTACGGGTTCGACCAGGTGTACGCGCGGCAGGTCGCCGCGCACGGCCGGCCCGGTGACGTGCTGGTGCTGCTGTCCACCTCGGGGCACAGCGCCAACCTGATCGCGGCGGCCGTCACCGCGCGGCAGGCGGGGCTGCGGGTCTGGGCGCTGACCGGCCCGCGCCCCAACCCGCTGGCGGAGGCCGCCGACGAGGCGTGCTGCGTCGACGCCGACTCGACCGCGACGGTCCAGGAGACCCATCTCGTCGCCGTGCACCTGGTGTGCGAGTTCTTCGACGCCGCGCTCGCCGCGGCGGCGGTACGGCCCACTCGTGCGGCGGGCGCGGCGGCGCCCCTCGCGGCCCGGCGGAGGATGTCATGAGCGCGTACAAGCCCCTGGTCGTGGTGGGCGACGTCCTGCTGGACGAGGACATCGAAGGCGTGTCCACCCGGCTCGCCCCGGACGCCCCGGCGCCGGTCGTCGACGTCACCGGCGACCAGCGGCGCCCCGGCGGCGCCGGACTCGCGGCCGCCCTCGCCACGCGCGGCGGGCGGGACGTGGTCCTGGTGACCGCGCTCGGCGACGACCCCGCCAGCGACGCCGTGCGGCGCGGGCTGCGCGGCCGCGTGCGGCTGGTGGAACTGCCGCTGAACGGCACCCTGCCGGTGAAGACGCGGGTCCTCGCCGGCGGCCGCCCCCTGGTGCGGATCGACCGCGGCGGCGGTGACCCCGGCGAGCCGGACGCCGCCGTGCGGGACACCCTCGCGCAGGCCCACGCCGTACTCGTCGCCGATTACGGGCGGCACACCGCCAGCGCGGTACGGGAGCACCTGGCGGCCGTCGCGCCCAAGGTCCCCGTCGTGTGGGACCCGCACCTCAAGGGCGACGTGCCCGTACCGGGCGCGCGGATCGTCACCCCGAACGCCGCCGAGACCATGGCGCTGTGCCGCGGTGACGGCGACTCGCTGCGCGCCTTCGCGGAACGGGGCGCCGAGCTGGCCGAACGCTGGAAGGTCGCCACCGTGGCCGTCACCCTCGGCGAGCGCGGGGTGCTGCTCACCAAGCCGGGCGCCGCGACCCCCATGCTGGTGCCGGCGCCGTACCGCGCGCACGGCGACGCGTGCGGTGCCGGTGACTGCTTCGCCGCCGCGGCGGCCGCCGCGCTCGCGGACGGCGCCCTGCCGGAGGAGGCCGTGCAGCGGGCCGTGGCCGAGGCGGCCGCGTTCGTCGCGGCGGGCGGCGCGGGCAACCGGTCGCTGTGGAGCGCGCCGCCCCCGTCCGCGCCCCGGGAAGTGCCGGAGACCGATCCGTTCGTGCTCGCCGAGCAGGTGCGGGCCCGGGGCGGCACGGTGGTGGCGACCGGTGGCTGCTTCGACCTGCTGCACGCCGGGCACGTGGGCCTGATGGAGAGCGCGCGCCGGATCGGCGACTGCCTCATCGTGTGCGTCAACTCCGACGAGTCCGTGGAACGGCTGAAGGGGCCCGGCCGGCCCCTGAACCCGCTGGCCGACCGGGTGCGGGTGCTGGCGGGCCTGGGCAGCGTGGACGCGGTGGCCGTCTTCGACGGGGACACTCCGTCGGAGCTGCTGACCCGGCTGCGGCCGGACGTGTGGGTCAAGGGCGGCGACTACTCGGCGGAGGACCTGCCGGAAGCGGAGGTGCTGCGCGGGTGGGGCGGCCAGGCGGTGGTCCTGCCGTACCTGGACGGCCGCTCGACGACGCTCCTGGCGCGCCGCGCCGCCCAGGCCGCCGCCCCGATCCGCCCCCCGGGCCGTTGACCCCCGTTGTGGGCATGCGTTCCGCGGGGGCATTGCCCACCCCCGCTCCCGCGGCGCCCCCGTTGTGGGCATGCGTTCCGCAGGGCGGAACGGGTGGGTACAACGGAACCCGGGGCGGCGCCCCTTCCCCGTTCCCCCCGGGGCGGTGCGCCTCCCGGTGCGCCCGGGCGCGGGTGGGGTGGCGCGGGCCGGGCGGGCTCAGGCCGCGGTGGAGAGCGCCGGCAGCCCCGCCGGCTCCGGCCGCAGCAGCACCGGCTCCGACACCCCGCGCCGCCGCAGCAGATGCCCCGCCCCGATCGCGCCCGCGATGAGCAGGCCGCCCGTCACCAGCGCGCCCCGCGCTCCCGCGAGCTCCATCATCAGGCCCAGCGCCGGCGGGCCCGCGAAGCCCCAGACGGTCTTGATGCTGCCCCACACACCGAGCACCCGGCCGCGCATCTCGGCCGGCGGGTCGGTCTGGAGGACGGTCGTCCCGGCGGTGTCGGAGACGGACTCGGCGACGGCCATCGGCAGCACCAGCACCAGGAGCACGGCCAGCGAGGGCGCGAGCCCGGCGACGGCCTGGAGCAGGGCGCCCGCGGCCGCCAGGGTGCCGACCAGGCGCACGGAGGGCTTGCGCAGCCGCGCGCCGAGGACCGCGCCGACGATGCCGCCGACGGCGAGGACGGTGGAGACCGTGCCGAAGGCGCCGGCGCCGCCGGCGAGCGGGCCGGTGACCAGGACGGCGAGGGTGAGCCCGTAGTTCCGGCCGAAGATCGCGCTGATGCCGGTGATGCCGGCCAGGGCGACCAGGCGGGGGCGGCGGGCGAAGAAGCGCAGGCCTTCGCGGACGGTCATGTCGGGGTCGTCGCGCTTCGCGGTGGGCGCCGCGGTGGTGACGGCTCCGGCGACGGGGCGCAGGAAGGGGATGACAGCGGCGACGAACAGGAAGGACAGTCCGTTCGCCGCGTACGCGGCCGCCGTGCCGAAGACGCCGACGGCGAGGCCCGCCAGTCCGGTGCCGGCGAGGCGTCCCGCGTTGCTGACGAGGGAGCCGACGCCGATGGCGGACGGCACGTCCTCGGCGCGGACCAGGTCGTTGCCCAGCAGGGCGCAGGCCGGTCCGTCGATGGTGGCGATGAGGCCGGTGACGGCGGCGAGCGCCAGGAGGACGCCCAGGCCGAGCTGGTCGAAGGCGACGAGCAGGGCGGTGGTGAAGGCGACCGCGCCGAGCAGCGCCTGGCTGACGGCGGCGGTGAGCTTGCGGGGCCAGCGGTCGACGGCGGCGCCGCCGGCGACGCCCATCAGCAGTCCGGGCGCGGCCTGGACGGACAGCGACAGGCCGGTGGCGGCGGCGGATCCGGTGATCTGGAGGACCAGCAGGTTCTGCACGGTGAGCTGCATCCACGTACCGGCGTTGGACACCAGGTTCGCGACGGACCACCAGCGCATGCTGCGGTACTTCAGGGAGCGCCACGGCGAGCGGTCGGCACGGGCGGAGGGCATGGAGGAAGGAGGCACGGTGAGTTACGGGGGTGACGAGCCGGTGGACTCGGATGGCGGAATCAGGCGGAAGGGAGGCCACGTGCTGCTCCGCACGGCCGGTCCACCGGATCTGTCTGCTGCCGCGCGCCTCGTCAGAGGCGGTCCCGCAGCGTCGCCCATGGTGGCAGAAGGGCCGGTGCGGGGGTGGTGGGGGGCGGCGCGGGCACGGGGTGGCGGGGGCCTGCTGCGGGGGCTGAGCTGGGCTTTCGACACTTCTGGTGTGCTTGCTCACAGTGACCGTCCGGCATGCCGAGCGTAGTGGCGCAGGCCACAGTGGTGGTCAGGTACGACGAGGCGGAGGTGCGAAGAGCATGGATCTTTCGGGCAGGCAGGCGCTGGTGACCGGTGGGGCGCGCGGACTGGGCGCCTCGATCACCCGGAGGCTGGCCGGCGCGGGGGCGTCGGTGCTGGTCGCGGACGTGCGCAAGGAGCAGGCTCGGGAGCTGTGCGACGAGCTGGCCCAGGAGGGGCGGGACGCGCGGTTCGTGGAGCTGGACGTGACGGACGCGCGGGCGGTCGCGGAGGTCTACCGGGAGCTGGAGCGGGACGGCCAGGCGGTGGACGTGCTGGTGAACAACGCGGCCGTGGACGTGTCCAAGCCGATCGAGCATCTGACGGCGGAGGAGGTGACCCGGGTGGTCACCACCAACCTGCTGGGCCCGGTGTACCTGTGTCTGGAGACGTACCGGCGGATGATCGCCCGGGGTGGCGGCCACATCGTGAACATCCTGTCGACCGCGTCGAACCGCACCTGGACCGAGGCGGGACCCTATTCGGCGGCCAAGTCGGGGCTGCGGGCGTTCACGCACACGTTGTTCAAGGAGGCGCAGCGGGACTGCCCGGGGATCGGGGTGACGGGGATCATCGCGGGCGGCATGGAGACACCGTTCATCCTGGAGCGGTTCCCGGACGCCGACGTGTCGATGCTCCAGAGCCCGGACGTCGTCGCGGACACGGTGCTGTACGCGCTGTCGGTGCCGGTGGGCAGCGCGGTGTCGGAGCTGGTGGTGGTGCCGCGCAAGGAGCCGTCCTGGCCGTGATCAGACGACGTCGGGTTCGCGGCCGGTCCTGAGCATGCGCAGGACGGCCCGTTCGGCGGGGCCCTGGGTGGCGGGGACGCCGTACGGGCCCTCGTCGCCGAGGTGCGGCAGGGCGCGGGCGACGGTGACGCCCTCCTCGTACAGCTCGATCACGCGCGGGTTGATGTAGGACGCGCGGCAGACGGCGGGGGTGTTGCCGAGGTAGCCGGAGACCTCCCGGCAGGCGCGGGCGATGGCGCGCTTGCGGGCGCTCTCGCTGCGGGCGACGGACTGGGAGACGGCGAGGGCGACGGAGGCCATGACGGTTGCGTGCCAGGTGCGGAAGTCCTTGGCGGTGATCTCCAGGCCGGCGATTTCCTTGAGGTAGGCGTTGACGTCCTCGCCGGTCACGTCCCGCCACGCGGGCCGCTCCCAGTAGGCGAGGAGCCGGTTGCCGCCGCCGCGGCGGCGCAGCAGGGCGGTGAGGGTGCGGCAGGAGGCGGGGTCGGCGACGGTCTGGACGATCTCCCGGCCGTGTTTGCCGGTGTAGGTGAACAGGACGGCGCCGCCCTGGCAGCAGGAGTGGTCGCGCAGCAGGGTGGTGAGGCCGTAGCTGTTGTTGAGTTCGGCGTAACGGTCGCTGCCGATGCGGAAGAAGCCGAGGTCGAGCAGGCGTACGGCGGTGGCGAGGACGCGCCTCCGGGTCGGTCCGCGGTCGCCGAGGTGCGCCTCGACGGACTCCCGCAGGGCGGGGAGCCGTTCGGCGACGTCGAGGACGTGCTCGTGCTTGGCCTGTTCCTGTTCGGCGCGGAACCGCGGGTGGTAGAGGTACTGGCGGCGGCCGGCGGTGTCGGTGCCGACGGCCTGGAGGTGGCCGTTGGCGCGGGCGCAGATCCAGACGTCCCGCCAGGCGGGCGGGATGACCAGGCCTTTGATCCGGGCGAGTTCGGCCGGGTCACGGAGGGGCTGTCCGGCGGGGTCGAGGTAGCGGAACCCGCGTCCGTGGCGGACGCGGGTGTGGCCCGGGTCGGTCGGGCGGCTGTGGGACAGGCGCAACGGGTCCTCCTCGTCACGACGCCGGGGCCGTTGCGGGTATCCGGCCGGACCCGGTGGCAAACCGAGGAGGCGATGGGTCAGGGCGGGATGGGCTGTTCGGCCCAGATGGTCTTGCCGGTGGGGGTGTAGCGGGTGCCCCACTGCTGGGTCATCTGGGCGACGAGGAACAGTCCCCGGCCGCCCTCGTCGTCGCTGCCGGCGCGGCGCAGGTGGGGTGAGGTGTGGCCGGTGTCGGAGACCTCGCAGATGAGGGTGCGGTCGCGGATGAGCCGGAGCTGGACGGGTCCGGAGGCGTAGCGGATGGCGTTGGTGACGAGTTCGCTGACCACGAGCTCGGTGGTGAAGGACAGTTCGCCGTCCAGTCCCCAGGCGTCGACCTGTCCGGTGGCCAGCGAGCGGGCCCGGCCGACCGCTTCGGGTTCGCCGGCCAGGTCCCAGGCGGCCACTTCGTGGCTGTCGAGGGTGCGGGTGCGGACGAGGAGGAGGGCGGCGTCGTCGCCGACGGGGCCGGGCAGCAGGGTGCCGACGATCCGGTCGCACAGGTCGTCGAGGGGGCGGCGGTGGTCGGCGAGCACGGTGTGCAGGGCGTCGAGTTCGGCGTCGCGGTCCCGGCCCCGGCCCTGGACGAGCCCGTCGGTGAACAGGGCCATGAGGCTGCCCTCGGGGAGGTCGAACTCGATGCTCTCGAACGGCAGTCCGCCGAGGCCGAGGGGCGGGCCGGCCGGGACGTCCGGGTGGCTGGTCCGTCCGGTGAGGGGGTCGACGACGGACGGCGGGGGGCTGCCGGCGCTGGCCATGCTGCACCGTCCGGTGACGGGGTCGTACACGGCGTACAGGCAGGTCACGCCGAGGGCGGCGTCGTCGCCGCCGGTCCGGACGGCGGCTTGTTCGTGGGCGTCCTGGGTGATGAGTTCGTCCAGGCGGGTGAGGAGTTCGTCGGGCGGGAGGTCCAGCCGGGCGAGGGCGCGGACGCTGGTGCGCAGCCGGCCCATGGTGGCGGCGGCGGGCACGCCGTGACCGACGACGTCGCCGACGACGAGGCCGACGCGGGTGCCGGACAGGGCGATGACGTCGTACCAGTCGCCGCCGACGCCGGCCCGGCTGTCGGCCGGCAGGTACCGGTGGGCGACGTCGACGCCGGTCAGGCGGGGCAGGTGACGGGGCAGCAGGCTGCGCTGGAGGGTGAGTGCGGCGGCGTGCTCGCGGGTGTAGCGGCGGGCGTTGTCGATGCAGACGGCCGCGCGGGCGACGAGTTCGTCGGCGAGGGGGAGGTCGCCGGAGGCGAACGGGTCGGGGTGCCGGTCGCGGCAGAAGGTGACCACGCCCAGGGGCGCGCCCTCGGTGCGCAGCGGGACGGCGAGGAGGGAGCGCGCCCCGTCCTCGCGCGGGTCCGGCGTGTCGATCACGGGGTGCCCGGCGGCCAGGCAGCGGGCCTGGACGGAGTGCGGCGGGTGGTCGACCGGCCGGGGCGTACCGGCGGGGCGGGCGGTGGCGCCGGGGCTTCCCCTGGTCCCTTCCCAGACGCGGACGACCCGCCCGGCGGTGGTGGTTCCGGGGGGCGGCTGGTCGCCTTGCAGGACGACGTCGACGAGGTCGACGGTGATGCCGTCGGCGAACTGCGGTACGGCGACGGCCGAGAGCTCCTGTGCGGTGCGGGTCATGTCCAGGGACGTGCCGACGCGGCCGCCGGCCCGGACGAGGAGGTCCAGGCGCTGCTGGGCGAGGTAGCGGTCGGTGATGTCGACCGTCTCCTCGCAGACGCCCAGGGACCGGCCGTCCGCGTCCTGGAGCCGGTAGTAGGAGCAGGACCAGACGTGGTCGTGCTCGGGGTCGGCGGGTGGCCGTCCGCTGTAGTGGAGTTCGATGACGGGTTCGCCGGTGGCGAGGACCCGGCGCATGGTCTCTTCCAGGGTGCCGGGGTAGCCGTCGGAGAGGATCTCGCCCTGGGCGACCATGTCGTCGGGGCCGAGCCCCGCGTACTGGGAGGTGCCCATCTCGCGGTAGAGGGCGTGGTTGGTCCACACGACCCGGAGGTCGGTGTCGTAGATGGCGAGGCCGACGGGTGACTGGGTGGCCAGGCCGCGGAGCATGGACTGGAGGGCTTCCCAGCGTTCGGTCTCGTCGGCGTCGGCCACCGCGAGCAGCCGGGCGGGTCCGGGGCCTTCGTGGGACAGCGGGAGGGTGGCGGTGGCCACCCGGGTGATGTGGCCGTCCCGGCGGCGCATGTGGAGGATCTGGTACCGGGCCCGGGCCGCGCCGGGGAGCGGGGTGGCGAGGTGGTACCCGCCCGGGCGGTCCACGATGAGGGAGCCGATGGGGCGGCCCACCGCTTCCTGCGGCGGGTAGCCCAGCAGGGCGTGGGCCGCCGGTCCCCAGCCGATGACCGTTCCGTCGGCGTCGAGGACGGCCGTGGCCGCCTTCGTGACGTCGAGGGGGCCGCGGAAGTCGGCACCCTCGGCCGCGTACACCGCGCTCATGGCACCTGCCTCCTCACGTCTCCTCATGGTCGGTCGGCGCTCCGTCCGGCACAACCGCGATCATTCCGTGGGGTGCGGCCGGGGACGGCCGCCGGCCGTGCGGGCGGCGAGGAGCAGGGCGATGTCGTCGGACCGGTCGGCCTCGGGCATGGCCTCGTGGATGAGCCGCTCGGCGGTCTCGGCGAGTGTGCGGGTGCCGACGCGGGAGAGGGCGCTGCGCAGCCGCTCGATGCCCTCGTCGATGTCGGTGCCGGGCTGTTCGACGAGCCCGTCGGTGAACAGCGCGAGGAGGTCTCCGGGCGCGAGCCGCAGCTCGGTGACCGGGTAGCCGGCCCGGGGGTCGATGCCGAGGACCACGCCGCCGGCCAGGTCGAGGACCTCCGTTGTGCCGTCCGGGTGACGCAGCAGCGGCTGGAGGTGCCCGGCACGGACGGCGCGGGTGCGCCCGGTCGCGGGGTCCAGGACGACGTAGCAGCAGGTGGCGAACTGTCCCGGGTCGAGGTCGATGAGCAGCCGGTTGGTGCCGCTCATCACCTCCTCCGGGTCGTGTCCGGCGAGGGCGAAGGCCCGTACGGCGCTGCGCAACTGGCCCATGGTGGCGGCGGCGGCGACGCCGTGCCCCTGGACGTCACCGATGATCAGGGCGACGCCCGCGCCGGTGTCGATGACGTCGTACCAGTCGCCGCCGACCTCCATGTCCCGGGTGCCGGGGAGGTAGCGGCCGGCGGTCTCGACGTCCTGGAGTTCGGGCAGGCTGTGCGGCAGCAGGGCGTCCTGGAGGCCGCGGGCCAGGGCGGCTTCGGAGTCGTAGCGACGGGCGCGTTCGAGGGCCTGGGCGATCAGTCCGGCGAGGGCGGTGAGGACGGTGCGTTCCTCGGGGCTGAAGCCGCGGGGCCGGTCGAAGCCGAGGATGCAGGAGCCGACCGGGCGGCCGGAGGCGATCAGGGGCAGGAACGCCCGGGCGCCGACGTGCGCGTCCAGGGGGATGCCGGGGTACGCGGCCGCCAGCCGCTCCATGGACTCGAAGAATATGGGCCGGCCGGTGGTGAGGGTCTCCACGCCGGGGAGCCGGGCGTCGAGCCCGACGCCGTCGAAGCGGTCGAGGAAGCCCTGCGGGAAGCCGGTCTCCCAGGCGAGGCGGAGCTGGCGCTCGCCGAGGAGGTAGATGGCGAGCTGGCGGCCGCCGAACGCGGGCAGCAGTTCGTCCGTGACGACGGCGGACACCTGCCGGGCGGTGACGGCCTCGGTGAGGGCGATGGCGAGGGCGACGGGGCGGTAGAGCATGGACGCCCGGTCGGCCGGGGAGCCGAGTCCGGCACCCGGCGAGACGACGGAGCCGGGGGCGTAGGCCGGGCGGTCGGCGGTGGCGAAGGTGACGGTGAGGCCTTCGTGGCCGGGGTAGAGGGAGACGGTGAGCCAGCCGTCGGGGTCGCGGCGGGCCAGGAAGTGGACGGGTTCGTCGGACAGCAGGGCGGCCCGGAAGTGGTCCTCGTAGGAGGGCTTGCCGAACCAGGGCAGGGCTTCCCACAGGGGGCGGCCGACGAGCTCGGGTCCCGGCCGGCCGAGGAGGGTCTCCCCGCTGCGGCTGACGAACACGATCCGCCCGAGCCGGTCCAGGGAGACCACTCCCCTGGGCAGCCGGTCGGTCGCGGCGGCGACGACCGGCCCGGCCCCGGGGTCGACCAGCGCCCCGTGCAGGTGCCCCGCCCCGCCGGTCAGCTCCAGGAGGCAGGGGCGGCCGTCGCCGGCCCGCAGCCAGATGCGCCGGCTCACCGGCCCGTCCGCCCCGGCGACCTGCCGGGCGAGGGCCCACACCCCGTACCTGTCCTCGGGCGCCAGCATTCCGGCGAACCCGTCGAGCCGGGCGGGGCCGGCGGGGCCGGCGTGGGGGCCGCCCGCGGGGGCCGTGGGGGTGGTGGGGGTGGCGGCGAGGATCGTGGTGAGCGTGTCGTCCGGGGTGAGCGCGCCGGTGGCGGGGTCCCCGTCGAGGTGGGCGGTCCGCACGGGCGGGGTGGTCCGGGCGGGGAGCTGGACGCTGACGGGCGGGTCGTCCCAGACCACGGGGGTGCCCCGGTCCGCGAGGTGGGCCAGCCGGGTGCCGAGGCGGTGCGCGGCGTCACGCATGCGGCGCCGGTCGCCGGGGTCGACGGGGCGGCCGGGGGTGGCCGCGCGGAGCACGACGAGGACGCCGAACCGCTCCCGGCCCTCCCCGACGGGCTCGTACAGCGATCCGAACGGGTACGGGAGCCCCGCCATGAGCTGGGGGAAGCGGCGCATGGCCTCCTCCGCGTCGGCGAGGTGGACGCCCTGGCCGGAGCGGTAGGACTCGGCCACCGGGAAGGGGCGGTTGATGTGCATGCGCCACCAGGGGTGGAACAGCAGGGCGGGCAGCCCGGCCATGGCGGCCAGGCGCAGGAGTCCCGGCGTGCCGGGCCGCAGGTAGACGCCGCCCGCGAAGGCGCCGGTGGACTCGACGGCGTCCACCGTGGCGCAGGCGAGTTCCCGGACCAGCGCGTCCGGCGGCCCCTCGGCTTTCGCGGTGCCGTTGTCGTGCGCGGTGCCGTTGTCGTGCGGTGTCCCTGGCATGTCCCGGCCTCACTCAGCGGGGGGTGCCCGGCGGCCCGTGCCCGTCGCGGGCGGTGCCGGGGCACACAGCCAGCATGCTCCCGAGCGGCCGCGTCGCGCACATCGGTGGCCGGGGAGCGGTGGGGCGCGTTGAGCTATGTTGAGCGCAATCGGGACAAGAAGGAGGCACACCGGTGCCATCAGGGCAGCAGGCTCGCGCGCAGGCGGCCGCGATCACGCCGGGCAAGCCGGGCTCCACGGAGGAGTCGGCCCCCTCGGTTCCCCTGGACCGGGTCATGGCGCTGTTCGGCGGCCACCGGCTGTCCCCCGCCCAGCGCCGGATCGCCCAGTACATGATCGACCACCTCACCGAGGCGGCGTTCCTGTCGATCACGGACCTCGCCGAGCGGGTGGGGGTCAGCCAGCCGTCGGTGACGCGGTTCGCGACGTCGCTGGGGTACAGCGGGTTCCCGGCGCTGCGGGAGGCGTTGCAGCCCATCGCGCTCAGCGCGGTGGCGGGTACGCCGGACACGCGGGAGGAGATCCGCCGCAACGAGTTGCAGGCCGCGATCGACGCGGAGATCGAGAACCTGGAGCACCTGCGCCGCCTGGTGGCCGATCCCGGGCAGATCCTCGACGTGGGCCGGGAGTTGGCGACTTCCGTGCCCTTGACGGTGCTCGGTCTGCGCATCTCGGTGTCGCTGGCGGAGTACTTCGCGTACGCGGCGCGCCGGATCCATCCGGACGTGCGGCTGGTGACCCGGGGCGGGAGCGTCGCGTACGACGCGCTGTTGCAGTCCCGGGAGGCGGGCGGGACATGGGTGCTGGCGTTCGCGATGCCGAGGCACGCCCACGAGACGCTGTCGGCGATGCGGGCGGCGCGCCGTACGGGGCTGCGCATCGCTCTGATCACGGATCTGACGCTGGGGCCGCTGGTGGAGGAGGCCGATGTGACGCTGACGGCCGGGACGGGCTCACGGCTGGTCTTCGACTCGTACGCGGCGCCGGGCGTTCTGTCGGCCGCGGTGCTCCAGGCGATGGCGGACGCCAACCCGGAGCGGACCCAGTTGCGGCTGGAGGGGTACGAGCAGGCCGCGGAGCAGCACAACTTCTTCCTCGACGACTGACGTCTTCCGGTCGCGCGAGACGCTTCTCACAGCTCCCACCAGGGCGTTTTCAGACGTTTTCATACGTCGGCAGCGCATGAAATTTTTCATGCACTTGCTTACTCGACGGTAAATATATTTACTGCTCGGACACCCCGGTGCAACGACCCGGGGAACGGGACAGAACACCGGCGTGACGACGCTCCCTCCTCGCGTCGCCCCCTGGTGTTTTGACCGGGCGCTCCGCACTCCCCGCGGACACCCGTGGCGGCCCCGGTCAACCCCTGGGCCGGGGCCGCCGAAAGTCTTCCCGTCAGGTGACGGTGACCGCGGCGGCGGCGACCGCGGTCGCCGGGACCGCCGTGACCGCGGAGGCGACCGACGCGGTGGTGACGCCGGCGGTGGCGGCCGACGCCGTGGTCGTGGCGGCCAGCCTGGCGCGTGCCGCCGCCAGCGCTTGGTCCAGGTGCCGCGTCCCGGTGGTCACGCAGAGCGTGTACGTGACATCGTCGAGCCGTCGTTTCAGGTCGGGCGCGAGGGCCATCTCCTGGGAGGCGGTGCACAGGGATTCGTAACGGGCTACGAGCTCACGAAGCACTGCGGGATGCGCCAACAGCATGAACGTACCTGCCTTTCCCACGCCACGAAGCAAGGAGAGAGGGGACGCCGATGCCTTCTCCGGGCCGGCCTCCCCGGGACCGGGCGATGCGCCGGTCCCCGGACCGGGTCGCCCTCCCGCACATGGATGTGCCCGCGCTCTCCGGTCCTCACACGACATTGTGATGCAACCGTGACGGATCCGCGCTGCGTGGGGAGAAAGGGGAGGAAAAGCGCTTCTGCTCCATTGTCGTGACATGGACTTCGGCCCCGGTACCGGCCGATCGGCCGGGGGTACCCCTCGACCATGGCTGTGAACCCCATCGAAATGCAGAAGGCCCTCGGCGGCGTCAACTACCCGGCGTCGAAGGAGGAGATCGTCGACCAGGCGTCGAAGCACAAGGCGGGCCAAGAGGTCATGAAGGCCCTGGACTCCCTTCCCGACAAGCAGTACGAATCGCCCGCCGCCGTCAACAAGGAGGTCGGCAAGGGCTGACCCCACGGGCTCCGCGTCCCGCCGAGTCCCGTCCGCCCCGTCCCCCGATTCCGGGTGGCGGGGCGGACGCACGCCCTCACCCGAGTGGACCGCGTGGGGCTGTGGCCCGGCCGTCACCGCGCTCCACTGGCTGGACACGGCGAAGTCCGCCGCCCGGCCGAGGCAACCCCGGCGGTCCCCCGGCCATCCTCCTTGGACGGCGGCCCGAACTCCCGGACGCCGCCCGCACACCAGTGCATGGAGTGAGCAGCCCATGGTCCACATGTCGGTCGTCGTCCCGTGCTTCGACGAGAGCGAGGTGATCGACGCCTTCCACACCGCCCTGACGGCCGCCCTGGAGCCGACCGGCGTGACCTACGAGGTCTGTTACGTCGACGACGGCAGCGGCGACGGGACCGTGGAGCGGCTGCGAGTCCTCGCGGCGGCCGACCGGCGGGTGCGCTACACGTCCTTCAGCCGGAACTTCGGCAAGGAGTCCGCGCTGCTCGCCGGTATGCGCATGTCCCGGGGCGAGGTGGTGGTCCTCATGGACGCCGACCTCCAGCACCCGCCCGAGCTCCTCCCCCGCATGCTGGAGCTGCACCGGCACGGCTACGACCAGGTGATCGCCCAGCGCGACCGCACGGGCGAGGGCGCCGTGCGGACCGCGCTCAGCCACGCCTACTACCGCCTGGTGCGCCGCTTCATGGACGTCGAGATCGCCGACGGGGCGGGCGACTTCCGGCTGCTGTCGCGCCGCGCGGTGGACTCGCTCCTGTCGCTCCCCGAGAGCAATCGTTTCTCCAAGGGACTGTTCTCCTGGATCGGGTTCGACACGGTCAGCTTCCGCTACGAGAACGTCGAACGGGCCGCCGGCCGCTCCAAGTGGGGCGGCAGACGGCTGCTGGACTACGGCATCGACGGGCTGCTGTCGTTCAACACCCGGCCGCTGCGCCTGGCCATCCACACCGGTCTGTGGCTGTTCCTGTCCGCCCTGGTCTACGCCCTGTGGATCATCGCCAACGTGCTCCTCGACGGTGTGGAGACGCCCGGCTACGCCACCCTCATCACCGCCGTCGTGGCACTCAGCGGCATCCAGCTCGCCACGCTCGGGGTCATCGGGGAGTACGTGGGCCGGATCTACCACGAGGCCAAGCGCCGCCCGCACTACGTGGTGCGGGAGACCGAGCGCTCGGCGACCCTCGGCCGCGGCACGGACGCCACGCTGGAGCCGGCGGGACGGGCCCGGCCCAGGCCGTGAGGACCGCTCCATGAGATCCGTCGCCGCCGCCCTGCGCGCCCCCGCCGTCCGCCAGTTCGCCACCTTCGCCGTGATCGGACTCGCCAACACGGCCGTCTACTACGGGGTGTACGCCACCCTCAACGTCTGGCTGCCCTACCTGACCGCGCACGTCATCGGGTACGCGGTGAGCGTCGTCGGCTCCTTCCTGCTCAACTCGTACGTCACCGTCCGCACCCGGCCGACCTGGCGGGCGTTCGCCCGCTACCCCCTGTCGGGCGCGGCCAACGTCGTGGGCAGCGGGATCCTGCTGCACCTCGCGGTGAGCCGGCTCGGGATGGACGAGAACCTCGCCGCCGTGGCCGCCGGGCTCCTCGTCACCCCGCTGTCCTTCGTCCTCGCCCGCTGGGCCATCACCTCCGGGGCGGCCGCCACCCGCCGGTCCGGGTCGCGGCGGCCGCCCGCGGAGCCGGTCAGGGAAGGCGCGTCCCGCGAGTGACCTTGTCCAGGTGGTAGTAGTCGGCCACGCACCGCGCGGGCCACGCCCGGGTGCCGTTGGCACTGAACGGCTCCAGCATCCCGCTCACGGAGACCGGCTTGTACGGCAGCACCCGGGCGCCCGCGGCCGCCCGCTCCCGCAGCCACCGGTCCTGGCGGTCCCACTTCTGCGCCCGTACGCGCATGTCCCCGCCGAGCTCGTACAGCGGCACGGCCAGGCCGAGTACCGTCACCGCGCACACGGCGGCGGCCAGCCCGGCGACCGCGCCGGTGCGCACCCCGCGCAGCCGCAGCGCCCGTCCCAGCAGGGCGCCCGCGCCGGTCAGCAGCAGCACGAACAGCAGCAGGTAGTCGTTCCAGGTGCGCTCCGAGGTCACCACCCTGGCCCCGAAGACCGGGTAGGTGATGACGGTGCACAGGTAGCCGGAGATCAGGAACGCCGCCGTGCCGAGGCCCGTCAGCAGCAGCGGCCGGCACGGCAGCAGCACCCGCCGCCCGCCGGGCACGGGGCCCCGGGACGCCAGCAGGCCCAGCAGGACCCCGGCGGCGACGGCGCCCGTGTACTGCCAGGTCGTCAGGACGGTCTCCAGGATGCGGACGAAGGCCCGCAGCGAGGCGGCCAGCGATTCGGGGGCGAGCATGGAGGTGGTCTCCGCGCCGAACCGCTCGCGCCGGTTGCGCGACCCGGGGGACGTCACCAGGACCACGGTGCCGACGGCGACGCCGGCCATCCCGGTCAGGGACCAGGCGCGGACGTACGGCACGAACCGCGCGGTGAAGAGCCGGCCGGCGAACAGGACGGCGCCCGACAGCACCACCAGGGCCACCACGGACGCCTCTTCGGACAGGGTCCCCATGAAGACGCCCGCCAGGAGGACCACCCCGAGCGCGGCGGCCCGCCCGCGCCGGCCGCGGGCGCGCAGCAGTGGGAGCACGGCCGCGCAGGCGAGCACCGGGGCGAGGGTGTGCGAGACGGACGCGGCGGGCCAGTAGAAGGTCTTGTACGTGTTGGGCGTGGCGAACAGGAACACCGCCGTGATCATGGCGGCGACGAGCAGCGGCACCCCGCGCGGGAGGCGCAGGCCGGCCCGGCGCGGCAGGAGCACGGTCAGCCCCCACAGCAGCCCCAGCACGAGCACGCCGCTGACGAGGCCGTACCACTGGTGCCCGGCGACGGGGAATTTCGCGTACAGCCCGACGAGCAGTCCGTTGCCGATCCGCCCGTTGTCGGTGAAGTAGAACTTCCCGATCAAGCCGGAGATACCGTCGTCGCGCACGGCGGGCAGGAAGCACCACTCGTCGGCGCTGGGCCGGACGTACCGGCCGAGCCAGGCGGCCGCGGCCAGCAGGCCCAGGGGCAGCAGGGCGAGGGCCGCCGGCCACCCGGAGGTGCGCGACCCGCGCGGGTCGCCGTCACCCCCGGCGGGCCCGGACCCGGGGTCGTCGCCCGGGTCCGGGGGGACGGTGACACTCGATGCGCCGACGGCCATGTCTTCTTCACTGCCTCTCGGGGAAACCACTGGTACGACACCGAAGAGGTGATTCGGGCCGGTGCCGTTGTCCGCGTGCCGTGCCGGATCCGGCGGATCGCGGGTGGGTCTCCCACTCGACCGGCTGTCGCGGGCGGCCGCAACCGGGCGGCACCCGGGCGGCTCACGCCCGCAGCGCGGTCACCAGCCGGCAGGAGGGCGCCCCGTCGGACCTGCGGCCGAACTCCTCCAGCGGGGCCAGTTCCACCGTGAAGCCGGTGCGGGTGAGCTGCTCCACGACGTCGGTGAGCCGGAAGGTGCGGTAGTACATGACGAAACGGGGCCGCCACAGCAGGTTGCGCAGCCGCATGGCCGCGTCGAACGCCCACAGTTCCCAGTAGGGGCGGGAGCCGACCTCGGGCGGGGCCGGGAGCGGGAACACGAACCGGCCGCCGGGGCGCAGCGCCCGGTGCACCCCGGCGAAGAGCCCGGGCCGCTCGGCGGGCAGGAAGTGCCCGAAGGCGCCGAAGCTCACGGCGAGGTCGAAGGAGGCGCGGAAGGGCAGGGCGCGGGCGTCGGCGCGTACCCACTGGGGTGCGGGCCCGCCGGGTGCCGCCGCGTGGGTGGCGCGGGCGTGGGCCAGCATGCCGGCGCTGAAGTCGACACCGGTGACGCGTTCGTCGCACAGTTCGCGCAGGACGCCCACCCCGGCGCCGGTGCCGCAGCACACGTCGAGGCCGGCGCGGAAGGGCCCGTGGGGCCGTACCGCGTCGGCGACGGCGCGCAGCACGCGGTCGGCGGTGCGGTACGGGGTGTGGTCGAACTTCGGCGCCAGGAGGTCGTAGCCGGTCCGGGTGGAGGAGAGGGCCTGGGTGGCGAGTTCGCGGAGCGTCGGGCCGTGCGGGGTGGACATGCGCACTCCTTGCGGGCGGACCGGTCAGATGACGCCGGCGTTGAAGATGTCGAACGGCAGGGTCCCAGTGCCGTCGCCCGCCGGTCCGCCGGTGCCGGGAAGCGGGAGTTCGGCCCAGATGACCTTGCCGTGGGCGGTGTAGCGGGTGCCCCAGCGTTCGGCGAGCTGGGCGACGAGGAAGAGCCCGCGGCCGCCCTCGTCGGTGGTGGCGGCGTACCGGAGGTGGGGTGAGGTGCTGTTGTGGTCGGCGACCTCGCAGGTCAGGCCCCGGTCGTACAGCAGGCGGACCCGGACGGGGGCGGCGCCGTAGCGGATGGCGTTGGTGATGAGCTCGCTGAGGATGAGCTCGGCGGCGAACGACAGGTCGTCCAGCCCCCACTCGGTGAGCCGGCGGACGGCGGCGGAGCGGATCCCTCCGACGGCGCCGGGGTGGAAGGGCACGTCCCAGTCGGCCACGCGGTCGCAGCCGAGGGCGCGGGTGCGGGCGACGAGCAGGGCCACGTCGTCCTTGGGGTGGGCGGGCAGCAGGTCGTCGAGCACGAGCCGGCAGAGTTCCTCGGGTCCGGAGGCGGGCCGGCCCAGTGCCTCGCGGAGCAGTTCGATGCCGACGTCGATGTCGCGGGTGCGGTCCTCGATGAGCCCGTCGGTGTAGAAGACGATCTGGCTGCCCTCGGCCAGTTCGAGTTCGCGGGTCTCGAAGGGTATGCCGCCCAGGCCGAGCGGCGGCCCGGCCGGGAGGTCGGGGAACTCGACCTGGCCGCCGGGGTGGACCAGGGCGGGCAGCGGGTGGCCGGCGCGGGCCATGGAGCAGCGCCGGGAGACCGGGTCGTACACCGCGTAGAGGCAGGTTGCGCCGGTCATTCCGGCGCCCGAGCCCATGGCGTCCTCGTCCTGGTCGATGCGGCCGACGAGGTCGTCGAGGCGGCCGAGGAGTTCGTCGGGGGGCAGGTCGAGGGTGGAAAAGTTGTGCACGGCGGTACGGAGCCGGCCCATGGTGGCGGCGGCGTGCAGGCCGTGCCCGACGACGTCGCCGACGACGAGGGCGACGCGGCTGCCGGGGAGGGGGATGACGTCGAACCAGTCGCCGCCGACGCCCGACTGGGCGGGCAGGTAGCGGTGGGCCACCTCCAGGGCGCTCTGTTCGGGCAGGGCGCGGGGCAGCAGGCTGCGCTGGAGGGTGACGGCCATGGCGTGCTCGCGGGTGTAGCGGCGGGCGTTGTCGATGCTCACGGCGGCGCGGGCGACGAGTTCCTCGGCGAGCTCCAGGTCCTCCTCCTCGAAGGGGTCGGGCTTCTCGGAGCGCCAGAAGTTGGCGACGCCGAGGACGACGCCCCGGGCCTTGAGGGGGACGGCGATGAGCGAGTGGATGCCGTAGTCGACGATGCGGGCGGCCCGCTCGGGGTCCTGGGCCTGCCAGCCGGGGGCGCGGGACAGGTCGGGGACGAGCTCGGCCCGGCCGGTGCCGAAGCCGCGCGCCTGGGGGGTGGACGGCACGAAGCCGATCATCTTGCCGCGCGGGTAGAGGGGGTGGTCGTCGCGGATGCCGGCGACGGCGGTGCGGCGCATGTCGGCGGCCGTGCCGCTGGGCTCCTCGCCACGCAGGACGGGGTCGGCGAGGTCGACGGTGACGAAGTCGGCGAAGCGCTGGACGGTGACCTCGGCGAGTTCCTCGGCGGTGCGGACGACGTCGAGGGTGGTGCCGATGCCGACACCGGCGTCGTACAGCAGGTTGAGCCGCCGGCGGGCGCCTTCGGCGCGGCCGGTGAGGGAGCGCAGCTCGGTGGTGTCGCGGATGGTGGCGACGGTGCCGGCGGGGCCGCCGTGGCGGTCGGTGTGGCGCTGGTTGACGGCGAGCAGCCGGTCGGCGGCGGGGACGACCTCGTCGGTGGCGACGCGCCCGGAGCAGAGCAGTTCGGCCATGCCGGGGTCGAGGCCGGGCAGGTCCCGGACGCTGCGGCCCTCGGCGTCCGGGGGCAGCCGGAGCAGGCGTTCCGCCTCGTCGTTGGCGAGGAGCAGCCGGCCGTCGCCGCCGACGATGACGACGCCCTCGCGTACGGAGTGCAGGACGGCATCGTGGTGTTCGTACACCCGGGTCATCTCGGTGGGGCCGAGGCCGTGCGTCTGGCGCCGCAGCCGGCGTGCCACGAGGGCGGTGCCGGCGGTGGTGACGGCCAGGCCGGCGGCGGCGATGCCGAGGATGACGGGGAGCTGGCGGTTGACGACGCCGGTCACGTTCCGGACCTCCAGGCCGGCGGAGACCAGCCCGATGACCTGCCCGTTCGAGCCCCGGACGGGGACGATGGCCTGGACCTCCTCGCCGAGGGGTCCGTCGACGCTCTCGGTGAGGACCTTGCCGCCCAGGGACGGCGCGATGGTGCCGACGAACCGTCCGCCGATCCGTTCCGGCTGGGGGTGGGTGTAGCGGATGCCGCGGGTGTCCATCACGACGATGAAGTCGACCCCGGCGCGCTTGCGGGCGCTTTCGGTGAGCGGCTGGAGGACGCCGGACGGATCGGGGTCGTTCTTCAGGACGTCCTCGAGGCCCGGGGAGTGCGCGAAGGACTCGGCCACGGCGATGGAGCGGTTGCGGGCTTCCCGGTCGCTGTCGCTGCGCGATTGGAGGAGGAGTGCCAGGACCGCGCCGAGCACCAGCAGCACGACGAGCGCCACCTGCAGGACGAAGACCTGTCCCGCGACGCTCCGTGGGAGCCTCTCGGCCAGTGACCGAACCGAGGCACCACGGAATCGGTCGAAGAAGTGGACCACGCTCCCCTTTCTAACACCGCATGCCCCATGACGACCATGAGTGACCGCCGGTCGCCGGCCGAACACGGGGCGCACCCGGCTCGCCGGGGCGTTCGCGGGGCGGTGGAACGGCCACTGCGGCGTGCGTGCAAAGCCGATCCATGGGTGGGCCATAGGGGGACCATGAACGCACCAACAGAGATCAAACCCGATCAGGTGCGGAAGCGGCCAGGCGTACGGTGCGCGGCGTGACGACTCGTTCCGGCGCCGGTCCGGCAGCCCCCTCGGTCCCGCTCTCCCTCCCCTCCCCGCGCGGCCGGCGGGCCCTGCTGCGGGCGGCGCTCGGCGGTACCGCCGTCCTGGGCGCCGGGCTCGTCGCGGCCCCGGCGGCGGCCGCGGCAGCACCGGCACCCCCGGCACCCGGGCCGGCGGCCATGACGGCCCGCGGCGGCCCGCGCCCCACGACCCCGGCGGAGGCGCTGCGCGAGCTGGCCCGCGGCAACCGGCGCTGGCGGTCGCGGCACCAGACCCACCCGGACGAGAGCGCGGCGGCCCGGGTGGCGGCCGTCTCCGGCCAGCACCCGTTCGCGCTGGTCCTGGGCTGCATCGACTCCCGGGTGCCGCCGGAGCTGGTGTTCGACCAGGGCCTGGGGGACCTGATGACGGTCCGCTCGGCGGGCGAGGTGCTGGACGAGGCGGTGCTGGGGAGCATCGCGTACGGCGTCCTGGAGCTGGCGATACCGCTGGTCGTGGTGCTGGGCCACCAGTCGTGCGGGGCCGTGGCCGCCGCGGTGCGCGCGGAGGAGACCGGCGAGCGGCCGCCCGCCCACATCGACTACATCGCCGAGCGGATACGGCCCGCGATCGACCACACGCACACGGGCGCGGCCCGGATCGACGCGACGATCACGGCGAACGTCCGCCGTGTGCGTGGTCTGCTGGCCGCCGAACCGGACCTCGCCGGCCGGGTGGCGACGGGCCGGCTCGCGATCGTCGGCGCCCGGTACGAGCTGAGCAGCCAGCGGGTGCACCGGCTCTAGGGGGTGTCCGCAAAGTCTCGCCTGGCCCGCGGTGTCTCGCCCGGGCCCCACCGGGCCCGGGCGGCCCGTCAGCGGACGCCCCGGGGCCGGAACTGGACGCTGATCCGGGGTCCGACGCCCTTGGCCGTCTTGGGGATCGCGTGCTCCCAGGTGCGCTGGCACGATCCGCCCATCACGATCAGGTCGCCGTGCCCGAGCGGCACCCGCCTGGACGGGCCGCCGCGCACGGGCCGCAGGGCCAGGTCCCGGGGCTCGCCGACCGACAGGATGGCGACCATGGTGTCCTGCCGTCCGCCGCGCCCGATCCGGTCGCCGTGCCAGGCGACGCTGTCCCGGCCGTCGCGGTAGTAGCAGAGGCCCGCCGTGGTGAACGGCTCCCCCAGCTCGGCGCCGTAATGGGCGGACAGCGCGGCGCGGGCCTCGTCGAGCACGGGGTGCGGCAGGGCGTCCCGCTCGCCGTAGAAGGCCAGCAGGCGCGGTACGGCGACCTCGTGGTCGTACATCGTGCGGCGCTCGGCCCGCCACGGAACGCCCTCGGCGAGCTCCTCGAAGAGGGCGTCCGCCCCGTGCAGCCACGCGGGCAGCAGGTCGATCCAGGCCCCGTCGCCGAGCACGGTGCGCCGGACCGGGTCCAGCGGCCCGAGGCGGATCTCGTCGGTCTGGTCGAAGAGCGATCCCTGGAGGTGTGCTGCCATGACCCCAGCGTACGAGTAAATCGAATGTATGAGCTATTCGATCAGCCCGTGGTCGTCGAGCCGTCCCACCCGGAGGCCCCGCCCCCGGCACTCGGCCACCAGCCCGGGCAGCGCGCCCAGCGCCGCCCGCCACGCCCCCGGCGCGCTCACCATGTCCGAGTCGTGCAGCAGCACCGTCCCGCCGCCGCGCAGCGTCCTGGTGACCTCGGCGTGCACGCTGTACGCCGTCGCCGAAGCGGTCCAGTCCCGCCCCCACGCCGACCAGAGCACCGTGCGCAACCCGGCCGACCGGGCGGCGGCCCACCGGCCGCCGGTGAGGATGCCGTAGGGAGGCCGGTACCACAGCGGCCACCGCCCGGCGGCGCCGGCGACCAGCTCCGCCGCCCGCGCCACCTCACGGGCGTCGAGCCGGGGGCGGGGGCGCCAGGGCCGGTCGTGCCGCCAGCCGTGCACGGCCAGCTCGTGTCCCTCCGCCGCGATCAGCCGCCCGAGTCCGGGGTGGTCGGCGAGCCGGCTCCCGAGCACGAAGAAGGTGGCCCGCACGTCCAGGTCGTCCAGGGCGCGGAGGAACCGGGGGGTGGTGTCGGGGTCCGGGCCGTCGTCGAACGTCAGCGCCACGTGGGAGGGGTCCCCGCGCCCGTCCAGGCCCGGCCACAGCACGGCGCGGGCGCCGGGCAGCCAGGTCGCGGCGGGCCCGACGTGCCAGGCGGCCACCGCGCCCGCCGCCACCGCGCCCACCGCGCCCGCCGCTCCCGCGAGGGCCGCCACCGGCCGGGCGCTCACCACCGCTCCCCCGGGTGCTCCGGGTCGTCCGTCACGAGCGGGGACCGGGCGAGCTGGACGCAGCCGGCCACCAGGACCACCAGCGCCAGCACCTCGAACACCACCCGCCAGCCCAGGTGCACCCGCTCCGCGAACAGCGTCACGCCGAGCACCACGCTCAGCAGGGCGTCCCCCAGCGTCAGCGCGGGCTGCGACGCCACCAGGCTGCCCGCCCGAAGGGTCACCTGGAGCAGCAGGAAGCTCGCCAGCCCCACGCCTCCCGCGGCGTACGGCTGCCAGGTGGTCAACACCGCGTCGATCCCGTCCGGCAGCCGCCCCAGCGCGTCCTTGAGCAGCGCGGCCGTGCACGCGAAGCCGGTGGCCGTCGCCGTGCCCAGCACCGCCGCGCGCGGCGCCGGTGACAGCCGGAACGCCACCACGGCCAGGACGGCCACGAACAGCCCCGCGCCCAGAACCGTCCAGGCCCAGTCGGACAGGGGCACCGTGGACCGGCCGCCGGTCGGGTCGGCCATCGCCAGGAACACCGCGAGGCCCAGCGCCATGGCGCCGAACGCCCACCGCGTCCGGGTGTCCGGGCGGCGCCGGAACACCACCCCGCCCACCACCAGCGTGAACATCAGCTCGGTGCTCATCACCGGCTGCACCACCGACAGCGGCCCGGTGGCCAGCGCCAGCGCCTGGAGGATGCCGGACACGGCCAGCAGGGCCGCGCCCCACACCCACACCCGCCGGTGCACCAGCCCGGCCATCCACGAGCCCCGGCGCCCCGACTCCGGCTCCGGCCCGGTGGCGGCCGCGCCCTGCCGCTGGAGCACGGACGCACCCGCGTTGCCGAGGGCGGCCAGCAGCGCCAGGCAGATCGACAGGGCCAGCACCGTACTCAGCCGAACCGCTTGGCCATGGCGCGGAAGAAGCCGGGCACGGCCCCGTGCAGACGGGCGGGCACGGCCAGCCAGCCGGGCACGAACACGTCCTCCCGGCCCCGTACGACCGCCCGCCACACCACCTCGGCCACCCGCTCCGGTGGCACCGGGCGCGGGTGCTCACGGTGGTACGGAACGCCCCGGCGGCTGAAGAACGGGGTGTCCACCGCCCCCGGCAGGACGACCGTCACGCCCACCCGGGTGCCGGCCAGCTCGTAGCGCAGGCTGTCGGCGAAGGCCAGCAGTCCGCCCTTGGTCGCGGCGTACACCGCCTCGTTGCCCACCCCGACCCGGCCCGCCATCGAACCGATCAGGACCACCCGGCCCACCCCCCGCTCCGCCATTCCGGGCAGCACCTGGCGCACCAGGTGCACGACGGAGGTGAGGTTGAGCGCGATCAGCCGGTCGACGGCCTCGGCGGGCATCCGGGTGAACGGCCCCGCCCAGCCGATGCCGGCGGCCGCCACCAGCGCGTCGACGCGGCCCTCCCGCTCCAGCGCCTCGGCGGCCAGCCGCTCCACCCCCGCCCGCTCCGCCAGGTCCGCCGCCAGCGCCCCGCCGCCGGTCCGCCGTGCCACCGCGGCCAGCCGTTCCTCGTCCCGCCCGGCGAGGAGCAGCCGACAGCGGCCGTCGGCGGCGAACCGGTCGGCGACCGCCTCGCCGATGCCGGAGGACGCGCCCGTGACGAGCACGACCGGGCGAGCGGCCGGGCGGGTGCCGTGCCGTGCCCTTCCCGGTCCGGCCGCGTGACGGGGCGGGGCCACGTGACGGGGCGTAAGGGGCATGGCGGATCCTCCGGACTGTCGTCGACCGTGCCCCTCCAGCCTCCCGCTTACGCGCCGGTTCACCTCCCCGCACCCGCCCGGTGCGCCCGCTGATCCACCCGAACAGTCCGATTCACCCGCTCCGGGCCCTTCCGTGGGGCGGGGACGGAGCAGGATGGGAGCACCGAACGGAGGGCGTCACATGGAGCGGCGATGCCTGGTCCTGAGCGCGAGCATGGGCGCGGGCCACGACGCGGTGGCCGGCGAGCTGGCCCGCAGGCTGCGCGCGGACGGCCACGAGGTCCTCGTGAGGGACGTGCTGACGCTGCTGCCGCCCGGCACGGGGGCGGCGATGCGCGGCTTCTACCGGTTCGTGGTGCGGCGGGTCCCCCCGGCGTACGCGGCGATCCACGCGCTGTTCCTGGCACCCCGGCCGCGTTCCGGGCCGGGGCCCGCCCGCCGGGGGCTGGACGTGGCCCCCTTGGCGGCGCTCGCGGAACGGCGGCTGGGCGCGCTCGTGGAGCGGTGGCGGCCCGACGTGATCGTCTCCACCTTCCACCTCGCGGGCCGGATCACCGGGCGGATGCGCGGCCGGGGTGCGCTGCGGGTGCCGTGCGCGGTGTTCGTCACCGACTTCGCGGTGCACCGTGCCTGGCTGGACCCGGGGAACGACCTGTACCTGTGCGTGACCGGGTCCGCGGCGCGGGCGGCCCGGGACGGCACGGGCCGGACCGCGGTCGCCACCGGGCCGGTCGTGCCGCCGGAGTTCCCCGCGGCCGCCGCGGACGGGGCGGACACGGAAAGCACGCAGGGCCGGGAGGGCGGGGAGGGCCGGCCCGTGGTGCTGCTCTCGGGCGGGGCATGGGGGGTGGGTCCGGGGCTGCTGGGGACGGCGAGGGCGCTCGCCCGGAACGGTTTCCGGCCGGTGCTGCTCTGCGGCCGGGACGGCCGGCTGCGGCGGCGGGCCGCGCGGCTGCCCGGCGTGCGGGCGCTGGGCTGGACGGACGACATGCCGGGGCTGATGGCGTCGGCGAGGGTCCTGGTGGACAACGCGGCGGGCCAGACCGCGGTGCAGGCGCTCGCCGCCGGGGTCCCTGTGATCGGCTACCGGCCCATCGCGGGGCACGGGGCGGCGGGGGTCCGGGAGATGGCGGCCGAGGGCCTGACCACGTACGCCCAGGGTCTTCCCGAACTGCTGGCGGCGGCCGGTGCGCTGGCCCGGCCGGGTGACGCGCGGGGCCGGCGGACGGCGGCCGCCTCGGCGGTGTTCCGGGCGGACGCCGCCCGCCTGGTCGCGGGCCTGACGGATCCGGCGGACCCGGCGGACCTCATGGACCTGACGGGTCCGGCGGACGTCATGGACCCGCCGGACCCGGCGGACGTCATGGGCCCGGCGGACCCCCCGGACCGCGCCGGTCCCGTGGCATGAGTGCGGTTACGCCGCGGGCGTCGCCCGTGCGGCCAGCCACTCCTCGTGGGCGCGCGTCACCCGCTCCCACAGCGCGGTGCGGTCGTCGGCGTCGAGACCGCTCAGGTCGCGCCCGAAGACGTCGGTGAGGGCCGCGAACCAGTCCCCCGCCGTGTCCAGCGTGCGCTCGGCTCGGCCGACCGCGTCGATGCGGGTCAGGACCCGCCCGCGCAGCAGGTCCACGCCGTGGGCGTCACGGCGCAGGGCGGCGAAGGTGGCCTGGAACGGCGAGTCCGGCGCGGTGGACAGCCGCACGTGCTCGTCGGCGAAGTCCGCCATGGTGGCGGGCCGGGCGGCGAACTCCATCACGGGGAAGGAACTGCGCGGGTCGTGGTGGAACGTCCAGCCGCCCGGCTCGGTGACCGACGGCTCCAGCCGGTAGGTGAACGGCCCCTGCCGGTACGTGCCGGGGCGCAGCGGCAGCGGTTCGTGCGGGCCGTCGCCGAGCCCGGCGTCGACGAACCAGTCCTCGCCGCCGGCCCGGACCGTCAGCGCCAGGTGGTTGCCGTTCGCGCCGCGCCCGTCGGGCCGCTCGTGCACGCCGCCGACATGGCGGGTGACGTCGTACCCGAGGGCCTCCAGCAGCGCGGCGAAGCCGCCGTTCAGATGGAAGCAGTAACCGCCCTGCCCGGCGGCGAACCGCCGTACGGACAGTTCCGGTTCGATGCCGGGCGGCCGTCCGAGCTGGATGCCGACGTTCTCGTACGGGACGCGCTCCAGGTGCGCCCGCTGCAAGGCCTTCAGGCCCTCGGCGGACGGCGCGCCCGGATCGTCGATGCCCAGCCGGGCCAGGTAACCCTCAAAACCCTTCACGCTCATGACCGTTCACCCTAACGAGCGGGCTCCTCGTGTCCGTTCCGGGGGGTGCGGGCGTCGCTCCCGGTACCCGGGAGGGGGGTGAAGGTGAGGGGCTCGCCCCAGGGCGTTCGCCGCTCCGGAGAGTGAACGACCCCACACGTGAGGGGGGTTGGGGCGTCGGGTGCGCGCGGTCACGTACGCGCGGTCACGTACGCCGTGTCGGGTGCGCCGTGTCGGTGCGCCGTGCCGGGTGCGCCGTGCCGGGTTGCGCGCGGTCAGGTCGTCGCCGGGTCGCCCTTGATGAGGGCGAAGGGCGCGCCGCCCGGGTCCCTGACCATGGCGAGGCGTCCCACTCCGGGGACGTCCACCGGCGGGACCAGGACCGTGGCGCCGTTCCCGGTGGCGGTGGCGACGGTGGCATCGCAGTCGGTCACCCCGAAGTAGGGGTGCCACGCCGAGCCGAAGCCGGCGGCCGGGTCCTCGGCGAGCGGCATGATGCCGCCCTGGCCCGGGTGGTCGCCCCCGCCTCCGCCGGGTGCGGAGACGACGGAGTAGACGAGCCCGCCGCCCATGTCCCGGTCCTCGTACTCCCAGGAGAACACCGCGCGGTAGAAGTCCCTGGCGGCGGCCGCGTCCGTGGTGTGGAGCTCCGTCCAGCAGAGGGTGGCGGGCTCCATGACCGTGTCCAGGCCCTTGGTGTCGCCCGGCTGCCAGACGGCGAAGCCGGCGCCCGTGGGGTCGGTGAAGGCGGCCATCCGCCCGGCGGTGAAGACGTCCATGGGCGGGACGCGGACCGAACCGCCCGCCCGGCGGACGGCCTCGGTGGTGGCGTCGGCGTCACGGGTGTGGAAGTAGGGCGTCCACGCGGGGCTCGCGCCCTCCTCGGTCAGCGGGCCGAGGGCGGCGACGGTGCCGCCGTCGCGCTGGAAGAACCCGTACCCGCCGGCGTCCGGGCCGGCCGACTGGAACGTCCAGCCGAAGACGGCCGCGTAGAACGCCGCGGCGGCGTCCGTGTCCCGGGTGCCGAGGTCGATCCAGTTGGGCGTGCCGGGGACGAAGTCGGTCGTCAGCATGGGGAGTCCTCCGTGGAGCCGAGCAGCGTGTAGGCGGTGGGGACGAGGGTGTCCCGGGCGCGGAACCGGCGGGTGGAGAGGGCGACCAGCGCCGTGTCGCGGTCGGGGCGGAAGCCGAGGAACGCCGTCTGGCCGCTGGTGGCCCCGATGTGGAAGTACATGGTGCCGTCGTCGGCGGGGTGGTGGAACCAGGCGAGCGTGTGGGTGTGCGCGTGGCCCCGGCCGCGGCGCAGCAGCGGGCGCCGCACCTCCCGCAGCGCGGCGGCCGCGGGGGAGCCGCCGGGGTGGAGGTGTGCCTCCAGGAAGGTGAGCAGGTCGTCCGGGGTGGCGCGGACGGCGCCCGCCGCCTGGAAGCCGCCGATGAGCAGGGGCGGTACGGGGGTGGTGCCGTCCGCCCGGTGGCCGGTGGCGTCGGTGCCGGGGCCGGTGGGGCGCAGGGCGGTGTCGTGCAGTCCGAGGGGGCGCAGCACGCGGTCGGTGAGGAGCTGTTCCCAGGGGGTGCCGGTGGCCGCCACGAGGGTCTGGCCGAGGACGGCGACCCCGAAGTTGGAGTAGCGCCAGCGGGTGCCCGGCCGGTGGCGGGGGCGGGCGCGGAGGAAGGCGCGGACGACCCGTTCGGGCGGGTAGTGGGCGTAGGGGTTGGTGGCCCAGCGGGGCAGCGCCTGGGGGTAGAAGTCGGCGGGGAGCGGGGGCAGTCCGGAGGTGTGGGTGATCAGGTGCAGGAGGGTGGCGGGGCGCCGGCCGGGTGGCCGCGCCGGGTCCAGGAGGGCGGCCGCCGGGTCGTTGCCGGACAGGGCGCCCGCGTGGACGAGGTCGGCCAGCAGCAGGCCGGTGAAGGTCTTGGTCGCCGATCCGATCTCGTACCGGAGCTGTTCGCGCGATACGGGCGGCGGTGGCGCGGTGCCGCCGCTGCGGACGGTGCGGTGGCCGTGCCGGGAGAGCGCGAAGACGACGTCGGGGGCGTCGACGGCCCGTACGGCCTCGTCGAGCCGTTCCGCGTCGGTCGTCGGCGTGCCGGTCACGCCGGGGCCTCGGCGGTCAGCCGCTCCAGGGCGCGTGAGGTGGCCAGTACGGACGCGAAGGCGGCGACCAGCGTGGAGTGGTACACGAGGTCGAAGACGTCCTGGGGGTCGCCGGCCGGCATCCCGCCCATCGGGGGTACGGCCCCGTCGGGCTGCTGGGCGGCCGCGAAGCCCTCCCACGCCGACGCGTCGAGGGTGGGGCGGGGCAGGCAGGCGTCGACGACGAGCAGTTCGCCGAGCAGGTCCCAGCGTTCGAGGTCGAGCCAGTCGTCCAGCCAGACCGGCAGCCACTGCTGGAGGTGGCCGGCGGTCTCGGGGGGCAGGCGGTCCGGGTCCTCGCCCCAGTCGGTGAGGTGGAAGACGGTGTGGGTGATGTCGTATCCGATGCGGGTGTCGACGGTCCACGGTTCGGGGCGGCGGGCCAGCCATGTGCGGCCGAACGCCTCGTCCTCGGGGAGGCTCGGGGTGAGCCCGAAGCGGCGTTCGAAGGCGCTGAGGCCGAGTCTGCGGACGGGCAGCACCTCCAGCCGCGCCCAGCTTCCGAGCCGGTGGTTGAGCCGGATCGCCCGCTCCAGCTCCGGCTGGCTGTGGCCGAGTTCACGGAAGGGCACGTACGTCTCGAAGGGGATCGGCGAGATCGGTTCGGTGCGCTGGCCGCGCACCAGTGCCTGTCCGCCGTCCAGGACCTCGCGCCAGGCGTGGTCGAGCAGCCGGCGGGCCAGGTCGGCCTGGCGGGAGCCGGCCACTCCTTCGCGGAAGAGAACCTTGCAGATGACGGCGAGTTCGCCGACGGGTTTGAAGCGTTCGAGGTACCCGGTCTCCGGGTCGGCGTCCGGTTCCAGCCGGAATCCGTCACGGTGGGCGTGGAGCCATTCGAGGGCGCCCACGCCGACCGTGTGGACGAGGCGGGTGCTGGCGGCGGTCATCCCTGCGCTCCTCGGTGGGTCGCTCCGGCGGCCCGGCCGCCGTCGGGGCGGCGGGCGGCGGTGAGGGTCGCGGCGAACGCCGCGACCAGCGTGGAGTGGTAGCAGTTGACGAAGACCGCCGGCACCTCCTCGCCGTGCGGTCCGCGGCCCACCTCGGTGATCTCCCCCGTGGGCCGCTGGGCGCGGGCGAGGGCCCGCCAGGCGTCCTCGGTCGCCTCCGGTGCCGGTGGTCCGGGCAGGCTGGCGGCGACGGCGAGCAACTCGCCGCACAGGTCCCAGTGCTGGGTCTCCACGCAGCTGTCGAGCCAGGCGGGGAGCCAGGTGTCCAGGTAGGCGGCGACGTCGGCCGGTACGCCGCGCACGTCGTGGCCCCAGTCGGTGAGGTGGTACACGACGTGGGTGAGGGTGTACCCGGCGGTGCGCTCGAAGGCCCAGGGCTCGGGCAGCGCGCCCAGCCAGGTGCGGCGGAGGGCGGTGCCGGCGGCCTCGTGGGGGGTGATGCCCGTGCGGCGCTCGGAGTTGAGGATGCTCAGGCGGCGGTTGGGCAGCAGTTCCGTCGTCCGCCAGCTACGGGTGCGGACGATGCCGGTCAGGAACTCCTCGTACGCGGGGTGGCGCAGGCCGCCGGAGGTGAACGCGGCGTAGACCTCCAGGGGGTAGGTGGCCCACGGTTCGAGCCGTTGCACGTCGAGGAAGAGCGCGCCGTCGCGGGTCTCGCGCCAGGCGTGGCGGAGGAGGTCGGAGGCGGTGTCGTGCAGGACGGTGCCGGGGCGGGTGTGGCGGCGGACGCAGGCGCACATCTGGGCCAGCTCGCCCAGGGGTTTCCAGGAGCCGTTGACGTCGGCGTCCGGCTCCAGGGCGTCGTCCCCCAGCCGGAAACCGGCGCGGTTGTCGGACAGCCAGCCGAGGGCGGACTCGGCCAGCCGCCGTACGTCGGTGGTCGCCGCCGGTGCCGTCATGGCGCCGCCCGCCCGTCGGCCGGGCGCAGCAGCCGCGCCGCGTGCAGGTGCAGGGCCACGCGCGGGTCGTCGCCGCCCATGAGGCCGACGAACTCCAGCCCGGCGTCCAGGCCGAGGCTCGGGGGGACGTCGTCGAGGACGGACAGCCAGCGGCCGGTGCCGGCGGCCTGGAGCCAGCCGCGGCGCCGGACGGCCCGTATGAAGCCGCGCGCGACGTCGACAGTGCGGCGCCGGGCGACCCGGGCGACGGCGCTGTCGGCGGCCGGGACGGCGAGCGGTGCGAGCAGGGCGAGCTGGTGGCCGAGTGCCTGCCAGGGGAGGTCCTCCAGCCAGGCGGCGCCGGGTTCGGTGCCGTCGCCGTCGGGGGCGCCGCCGGAGGCCAGGGCGGCCGGGGCGCCCAGGTCGCGGAGGGTGCGGGTCATCGCCCAGTGGCTCCAGAGCGACGTCGGTGAGGCGTCGGCGCCGGGAGGGTAGGCGAGCACCGCCTTCTCGCACACCGCCAGGTCGACGGGGGCGGGGGCGGTGCGGTGCAGGACGCTCGGCAGCAGGACGTCCGCCCCGACGACCCGTACGGCCGCGAGGCCGAGGTCGTCGTCCCCGAGCGTGACCGCCGTGGCGGCCGACACCGGGGCGTGGCCCCCGCTCGTGAGAGCGGAGACCACGTGGTGGGCGAGTTCCCGCACCGTGCCCGTCAGGGGGTTGGGGGTGCCGGACTCATCCATTCAGTCGTACCTTCACCCCTTCTTCGGGCGCGGTGCCGGCGGCGCCAACAGCACCTGTCCGGCGCCGGCTTGCAGGGCGAGCGCGGCACACTCGCGAGTGTCGCGGTAGAAGCCCTGGACTTCACCCGGGTTGAGGGCCGCTTCGATGTCGGTGTCCGCAACCTTGGTCCGGTCCCGGAGTTCGTACTCGGTCGACGTCATGCCACCATCCCTTCATGCGGAAAGGAATCTCTGCTTCCACTTCCAGTGGACCCCAGCCGCACAGAGGACGCAAACGGCGAAAGCGCCCTGTTTCGTAGAAGATTCAAAAGCGCCGGGGGGACGGCGTACCCGTACGGGTACGACCCCCGCCCTGGTAGGGACGGGGGTCGTGGCCGGTTGTCGGTCAGCCCTTCTTCGGCCGCGGCGTCGGTGGCGCCAGCAGCACCTGTCCCGCCCCGGCCTGAAGGGCGAGGATCCCGCATTCACGGGTGTCCCGGTAGAAGCCTTCGGCCTCACCCGGGTTGAGGGCCTTCTCGATATCGCTGTCCAGGACCTTGGTACGGCCCTGGAGCTCGCGCTCGGTCGACGACATGTCGCCATCCCTTCATGCGGAAAGGAATGTTTGCTTCCACTTCTAGTGGACCGCAGTTGGGCAAGCGGCGCAAATGGCAAAAATTCAACTTTGAGGTATAGGGCGCGCGTCGGGAACGGAGCGGCGGTCCGGACGCACGGCGGGGCGCCCGGCGTACCCCGTCTGCGCTTCCCGGATGGCGCAATTCGCTGGATTGCCCATTAGATGGTGCAAACCGCGCGCCCCAGTCGGCGCACGACGACCGACACGGTGTGTGCCTCACCGGAGTCCGGCGAACGGAGCCACGCCATGACCACCGACGACCCCACAACTCGCCCCACCGGGGCGGCCCCTGACAGGGCGGGGCCGCCCCACCCGCCCGACCCGCCCGACCGGCCCGACCCGGCCGGCGTGCCCGTCGACGCGACGCACACCGAGGCGCCGCCGTTCGGCACCGTGCACGTCGACGCCGCGCACGCCGAGGCCCTGCGCCTGGCCGCCGCCGCGCCGCCCCCGGCCCCGGCCGCGCCCCCGGCGGCGACGACGTACGCCAACGGCACGTACACCAACGGCGCGTACGCGAACGGCACGTACTCGCGCGCGACGCCCGAGGCCACCCCCGCGTACGGCGTGCCGGCCACGGCGGACCGGGCCCCCGACGACCACGAGGCCACCGGCACCACGCCGGGCGCGGCCGTCCACCGGGAGCCCCCCTACCGCGAGGCGCCCGACCGGCGCCCGCACGCCGAGACGGCCGGGGACGCCGCCGCCACCGGCACCGCGCCCGCCGGCGGGACGCCCGCACCGGCCGTCGCGGCCGTACCGACGCTGGACGGAGCACCGGCCGACGCGGCGCGCCCGGACACGGCGCGCCCGGACGCGGCCCGCACGGACGCGGCAGCCGGCGACGTGACGGCGTCCCCGGAGGGCCCGTCCACCGACCCGGTGACCGGGGACGCGGTGGACGCCGCCCCCGACGTCCCGCGCGCCGACGCGGACCCCTCGGCGGTCGACACTGCTCTCGTCGACGCCGTCCTCGGCGAGACGTCGGGGGCGGGGACGGACGACGAGGACGGCGACGAGCGCATACGGACTCTCATCTGGACGGCGGCCACCTACCGCCCGCTGGAGGAGGTCGCCGCGCTGGTGACCCAGCTCAAGAACACCAAGGCCGTCGACAGCCCGGCGGACGAGGCGCTGCGCGCGGCCGCGGTGGCCCGCCCGCTGGAAGAGGTCCGGCAGTTGGTCGCGATGCTCAACGAGGCCGGCCACACGCTCGACGACAACGACACGACGTTGCGTGCGGCGGCGGTCGGCAGGCCCATCGAGGACGTCGTCCAGCTCGTGAGCATCCTCGGCACCGGTGACGGCCAGGACCCGCCGGTGATCACGGGAACAGCACCGGCCGTCTCCGGCCCGGTGGTGCCCGAGAACCCCCATGTGCGGCCACCCCGGTCCGTCACGGGCGCGCCGGCGGCGGCGCAGGAGACGAAGGTCCTCGTGCCCGAACCGGCCGGCGGTCCGGCCGAGCCCTCGCCCCGGTCGGGGCTGCGCTGGCCGGCGGCCGCGGCCCTGTTCGCCTGCGGGGTGATCCACCTGCCCACGGACTTCGGCGGGCTGCGGTCCGGCGGGTACGCCGACGCCCTGGCGCTCGTCGTCACCGTGGTCTGCCTGGTGCTCGGCGAGTGGCTGATCGTGCGGGACTCCCCGCGGGTGTGGGGCTTCGCCGCCGCGACGTCCGTCGGTGTGGTGGCCCTGCACGGGATCGCGGGAAGCAGCGGGTTCGCCCTGCTGGAGAGCAGTCTGGGACGCACATGGGCCTTGTCGGGCGCCGCCGCGGTGACGTGCGCGATGCTCACCGCCCTCCTGGCCGGTTCGGCGCTGCTGCGCCGGCAGAGACAGCCCGACGCGGCCGACGGCGTATGACGGGCGATGCCCTCAGCGGGCCGCCCGCACACGGGAGCCGCTCTCCACGCGGCTCCCGTCGCCGTGCCGGCCCGCGAGGTCGCCGTCGGGCCGCCCGCCGTGGTGGCCGTGCCGGCCGTTGCCGTCGCGGCTCCCCGCGCGCGTGCCGTGCAGGGCGAACGCCGTGTTGACCAGGGCCACGTGGCTGAACGCCTGGGGCAGGTTGCCCAGTTGGCGGCCGGTCACGGGATCCCACTCCTCGGAGAGCAGACCGACGTCGTTGCGTACGTCCAGCACGCGCTCGAACACCTCCCGGCCCTCGTCCCGCCGCCCGGTCAGGGCGAGCGAGTCGGCGAACCACAGCGAGCAGGCCAGGAACGTGCCCTCGCTGCCGTACAGTCCGTCGACCTCGTGCACCCGGTCGCCCCCCGCGTCGGCGTACCGGCGCAGGAAGCCGTGGTGGTCGAGCCGCCGGGCCGCGTCCAGCGTGCCGCGCAGCCGCCGGTCGCCCGGGGGCAGGAAGCCCAGCCGGGGCATCAGCAGGGCGGCGGCGTCGATCCGCCGGGAGCCGTAGTACTGCACGAAGCAGCCGAGTTCGTCGTCCCAGCCGTGCTGGAGGACGTCCTTGCGGATCTCCTGCCGCATCGCGCGCCAGCGTTCCGCCGAGCCGCGCAGACCCGCGACCCTGGCCATGCGCAGGGCACGGTCGGCGGCGACCCACGACATGACCTTGGAGTGGACGAAGTGCCGCCGGGGACCGCGCACTTCCCACAGTCCGGCGTCCGGCTCCCGCCAGTGCTCCTCGAGGTACTCCATGAACGAGGCGATCAGGCGCCACACCTGGACGTCGATCGTGACACCGGCCCGCAGCGCCGAGTAGACGGTGTTGAGGACCTCGCCGTACACGTCGAGCTGGAGCTGCCCGACCGCGGCGTTGCCGAACCGCACGGGCTGGGATCCCTCGTACCCGGGCAGCCAGGGGGCGACGGTCTCGACGAGCCGGCGCTGTCCCCCCACCCCGTAGAGGGGCTGGAGGTCGGACGGCTCGCCGGCCACGGCCCGCACCAGCCAGTCCTTCCAGGCGACGGCCTCCTCGCGGTACCCGGAGCGCAGCAGGCACGACAGCGTGAAGGTGGAATCCCGGAGCCAGCAGAACCGGTAGTCCCAATTGCGCTCCCCTCCCAGGCATTCCGGCAGGGAGGAGGTGACGGCCGCGACGATCCCGCCGGTGGGTGCGTAGGTGAGCGCTTTGAGGGTGACCAGGGAACGGACGACGACATCGCGGTACGGTCCCTGGTACAAGCATTTCGACGCCCAATTGCGCCAGAATTCCAGGGTGTCGGCGAGTGCCGGGACCGCGGCCACTCCGAGGGCCGGGGGAATATGCGAGGGGCTCCAGCGGAGTACGAAGGCGATCCGCTCCCCCGCCGATACGGAGAACGCGCACGACGTACCGGACTTGGCGACCTCCATGTGGACGTCGGCATCGGCCTGGAGGAGCGTGGAGTCCGGTCCGGCGACCGCGGCGACCGTCCGTCCGTCGACCGTCCGGGTCCAGGGCACGATCCGCCCGTTGTCGAAGCGGAGCCGTACGTCCGACGTCATGTCGACCCGCCCCGACACGCCCTCGACCAGCCGCACGACCTGGGGAAGCCCGCTCCGGGGCGGCATGAAGTCGGTGACCCGCACGGTTCCGCCGACGGTCTCCCAGACCGATTCGAGCACCAGCGTGTCGGCCACGTAGGAACGCCGGGCGCAGGTGTCCGCGCCGGCGGGCGCGATGCGCCAGCGGCCGTGGTCCTCACCGCCGAGGAGTGCGGCGAAACAGGCGGGTGAATCGAAACGGGGCACGCACAGCCAGTCGATCGCCCCGTCCTTCCCGACGAGGGCCGCTGTTTCCAGGTCTCCGATGAGAGCGTAGTCCTCTATTCGCCCGACCATGACTCAAATTCTAGTCCCGCCGCCCGAGGTGAAGCATTCGGCGCCGTTTCCGCCGTCGCCCGGGCGGAATGCCTTTCCGGAGCCTTCCATAATCGTGCACGTCCCATTGACCGCCCCTGGGGCATGTGCTACGGATAGAGAACAAGCATGCCCGTTCCAGGGCATGCGGTCGCAGGAAGAGGTCCCCCGTGTCCTCGATCCAGGCAAGCCGTGCTCCGGCGCTCTCGGCCCCGCATCCGCTGCGGCGGGTGACGGACTGGCCCGCCGCCGGACCGGCCTCCGGCGCCCGGCCCCGCCCTCACCCGGCACGCCGGACCTCCGACCGCCTGGCCCTCGCCGCGACCGCGCGGCACGTGCGGGTACGCCGGCCCTGTTCCGCCCCGCGCCGCCGTCGTGGCCGTGCCGTCGCCTCGCGGACGACGGCATGCCGGCGTCACGACGATTCCGAGGGCGATCCAGCCCCGGCGGATCCCCCGCACCCGGTCCCCGGGACGCACCGGGCGGTTGCCCTCCCCGCCGCACGGTCCCACTTCCCGCCCCGTGACGGCGCGTTCGTCACGGGGGCGCTGCGCACCGTCGGGTGCGTCATCGGCGCGCACGCCCCGGGCGTGCGCGCCCTCCTTCGCGTGTGCGTGGTCCCGCTCGCCCTCGGCGCGGCACAGGACCACGTGACCACGATCCATGTCGGGTGGTCGCGGGACAGCGGGCGTATGCGGACGCCCCGCCCCGTGGCCACCACTCCCGGGGAAGCGATGCCGGAGGCCACCGGGCCGCCGTCCGGGTGCGCGCCGGTGCCGCGCGACGCCCGCGCGGCGGTGGTCCCCGGCATCGCGCCGCGGTCGTTCCCGGGCCGGTGCTCGCCCCGCCGGCCCGGGAACGCCGTCGCGTACGCCCCGGTATATGCCGTTCACGCCGTTCCCCGCTCGCGGGCGGGCCGTTCGAGTGCGCGCCGGCCATGACGCCCGGAGCGCGCCGCCCGCGCGTCCTGCTGCTCGCCCGCGGGCCCCTCGAGGGCGGCGAGGGGCCGGACATCCAGCTCGCGGCGGCCGTCGCCCACGCCGTGACGGACGTGGACTTCACCTGGTTCACCCGGTGGCCGCACCGGGGCGGCCCGCGGGCCGTCGACCGCGGCCGGGCGGTGCCGTTCCCGGCGCTGGACGGCCTCCAACAGCCCCTGACGATCGCCGCCGGAGCCGTACTGGCCCGCCGTGCCGACCTCGTCCACGCGGTGCTGGCGGTCGACGACGGCTTTCCGCTGCTCTCCCGGCTGTGGCCGCCGCTGCTGCGGGGCAGGCCGGTGCTGCACACCGTTCCGGGCGTCCAGGACGCGCGGCTGCTGCGCCGGTCGCGTCCGATCGGCCGCACGGTGGCGCTGTCCGCGGCGACCGCGAGGGAGCTCGGCGCCGCCGGGTTCGGCCCCGTGCGGGTCGTTCCGCCGGCGATACGGCTGGACCGCTGGCCGTTCACGCCCCGCCCGTCCGGGCCCACCCCCCGGGTGCTGGTCGTCGGCTGCCACCCGCACGGCGGGGCCGAGGAGGCCGTCATGGCGGCCGGGGTGGCCGCCCGGGCCGGGTCGCGGTTCCGCCTGACGCTCGCGCTGCGCCCCCGCCCCGGTCACCGTGCCCGGTCGGCGGAGCCGTCCCTGTCGGCCCTGGCCGAGCGGGAGGGGCTGCGGGAGATCGAGGTGCTCGGACAGGTCCCCGACATGCCCGGACTGATGGCGTCGGCCGACGTGTTGCTGTTCGTCCCGCGGGTGCTGGGCGCCCGGTCGGAGCTGCCGCTGACGGTCCTGGAGGCGCTGAGCACCGGCCGTCCGGTGATCCTCGCCGACCATCCGCAGTTCGCGGTGCTCGGTGACACGGTGCTGCGGGCGCCGGCCGGCGACGCCCGCCGCACCGGCCATCTGCTGCGCCAGTTGCTGGACCGGCCGCACTGGTGGCAGGTGCTCTCCGAGCAGGGGCGGACGACGGTGGAGGAACGCTTCGGGCCGGAGCGCTGTGCCGCGCAGTACACGCTGCTGTACCGGGAGTTGCTGGGCCGGTGGCCGGCCGGCTGAGGGTCCCCCGGGCCGAGGCTCCCGGTCCGGACCGGGAGTCGCCGGCCGGGGTCACCCGTCCACCGGGGTGCGGACCGCCCGGAGCAGCACCATTCCGGTGTCCCCGTAGTCCGGCAGGGTGGGGTCCTTCTCCACGCGGGTGATCCGGAGCCGTTCGGTGTACGGGGCGAAGACGTGCCGTACCGCCGTCGTGTCGACGGGGAAGGCGGGCCAGCTCAGGCCGGCGCCGATGTGGTAGCTGGGCATGTTCTCCATGAAGGCCGCGACGAGGTGGCCCCCGGGCCGTACCGCGTGGATGAACGTGCCGCACAGGGCGGCGAACTCGTCGGCGTCCTCGGTGACGCTCTCGGCGACGAAGTTCATCGAGGCCAGGTCGTAGGCGCCCGGTGGGACGGCGGTGGCGTCGGCGTGCAGGACGCCGACCCGGGACAGTGCGTCGGGGAGGCTCGCGGGCAGCCGGGGGTCCAGGGTGCGGCACAGGGCGTAGAAGGCGTCCCAGTTCTCGTCGGGGTGGGCGAGCTGTCCGGTGAGGTAGGCGACGTTGGCGGCGCTGGGTTCGAGGGCGTCGATCCGGCGGGCGACCGCCGCGCCGACCATCAGCGGGTACAGGTTGGGACCTGCGCCGAACTCCAGCGACCGGCCGATGCCGTCGGCGGGGAACTGCCGGTAGAAGCCGGCGTGGTGGCGGATGACGGTGGCGTCGGAGGCGTGCATCCGGCGGTAGTTCTCGGCCAGGTAGGCGGCGACGGGCCACTGGTCCCAGTCCGCGTCGGCGTTGTGCCGGTGGTCGCGGCCGGGGGGCGGTGGGCCGCCGTCGCGGCGGCCGGCGTCGTCGCGGTCGTCGTCGCGGCCGGCGTACCGGCCCGGGCGGGTCATGGCGCCCAACCGTCGGGCCCGGGCAGGGGTCCGGGCTCGGCGTCCGCCTCCGGCAGTCTCTGCTGGAGCGGGAAGCGGTCGGCCAGCCCGGTGAGCGCGTCGTTGAGCTGCTCGATCTCCTCGTCGGTGTTGAGGGCGGTGACCTGGACCCGGAAGCCGACCTGTTTGCGCGGCACCAGCGGGTAGCCGGCGAGGGTGACGTAGATGCCGTGTTCCCACAGGTAGTCGCCCACGGCGTCCAGGTCCCAGCTATCGGCGAGGGGGATCTCGATGATGGGCAGGTCGTCGGTGTTGGGGGTGGCGATGCCGAGGCCGCGCACGTGGTCCAGCACGCGCCGCGTCTTGCGGTGGAGGCCGGCGCGGATGGCGTCGCCGCGGCGCTCGTTGACGTCGAGTCCGGCGAGGACGGTCGCGAGCGACGCCGTCGGAGAGGGCCCGGAGTACAGGTAGGGCCCGGCGGCGATCTTCAAATGGGCCTTGAGGTCGGGGGGCGCGGTCAGGAAGGCGAGGAGGGAGGAGTACGCCTTGGAGAAGCCGGCGACCAGGATGATGCCGTCGTACGACTCGGCCAGGTGGCGGACGATGCTGTTGCCCTTCGCTCCGTACGGCGAGGTCTCGCCGGGGCCGCGTTCGCCGATGACGCCGAAGCCGTGGGCGTCGTCGATGTACAGCAGGGCGTCGTGGGCGCGGCACATGCGCGCCAGCAGTTCCAGGTCGGGGAGGTTGCCGGTCATGCTGTTGACGCCGTCGATGCAGACCAGCCGGGTGGCGCCGGGCGGGGCGGAGGCGAGCAGTTGCTCCAGCTCGTCGGGGCGGTCGCCGTGGAAGCGCCGTACCGAGGCACCCTGTCCGCGGGCGACGAGGCAGCCGTCGTACACGGTGCGGTGGGCGCGGGCCTCCACGCACACCTGCCCGCCTCCCGCGAGGACGGGGATGACGGAGGAGTGGATGAGGGTGATGGTCGGCAGCAGCAGGGTGTCCGGCGCGCCGAGCAGGCCGGCGAGCCGTTCCTCGATCTCGGTGTAGAGGCGGGGGTTGCCGATGAGCCGGGACCAGCTCGGATGGGTGCCCCAGCGGCGTACGTGGGGGGCGATGGCGTCCATGATCTCGGGGTCGAAGTCGAACCCGAGGTAGTTGCAGGAGGCGAAGTCGGCCAGCCAGCGGTCGCCGATGCGGATGCGGCGGCCGTGGACCTCGTCGATGACGGCGTCGCACATGCGACTGGTCTTCTGGAGGCGGGCCAGGTCGCCGACGCTCGGTTCGCCGCGGGCGGCCGGGTGGGCGATGGTCCGGATTTCGGGGCGGCGGCCGACGAGGGAGGCCGGCCGGTGGCCGCCCGACGCGTCCAGCAGGCGTTCGGCCTCGCCGGCGGTCACCGGGTGGGCGAAGAGGTAGCCCTGGCCGAAGCGGCAGCCCATGGCGCTGAGCAGGTCGCGCTGGCCGGCGTTCTCGATGCCCTCCGCGATGACCTGGAGGCCGAGGACGTCGGCGATGCGGACGATGCCCTCGACGAGGGCGACCTGCTGGCCGTCGGTGACGATGTCGTCGATGAACGACTTGTCGACCTTGAGCATGTCGATGGGGAACTCCCGCAGGTAGCTGAGGGAGGAGAACCCGGTGCCGAAGTCGTCGATGGCGATGGAGACGCCCAGCCGCTTGAGGGTCCGCATGGCGGTGCGGATCTGCTCGTCACGCCGCATCAGGACGGTCTCGGTGATCTCCAGGACGAGGGAGCCGCGCGCCAGCCCGGAGGTGTCGAGGACGCGCCGTACGTCCTCGACGAACCCGGGGTCGATGAACTGCCGGGCGGAGACGTTGACGTTGAGGCAGAGGGGCGGGGTGCGGGGGTGGGCCTTCTGCCAGCGGGCGACGTCGCGGGCGGCACGTTCGAGCACCCACGCGCCGAGGGGCATGATGTGCCCGGTCTCCTCGGCGAGCGTGATGAACTGGTCCGGCGGCACCAGCCCCCGTGAGCGCGGCCAGCGGATCAGTGCCTCGAGGCCCGCGACGGCGCCGCCGTCGATCTCGACGATCGGCTGGTAGTGGACGGTGAACGCCTCTCGGCTGATGGCGTTGTCCAGGCCGGCCTGGAGTTCGTGCCGCTCGACCATGCCGGAGTGCAGGTCGGGCCGGTAGCGCTGCCACTGGCCCTTGCCGGCGGTCTTCGCGGCGTACAAAGCGAGGTCGGCGTGGCCGAGGAGTTCCTCCGCCTCGCCGCTGTCCCGGGCCGTGGCGACGCCGATGCACGCCGAGACGCTGGTCGAGCCGGTGGTGAGCCGGAACGGCGCGTCGAGGGCCTCGACGATCTGCGCGGCGAGCCGTTCGGCGTCCTGGGGTTCCCTGACGCCCTCCATGAGGACGGCGAACTCGTCACCGCCGAGCCGGGCGGCGGTGTCGGTGCGCCGCAGCGCGGCGGTCAGCCGCCGGGCGACGGCGACGAGGAGTTCGTCGCCGACCGAGTGGCCCATCATGTCGTTGACGACCTTGAAGTCGTCGAGGTCGATGAAGAGCACGCAGGTGAGGGTGGCGACCCGGCGGCCGCGCAGCAGGGCCCGTTCGAGGCGTTCCAGCAGCAGGACCCGGTTGGGCAGGCCGGTCAGCGCGTCGTGGAAGGCGCGGTGGGTGAGCTCGCGCTCCAGCTCCCGCTGTTCGGTGACGTCGCGGAGGGTGAGCACGATGCCGTGGACGGTCTGCTCGTGGCGCAGGTTGCTGCACCGGACCTCCACGTCCACCCGCTGGTCGTCGGAGCGCAGCACGCGCCAGTCGTCGTGGACGTCCCGGGCGTCCCCGGAGCGGACCCGGCCGAGCGTGCGGGCGGCCCGGGCGCGGTCCTGTGCGTCGACGAGCCGGGCGAGGGGGGTGGCGCTGAGGAGGGCGCCGCCGAACATGCCCTGGGCGGAGGGGCTGGCGTAGCGGACGGTGTCGTCGTCGTCGACGATCAGGATCACGTCGGAGGCGTTGTGCACGAGGGTGCGGAAGTAGGCCTCGCTGCGGCGCCGGTTGATCTCCTCGCTCAGGCCGACGCGTTCGAGCGCCAGGGCGGCCTGTGAGGCCAGGGACTGCACGGAGGTGCCGATCTGCTCCAGCCGGCGGCGCGGCCCGGCGACCAGGAGTGCGCCGATCAGTGGGGTGACCGTCTGGGGCGTGTCGAGCGTCAGGGGGCTGAGGACGACGTGGGTCGACGGCGCCAGGGCGGCGGCCGCCTCGGGCCCCAGGGCGGCGACGTCCACCAGCCGCGTCCCCTCGGCGCGGCGGCCGGCCGTCGCGGGGGCGGGCGCGGCGGGGGCGGGCGCCGGACCGCCGGTGCCGGCGGGCGGCGGGGGCGTGGCGGCCGGGCCGGCGGGCGGCGCGGGCGTGGTGCCCGGCGGGGTGCCGCTCGGGGCCGTACCGGCGGACGTGCCGGGGGCCGGCGGGGCGGGGACGCCGACCCTGCCGAGGGCGTCGGCCGGGATGTCTATGTTCCGGGTCCAGGGCCCGCCCGCCGTGGTGACGGGCCGCAGCCGCCGCCGGGCGTCCACGGCGAGCAGCACGGCCTCGCGCGGGTCCCCCGCGCCGAACAGCGTGGTGGCGGCCGCCTCGACGCAGCGGGCGACGTCCCGGGGGGTCACCGCGCCGACCAGTGACGCGGCGGCCACGCGGAGGCTGCGCTCGCGCGTGACCGCCCTGCGGTGCTCCGAGACGAGCTCCCACAACCGGGCCATGACCAGCAGGAACATCAGGGCGGAGAACACGGCGATGACGGCGGCGTCCCGCACGTGGCCCAGCAGCGCCTCGACCAGCAGCATGACGGGGGCGATGAGCGAGGCGACGGCGAGGACGGCGAGGCGGCGCTTGGCGAGGCCCGGGCCGGGCTGGGGGACGTGCTCGGTGAGCCGCACCATGGACGGGTGCAGGGCGGCCAGCCCCCAGGCGGTGAAGAACACCACCCAGCCCAAATCCATGTAGGTGCCGACCCGCCAGGTCCCCTGGAGTTGCATCAGCCCGTACAGGACGTCCGAGGTGAGGATGCCGCACGTGCCGAGGGCGAGGAGCTGGACGGACCGCTCGCGGGTGCCGCCGAGGGTGAGCAGCCGGACCAGCATGGCCAGGATCAGCACGTCACCGAGCGGGTAGGCGATGGCGACCGTCTGGTGCACCCAGGTCTCGCCGCCGGCCATGGTGAGCGGGTTGATGAGGTGCACCCAGGAGAGCAGGGCGAGTCCCGAGGTGAGGATGAGCGCGTCCAGCAGGCTGGCGATGTCCCGGGACGCGGTGCGGTAGCGGATGAAGCCGAAGAACCCGGCGGCGAACAGCGGGTAGGCCAGCAGATAGAAGACGTCCGCGAGGGACGGGAACGGGTTGGTCTGGCCGAAGGCCGATTCGAGGATGTTGTACGTGGTGTCCCCGGCCGTGAAGGTCAGGTTGGCGGCGGCGAGCATCAGCCAGGGCCAGCGTCGCGCCGGGCGGTGGAGGCGGACGCCGATGAGGATCGCGACGACCCCCGCCGTCCCGATCACGGCCCACATGCTGGTGTGCCGGTCGGGGACCGTCAGGTAGACGACGGTGAAGGGGATCACGAAGAGGACGTACAGCGCCATGACGCGATGGGCGGAGACGGGCGGCCTGCCGCTGACCGGTCCGGGCCCGTTGTGCGGCCCCCCTCCGGTGTTCGGCCGAAGCCAGTTCCCGAGACGTGTGATCGGCTCCACGGTGACCTGCCGGGGGATATCGATGACGCCCGAAAAGATATATATTTACAGCGTATATGTACACCTTCCTCCGATTTATGAAGAGGGTCAAGGGATGCCCACAGAGGCAGGCTCCGGAAGGACGGGACGCCGGCGCGGCCGGCTGACCCGGGACCTGGTGCTGGCCACGGCGCTCCGGCTGGTCGACCGGGAGGGCCTGTCGAGCCTGAGCATGCGGCGGCTCGCGGCGGAGCTGGGGGTGGAGGCGATGGCCCTCTACCGGTACGCGCCGGGCAAGGACGCGCTGCTGGACGGGCTGGTGGAAGCGGTCTTCCGGGAGCTCATGGACGCCCTGGGGGTTCCCGCGGCCGGCGAGCGGACCGGTATGAACGGCGGGGAGTGGCGCGAGGAGCTGCACCGCACGGTGCGGGAGGTCCACCGGTTGTCGCTGCGCCACCCGCACGTGGTTCCGCTGTTCGCCACCCGGATGCTCGCCGTGCCGCTGGCCCGCCGGCCGCGGGCGGTGCTGCGGGTGCAGGAGCACGTCCTGGCCCTGCTGGTCCGGGCGGGGGCCGACGACCACCGCACGGAGCTGGCCTACCGGGCGGTGACGGCGTGGGCCTTCGGGTTCGTGCTGGTGGAGCTGACCGCCGTGGTGGACGACCCCGACGAGCCGGAACCGGCCATCCGGATGGGCCTGCACCTCATGCCCGTACGGGAACTTCCCCATCTGCGCGCCACCGCGCCCGCGCTGGCCGAACGGGCGGGCGAGGAGGTGCTCGCCGCCGGCCTCGACGCCCTGCTGGACCGTTTCCTCGACGCCCCCGGGAGGGAACCGATGACGTGAGTCGACGCCTCCGGAAGGGCACCGCATGACGACCTCCGTGCACGGCCCCGCAGAGGAGGCCGAGGGCCCCGCCGGGAGCACCGGACGCCCCGGGCCGCCGCGCTCCCGCAGGGCGCTGGTGGCGGGCTCGGTGGGCAACTTCATCGAGTGGTACGAGTTCGGCGTCTACGGCTGGTTCGCCACCCTAGTCGCCGCCACGTTCTTCACCCCCGAGGGCGGGAGCGCGGCGGAGGCGCTGGTGCGGACGTACGCGTCGTTCGCGCTGGCCTTCTTCTTCCGGCCGCTGGGCGCCGCCCTGTTCGGCCGCCTGGGTGACCGCGTGGGCCGGCGCCCCACGCTGATCCTGGCGGTGCTGCTGATGACGGCCGCGACCACCCTGATCGGCGTGCTGCCCTCGTACGCCACGATCGGCGCGGCGGCGCCGTGGCTGCTGACGCTGCTGCGGGTCGTCCAGGGCCTGTCGGCGGGCGGCGAGTTCGGGGGCGCCGTGGCACTGATGACGGAGTTCGCCCCGCCGGGCCGGCGCGGTCTGTACGGGGCCTGGCAGTCGTTCACGGTGGCGCTCGGCCTGCTCGGCGGCGCCGGGGTGGCGGCCCTGCTGGGCACGGTGCTCACCGGGGCGCAGCTCGCCGCGTGGGGCTGGCGCGTGCCGTTCCTGCTGACGCTGCCGATGGGGCTGGCCGCCCTGTGGCTGCGGCTGCGGCTGGAGGAGACGCCGCCGTTCCGGCACCGGCACGACGCCCCGGCCGCCGCCGCGCCCGCGCCCCGGGCGTCCGCGGGGGAGGCGGTGCGGGCCGTCGCGCTGGGCGCCGGGCGACTGATGGGCTGGTCGGCGGCCGGCTACACCTTCCTCGTCGTCATGCCGTCGTACCTCCAGAACGTGCTGGACGCCTCGTTCCGGCAGGCGCTGACCGCCGCGGTCCTGGCCAACGCGGGCTTCGCCGCCGTGATCCTCCCGGCGGGCGCGCTGAGCGACCGGGTGGGGCGGCGCCCGGTGATGGTGTCGGGCGCGGTGGTGGCCGCCGTGGCGGCGTTCCCGCTGCTGGACCTGTTGCAGGACCCGGGCGTGCCGCCGGCCGTCAAGGGCCTCGCCGTGTGCGGGGCCGGGATGGTGGTCGGTCTGATGGCGGGGCCCGGGCCGGCGATGCTGGCGGAGATGTTCCCCACCCGCGTCCGGTACACCGGGCTGGGGCTGGCGTACGCCCTGTCCAACGCGGTGTTCTCCGGCTGCGCGGGCCTGATCGTGACCGAGGCGGTCAGGAGGACCGGCGATGCCGACGTGCCCGCGTACTACGTGGCCGCCTCGTGCGCCGTCAGCGCCCTCGCCCTGGCCACGCTGCGGGGCGACGACCACCGCCGCGCGCTGCGCGGCTGACCGGGGACGGAGCGGGATGCGGGTCATCGGGATGATGTCGGGCACGTCGTACGACGCCGTCGACGCGGCCGCCGCCGACCTGTCGCTGGAGGACGACACCCTGCTGCTGACGCCGCTGGGCATGGTGAGCGCCCCGTACCCCGCCGGGGTGCGGGACGCGCTGGCCGCGGCGCTGCCCCCGGCCGCCACCACCATGGAGGACGTGTGCCGGCTCGACACCCTGATCGGGCGGGCCTTCGCGACGCTCGCCGTACGGGCCGACGAGGAGCTGTGCGACGGGCGCGCCGACCTCGTCGTCTCCCACGGACAGACCGTGTACCACTGGGTGGCGGACGGGACGGTGCACGGCACCCTCCAGCTCGGCCGGCCGGCCTGGATCGCGGAGGCGACGGGCCGTCCCGTCGTGTCGGACCTCCGGGCCCGTGACGTCGCCGCCGGCGGGCAGGGCGCGCCGCTGGTGAGCGTCGTGGACGTGCTGTGGCTGCGCGACCGGCCCGGCGTGCCGGTGGCCCTCAACCTGGGCGGCATCGCCAACATCACGGTGGCCGCCGGGGCCGGGTCCCCGGTCGCGTTCGACACCGGGCCCGCCAACGCCCTGGTCGACGCGGCCGTGCGCCACTTCACCGGCGGTGCGCTCGGGTACGACGAGGACGGCGCCCTCGCCGCCCGCGGCCGGGTCGACCGGGCGCTGCTGCGGCGGCTGCTGGAGGACCCGTACTACGCGCAGCCGCCGCCCCGGACGACCGGCAAGGAACGGTTCCACCTGCCGTACCTGCGGGCGGCCCTGGCGGGGTTCGAGCGGCTGCCCGCCGAGGACGTGGTCGCGACGCTCACCCGGCTCACCGCCCGGACGGTGGCGGACGCGGTGCGCTCGGTGGGGGCGACGGAGGTCGTCGCGTCCGGCGGCGGCACCCGCAACCCGGTGCTGATGGGCATGCTGGGCGGGGAACTCGGCGGCGTGCCGCTGCGCGGGTCGGACGAGCTGGGGCTGCCGTCGGCCGCCAAGGAGGCGTACGCCTTCGCGGTCCTGGGGTTCCTGACGGTCCGTGGGCTGCCGGGGACGGTGCCCTCGTGCACCGGCGCCCGGCACGCGAGCCTCCTCGGTTCACTGACGCCGGGGAGGGACGGGCTGCGCCTGCCGGAGCCGGCCGCCACCGCGCCCAAGAGGCTGCGACTGTGCGGCGAATGAGTCCGTTCTGTGATGATCTGTTTCGACTCCCCTCCTCGCGGCGACCCGCATGGGACGAACCGTTCGACGGATTGGGAGAGTTTCATGAGTGACTGGCGCCAGCAGGCGGTGTGCCGCGACGAGGACCCCGACCTCTTCTTCCCGATCGGGAACACCGGTCCGGCGGTCCTCCAGGCGGAGGACGCCAAGACGGTGTGCCGCCGCTGCCCGGTGCGGGAACCGTGCCTGGAGTGGGCGCTGGAGTCCGGGCAGGAGGCGGGTGTCTGGGGCGCCACGACCGAGGACGAGCGGCGGGCGATCAAGCGCCGCCGGGCCGCCCGCCGCACCCCGCGCGGCACGGGCTGAGCCCGGACCGCCCGTGCTGGGCCGGTGGCACGGAGTGAGGGCGGGGTCACGGCGTGCCCACGATTCGCCGACGGGGCTGTTCAGGGAACACGTGTCCGGTTTACGTTGGTGTGGCCCGCCCTGTCCCGGCTATCGATCCGGAGCCCCATGCACAGCGCCCGTACCGCTTCCGCCGCGCTCACCGGCGCCCTCGTCGTCGCGCTCGTCGGCTGTGCCGCCACGGGCAGCGGAGCGGCCGAGCGGCCGGCCGGCCCGGCCCCCGGCTCCGCCTCGGCGACGGCTCCGGTGACGGCGGCGGCGACGGCCTCGACCCCGGTGGCGCCCGTCGGCGGGCCGGCGCCCGGGACGCCCCCGGCGGCACCGCCCGTCGCGCCCTCCCCCGAGCCGTCCCCCGACGACCCGGCCCGCTCCGAGGCCGCCGTGCTGGCCGTTCCGGCGATCGGCGTCGAGAACCTGCGGGTCGTGCCGTACAAGGGGACGACCGACGACTGGCCCGGGACCCGGATCCAGAACCGGGGCGTGGCCGCCGGCCCGTACGGCCCGCACGGCGGCGTGGGGCCCGGCGAGGTCGGGAACTACCTGGTCACCGCGCACCGGCTGTCCGCCGGTGGTCCGCTGCGGGACCTGCCGGAGCTCCGGGTGGGCGCGTCGGTGTTCGTCACCTCGGGCGGCACCGTGTACGAGTACCGGATCACCGGGACCCGGAAGACGTCGTTCCGCTCGGAGCGCTCCCTCGCCGAGCAGCGCGCCGCCGTGCCCGGCCGGCCCGGCGAGCGGCCGGTCAAGGCGATGATCACCCTCTCCACCTGCGCGACGCCCGAGGACAACGCCGACGGGAACTTCTGGCGGGACGCCAAGGGCAACCCGGAGCACCGCATCGACAAGGTGGGCGTGCTGGTGTCAGCCGAGAAGGCGAAGGGGCAGTGACTTCAGGCCGTTGATGAAGTGGGAGACCAGCCGCCGCGGCGGCGGGCCCGGTTCGTACGGCGGCAGGACCCGCAGCACCTCCTCGTGGAACACCCGTAGCTGGAGCCGGGCGAAGTGGGCGCCCAGGCACACATGCGGCCCGTCCCCGAACGACACGTGCGGGTTCGGCGAACGGGCCAGGTCCAGCCGGTGCGGCTGCGGGAAGACCCGCTCGTCGTGGTTGGCGGAGGCGTGGAAGACCACGACCTTGTCCCCCCGGCGCACCCGTCGGCCGCGCAGGACGTGGTCCTCGGCCGCCGTGCGGCGGATGTGCAGGACGGGCGGGTGGACCCGCAGCAGTTCCTCGACGGCGGTGCCGATGGAGAACTCCCCCGCGCGCAGCCCGTGCTGGGCGTCCGGGTGGGCGGCGAGCGTGAGCAGCCCGCCGGGGGCGGCGCTGCGGACCGTGTCGTTCCCGGCGACGGTGAGCAGGAAGAAGGACATCTCCAGTTCGCCGTCGGACAGGTCGGCGTGGGCGAGCGAGGTGAGGACGTCGTCCCCGGGACGGGCGCGCTTGTGGGCCGCGAGGTCCCGGGCGTAGCCGAACATCTCCTCCAGCATGGCGGGTGAGCGCGGGTTGACGGGTGTGCCGTCGGGGCCGAGCACCGGTGGCTCGTCGGGGTCCTGGTAGGCGATCACGCGCTCGGTCCAGCCGAGCAGCAGGCCCCGGTCGCCGCGCGGCACGCCGAGCAGGTCGGTGAGGTTGAGCAGGGCGTACTCGTCGGTGACGGCGCGCACGGCGTCGACGGTGCCGTCGCCGTCCCGCGCGGTGGCGTGCGCGGCGGTGAGCAGCGCGCGGGCCCGGCGGCGGACGTCGTCCTCGAAGCGGGCGACCCGCCCGGGGGTGAAGGCGCGGCTCACCGGACGGCGCAGCCTGCCGTGGCCGGGCGGGTCCTGGTTGAGCATCATGCGCCGGATGAAGGGCAGGTCGGCCGGGTCGGGGTCGCGGATCTGCGTGGCGCCCAGCCAGGAGGAGTAGCGGCGGGTGTCCTTGAGGATGTGTACGACGTCGCGGTGCCGGGTCACCGCCCAGAAGCCGGGCCCGGCGGGCCAGCCGAGCACCTCGTACTCGTCCTGCCGGGCCACCGGATGGTGGTCGCGCAGCTCCCGGTAGGCGTCGTGCGGGATGCCGCGCGCGTACAGCCGGGGGTCGAACACGTCGGGCACCGCCCGGGGCGGGACGGTCACGCGGGGCCGTCCGCGCGGAGGAAGTCCTCGACGACCCGGACGAGTTCGAGGGGCGTCTCGTCCATGGCGTAGTGGCCGGCGCGGGGCAGCTCGGTGACCCGGCCCTTGGGGTAACAGCGCAGCCAGGTGCGGCGCATCAGCTCGGCGCCGAGCGCCGGGTCGAGCGAGCCGACGACGGCGAGGGCGGGGACGTCGTTCCCGGCCACCTCGGTGTGGAAGTCCTCGCGGGCCCAGGAGTCGAGCCAGGCCCGGAACGCCTTGGCGTCGCTGCGGTCCAGGGAGCGGGCCACCATCCGGTCGAGCCAGGCGTCGGGGCGGTTGCCGCCGGTGGTGGCGTCGATGATGGCGCGGCGGTTGGCGGGGGCGTCGGCGGCGCCGGCGAACAGGTCCCACTGCTCGGGCGGCATCAGCAGTCCCCCGGCGGGGACCGGGGAGATACCGACCAGCCGGCGGACGCGGCCGGGCGCGGCGGCCAGGACGCGCTGGGCGACACTGCCGCCCATGGAGTGGCCGACGACCGAGAACCGGTCCCAGCCGAGCCGGTCCGCGAGGGCCAGCAGGTCCTCGGCCGCCTCCCGGGTGGTGTACGCGCCGGGGGCGTCCTTGGCCTCCCCGTAGCCGCGCAGGTCGACCAGCGCGTAGGTGAAGGCCGTCCGGTCGAGGTCGGGCAGGACGGGGGCGTAGGCGGTGCGGTCGGCGAGCCAGCCGTGGACGGCGAGGACGCGATGGGGTCCGTCACCGGTCAGGTGGTGGGGCAGCGGGAAGGGGGCCACGGTCGCTCCGATCGGGAGGGGACGGCGGGACGGGTTCACCTTGTCCCGGTCCGGGCCGCCCCACAAGACCGCGAAAGGGTTACCCGGTCGCCGGGCCGGGCGGTGGCGGGAGGTCCCCTCCGGTCGCCGGGCCGGGCGGTGGCGGGAGGTTCCCTCCGGTCGCCGGGCCAGGCGGTGGAGGGCGGTCCCCTCCGGTCTCCGGGCCGGGCGGTGGCGGGAGGTCCCCTCCGGTCTCCGGGCCGGGCGGTGGCGGGAGGTCCCCTCCGGTCGCCGGGCCGGGCGGTAGAGGGCGCACCGACCTCTGAGGGCCGGTGGGGCAACGGCGGGTGCGGGCCCGGCGGGCGCTTCCGCCGTCCGAGTACACCCCCCGGGTCGCGGCGGCCGCGCCGGAGACCGGTGTGGGAGGTTGGGGAGTCCGAGTCCGGCCGGGGTGACGGCTCCGGGGCGAAGGCGTCAGGAGAACATGTGCGGTCCGGGATCGTGAAACGGAACCTGCGGCTCCTGCCCGCCGACCCGCTGGGCGCCCTCGCCGGTCTGGTCCTGCGCTTCCCCGTCCGCACCCTGGTGCTGACCGGCTGCGCGCTGCTGGTCGCGGCGGTCACCGCCGTGGGGGTGAACGAGAACCTCTACCACGGCGGTACGACGGCACCGGGCGCCGAGTGGGCGCGGGCGGAGCACACGCTCTCCACCGCGTTCCGCAGCGGCAGCCCCACGGTCACCCTGGTGGCGACGGCCGGCCCCGGCGGTTCGGTGGACGACCCGGCGTCGGTGGCCGCGGGGACGCGGCTGGCCGAGCGGGCGCGCCGGCTGCCGAAGGTGGTGGAGGTCCGCTCGTACTGGCCGGGCCGTCCCGCCGCGCTGCGCGGCCGTGACGGGCGCTCGGCCCTGGTGCTGCTGCGGGTGGCGAGCGGTGAGGCGACGGCGCACAGGGACGTGGAGCCGCTGCTGCGCGAGCTGACGGGCCGCCACGGGCCGCTGGCGGTGGGCGCGACGGGGGCCACGCCGGTGGGGCTGGCGATCGAGCGGCAGAGCCGGCTGGACCTCCGGCGCACCGAGCTGCTCGCCGCGCCGCTGACCGCCGCCGTGCTCGTGCTCGTCTTCGGAGGTGTGGTCGCGGCCGGCCTGGCGCTGCTGGTGGGCCTGTGCGCGGTGGTGGGGGCGGTCGCGTTCCTGACCGGACTGTCCCAGCTCACGACGGTGTCGGTGATCGCGCTGAACCTGACCACGGCGCTGGGGTTCGCGCTGGCGGTGGACTTCAGCCTGTTCATGATGGCCCGGTACCGCGAGGAGCGGGCGCGGTACCGCGACGAGCCCGATCCGGGCGAGGCCGCGCACCAGGCGCTGGTGGCCACGGTGTGCAGCACGGGCCGCACGGTGGTGTGCTCCGCGCTGACGGTGATCGGGAGCCTGGCGGCGCTGCTGGTGTTCCCGCTCGACATGCTGCGGTCGGTGGCGTACGGCGGCATCACGGTGGTGGCGCTGAGCGCGCTGCTCGCCGTCACCGCGCTGCCGGCGGCGCTCGTCCTGCTCGGTCCCCGTGTCGACGCGCTGTCGGTGCGCCGCCGCCGGCCGTGGACGACCCCGGACGGCGGCCGCTGGTACCGCCTCGCCCACACGGTGATGCGCCGCCCGGTGCCGGTGGTGCTGGTGCTGGGCGCGCTGCTGACGGCCCTGGTGCTGCCGTTCACGGACGCCCGGTTCGGCACGTTCGACGACCGGGCGCTGCCCGCCGGTTCGGCGACGCGCCGGGCCACGGACACCGTGCGCCGCGACTTCGACCACCACGCCCTGAACCCCGTGCAGGTGGCGCTGCCCGGGCTGGACGCCCGCGCCGGGGCGGCCGCGCTGGACGGCTACGCCCGGCGGCTGGCCCGGCTGGAGCACGTGGCCCGGGTGGAGACGGCCACCGGGACGTACCGGGAGGGCCGGCGGGTGGCGCCCCCGGTGCCCGGGCACGGTTACGCCTCGGGGGCCGGTGCGTGGGCGGCGGTCGTCACCGACGTCGGTCCCGAGACGGCGGAGGGCGTGTCGGTGGTACGGGCGGTACGGGCGGTCTCGTCGCCGGTGCCGGCGCTGGTGGGCGGCACGCAGGCGTGGCTCGCCGACCTCGCGGACGCCATCCGGGCACGGCTGGTGCCGGCGCTGTCGCTGATCGCGGTGGTGACGCTGCTGTTGCTGGGGTGGTGCACGCGCAGTGTGGTGCTCCCGCTGAAGGCGCTCGTCCTGAACGTGCTGAGCCTGAGCGCCACGTTCGGGGTCATGGTGCTGGTGTTCCAGGAGGGGCACTTGAGTGGGTGGCTCGGCGGGTTCACGGTGACGGGGGTGACCGACACCGTGGTGCCGGTGCTGGTGCTGTGCGTGGCCTTCGGGCTGTCGATGGACTACGAGGTGCTGCTGCTGTCGCGGACCGTGGAGGAGCACGGGGCGGGGGCGCCGACACGGCGGGCCGTGGCGCGTGCCGTGCAGCACACGGCCGGGCTGTTCACGGCGTCCGCGCTGGTCGTGGTCGTGGTGATGGCGGCGCTCGCGGCGTCCGGCCTGCTGCTGCTGAAGGTGGTGGGGGTGGGCCTGGCGGTGGCGGTGTTCGTGGACGCCACGGTGATCCGGCTGCTGCTGGCCCCCGCACTGATGGCGCTGCTGGGCCGGGCCAACTGGTGGGTCCCGGCCCTGCGTCCCGCGCCTCAGTCCCTGGTGCCGGTGAAGAGGTAGGTGGGCACCCGGGCCGGCAGGTACGGGACCGGGGAGAGGCGTTCGCGCACGTGCACGGGGGTGAACCGGGCACACAGGTAGGGCAGGTGGTCGGGCGACAGGAAGACGTTGTTGTGGCTGAACCAGGCGGGCCACAGGTGCCGCCGCCACGCGGCGTGGCGGACGCCGCCGGAGGGCTGCTTGCGCGAGACGTAGAAGTCGCAGACGGCGAGGGTCCCGCCGGGCCGGAGGATGGCCCGGGCGTGGTCCACGGCCGTGAACCAGTCGGGCATCATCGTCAGCGCGTAGGAAAACACCACGACGTCGGCCCGCCCCTCCGGGGGCCGGTAGTCGGTGGCGCTCGCGAGGACGGTCTCCACGTTGTCCCAGCCGGACCGTTCGACGCGGTCGCGTGCCACGGCCAGCATCGAGGCGGAGACGTCGACGAGCGTGATGCGCCCGTACTCCTTGCGGCGCCGCTCGTCGAGGTGGGCGATGTTGCTGCCGGTGCCGGCGCCCATGTCGACCAGGTGGCCGCCGGGCGCGGCGGGAAGCAGGCCGACCAGTTCACGGCGGCCGTGCAGGAGCCGTTCGCGAAAGGCGTCGTAGTCGGCGGCCGTGGAACGGTAGTAGGACTCCATGCGCTCGGCCGGTGTGGTGCCGGCGACGCGCGGGAAAGCCATGTGGCGGATGGTGCGCAGGTCGGACCGGATTCCCATGGATGCTCCTCGCTCAGGGCAGGTCGGCGATGTGGAAGCTGCCGTAGGTGTGCACCCTGTCCCGCTCGTGCAGCCGGGCGGCGAGTTCCGGGTGACGCCGGAGCAGGTCCGTCAGCCGCCGGGTGCGTCCGTCGTGGCGAACGCGTACGGGGTCGAGGTAGCGGGTGGTCAGTCCGGCGCTGCGATAGATCACACGGGCGCCCGGGCGGGCGGCGTCCACGATGGCCTGCCACTCCTCGGCCAGCCCGGGCTGGTCGCGCCAGCCCATCCAGTCCATGTGGTCCAGCAGGACGAACTTCGAGACGTCCGGCCGGGGCGCGGTCCGGGAGAGGAACCCGGTGACGGTCGCGGTGCGCACGTCCAGGCGCGGCAGGGCCTCCCGGAGACGAACGAAGTTGCCGGCCTTCAGATACTCGGGACAGCAGGTCTCCGTGTACGAACCGGTGATGTAGGCGCGCCAGAAGTAGTTGTCGGCCAGGGGCAGCCGGCCGAAGATGGCGTCCAGTCCGTCGTGCACGAGCTGGGCGGTGCCGCCCGCGTACTCGTCGGCGATCTCCCGGCGCTGCTCCGGCGGGACGCCCGCCAGGTTCAGGGCGACCGGCTGTGCGGCGAGCCGCGCCGCCGACCAGAGCCGGTCGCGCAGCCGGGACTCGTAGATGTGCCGCTGCCGTTCCAGGGTGGGCGCGGCCAGCAGCTCGTCCAGGTCCGGGCCGAGGCCCTGGAAGCGGCGCAGGAAGAGCATCAGGCCCTTGGCGAGGAAGCCGGACGTGCCCCGGTAGTAGAAGGAGTTGCGCCAGCCTCGGCCCGCGAAGGCCTCGATGTACCCGTCCCAGAACCGCTGTGCGAAGGGGGACAGGTCCGGTCGCAGCGCGTCCCGGTAGAGCCGGTGGGCGTGTACCGATCGCCCGGTGCCGAACAGTTCGAAGAACGCGTCGTGCGACAGGCGCCGGACGCCGGCGGCCTTCAGTTCCAGCAGGGCGTTCTGGCGCGGGTTGACATCGACGGCGGTGACCCTGCCGGCTCCGGCGAGCAGGTAGTCCAGGGCGTTGCAGCCGCCGCTGGTGATGACCAGGACATGGTCGTCGGGTCCGATGCCGAGGGCGGCGCGGTCGAGCGCCGGGTCCTCCCAGCACGCGTTGTAGACCAGTTTCCGGTCGTGGAGGGCGCTGAACACCCGCCCTGCCAGCGGGGTGCCCGCGCGGGGCCCCGGCAGCGCCGGGGGGTGGTCGGCGACCGGCGTCACATCGGCGGTGGGGTACGAGGACATGCCTCTCACCTTGCTGGATGGGGCGCCCCGGCCGGTGCGGGGACACCCGGATTCGCCCGGGCGGCGGAACGCCGGGCGGTGACGCGCTGGGCCGGGCGGGCGGTTTCCGGCGCCGTCCGGCCCGGCGCGGACGCCTCGCGGGACCCGCCGGGTGGACGCTGTCCGGTGGACCGAGCGAGGGAGGAACGGGGATGGGACGGCGACCACGACGGGCGGTGACGCCCGTGGGCCTGGCCGGAACGGCCCTCGCCCTGGCCGCGCTCGCGCTGGTGGCACGCGGCGCCCCCCGGCGCCCGTCGCCACCCCGCCGCGAGGCCCCCACCAGGATCCGGACCCCCCTGCTGCTCATTCCCGGGGCCTGACCCCGGGCGGGCGGGGCGCGGCTCGCCCCGGGCCGGAAGGGACGGCCCCACCGCCCGGGTACGCACCCGCCCCTCCCCCGGCCGCCCGGCCCATGGGCCCGCACCGGCGTCCGGGGGAGGCCCCGGGGCGGTACCCATAGGCCCCCGGACGCCCGGCAAGGGCTCCGGGAGGCGGTTCGGACCGGGAGGGACCGGGCGCGGCGCCCGGGCGACCGGTGCGGCGGTCAGCCGTTGCCGATGCGGGCGCCGACCGCGGCGAGGGCGGTCGTCACGGGCTGGAAGAACGTCTCACCGCCCACGTCGCAGTTGCCGCTGCCGCCCGAGGTGAGGCCGATGGCGTCGCCCTCCCGGGTGAAGAGGGAGCCGCCGCTGTCGCCGGGCTCGGCGCACACGTTGGTCTGGATGAGCCCGGTGACGGTGCCCTCGGGGTAGTTCACGGTGGCGTTCAGGCCCGTGACCTGCCCGTCCCGCAGCCCCGTGGTGCTGCCCATCCGGAAGACCTGCTGCCCGACCGCCGCCTCGGCCGCCTGCCGGATCTCCAGCTTCCGGCCGCCGCCCACGTCGACGGCGCTCGGCGCCTCCGCGTTGGGGTCGTCGTACGTGACCAGGCCGAAGTCGCCCTGGCCGGGGAAGACGCTCTCCTGCACCGAGCCGAGCGGCGTGCCGTTCTGGTCGGCCCACTGCTGGGAGGCGGCGGTGCAGTGACCGGCGGTGAGGAAGGCGTTGGCGCCGTCCTGGGTGGTCACGTTGAACCCCAGCGAGCAGCGCGAGCCGCCGCCGAAGATGGCGTCACCGCCGTCGACGAACGGCTTGAACTCCCCCTTGGACTTCTGGATGCGGGCCATGCCCTCGCCCAGTGAGGCGACCGTGGACTCCAGCTTGTCCCAGCGTTCACCGGTGACCGTGCGGTCGGCGGTGACGAGGACCTGGTTCGTCCGGGGGTCGAGGGCCCAGGCCGTCCCGGGGATGCCGGCCTTCCGGGACAGCGTCCGGGTCGCCGCCGTCAGCTCGCCGGTGCTGTGCTCCACGTCCCGGGCGACCGCGCCCGCCCGCTCGACCGCGGCCTTGTCGGTGCCGTCGCCGTCCGCCACGTTGACGACGAGCCGGCGCGCGGCCTTGTCGTAGTAGGCCCCGGCGTACGAGTCGCCGAGGGACTGGCCCAGTTGCCTGGCCACCTGTGCGGCGGACGCGGCGCTCATGGTCGTGGCGGTCGCCGTCCCCGGTGCGGGGCCGGACTGTGAGGCGTTGGCGTTGGGCAGCAGGATCGCCGCCGCGACAATGCCGACCGCCCCGGCTCCCGCCAGGACGGCTTTTCGCTTGGGTATGCGCCTGTGACTCAACTCCGCTGCTCCTGCTGGTGGTTCGGACTCCGGTCGCCGACGGCGGCCGGGGGACGCGTCCGCCCCTAGGTACGGGCGGCGCGGCGGATGTGTTCACCCCGGCTCCGCTTTCCCGGTACGGCGACGGGGGCCGGGCGTGCGCCCGTGGGTCGCTGCGCACGAGGGAGCGGTGTTAGAAATGGTTCATGAGCGGACGTCTCGGACGGACCAGGCGGGCGTCGGGCCGCCCGGTCCCGGGACGCGCGCCGGACGCTCCGGACGCTCCGGACCGGCCCCGGGGCAGGGCCCGTCCCGGCGCGGCCGGACGGCCGCCCGGTGAGGGGATGCGGTCCCTGCTGGGCGTGCGCAGCGTCGCCGGTCAGGTGCTGCTGCTCCAGGTGCTGGTGGCGGTGCTGCTGATCACGGCCGCGGTGGTGGGACTGGCGTTCCAGGCGCGCTACGACGGGGAGCAGGACGCCCAGAACCGTTCGCTCGCCACCGCCGAGTCCTTCGCCGACGCGCCGGGCACGATCGATGCGCTGAGGTCCGCCGATCCGACGGCCGCGCTCCAGGCCGCGGTGGTGCGGGCACGCAACGGCTCCGGCGTGGACTTCATCTCCGTGATGCGGCCCGACGGGACGCGCGTCGCCGACAACGAACGCTCGCTGATCGGTGTCCGTGCCGAGGGCGTCCAGCGCGCCACGGCGGGGACCGCGTTCACCGAGATCTTCGAAGGTGCCCCGAACGACGCGGCCCGGGCGGTCGTGCCCGTCACCGCCCCCGACGGGTCGGTGGCCGGCCTGGTGAGCGCGGGGGTCTCCATCGAGAACGTCGGGGACTCCGTCAACCGGCACCTTCCGGTGCTCTTCGCCTCCGCCGGTGCCGCGCTGGTGCTGGCGGTCGGCAGCTCGGCGCTGGTCAGCAGGCGGCTGCGGCGCCAGACGCACGGGCTCGGGCCGACCGAGATGACCCGGATGTACGAACACCACGACGCCGTTCTGCACGCGGCGCGCGAAGGGGTGCTCATCATCGGGGACGACGGCCGGCTGACCCTGGCCAACGACGAGGCGCGCCGGCTCCTGGAGCTGCCGCCGGACGCGGAGGGGCGCCCCGTCACGGCGCTCGGGCTGGACGAGAGCACCGCCGGGCTGCTGGCCTCGGGCCGTGCCGTGACCGACGAGGTGCACCTGGCCGGGGACCGGCTGCTGGCGGTCAACACCCGGCCGACCGCCCCGTACGGCGGGGCGGTCGGCACGGTCGCGACGCTGCGCGACACCACCGAGCTGCGCGCGGTGTCGGGGATGGCCGAGGTCGCGCGGGAGCGGCTGAGGCTGCTGTACGAGGCGGGCGTGCGGATCGGGACGACGCTGGATGTGGTACGCACCGCCGAGGAGCTGTCGGAGGTGACGGTCCCGGGGTTCGCGGACTTCGTGACGGTGGAGCTGCTGGATCCGGTGCTGCGGGGCGAGGAGCCGTCGGGCGGGCACACCGAGATGCGGCGCACCGCGGTGTGCGGGATCCGGGAGGACCACCCGCTCCAGCCGGTGGGCGACCTCGTCCGGTTCGCGGTGCCGACCACGCCGATGGCGGCGGCGCTGGCGGCCGGGCACGCGGTGCTGGAGGCCGACCTGAGCGTGGCGCACGGCTGGCGGGCGCAGGACCCGTCCGGGGCCGACGAGGCCCTCGCGTACGGCATCCACTCGCTGGTCACGGTGCCGTTGCAGGCACGCGGGGTGGTGCTGGGGATGGCCAACTTCTGGCGCTCGGAGCGTGCCGAGCCGTTCGAGGAGGAGGACCTCGCCTTCGCGGAGGAGGTGGCCGCCCGGGCCGCCGTGGCCGTCGACAACGCGCGGCGCTTCACCCGCGAGCACACCATGGCGGTCACCCTCCAGCGGAGCCTGCTGCCGCGGGTGCTGCCCGAGCAGAGCGCGCTGGACATCGCGTACCGCTACCTGCCCGCGCAGGCGGGGGTGGGCGGCGACTGGTTCGACGTCATCCCGCTCCCGGGGGCCCGGGTGGCCCTGGTGGTCGGCGACGTGGTGGGCCACGGTCTGCACGCCGCCGCCACGATGGGCCGGCTGCGGACCGCCGTGCACAACTTCTCCGCGCTGGACCTGCCGCCCGACGAACTGCTGGGCCATCTGGACGAGCTGGTCACCCGCATCGACCAGGAGGAGGGCGGGGACGGCAACGGGGAGGGCATCACGGGTGCCACCTGCCTGTACGCGATCTACGACCCGGCGACCGGCGGGTGCAGCGTGGCGACCGCCGGGCACTTCGTCCCGGCGCTGGTCCGCCCGGACGGCACCGTGGACTGCCCCGAGGTGCCCGTCTTCCCGCCCCTGGGGCTGGGCGGGCTGCCGTTCGAGACGGCCGAGCTCCGGCTCGCCGAGGGCACCCAGCTCGTCCTGTACACCGACGGCCTGATCGAGCACCGGCGGCGGGACGTCGACATCGGTCTGCGGGAGCTGCACGAGACGCTGTCCGGTCACCCCGGCCGGCCGCCCGAGGAGACCTGCGAGGCCGTGTTCCGGGCCATGCTGCCGCCGCACCGCCGCGACGACATCGCCCTGCTGGTGGCCCGCACCACGCTGCTCGACCCGTCCAGGGTCGCCGACTGGGACGTGCCGGCCGACCCGGCGGCCGTCGCCGGCGTCCGGGCCGCGTGCGGCCGGAAGCTGGAGCAGTGGGGACTGGAGGACATCGGGTTCACCACCGAGCTGATGCTCAGTGAGCTGATCACCAACGCCATCCGGTACGGCTCGGAGCCCATCCGCGTGCGGATGCTGTACGAGCGCCGGCTGGTCTGCGAGGTGTCGGACGGCAGCAGCACCTCCCCCCACCTGCGGCGCGCGGCCACCACCGACGAAGGCGGGCGGGGGCTGTTCCTGGTCTCCCAGTTCGCCGAACGGTGGGGCACCCGGTACACCCCGACCGGGAAGGTCATGTGGACCGAGCAGTCCCCGTCCGCGGGGCCCCGGCAGCCGGTGGAGCTGATGCTGGACGACATCTCCTGGTGAAGTGATCCATTCCCGCCGAATGGACGAGGGCCGTTTTGCTCCTTTCCCGCCGGCGCCGAATTCCTGAATGATCGCGGCGTTACCACGGGCCGGCCGGTACGCGTGGATCAATGGACGACCGGACCGCCGCAGGAAAGAAGCCGCGTCCGCTCCGGACGCCGTCGACAGGACTCGGACCGTCTCCGCCTTGCTTTCGCGAGGCGTGAATGTGGGAAGGGGGCCGATGCCGCTCGTTCCCGGGGATCCACGGGAGTGTCGATCGGGGCGGCCATCCGTGGTTCGCGCCCGGCGCTCCTCGCGAGTGACCGGCGATCACCCGCCCAGTCGGCAGCCTTACGCCCCATTTACCCCGCGATGGGCTCTAAGCCGGTAACGCGGCATGTGCCCATGTCCAGCCATACATAGGCGACTTGTCGCCCTTCCGAGGTCCGCGTGATAAGCATCACCGCGCCCTGCCTCCACGAGCCCTCGCACATGCCCGTATTTCCGTATGGGAACTGCGAAGTTGACGGTCCACCACTTCACGGCGGTAACCGCGCGTGTGGAATTCCAGCCTTGTTCCGTGCGGCCTCTCTCGCTTACGGTCCCCTCAATCCGGATGGACCGCCGAATCCTGCCGCCGTCCGGTAACCCCACCCACTCACGGACCAACGGCAGGAGCGGGGGACCCAGGTAAGCCGCCGGCCCGGATCACACCGGAACGGCTCGGGGTGAAGTCGTGGTGAATACCACGGCCGGACATCTCCCGTCCGAACCCGACAGCTCACCTCGCAGGCGACGGAGAGGAATTTCGCCATGCCCGCAAAGGGTAAGCACCGTCGTGCCAAGAACAGCCCGCTCGCACGCCGCCTCCTGGCCGCGGGCACGGGTGGCGCGGCGCTCGCGCTGCCGATGATCGGTGCCACGGCCGCCGAGGCGGCACCGAGCGCGGCGCCCAGCGCCGTGCACGCGGTCACCACCGCCGTGTCCGCCGCGCCGGCCGCCACGACCGCCGCCAAGAAGGCCGGCACCGTCACGTACGCCGTCGTCGCGGGCGACTCCCTGTCCAAGATCGCGCGGGAGCAGGGGGTGAGCGGCGGCTGGAAGAAGCTCTACGACGACAACCGCAAGGCCATCGGTGCCGACCCGTCCCTGATCCGCCCCGGCCTGAAGCTGACCATCGCCGGCAAGGCCGCGGCCGCGCGCCCCTCCGCCGCCCCCGAGCGCGCCGACCGGTCCGCCGTACGCCAGGCCGCCCCGGCCGCCGCCAAGGCCGTGTCCTACCCGGACAACCTGGACGGCTGGATCCGCGAGGCGCTGGACATCATGGCCCAGCACGGCATCCCCGGCACGTACGAGGGCATCCACCGCAACATCATGCGCGAGTCCTCGGGCAACCCGCTCGCGATCAACAACTGGGACTCCAACGCCCTGGCCGGAACGCCCTCCAAGGGCCTCCTCCAGGTGATCGCCCCGACCTTCGAGGCCTACCACGTGCCGGGCACCTCGACCGACCTCTACGACCCGGTCGCCAACATCACCGCCGCCTGCAACTACGCGGCCGACCGGTACGGCTCGATCGACAACGTCAACGGCCCGTACTGATCCTCCCGCTCCCGCACCGGGGCCGGCCGCACCCTCGCGGCCGGCCCCGCCGGCGTTTCCGCCCGGGAACCACCGCACCACCGCACCGGCATTGCATAACCATGCCAAATCGTGCAAACTTACGCATACCGCGTTGTACGAGGAGTTTTCCCGCATGGCCCACGAAGCCGACCCGACCGCTCCCGCCCCCGCCCCCGCCCTCCGCATCGACATCACCCTGGCCCGGAACTGCCACGACTGCGGCGAATGGGGCACCGTGATCGACGCCCAGGGCCACGACCGGCCCTGCCCGGCCTGCCAGCGCCCCCGCCGCGGCTGACCCCTGCCGCCCTCACGGGCGGGCACGCTCAGTAGTTCTGCCACTCGTGGCGGGTGTACTCCAGCACCGCCGGGTCCATCAGAGTGCTGGCGCGGACGTCCTGGGGGCGCCGGTCGACGGGGAAGACGGTGGCGGCCGCGAGGACGTCGTCGTCGAGGAAGCGCAGCGGCGGGGCGTCGGCCGCGAGGCGCAGCTTCGGGGGCGGGCCGTCGGCGCCGGGGGTGGCGAGGACGAAGCCCCAGTTGCCGAAGCTGGGGACGTCGACCTGGTAGGGGGTGGTCGCGTAGCCGGCCTTCCCGATGGTGGCGGCGATGGACCAGTACGACTTGGGCGCGAAGAACGGCGACCCGCCCTGGACCATGACGCGGCTGTCGGGGGTCAGGACGCGGCCCAGCAGGTGGTAGAACTCGACGCTGTACAGCTTGGCGAGGGCGGCGGTGTCCGGGTCCGGGAAGTCGATGAGGACGGCGTCGTAGCGCCGGGTGGCGTCCCGCAGCCAGTTGAAGGCGTCGGCGTTGACGACGGTGACGCGCGGGTCGGACAGCGCGTGCCGGTTGAGGTCGAGCAGCGGGGCGAAGGTGCGGGCCAGCCGTGTCATGGCCGGGTCGAGGTCGACGAGGGTGACGGTGTCCACGTCGTCGTAGCGCAAAACCTCCCGGAGGGCCAGCGCGTCTCCGCCGCCCAGGATCAGCACGGAGGAGCGCTTCCCGGCGAGCGCGGGGTGGACCAGCGCCTCGTGGTAGCGGTACTCGTCCACGGACGAGAACTGGAGGTCGCCGTTGAGGAACAGCCGTGTGTCGGGCTGCCCGGTGAAGGCGGTGGAGCGGGTGACCACGATGTCCTGGTACGGCGTGGTCTCGGCGTGCACGATGGGGTCGCGGTAGAGCTGCTGGCGTGCCGTGACCTCGATGTCGTCGGCCAGGACGTACACCGTGGCGAGGACGGCGAGGACGCCGCCCGCGCCGGCCAGCAGCCCGTTGCGCACCATCGGGCGGGTTTCGCGGCGGAAGATCCACAGCACCACGACGACACCGGCGACGGCGTTGACGCCGCCCACCACCAGCGCGCCCTTGAGCTGGCCGAAGGCCGGCAGGAGCAGCAGGGGGAAGCACAGGCCGCCGGCCAGCGCGCCGACGTAGTCGGCGGCGAACATGTCGGCGACGGCGCTGCCGGCCTCCTGGCGCCTGATCCGCTGGAGGAGGGTCATCAGCAGCGGGATCTCGGCGCCGACCAGGAGCCCGACGACGAAGGAGACGACCACCATGGCGGGCATGTAGAGGCGCAGCCAGGCGAAGGCCATGTACAGGATGAGCACCGACAGGCCGCCGACCAGCGCGAGGAGGATCTCGACGAGGGCGAAGGCGCCGACCGCGCGCCCTTGCAGCGGCTTGGCCGCGAGGGACCCGATGCCCATGGCGAAGACCATGACGGAGATGACCACGGAGGTCTGCATCACGGAGTTGCCGATGAGGTAGCTGCCGAGGGCCGTCAGCGCCAGTTCGTAGACCAGGCCGCAGGCCGCGCAGACGAACACCGCGAGCAGCAGCAGGAAGCGCGTTCCCCGTGCGCGGGGCCCCGGCGGCCGGGGTCCGGCGGCCGGGGCGGTGCGGTCCAGGACGGTGGTGCCCATGCCGGGTTCAGGAAACGGCGGCGCCGACCATGAAGGCCGTGCCGAGGTACATGGCGGCCTGGACCCAGGCGGCGGGGTGGGGGCTCGTCCCGTTGTCGTCGAGCACGGCGTGGCCCAGGCGCCCAGGGGTGAGCAGCCCGACGATGACCGAGATCAGCGTCATCACGACGACACCGGCGAGGCCGTACAGCAGGGTGCTGACCAGGCCCTCGGCGAGGCCCAGCTCGGATTCGCTGGCCCGGATGGACTGCTCGATGACGAGGCCGATGGCGAGCGTCTGGCCGGCGAGGAGGACGGCGGCGCCCCGGTTGCGCTCGGTCCACACCACGTGGAGGAGCTTGCCGGGGGTGACGAGGTCGAGCGCGATGAAGCCGACCGCCATCACGACGAAGCCGACCAGGCCGTAGAGCAGGGCGGTGCCTGCCGACTCGAAGATCTCTGTCACGGTGTGCCTTTCGGGGACGTCGTCGAGGGATGCGGAGGGAAGGGGGGTGCGGAGGGGCGGACGCGTCGCGTCACTTGCCGGAGCCGGGGCCCCCGCCGCGGAACGCGGCGCTGTCGGGGTCCGGCCAGACCGACCCGACGTGGGTGCGCCAACGGCTGTAACCCGTGCGGTAGTCGGCGATCTCGATCAGGCTGCCGGTGCCGCTGGTGTGCGGGCTTATGGCGACGATGTCGTTGCGGTAGCGGAGGAACTCCTTGCCGCCGTCGCTGACGCGGTCGACGGCGGAGGTGTTGCCGTTGATCTCCCCCGCGACCTTGGGCACCGGGTCGGTGCGGTCGACGTAGTCGGCGCCGCTGGAGGAGTACTGGCCGCGGATCCAGCCGGACGGGACGTCGTTGCCGTCGTCGTCGTCCGGGTCGCTGGAACAGGCGGCGAGGGCGAGGGTGGCGAGGAGCATCACGCTGATGCGTCGGGCGGTCTTCATCGGGCCTCCAGCCGGGTGTGCGTCGCCACGATCCGGCGGCTCTGCGGGTAGGTGTGCCAGGTGCGCCAGCTCAGCCCGGTGTCCTCCGGCTCCACGGTGAGGGCGGTGACGGCTTCCGGTGAGCCGGGGAAGACCCCGTACAGGGACCGGGGGTGGTCCTCCGAGCGGTCGCGGATCCGGGCCACCCGGGTGCTGAACTCCCGCGGGCCGTACTGGCGTACGCGGGCGCCGAAGCCGTAGTGCCAGCCGTCGAAGTCCCGGGCCGCGGTGTCGGGCAGACCGCCCGCGACGCCGGGCAGGCAGGCGACGGTCTCCCCGACCGGCCCGGCGAACACCTGGTGGGAGGCGCCCAGCAGTCTCAGTTGTACGTCGAGTCCGCCGACGGTCAGGTCGCGCACGGCGAGCGCCTCGCGCGGCGGACGTCCGAGCACGAACGACAACTGGTCGGCGTCGGTGTCCAGGTACGGGGTCGTCAGCGCTATACCGCTCATCCGACGCCGCCCGGGCACCCGACCAGTACCGTGCCGAGGACGGCGGGCTCGAATCTCAACGGTGGTTCCCCCGACTGCGAAAGTGCTTGGAGCGCGGCCGAGTATGGCACAGGCGCCCCACGCGCCTCATCCGGGGCTGGGCGGGGCCCTCAGCCCCCGTCGCCGGCCGGACGGGCCGCCGCTTCCCGGTCGGAGCCGGGCCACACGTAGGGCAGGTCGTCCGGGACGCCGGTGAAGCGCGCCGCGTAGAAGTCCGGGTCCTTGCGCAGCAGGGCCGACTGGTGGCTGCGGTGGAAGGCGGGGTCGCCCAGCCAGAACGGCACCTCACCGGCCCCGGCGAGCTCGTCCTGCGGACGGACGGGCGCGCCGGGGCGGAAGGCGTGGAAGTCCGCGAGCAGGGAGGCGGCGCAGGTGTCGCGGTGCCCCCGCTCGGTCCAGGCCGCGCACACGTCCAGGCCGTAGCGGACCAGGGCCTCCTCGTAGCCGATCCACATCCGTACCGCGGGGTGGTGCCGCCAGCCGTAGCCTGGCACGGTCAGCCCGCGCAGCACCTGGAGGGCCTCGACCCGCTGCTTGCCCAGACGGCGCGGGTCCAGCACCTCGGCGCACGCCGAGAACGCCGGGTACGGCAGGAAGGTCTGCACATCCACGTGTCTACCGCCCCTGGGCCGTCTCCGCACGCCGGGGTACGGAGCCGCGCGCCGGCCCGTACGGGGGCGGGACCGGGACCGGACGGCGGACGAGCGGCCGGCCGTTCACCCACCCACGGGATGGGGACATCCGTTCGGGGTGGTGGACGTCGTGACGCCGGGCGGGGCCGGCAGTTGAACAGGGCATGAAGAAGCGCAGCATGCTCGCCGTCGCCTCCCTCGTCGCCGGAGCGGCGATCGCCGCCCTCAGCCCGGCGCCGCCCGCCGCCCAGGCGGTCACCTCCGACGGGCCGTCCGGCGCGGACGTCGTCGGCTCGGTGGAGGACTTGGACGGCACGGACGACACGGACGACACGGACGACACGGACGACGAGTCCGCCCCGCGCGCGTAGCCGCGTACGGGCACGGCGCCGCCGCACGGGGCACGGCGCCGAGGGCAACGGCACGTGCGGGATAATGCCGCCATGCGGATTTCAGCCAGGGCGGACTACGCGGTGCGCGCCGCACTGCTCCTCGCCGTCGGCGAACGGAGCGACCCCCTGAAGGCGGAGGCCATGGCCGAGGCGCAGGAGATCCCGCACAAGTTCCTCGAAGGCATCCTGAACGACATGCGGCGCGGTGGCCTGGTCACCAGCCAGCGCGGGGTGAACGGCGGCTACCGGCTGGCCCGGCCCGCCGGAGAGATCAGCGTCGCCGACGTCGTCCGGGCGGTGGACGGCCCGTTGGTGTCGGTACGGGGCGTCAGGCCGCCGGAACTGTCGTACAGCGGCCCGGCGGAGTCGCTGCTGCAGCTGTGGATCGCGTTGCGCGCGAACGTCCGGAGCATCCTGGAGGGCGTCTCGCTGGCGGACGTGGCGTCGGGCCGCCTGCCCGAGGGCGTGCACGCGCTGGCGGAGGACCCCGCCGCCTGGTCCAACCCCTGAGACAGCGTCATCGCCGCCTGACGTGCGGCGTCTCGGCACGCGAGACGTGGCCGACCACCATGTGAGCCGCCCCTTGTTCCGGTGTCCCCTGCCGAGCAATATCCCTACCAACCCGATAGGGAAACTAGGGATTGGGGGGGTGCGACGCATGGACCCGTACGCCGTGCGCGCCGCCGGGCCACACCGGCCGTGGTCCGGCGGGCGCCCGGCGCTCCCCTGCCTTCGGGCCTGTCATGCCCCTGCCTCCCGGTCGGCCCTCGCCCCGACGACCACCCGCGGCACCGGTGCCCCGGCCCGTCTCCGGCGCGCCGCCCGCCCCGTACGCCCACGACACCAGGAGTACCGCCCATGACCACCGCCCCCGCCCCCCACGGCGCCGAGGCCGCCCCGGCCGCCGGGCACCGCCCCACGACCCCGGCCCGCCGGTGACCTCCGCCACCGCCAAGACGGTGACCGCGCCCGCCCCGGTGACCGACGCCGGACCGGAGCCCGGAGCCGGGTCCGGGTTCGGGCCCGGCCCCGGAGCCGGACCCGCCGGCCGTACCGATGTCCTCCGCGTCGCGCGGGACGTCGCGGACGACCTCGCCGCCGACGCCGTCCCCCGGGACCGGGCCGGCCGGCAGCCGGCCGACGAGGCCGCCCGGCTGCGGGAGGCCGGACTGCCCGGCCTCCTTGTCCCGCCGGGCCCGGGGCGCGGGGTCGACTGGCGCACCGGCTGCGCCGTCATCCAGGAGGTCGCCACCGCGGACAGCTCCGTCGGCGCGTTACTGGCCCGCCATTACGTGCACACCTGGAGCGGCCGCTTCTACGGCGCCGCGCACCGCGCGTCCGCACTCGAGGGGGACACCGCCCGCGAACAGTGGCTCTGGTCCGGTGACGTGCACACCACACCCCCCGACGGCGCCGCCCCGGAGCTGACCCTGACCCCGCTCGACTCCGGCCACCTGCTCCACGGGAGGGTGGCGGTCGACACGGCCGTGACCGTCGCCGACCAGTTCGTCGTGGACGCCTTCTGCGCCGTGACGGGCGACGTCCTGGTCGTCCGCGTGCCGTCGGGCCGGCCGGGGGTGTCCGTCGAGCCCGCGGGGGACCGGCTCGGACAGCGGGTCGCGGGTGCGGGCAGCGTCACCTTCGACCGGGTGACCGTCGCCCCGGCCCAGGTGCTCGGCCCGCGTCCGCACGACGCGGAATCGACGGCGCCGTTCACCGCGCTGGCCGACCCCGCGCTCCGGCTCGCCCTGTGCCACGTGGGCCTGGGCATCGCTGAAGGGGCCCTCGCCGAGGCCCGCGACACCAGCAGGAACGCGCTGCCCGCCAAGGACCCGGACCTCCTCCTCGCGTACGGCGAGCTGGCCTCCGCGGCCCACACCGCCGCCGTGGTCGTCGAGCGGGCGACGGAGACGATGGCCGGGGCCCTGGAGGCGGGGCCGCACCTCGGTGTGGAGGAGCCCGCGGACGTCGCCGCCCTGGTGGCCACGGCCGAGACCGTCACGGCCCGGGCTGCCCTGCACATCACCACCCGGGTGCTGGAGCTGGCCGACACCCCCGGCCTGGACCGGTTCTGGCGCAACGCCCGGGTGCTGACGGCCCACCGCTCCACGGCCCACCGGCTCCGTGACATCGGCGAGCACTACCTCAACGGGACGCACCGCCTCGCGGCGGTGGGCCGCTGAGCTCCCGGGCCCGGCCGCGGCCGCGGGCCCCCCGCCCCGGCCGTCCCGGGCCGGCCGGGGCCGGCCGGGGCCTCAGCCCGCCGCGCCCCCGGGGGTCGCGGTCGCGCAGTCGGGATGGCCCCAGCGGGTCCCGAGCTTGGCGATCCGCTCCCCGGCCGCGTACGACCGGCCGCAGGGGCAGGTGCCGCGGAACTTCGCCTTGATGGTGCCGGAGGTGGTGCGGCCCGGGCGCTTCCCGGCGCCCCCGGCCTTCGCACGGGCCGGGGCGGTGCGGGCCGGCGCGGGCACCGGAACCTCCACGGCACCGAGCGCGGTACCGGCGGCCTCCTGGGTGAGCGCCGCGTCGCTCGCGGCCTGGTCGGCGATCGCGTTCAGCGGGTCGCCGCCCACCTGGTGGGCCGGCACGTAACGGAACTCGACCTCCCGTTCCGCCAGAAGCGCGTCGATGCCCTCGACGAGCTCCTGGTTGGCGACGGGCTTGCCGGCCGCCGTCCGCCAGCCGTTCCGCTTCCAGTTGGGCAGCCACTGCGTGACGGCCTTTATGGCGTACTGGGAGTCCATCCGCACCTCCAGGGAGGTCCCGGGGTCGACGGCCTCCAGCAGCCGCAGCAGAGCGGTGAGTTCCCCCACGTTGTTGGTGGCCCGGCCCAGCGGCCCGGCCTCCCAGCGCTCGGGGCGGCCCTCCGCGTCGGCGATGACCCACGCCCAGCCGGCCGGGCCGGGGTTTCCCTTGGCCGCCCCGTCACAGGCGGCGATGATGCGATCGGACATCCTCCGATCATGCCCTACGGCGGGACCCGGCCGGCCCACGGGCCCGGGCGGGCGGTCCGGACCCGCGTGCGCCCGGGCCGGGGCACACCGGGCACGCCGTGGCCTGGTTCGGACAACACCGGCTCGTGTCGCGGTGTCCGCGCCTCCGCAGGACCCCGGGTGCGGCACCATGTGCTCCATGTCGGCTTCCGCACTCCGGACGGTCACGGCCGGGGGGGCCAACTTCCTTGGCTGGGAGGTCAGTTGAACGCCGACGGGACGGGTACGGAAGTGACCGGCGCGACGCACGGTGCGGGCGGGCGTCGGCGGGGGGACGGGGGCGGGGGCCGGCGGGAGGGGGACGGCCCGCGGCCGGGGGTGCGGGACTGGCTGGACGTCGGCCGCGCGATGCGGCGGGACGGCTGCTGCTCGCCGGAGCCCGGCCGCGGGTGAGGCTCAGGCCTCGGCGTCCTCCGGGTACCAGCGCAGCTCGACGGTGTTGCCGTCCGGGTCCCGCACGTACACCGACTGCGCGCTGCCCCGGGCGCCGAACCGGCTGACCGGCCCCTCCAGCACGTCGAACGTGCCCGAGTCGATGACCTCCTGCCAGTCCAGGGGCTCCACGACCAGGCAGATGTGGTCCACGTTGGACTCGCCGCGCGGACGGCCGAACAGGTCGATGATCATCGTCGGGCTGACCCGGACGGACGGGAACGGCACCGTGCCGGCCCGCCATTCCTCGACCCGGACCGGTTCCAGGCCGAGCGGCCCGCAGTAGAACTCCAGCGACCGCTCCACGTCCGCCACGTTCAGCACCACGTGGTCGAAGTCCTTGACCCGCACGGGCCACCCCCTTCACCGGCGGCCCGCGCACGGGCCGGCCGCATCGTCCGACACCGGAAATACGAGGTCACCGTACCCGGCCCGGATCCCTCACCCGCCGGCCAGCTCCCACAGGGTCTCCGGCGCGCAGGTGTGGGCGTAGTCGGGCGGCAGGTGCCGGGCGTGGCGTTCCTGGGCCAGCACGATCTGACGGACCATCCCCCGGCAGAGCTCCAGGTTCTCGGCGTCGCCGCGGCCGGGCGCGTACCCGGCGACGAAGGCGTCGAAGGGGACGCCCTCGCGGTGGCGGGCCAGGGCCGTCCCCAGGGCGCGCAGCGGACCGGTCATGTGGCGGCGGGCCGCGCTGTGGAACCGGCCCCCCTGCCGGTAGGACCGGTCCAGCAGCATGCAGACCGCCCAGTAGTGCAGGTTCGACAGGTGGCGCAGCACCGGGACGGTCTCGTCCGGCACCGGTTCGCCGGACGGCGGGAGACCGGTGGCGAGGCGCAGCGGGACGACCGGGTGGTCGGGGCTCGCGGGGTTCCAGACGTCCTGGCCGCCGAGGAGGGCGGGGTGGGTGCCCTCGAACAGGGCGCGGAAGAGCGCGAAGTGCTCGCTCTCGCCCTCTTCGCGGAGCAGGTCGAGCCGGGCGGACCAGGCGGGGTAGTCGAGCCGGTCCGGTTCCCGGGCCCGGAGCAGCTCCAGGACCCGGGCGACCTTGCGGTAGAGGCTGCCGACCTGGTTGGGGCGGGGCGCGGGGGCGGGGCCGGAGCCGAGCACCTCGTACAGGCGGGCGACGAAGGCGCGGTCCTCGGGGGTCTGCTGCTGGTCGGGGTCGACCGCCCGGGGCGAGGCCTCGACGTAGACGTACTTGGCCAGGCTGTACGGGCTCAGCGGCTCCAGGGTGAAGTCGAAGGGGTAGATGTCCTGTTCGTACGGGAACTGCTGGCGTCCCAGGTGGGGGGCGGCACCCAGGGCGACCAGGAGCGAGTTGACGATGTCGAGGTGGGTCATCTCCTCGATGGCCACGCCCATCAGGTGCAGGGGGCGGCCTCCGTAGCGGTGGCTGGGCCAGCCGGCGAGGGAGGTGAAGCGGGGCACCTTCACGGAGAACGCCGCGTACAGGTACTGGACCAGCAGCGAGTGCTCGATCTCGGCGCCGTCGCGCAGCAGCCGGATCAGTTCGAGGGTGGGATCGTCGAACAGGGGCGTGTAACCGAGTTGTTCGGCCTCGGCGGGGGTGAGCGGGCGGGCGGCCGCCGGGCTTCGGGCGCCGCTGCGGACGGCCCCGGACCGGGTGGTGGCGTCCGGGGCGGGGGCGCCGGCCGGGGTGGCGGGGAGGGTCGCCGTACGGTGCACCGTGCGGTGCCCGTCGGCGGCGGACCGCACCGCCTCCCCGTACCGGTCGTACCCGGTGCAACGGCAGACGTGCGGGCCGAGGACCGTGGCGACCAGCTCGTCCAGGACGTCCTGGTCGTCCTGGACGTCCGGACCGTCCCCGTCCCCGGTGCCGGCCGCCTCGCGGGCGAGCCGCGCGTGTTCGGCGACCACGCTGCCGGCGACGGCGAACCCGGCCGCGCAGTAGCCGCACTGGAAGGCGTCCCGGTCGAGGAACGCCTGCTGGACCGGGTGCAGCGCGCCGTCCTCGGCGAGCCCCTCGACGGTCGTCACCTCCCAGCCGCGCACGTGCCGCATGCTCGTCATGCAGGCCTGGCGCGTCACGGGCGGCAGCCCCGGAGCCGTCCGGACGGCGACGGTGCAGGCGCGGCACTCGCCGATCGAGCAGCCGATCCTGGTGCCGGTCAGCCCCAGCTCCTCGTGCAGGAAGTGCACGAGCGACAGGTCTCCCGGCACCCGCCGTCCGTTGTGCCGTACGCCGTTGACGGTGACGTCCAGCTCGGTCTGCGGTTCCTGCATCACGGCCGTCCATCGGTGGGGAGGGGCAGATCCGCGAGGCGGATCGGGGTACGGGTGGGCCAGCAGCGGTCGTCGGTGTGGCCGAGGGCGTGGGCGACGGCGTTGGCGATCGCGGGACCGACGCCCGTCATGGTGGCCTCGCCGACGCCCTTGTGGCGCATGGCCGGCTGTCCGGGGCCGAGGACGCCGCCGTCGGGGAGCGGGACGAGCACCGTCTCGCGGCGGATGCCGGTGATGTCGGCGTACCGGGCCAGCCGGTAGCGGTCCAGGTTGACGAACGGCCCGGCGCCGGTCTCCTCGGGCAGTTCCTCGTGCAGCGCGTGGGAGATGCCCATCGCCAGTCCTCCCTCGACCTGGCCTTCGAGCGCCGAGGGCAGCAGGGCGTCCCCGGCGTCGAGGAAGGTGACCGCGTCCGTCACCCGCAGGGTGCCCCGGCGCGGGGACAGTTCCACGCCGATCAGGTGTCCGGCGGCGGCGTACAGGGAGCGGGGGACGACCAGGCCGCCGGGGCCTCGCGCGGGCGGTGCCCGCAGCGGGCCGTGGGGTTCCAGCGGGAGCGGGTCGTCCGTGACGCCCTGCCCCAGGGCCAGGGCGTCGACGGCCGCCCGGTGCTCGACGCCGTCGACCCGGAAGGTCGCCCCGGACCAGCCGTTGCAGAAGTAGCCGTGGGCCAGGGCGTAGGTCTCGCCTCCGGTGCGGCGCAGTTCGCCGGCGAGCGCGGCCAGCGGGACGGGGTCGCGGCCGGGTAGCCGTACGGCACCGTCGCGCCAGGCGGCCAGCAACTGCGCGTCGGTGAGGCCAGGATCGCCCAGCAGGGTCCGGGCGGCGGGCAGGATGCGCAGGCGCAGCAGGGCGAGGCACACCTCGCGCAGGACGTGGACGTGGAAGAACGCCGTCTTGGAGGCGCTGCTGGCGCCGTGCGACAGGGAGATCTTGACCGTGGAGTGCAGGTTGCGGTCCCGCAGCCGCCGGGCGAACCGCTCGAAGGGCCCCACCACGCCGAGGCGGGCGACGGCCGGTACCCCCAGCACGCCGTGGGCGGCGTGCTCCAGGGCGAGCCGTGCGGACTGCCCCATGTCGATGGTCTGTCCCCAGACCTCGGCGCGACCGTCCTCGGTGAGGCGGACGGCGCTGTACACGCTGTCCTGGCTCGTTCCGTACGCCTCCATGCAGCAGGCGAAGCCGACGCCGCGGAGGGTGCCGTCGCCCCGGTCGGCGGCGCGGGCGCGCGCCGCGTCGCGCTCCCGCCACAGGGGGTGTTCCAGCGCCGCGGCGCAGACCTCGGCGTTCCCGACGTGGAAGCGCAGCGGGGTGCCGGCGAGGTCGACGTCACCGTCGCCGGGCGTTCCGTCGCCGGGCGTTCCGTCGCCGGGCGTTCCGTCGTCCGGCATTCCGTCGCCGTGCGGGCGCAGCACGTTGGCGAGGCGGAACCGGATGGGGTCGGTGCGCAGACGGCGTACGGCGAGCCGGTCGAGGGCCGTCTCCAGGTTGAACGCGACCTGGGGGATGCCGAAGCCCCGCATCGATCCCACCGGCGGGATGGCCCGCTCCAGCACGATCGCGTGCACGGAGGCGCGGGGCACACGGTAGGGGCCGGTGGCGTGCAGCGCGGCGAGCCCGAGGACGGCTCCGTTGAGGTTGGCCTCGACCCCGCCGCGCAGCACGACGAAGGAGCGGACGGCGTGGAGGCGCCCGTCGGGGGTGGCGCGGATCCAGCTTCGCACCGCGGACTCGTGGCGCTTGAGCCCGCCCTGGAACTGCTCCCGCCGGTCGTAGGCGAGGCGGACCGGTACGGGGGAGAAGACCGCGGCGAGCGCGAGGTAGAAGGGGAACGGCGACTTGTCCCGGCCGCCGAAGCCGCCGCCGCACTCGGTCGCGGTCAGCCGCACGCCGCGCACGGTGGGGTGGCCGTCGCCCAGCAGGTCGAGGATGTCGGGGACGTCGCTGTGCGGGGACTGGGTGCCCAGCAGCATGTGCAGCAGGCCGGTGGCACGGTCGAGCCAGGCCAGTCCGGCCTCGGGTTCGAGGAAGGCCGGGTCGGTCTGCTGGGTGAAGGTGGTGGTCTCGACGACGTGTTCGGCCCCGTCCGCCATGTCGGCCTCGACGGCCCGGTACAGGTCCTCGGCCTCGGTGTCGGGCATGTCGTTCCGGACGAACGAGGTCCCGTCGAAGGTGGTGCGCCCCCGCTGCCAGAACGAGTAGCCGTCGGGCCTGGTGCGGTCCAGCAGGTAGTGACTCTGGCGCTGCGTGCCGGTGAACCGGCGGCGGGTCCAGTCCCGCAGCTCGTCCTCGATGGTCCGGCCGTCGTCCTGGCCGGCCCGCGGCCCGTACAGCACGGGGCCGGGGTCCTCGCGGAGTTCCTGGGCGGCCCGGCGGAACCGCACGAAGTCGCCGTACAGTGCGATGGCGACGGGCTGGCCGAGGTAGTCGGCGCGCTCGCCCACCGGCAGGAGGGCCTGGACCCGGTCGGTGGAGACCCTGTTGCGGTACGGCGGCTCGGGCAGGTCCGCCGCGGTCACCACGGTGTCGGGCCGGAGGCCGGGCGGCAGCAGGCCGAGGTCCAGGCCGGTGAAGGGCCGGTCCACGCAGCGGCTGCGGAGCAGCAGGGCGTGGGCGCACTCGGCGGGCCAGCCCTCGGCGGCGAGGTCCCGGGGCCGGAAGTCGCTCGCGTAGACCTTGCCGCCGGTCACCTTCAGCCGCCGTACCGCCTCGGCGCCGTCGGTGGCGTCCGTTCTCCGGACGCCCTCGGCCTCACCGCCCATGATCCCGTCCTCGTCCCATGCCCTGGCGGCGCTCCTCGCGTCCGCGGCCGTGGGCCCAGCTCAGCAGCGGTGCGCGGCCCCGGCAAGGCGGCCGTGTCCGAACGGGTGCCGCCACGGGGAGCCCGGTCCTGGACCGGCCGGGGTCACCACCAGTAGGCGGGGTACCTCGGGGCCCGGGGGCGGATCCGGGAGGCGGCGTACTCGGCCAGGATCATCAGCGTCGCGGCGCCGAGCAGCAGCGGGACGAACCGGCCGGCCGCGGGGGTCTGGAGGACGATGACGACGGTCGTGGCGCAGGCCGGGGAATGGGGGGCGCGGGCGACCATGAGGAGGGCGAGGGTGATGCCGGCCGCAACGGCCGCCGCCCAGGGGCTGCTGCCGGCGGTGGCGAGCGCGGTGTAACCCACGGCGGCGCCGATGAGGTGGCCGGCGAGGACGGAGCGGGGCTGGGCGAGGGGCAGAGTGGGCGCGCTGTGGACGAGGGCGGCGCTGGCGGCCAGCGGGGGTATCAGCACCGGCTCGTGGATCACCGCGCCGATCGCGGCGAGGACCAGGAGGCCCGTGGTGGCCGCGGTGAAGCTGTAGAACGCCCCGGTGAGGGCGGGCCGGTCGGGGGCACGGCCGGTGGCGGTGCGGCGCCGCTGGGGCGGGCGGCCGCGGGCGGGGCCGGCGGAGTCGCCGGGCGGGGCGGTACGGGCGGCCGGGGCGGGGTCGGCGGGCAGCGTGGAGTCGGCACTCAGCACGGAGGTCTCCGGGGCGGGGCGGGCGGCACACGGCCGGTCGGGGGCGGGGCTGGAGCGGTCGGTGCTGTGCGGAGCATGCCCTGTGGTCGACAGAGGCGCTGACCTTGCGCCGGTCCCGGTCGGTCGGGCGCAGTCCGCCGGTCATGTTACCGAGGCGCCGGGTGGCCCACGGTGGGGGGCACCGGGAGCGGGCGGGCCGCCGGGCGGGGTGCCGCGCCGGTCAGCAGGTCCCGCAGGCCGGCGAACCGGTAGCCGCGGGACCGGTAGGCGTCGATGACACGGGGCAGCGCCTCGGCGTCGAGCACGGTGGTCCGGCCGGCCGGGTCCCCGATGTGCATCTGGAGGATCGCGCCGGGCCGCAGGGCGTCCACGGTCCGGCGTACCGCCCGGTCCGCGGTCATCCCGCCGGCGGTGCCGAGGTAGCCCTTGGTGTCGGCGGTGAACTCGATGTCGGCGAAGCCCAGCGCGTTCACCTCGGCGATGTGCCGGGGCGTGGTGGCGCCGTACGGGAAGCGGAAGAACGGCAGCGGTCGGGTGCCGGACGCCGCGCGGACGGCCCGGTCCGCGAGCAGCACCTCCCTCGCCCGCCCGGAGGGGGTCAGTCGGGCGAAGCGCGGGTGCGTGTGGGAATGGTTGCCGAGGCCGTGTCCGGCCGCCGCGATCCGGCGGACCGCGTCGGGGTGGCGGAGGGCGAAGTCGCCCGTCGGGAAGAAGGTGGCGGGCACCCCGTGGTGGGCGAGGACGGCCAGCACGGTGTCCAGGCCCCGGTCGTCCCAGGCCGCGTTGAACGTGAGCGCGGCCACCCGGCGGTCCGTCCGGATCGTCCGGTTCTCCGACCCGTACAGCGCCCGCAGGCGCCCCTCGTCCCACCCCGCCGTGGCCCCCACCGTCCGCCGCGCCGCGGCGTCGTGCGGGGGCGCGGCGCCCGTGAGCGGCGCGGTGACGAGGACCACGGCCGCCGCCGTGGCCGGCACCGCCCAGGCAGCCCGTACCCGTCCGGACCCGTGTCGTCCCGTTCTGGAGTGCACCGTCACACCTCCCCCATCGGCGCGGGCCCGCTGCCTCTTGAGCCCCGGAGCGCCCGCACGGCGGCCGGTGGCCGTGCGGGCGCGGGTGGTCAGGCGGGCGTGCGGGCGGGCGGGGGGCCGTCATCCGCCGACGTGGATGCCGGGACGCCGGTCGGGGTCGGGCTCGTGGCTCCGGATGATCTCGCGGGTGACGGGTGCGGTGTCGCCGCGGCCGAGCAGGAAGTACCGGAACATGTGCATCAGCGGGCTGCCCTCCGCCCAGGCGAAGTAGCAGTGCGGGCGTACGCCGGTGGCGTCGCGCAGCGCGAGCAGGATCGCGGCGATGGCGTTGGGGGCGGCCGGGGCGTGGGCGCGCAGCACCCGGTGGCCGTCGACCTCGACGCCGTGGACGGTGAGGGTGTCGCTGAAGTCCGACGGGTCGACCACGTCGATCTCCAGGAAGAGGATGTCGGCTGGGCCGGGGACGGGGTTGGTGCCGCGCTGTTCCCGCTCCTTGCCGCGGTACTCGGCGTCGTCGCCCGCCTGGCGCCGGTTGGCGATGATGTTGATGGCGCCGTCGTGGGCGAGGGTGTCGGTCAGGAAGCGCCGGGCGGTCTCGTCGAAGACGATGCGGTCGGCGCGCAGTTCGGTGGTGCGGGAGACGCGGGAGACCAGGGACACGACGACGATGCCCGCGATGAACAGGCCGGAGATGGCGATGCCGCCGGGCTTGTCGACGATGTTGGCGATCAGCGCGTAGAGGAGCACGGCGGTGAGCACACCGAAGCCCGCGGCACCCGCCCGCCGGCCGTGGCGGGCCGTGGACACGGTCACCGCGAAGGCGCCGGAGACCATCATGGCCAGGATGCCGGTGGCGTACGCGCCGGCCTGGGCGTCGACGTCGGCGCCGAAGGCGAGGGTGATGAGGACGCACAGCGCGGTGTAGACCAGCACGACGGGCCGTACGGCGCGCCCCCATTCGGGGGCCATGCCGTAGTCGGGCAGGTAGCGGGGCACGATGTTGACCAGTCCCGCCATGGCGGACGCGCCGGCGAACCAGAGGATGAGGATGGTGCTGATGTCGTAGACGGTGCCGAAGCCCTCGCCGAGGTGTTCGTGGGCCAGCCAGGCCAGGGCGCGTCCGTTCGCCGCGCCCCCGGGTGCGAACTCGCGGGCGGGGATGAGGACGGCGGTGACGAAGCTCGCGGACAGCAGGTAGACGCTCATCACCAGCGCGGCGGTGGTGAGGAGCGCGCGGGTGTTGCGGATACGCGCCCGCAGGCGCCGTTCGTCGTCGGCGCCGTCGGCCGCCACCAGCGGCATCATGCTGACGCCGGTCTCGAAGCCGGACAGGCCCAGCACCAGCAGCGGGAACGCCATCAGCGCGGGCCCCAGCAGGTCGCCGGGGCCGGCGCCGCCGCCGGTCAGCGCGTCGGTCCAGGCCGCCAGGGCGCCGGGGGTGGTGAACACCTGGGCGGCCCCGACGGCGATGACGATCGCGTTGAGCGCCAGGAAGACGGCGACCAGCGGGATGGCGACGTTGACCGCCTCGCTGAACCCGAGCAGGAACACCCCGCCGAGCAGCAGCAACAGGACGACCGTGAGCGCGACTTCGTGCCCGTGCAGGGCGGCCGGGAAGAAGGGGTTCTCCACCACGTGCACCGAGGCGTCGGCGGTGGACAGGGTGATGGTGATGATCCAGGACGTGGCCACGAACCCGAGCAGGACGAGCACGAACAACTTGCCCCACCAGAACGGCAGCAGGTCCTCCAGCATCGCCACCGACCCCGCCCCGTGGGGGCTCTCCCGCGCGACCCGCCGGTACATCGGCAGCATCCCGAGCAGGGTCAGCGCCACGATCAGGAGCGTGGCCAGGGGGGAGACCGCCCCGGCCGCGAGCGCGGCGATGGCCGGCACGTACGCCAGGCTGGAGAAGTAGTCGACGCCGGTCAGGCACATCACCTTCCACCAGGGGTGCTGTTCGGTGTTCCCCTCCCCCGCCGCCCGGCCCACCGGCTGCACACGGTGGCGCAGGAGCCAGCGGGCGACCGCCCCGGTGGGCTGCGTCCGCGCCGCGGGACTCGCCACCGATTCGGGTACGACCGTGTTACCGATGTCCGTCATCGTCTCTGTGACCCCTTCTGTCCGGTCGAGGCGTCGGCCTCCACACCCACCCGCTTGCCCCGGACCGGGGACGTCACCGACCATGAGGCCTGCTCGTCGCGCCGGACGGGCCCGACGCCGCCGGACACTGGCACCCGGCCCGCCGGTTGTTCGAAGGAGCCCGCAGTTGCCCGTGATACGCAGCCTGCGCCGAGTGGTGCGCCGCGCCTACCGCAGGACCGTGGACCTGAGCCACCCGGCCCGTTCACCGCTGGGCACCTCGGTGATGAACTGCGTGGTCTACGAGGACGGCGTCCGGCTCTCCGGGTTCCACCGTGCGGACGAGGCCGTACGGTACGTGCGGAAGGCCGGCCGAGGGTTCGTCTGGCTGGGCCTGCACGAACCGTCCGAGGAGGAGTTCGCCGGGTTCGCCGACGTGTTCGAGCTGCCTCCCGCCGTCGTGAAGGACGCGGTGCGTCCCCACCGGCGGCCCAGGGTGGAGGCGCACGACGGCACGCTGCTGGCGGTCTTCAAGACGTGCCGGTACGTCGAGCACACCGAACTCACCGCCACCAGCGAGGTGGTGGACACCGGCGAGATCACGGTCTTCACCGGGCCGGACTTCGTCATCACCGTCCGGCACGGCCCGCACGGTTCGCTGGGCCCGCTCCGGGAAGCGCTGGAGGAGTGTCCCGAACAGCTCGCCAAGGGGCCGTCCGCGGTGCTGCACGCGGTCGCCGACCGGCTGATGGACGACTTCCTCGCCGTCGCCGACGCGCTCCAGGACGACCTCGACCACGTGGAGACGGTCGTCTTCAGCGAGCAGGCGGCGCGCGGGGACGCCGGCCGGATCTACCAGCTCAAGCGGGAACTGCTGGAGCTGCGGCGGGCCGTGACCCCGCTCGACCGGCCCCTGCACGCCCTCGCCACCGCGCCGCTCGCACCCGTCGCCCCGGACGTCCGGCCGTACTTCCGCGACGTGGCCGACCACCACCTGCGCGTCACCGAGCAGATCACCGCCTACGACGCGCTGCTCGACTCGATCCTCCAGGCCCATCTGGCGCAGGTGACGGTCGCTCAGAACGAGGACATGCGCAAGATCACCGCCTGGGCTGCGATCGTCGCCGTGCCCACCATGGTGTGCGGGGTGTACGGCATGAATTTCGACCACATGCCCGAGCTGCGCTGGAGGTACGGCTATCCGCTGGCCCTCGGGGTCATCGCCCTCGCCTGTTTCCTGATCCACCGGGGCTTCCGCCGCAACGGCTGGCTCTGAGCGGGGGCCCCGCCGGCACCGCGGCGGGGCGCGGGGCGGACGAGCGCGGTGGACGGGCGGGGCGCGGGGCGGACGGACGGGGCGACGGGGCGGACGGACGGAGCTCCGGGGCCGGTCCGCGACACGCGCGGACGGGCCTGGGCGCGCGGGCCGCGCGGGTGTTACTACAGGGCCATGGAGAAGGGCCAGGGGCGCGCCACCGCCCGGACCGGCGGGCCGCGACTGCCCTCGCACCGGATGTTCGCCCTCACCGACGGCGTCATGGCCATCGCCATGACCCTGCTGGTGCTGGACATCGAGCTGCCGGAGGGGCTGAGCGGCCGGGCGCTGCACGACGCGCTCGACGACGTGGCGTCGCAGGTGGCGACCTTCCTGCTGAGCGCCGTGGTGATCGCGCTGTTCTGGCAGGCCCACCACACGGCGCTGCGGGGCGCGGAGTGGCTCGACGCCCGCCTGTTCTGGCTGAACGTGGCCTTCCTCGTCCTGGTCTCCCTGATCCCGTTCCCGACGCGGGTGCTGGAGGCCTACGCCCATCTGCCCCTCGGCCCGGGCCTGTACGGGGCCGTCATCGGCACGGCGGCGCTGGTGCTGTACGCGATGCAGCGGCACATCGCGCGGTCCCCGGCGTACGGGCGCGGCGGCCGTACGCCCTTCCCGGCGCAGGCCTTCGTGTTCCTGCTCTCGGTCGGCATCGCCCCGTTCTCGCCGCAGGCGGCCCTCTACAGCTGGATCGCCTCGGTGCCCCTGTCGCTGCTGGTCGACCGGCGCGCGGCCGGGTAGCCCTGCCCGGGCCGGTCAGTCGTGCGGGACGACGGCGACGGGGGCCTGGGAGTGGTGGAGGACGGCGTGGGTGACCGGCCCGATGTGGGAACCGGTCCGCGCCCGCCGGTTGCGGCGGCCGACCACGAGGAGCAGGGCGTCGCGCGACGCCTCCACCAGGTCCTGGGCCGGGCGGGCCTGGTGGCACTCGCGCACGACGGGCACGCCCGGGTACTTGTCCGTCCACGGCAGCAGCGCCTCGTCGAGCGCCCGGCGTGCGGCCCGGGCCGCGTCGGCCAGGGTCACGGCCAGGGCGCCGCCCAGGTCGGGCCCGTGAACCGCCGGGACCGCCCAGGCGGCCAGCACCCGCAGCCCGCAGCCGTACCGGTCGGCCGCGGCGAAGCCGAAGGCGAGCACCTCGTCCGCGGAGCCCCGTACGTCCAGGCCCAGGACCACCTCGCCGGCCGTGCGGGCCTCCCCGGGCACGGGACGGTTGTGCGGGCGTACGAGGACCACCGGGTGCCGGGTGCGGGCGAGGACGGCCAGGGAGACCGAGCCGGCCAGGAATCCGGCGAGGGCGCCCAGGCCCCGGGAGCCGAGCACCAGCACCTCCGCCTCGTCGGCGGCGGCGCACAGTGCCTCGACCGGGTCGCCGGAGCCCCACTCCGTCTCGACGTCGAGGCCCGGGTGGCGGGTGCGCAGCCGCCGCTGCGCGGACCCCAGCGTCCGCTCCCCCCAGCCGAGGGCCGTCAACGGGTCGACGAGGCGGGTGCGCGGGTCGTCGTCACCGGCCCAGACCTGGAGCAGGCGCAGGGGCACGCCCCGGCGCAGCGCCTCCTCGGCCGCCCAGTCCGTCGCTGCGAGGCTTTCCCGGGACCCGTCGAGGCCGACGGTGACGGTGCGGGACATGAGGGGCTCCTTCGGTGCCGGGGGTGGGCCTGCGCTCCCCACCATGGTCGCTCCACCCGGGTCCGCACAGGGGACGGAGGTCCCGGGGCGCGGGGGCCGGTGGGCCCGCCGGTGGCGGGTGTCCGGCCGTGGGCGCCGTTTCTTGGCCCGGCCGGCCCCCGGCGCGGGGCCGACCGGCCCTGCGCGACCACGTGCCGCCCCGCTCATGCTGGGTGCGGAGGGGTGGCCGTGGCGGCCGCCCCCGAACCGTGTGGAGGCACCCATGACCCGCGCCATCGCCGTAGGAGTGGACGGATCCGCGGAGGGCCTGGCGGCGGCCGACTGGGCGGCGCGTGAGGCCGCGCTGCGCGGGGTGCCGCTGCGGATCGTGCACGCCTGGCTCTGGCAGCCGCTGGACGTGCCCGTGGCGCAGGACCGGGAGACGACGGCCCGGGCCGCCGAGGCGCTGGTGCGGGAGGCCGGGACGCGTGTCGCGGAGCGGTGGCCGAAGCTCGCCGTCTCGGCCGAGGTGGTGCAGGACACCGCGGTCGCCACCCTGCTGGGGGAGGCGGCCGCGGCACGGATGCTGGTACTGGGCTCCCGCGGGCACGGAGCGCTGGCCGGCCGGCTCCTCGGTTCGTACGGGCAGCAGGTGATCGCCGCCGCGGCCGGGCCCGTGGTGTCCGTACGCGCTTCCGAGGGGCCGGTGCGCCCGGCGGAGGGCGGTGAGGTCGTGGTGGGGCAGCAGGGCACGCCCGAGGACAGCGGCGCGGTGCTCCGCTTCGCGTTCGAGGCGGCCGCGGCCCGGGGTGCGGCCGTGCGCGCGGTACGGGCCTGGAGCCTGCCGCCGGTGTACGCCTACAGCCCCGGTTCGCTGCGCCTCGCGGACGAGGCGGGAGGGCTGGAGCCGTTCGAGCGGAAGGCCCTGGCGGAGGCGCTCGCGCCCTGGCGGAAGCGGTTCCCTCAGGTGCCGGTGACCGAGCACGTCGAGATCGGCAGCGCGGGACAGGTGCTGCTGTCGGCCGTGGCGGAGGCGCGGTTGCTGGTGGTGGGGCGCCGGACGCGACGGGGCCCGGTGGGCGCCCGCATCGGCTCGGTCGCCCACGCCGCGCTGCATCACGCCCCCTGCCCGGTGGCGGTCGTTCCGCACGACTGACGGCCCGTCGCGGGCGCGGGACGCCCCAAGTCCGGGGGCGGGGTCCTCCGGCCACGGCGGGACGGTCGAGCGGGCGCCGGGAAGAGGGACCTTCGGCCCTGTGGCGGGGACTCGCGGGGCCTGCCGGCGCCCGGCGCTCCCTGATGGACTGCGTGCTCCGGGGCGATCAGGGTCCCCGGGCAGGGCCCGCACGAGGAAAGGCTGCCGCATGACGACGACCGGGATCAGCCTGACGAGGATCCCCCTGGACGGGAGCACGGTGGGCGTCGCGCTGGCGGGGGAGCTCGACCTGTACACCGTGGAACGCGTCGAGCCGACGCTGGCCCTTCTGACGCGCGACGCGCACCGGGAAGTGCTGCTGGACCTGGCGGACGTCACCTTCTGCGACAGCTCCGGCGCCGCGCTCCTGATCCGGGTGCACCGGCGCTGCGCGGCGGCGGGCGTCCGGCTGCGTCTGTGCCACATCCAGCGGCTCCCGGCCCGTGTCATCCGCACCCTGGGCGTGGACCGTGACGTGCCGTGCACCTTCGTCTGAGCCGTCCACCGGGCCGGGTACGCGCCGCGGACCGGCGGCGGGCACGAGGAGTGCGGGTGGCGTGCCGGCACGGTGAGTTCCTCCTCGGTCAGCGGTACGCCGCGCCGCGCATTGTCCGGAGGGCGTCCGCCGGACGGCGCTGAGCTGCGGTGGAGCGGTCCGATTGTCCATGGACGTCCCGGGACGCCGGATCCCTGCCCCTGGCGGCGACTTTGCCGCTACTCATAGAGGCAGCAAGTCCGCGCCGCCGCTGCCCGGCCGGCGCGGTGGCGACGACCGCGGCACGGCCAGGTCCGTGCGCGGAGCCAGGGGAGGCAGTGATGGTGGGGCGTCGGGAACGACCGTTGGATCCGGGTGGGGGGCCTGTCGTCGAGTTCGCGGCGGGGCTGCGGCGGTTACGGCAGGAGGCGGGGAACCCCTCGTACGAGGCGATGGCGAGGCGGGTCACGTACGGCAGGGCGACCCTGCACGCGGCGGCCCGCGGCCACAACCTCCCGTCGAGGGACGTGGCGCTGGCCTTCGTACGGGCCTGCGGTGGCGATGAGCGGGCCGTGCGGGAGTGGGCGCGGCGCTGGGAGAGCACCAAGGCCCTGCTCGAGCGGGACCTGGACCACCAGGACGCCCGGGACGCGGCCGCGGCCGGCGCCGAGGAGCCCCTCGCGGCCGGCGGCGACACCGGACCCGGCAGCCGGCCCCGTACCGGCGGGGCGGGGACGTGGCGGGAGGCGCTGTGGCCGCTGGCACCGAACGACCCGCGCGTGATCGGCGGGTTCAGGCTGCTGCGGTTCCTCGGGGCCGGCGCGATGGGGCGCGTCTACCTGGGGGAAAGTCTCGGGGGGCGCAAGGTCGCCATCAAGGTGATCGACGGTGCGCGGTCCGGGAACACCGAGTTCCGGGCCCGGTTCCGGCAGGAGATCGCGGCGGCCCGCCGGGTGCACGGGATGTTCACCGCGGCGGTGGTGGCGTCCGATCCGGACGCCGACGACCCGTGGCTGGCCACCGAGTACGTGGCCGGCCCCTCGGTGCAGGAGCTGGTGGGCGAGCAGGGCCCGATGCCGGTGGACACGGTGATCCGGCTCGCCGCCGGTATCGCCGAGGCGCTGGCGGCCATCCACGGCGCCGACGTGGTGCACCGGGACCTGAAGCCGGACAACGTGCTGGTGGCCGGGGACGGACCGAAGGTCATCGACTTCGGGATCGCCCGCACCCGGGACGCCACCACACTGACCCGGACACAGATGCTGGTGGGCACGCCCGGCTATGTGGCGCCCGAGCGGCTGACGAGGGGCACGGTGGGGCCGGAGTGCGACGTCTTCTCCCTGGGGGCGCTGCTGGCCTTCGCCTCGACGGGCCGACTGCCGTTCGGCAGCGAGCCGTCGGAGATGGGCTTCCGGATCGTGCACGGCGAGCCCGACCTGGAGCCGGTGCCCGAGGAGTTGCGGGAGCTGGTGGCGTGGTGTCTGGCCAAGGACCCGAATGACCGGCCGAGTCCCGGCCAGGTGCTCGACTGGTGCTGCGAACGCGCCGGACAGCCGGGCCCGGGCTGGCTGCCCGCCCCGCTGACCGGGATGATCCGCCGGCGGGCCCGGGAGGCCGCCGAGGTCCGGGCGCCCGATCCGGACACGCGTGCGGGCGGGTCCCGTTCGCGGACCGCCCGGGTGGCGCTCGCGACGGCCGCGGTGACCGCGGTGATCGCCCTCGCGGGGGCGCTGATGAACCTCCACCCGCCGTCGTGGCGTGACGGGGCCGACCCGCCCGTCGGCGGTTCCCCGACCGGGTCCCCGACCGGTGGTGCGACCGCCGGTGCGACGCCCGGCCCGACCGGTGGTGCGACCGCGGGTGCGACGCCCGGCCCGACCTGGGGGCCCTCCGACGGTGCGACGCGCGGTCCGACCTGGGGGCCCACCACCGGTCCGACCGGGGGATCCACGACCGGTCCGACGGGCGGGGTCACCGTCACCGTCACCGGCGGGCCCGGGGGCAGTGCCCCGGGCGGCACCGGCCAGGGACCGACCGGCGGCACGGTCACCGCCGGACCGACCGGCGGCACGGTCACCGGCGGGCCGACCGGCGGCACGGCGAGCGGGTCCGCGCAAGGCGCGTCCGCCGGGACGGTCGCCGGCGGGACCGCCGGGACCAGCCGGGGGCCCGGCGGCGGGACGTCGACCGGTACCTCGGAGGGCACGTCGGCGGGCGGTTCGGAAGGGACCTCCACGGGCGCCTCGGAGGGTACGGGGAACATCAAGAACCCGCCGGAGCCGATCCTGATGGGCACCTCCGTCCACGTCCAGCCCCGATCCGACACCGTGGACTGCACCCGGCCGATCACGTTCACCTTCTCCGCGACCGCCCGGCGCACCGGGAGCATCCACTACACCTGGTACCCCGACGAGCGCCTGACCGGCCGGGGCTACCAGCCCCGTACGGGCAGCATGACCTTCACCACCCCCAACACCCAGTACGAGACCTTCGAGGTCCGGCTGCTCAACACCCAGTCCGGCCAAGTGGTGCAGGGCGAGATGGCCGTGCAGGTCGGCTCCCCCGAGGTCGACCGGCAGAAGGTCGCCGACCAGTTCTACCTGACCTGCTCCTGACGCCCCGTCGAGGGCAGGCCCGCGCGCGCAGCGTCCCCGGGCCTGCCCCCTGACAGCCGTCCCACGCCACCTCCGGTACGCGGCGCGCCTTGCCGCCCCGCGGCCCCGCCGTGCCCGCATCCGGCCCACCGGCCTCGCCGTTCGTCCGCGAGCGCCGCGGCCGAGCGCCGTCCGTGCCTGGCCGGCCCGCACGTCCTTCCGCCGCTTCCGCGACCTTCCGCCACCCGGAGCGATCGTCCGGGCGCCTGCCCGCCGGACCGCTCCGACCTGCCCGCCGGACAACCGGACACCCATCCCGCCCCGACACCTGTACGAGGAGAACCGCATGAACAAGCTCCGGCAGCGCTGCCGCGCCGCCTTCCGTCCCGCTCCCGCCGCGTCAGGCCGGCCCGAAACCCCCGCCGTCCCCCGTCCGGGCCCCGGCAGCCACCCCGGTGGCAGGGTCCGCCGCCACCTGGCCGTGACTCTGCTGCTGGCCGTCCTGGCCGGCCTCCCGCACGGCGCGCCGGCCCACGCCGAGCCCAGCCCGGTCCCCACCACCGCGAAGACCCGCTGCGCCCACGGGTTCGACCCGGACGAGTCCGCCGCCCTGCACCTGTCCGGTGGCCGGGGCACCACCTTCCCCTCGGATGCCCGGGGCCTGCGTCCCGGCGACGTCGTCCGCGTCGTCCCGCACATGAACGACGAGGTCTCCACCAGCGGCTTCTGGTGGCAGCCAGCCGACGGCTCCCAGTGGGTCACCCCGGCCGGCGCCGACCCCCGGCGGCCCGCCCCCGCGGGCTATCCCGCGCCCGGCCTCAACGCGTACAGCCTCATCGGCCGCCTCACCGGCGCCCAGCCCTTCGAGGTCCTCAACCGTCTCGGCTGCCGCCAGATCGGAACCTCCGGGAAGCTCGACCTGCGGATCAACGACCCCCAGGACTGGGACAACTTCGGCGCCTGGAACGTCGACATCCAGCTCTACCGCAACCCCCTCCAGGACGGCGGATTCGAGGAGCAGCGCACCTCCGCCGTCTCCGCGCCCTGGACCGTGGAAGGCCCCGACCCGAAAGCCGTCTCCACCTCCCCCACCGGTGCCAACACCGGCAGCAGGTCCGCCGTCCTGAGCTCGCCCGGAACCCGCGTGTGGAACGCCCTGTCCCAGCCGATCCCGGTGCGCCCGCACACCAACTACGTGATCACGGGGTTCTTCCGCACTTCGAGCAACGTCGACACGGCCTTCTTCGGAGTCCGCCTCCCCGGAGCGTGGCCGCCCGTCGAACGCCACTTCGGCCCGGCGCCCGGCTGGTGCCCGCCCACCACACCCGCCTGCTTCGGGCAGATCAGCGTGCCCTTCAACTCCGGCGACCACACGACCGTCACCGCCTTCGCCGGCTTCTGGGGTGTCGGTGCGCCCGCACACCTGACCGTCGACGACATCAAGGTCCTCTCCGGCTGACACCGAGGGGCGCCCGGGTCACAACCGTGATCCGGGCGCCCCCTCGGGCCGGGCCGTCCGTATCCGGGCGCCCCCTCGGGCCGGTCCGTCCGTCGGACATTGACAGGCCCCTGTCGACATGTTGCTATGAGGCGCTGCTCAGCCGGCCCCGCGTCATCGCCCGCCGCCCGGGCACCGGATCGACGGCCACCCGACCGGGGCGGCGCCCCCGACACCAGAGCGAGGACCCATGCCGCAGCGCGCCGCGACCATCGTCGGCGGCGGGATCGGCGGGCTCGCGGCGGCCATCGCCCTGCATCGCCGGGGCTGGCGCGTCGAGGTGCTGGAACGGGCCCCGGAGTTCACCGAGATCGGCGCCGGCATCTCCCTGTGGCCGAACGCGCTCCACGCGCTGGAGGCGCTCGGTCTGGCCGGCACCGTCCGGGCGCTCGGCGCGGTCGAGGCCACCGGCGGCGTACGCGACCGCCGGGGCCGCTGGCTGTCCCGCACCGACAACGCGGAGCTGGCGCGCCGCTTCGGCAGTCCCCTGGTGGTCCTGCACCGCGCGGACCTGCTGCGGGCGCTCACCGAGGCGCTCCCCGGCGACTGCCTGCGGCCGGACAGTGAGGTGTCCGTGGTCCGCGACGAGGGCGGCCGCCCGGTCGTCGAACACCGTGGGGGCGTGTCCCGTCCCGATCTCGTGGTCGGCGCCGACGGGTTGCGCAGTGCGGTCCGCCGCGCGCTGTGGCCCGACGCGGCCGGCCCCCGGTACGTCGGCTACACCGCCTGGCGCATGGTCACCGGGCCGCTCGCCGGGCCGCCCGCCGAGGGCGCGGCGATCTGGGGCCGCGGGGCGCGGTTCGGCTACACGGCGCTCCCGGGCGGGCGGATGTACTGCTTCGCGACCGCGTCGCTGCCGCCGGGGGCGGCCTCCGGCCCGTCCGAGCACGCCGAGCTGCTGCGCCGGTTCGGGTCCTGGCCGGATCCCGTCCCCGCCCTGCTGGCGGCGGTCGCTCCGGACACGGTGCTCCGGCACGACCTGTACGACCTGCCACCGCTGCCCTCCTTCGTCCGCGGCCGGGTCGCGCTGCTGGGCGACGCGGCGCATGCCATGACCCCCAACCTGGGCCAGGGCGCGTGCCAGGCGCTGGAGGACGCGGTCACCCTCGCCCACCGCCTCGACGGCACCGGGGACGTGGCCGCCGCGCTGCGCTCGTACGACCTGCTGCGCCGCCCGCGGGCCCAGGCCGTCGCGCGCCGCTCCGCCCGGCTGGGGGCGGTGGGCCAGTTGTCGTGGCCGCCCGCGGTGCTGCTGCGCGACACGGCCGCCCGGCTGACGCCGATGCGGGCGACGCTGCGTTCCATGACGCCGGTGCTGGGCTGGACCGCGCCCGGGCCCGGTGAACCCCTGGAGGCGACGGAGGGCGAGAGCGACTGATGCCGGACTGGACGTACCACCCCTTGCGCGGCCTGGCCGCCGCCGTGCTCGGTCGGCGCCGTTCGCAGCGCGCCGCACTGCGGCTGCTGGCCTCGGTCGGCTCCCGTCCCGCCGGCGCGCGGCTGATCGCCCGGGGGTTCGGCCATCGCCATCCGCCCGAGCGGCTCGCCGGCGAGATCGCCGGGGTGCCCGTGGCCGCCCGGCTCGGGATATCCGTCCCGCCCGCGCTGGCCCGCGAGGCGGTACGCGCCATGCCCCCGCTCGGGGCCGGTGTCGTCGAGGTGGCGCCCGTCGCGGCGGCCGACGCGCGGACCGTGCGGGAGGCCGCCGCCGGCCGCTCGATCCCACTGGTGGTCCGCGCCCGCGACCCGGAGACCGAGGCCGCCCTCGCGCCGTTCGTCGACGGGTTCACCAGCGGCGACGACCCGCACGTGGTCCGTACGTCCGACGCGTCGGTCACCGCCGCCGCCACCGCGCTCGAAGAGCCGGATGCCGTCGTGCTCGCCCGGCCGGGGGTGCTGGTCGCGGCCGGACCCGGATGGTTCCAGCGCGTCACCGAAGCGGCCACGCCCACCGCGCCCGCTCCGGCGCTGCGTGACGTCGGGCGCGATCCCCGCCGCTGGCCCGCCTGGTGGTGGGCGCTTTTGGTCGGGCTCGGGATGACGGGAGCCGGGCTGGGCGCCGCGGCGATCACCCTCGGGCCGGTGTTGCTCTGGTACGACCGCGACTACCTCGGCATGACGCTGCGCGAGCTGCACGCCGCCAACCACCACCTCGTGCACTTCCTCCAGCACGACCGGATCACCATGGCCGGCACGATGGTGGCGATCGGCGCCCTCTACTCCGGCCTCGCCCTGGGCGGGATCAGACGCGGCTGGCCCTGGGCCCGCGAGGTGTACCTGCTCTCGGGGGCGATCGGCTTCCCCACCTTGTTCTACTTCCTGGCCACCGGCTTCGTGGAACCGCTGCACACGGCCACCACCCTCGTGCTGTTCCCGATGTTCGTGCTCGCGGTCCGCCGGGCTCCGCACGCACCCCGGTGGCGTCCGGCCCGCGAGGGGCCGGAACGGGAGCGCCGTCGGGCGCTGGTCGGCCAGTTGCTGCTGATCGTCACGGGAGCGGGGCTGTTCGCCGGCGGAGCGGTGATCTCGGTGGTCGGTCTGACCGGCGTGTTCGTACCGACCGACCTGACCTTCCTGGGCGCCGGCCCGCAGACGCTGGAAGCCGTGAACCCCCGGCTCGTACCGTTCATCGCCCACGACCGGGCGGGCTTCGGCGGCGCCCTGATGGCCGCCGCGGTGGCCATCACCCTGCTCAGCGCGTGGGGCTGGCGGCGGGGTGAGGCCTGGGTGTTCTGGACCCTGGCCGCGGCGGCGGCCGCCGGCTTCCTGCCGGCCGTCGTGGTGCACGGCGTGATCCGCTACACCGACCTCGTCCACCTCGCGCCGGTGTACGTCGGCATCGTCATGACCGCCACCGGCCTGCTCCTCGCCCGTCCCTATCTGTGCGCCGGGGCGTCGGCGGCGCCGGGGGACTGACGGGCCGCTCCGGGGGCGGGACGTTCGGCCCCGACGGGAGCCGTTCGGCCCATGGCCGCCGGGGGCGGCGGGGGCGACGCTGGGGGTGTGAAGCCGCCCTGGCCTTTCCTGTCGGGGCCGGCGGGTCCGCCGGCCCCGCTTCCCGGAAGGTGACCGCCATGCCCGTTCGCACACCGGACACGGACTCCGTGACGTCCTGGGTGGCCGCCGCCACCACCGCCCCGTCGATGCACAACGCCCAGCCCTGGCGGTTCCGTCATGTGCGCGGCAGTGGCGAGCTGCTGGTGATGTCGGACCCGCGGCGGACGATGCCGCGCACCGACCCCTCCGCCCGGGGACTGCACGTCGGCTGCGGTGCCGCGCTGTTCAACCTGCGTGTGGCCGCGGCGGCGGCCGGCTGGGAGACACGGGTGCGGCTGCTGCCCGACCCGGCCGACCCCGAACGGCTGGCCATCGTCGGGTTCGCGTCCGCCGACCGGGAGGACGAGATCGCCGGCCTGTACCCGGCGGTGCGCCGGCGCCGCACCAGCAGGGAGCCGTTCTCGGACGAGCCGGTCCCCCGGGAGCTCCTCGACGGGCTGGCCGGGGCCGCGCTCGTCGAAGGGGCACGCCTCGCCTTCCCGGACGCCTGGCAGGTCCAGGCGATGCTCGACCTGGTGTGGGACGCCGAGCAGGAGGAGCGGTTGTCGCCCGAGGTGCGGGAGGAGATCGCCCGCTGGACCGGTACGGGCAGGGAGGCGGCGGCGCTGGAGGGGGTGCCGACCTGGGCGTTCGGTCCGCGCCGGCACGGCGGCCGGGCCCCGGTGCGGGACTTCGCCGGTGACCGCCCGGTCGAGGGCCGGCGCACCGCGGTCTTCGAGCAGTGGCCGTGCCTGGCCGTCCTCGGGACCCGGGACGACGGCCCGGAGGACTGGCTGCGGGCCGGTCAGGCGATGGAGCGCGTCCTGCTCCTGGCGACCTCGGACGGGCTGTCCACGTCCCTCAACTCGCAGGTGCTGGAGTGGCCGGAGCTGCGCTGGGTGGTGCGCGACCCGCTGTCGCCGACGGGCCACCCCCAGATGCTGATCCGGCTGGGGTACGGCCCGGACGTGCCCGCCACCCCGCGCCGGCCGGTGTCCGACGTCCTCGACGTCGTGTGACCCGGCGGCCCCCCTGCCCCGGCCCGGTCGTGGCGACGGACCGGGGCGGAACGGCTGGGCGGGCCGGGGCGGCTGGACGGGGCACGGGTCCCGGACCCGGAACGGTCAGCCGAACTGGCCGGGCGTGTAGTCGCCGGCGGGCTGCCGGACGATCACGTTGACGCGGTTGTAGGCGTTGATGAGGGCGATGAGGGACACCAGGGCGGCGAGCTGGTCCTCGTCGTAGTGCTTGGCGGCGTTCGCCCACGCCTCGTCCGTGACACCGCCGGACGCGTCGGCGATGCGGGTGCCCTGCTCGGTCAGTTCCAGGGCGGCGCGCTCGGCGTCGGTGAACACGGTGGCCTCGCGCCAGGTGGCGACCAGGTGGAGGCGCGTCGCGGTCTCCCCGGCGTGCGCGGCCTCCTTGGTGTGCATGTCCGTGCAGAATCCGCAGCCGTTGATCTGGCTGGCGCGTATCTTCACCAGTTCCTGCGTCGCGGCCGGCAGTGCCGAGTCGGTGACGACCTTTCCGGCGGCGTTGACGTGGCGCAGGATGCGGCCCGCGACCGGGTTGCCGAAGAGGTTGAGACGAGCGTCCATGGTGCACTCCTGGTGTGCCGTTGTGGTGCGTTGACACCTCCTTGACGGACGGGCCGGGCGGGATGTGACAGGGGCGGGGTGTGACGTACGTCTCCCCCGCCGCGCGGTGCCGTCGCCGCCGCCGCACCGCGTCGGCTCCCCGCCGCACCGCGCCGTTCCGGGTGGCGTACGCCCCGGACTCAGCCGTCGCGGGAACGGCGGTGGGCCCGGATGATCTCCGCGTACCGGTGGCCGCTCACAGCGGAGCGCCCGGCCTGCCGGTGGGCGGGCCGGGCGCTCCTCGGCGCGGGCGGGACGGTGTCAGTGGGGGTCGGCGCCCGCCCCCGCGGGCGCGCCCGCCAGGATCAGCGGCTCGACCTCGTCGTAGCGCCGGACGCGTTCGGCCGCGTCTCCGCCGCCGGCGACCGTCGCGAGCCAGCCCGCGAGGAAGCCGAGCGGGATGGAGAGGATGCCGCTCGTGGTGAAGGGGAACCAGTTGACGTCCACGTCGGGGAACATGGACCGCGGCGACCCCGACACCAGGGTGCTGCCGGCCGTCAGGACGAGGGTGGCGACGGTGCCCACGACCAGGGTGGCGAGCAGCCCCGCGCGACTGTAGCGGCGCCAGAAGAGGCTGTACACGAGCGCCGGGGCGATCGCGGAGGCGCCGACGCAGAAGGACAGGGTCAGCAGCGCCTGGAGGTTCAGGTGCCTGGCGCCCGCCGCGATCGCGATGGCGACGACCCCGACGCCCACCGCGGCGGTCCGGGCGACGGCCGTCTCGGTGGACGCCTTCAGCTCGGAGGTGCGCAGGCCGTGGGCGACCAGGTCGTGCGCCAGCGTGTTGGCACAGGCGAGGGTGATTCCGGCGACCGAGGCCAGCAGTGTCAGGAAGACCGCGGTGGCCACCGCGGTGAACAGCAGCGTCTCCGCCACGGTCGGGTCCGCGCCCAGCACGGCCTGGCTGACCATCAGGAACGCCGTCTGCCCCTGGGGGTCGCCCGCCACGAGGTCCTTGTGCCCGACGATCGCGGCCGCGCCGAACCCGATCACCGTGAGCAGCAGGCAGGTGACGACCACGGTGGAGACGGCCCAGGACAGCGAGCGCCGGACGGCCGCCGTGCCGCGCGAGCCGAACATGCGCATGGTGATGTGCGGGAGCACCGCCGCGCCCAGCACGACGGTGAGCTGGGTACCGATCATGTCCAGGCCGTCGCCCGCGAACTGGAGCCCCGGCGCGAGGTACGCGTCCCCCGCGCCGCTCCCGTTCCGGGCGGCCACCAGCAGCGCCGACGGACTGAAGTCGAACCGCGCGAGGATCAGTACCGCGATGGCGGTGGCCGCGCCGAGGAGGACCACGGTCTTGACGATCTGGATGAACGCGGTGCCCTTCATCCCGCCGAGCGCGGCGTACACGATCATCAGCAGGCCGAGGCACACGATCGACCCGGTCTTGAAGCCGCCGGAGTGGAAGCCGAGGACGACGGCGAGCAGATCGCCCGCGCCGGCCAGCTGGAAGACCACCAGGGGCAGCAGCGCGGCCAGGGTGACCAGGGCGGAGGTGATCCGTACGGCAGGCCCGGGCGCCCGGCGGGTCAGGACGTCGCCCGTGGTGAACCGGCCGGTGTTGCGGAGGGGTTCGGCGAGCAGGAACATCATCAGGACCAGCGAGAGCACGGTGCTCAGGGTGAGGGTGACCCCGTCGAAGCCCAGCAGCGCGATGATGCCGATGGTGCCGAGCACGGTGCCGGCCGAGATGTAGTCGCCGGCGATCGCGAGACCGCTCCGCACCGGGGACAGCGAGCGGTAGCCGGTGTAGAACTCGGCCAGGTCGTTGTCGTCGGGCCCGGTCATCACGCAGACCAGCAGGGTGACCGTGATGACCGCGATGAAGGCGACGAGGGACATGGTCTGGGCGTCGGCGCCGAACTCGGTCATGACCGGTCACCCCCGGCCTGGCGGCCGGACCATCGTCGGTCCCCCCGCGGGGTGCGCTCACGGACGGCCGCCGCGAGCGGGTCGACCCGGTGGCGGGCGGTGCGCTCGTACACGGCGATGGCGGCGAGGGCCACCGGAAGCTGGCAGAGGCCGAGCACCAGGCCGGTGGTGAGCCCGCCGGTGATCTCGCCGGTCATGAGCCCGGGCGCGAAGGCCGCCAGGAGCAGGAAGACCAGGAAGTACCCGAGCGCCGTGAGCGTGGCCACCCGGCGGAGCCCCTGGTAGCCGGAGCGGAGGGCGCCGAGGTCGTCCCGCGGCGGGTGCGGCTCGTGAGGGCCCCGCGACCAGTGCGCGGCGGGCGCCTGCCGGAAGGGGGCGTCCGGGAACGGGGCATCCGGGAACGGGGGGTTCGGGAACGGGGGGTTCGGGAACGGGGGGTTCGACGACGCGGGGTTCGGGAACGGGGCCTCCGCGCCTCGGGGAGGGTGGGAGGGAGGTGGGTCGGGGAAGGCTCGGTGGAACGACATCGACGTGCTCCTAGCCGCCGGTGGGGCAGGCGGGCGGGTGGGGTGCCGGGTGGTCCGCGCATGTTACTCACCGGTAGAGAGCCGCCGTAAGGGCCGTTCCAGCAACTGGACGGCCAGGTTCCGTGAAGGTTTCGGTCAGTCCGTGGGACCGTCCTCGCCGAGCAGCCGCCACGCGGTGAGGGCGAGCCTGGCCCGTACGAGTCCGGCGGGCCCGGTCAGGTCGACGCCCAGGAGCCCGCCCAGGTGGTCCAGCCGGCGGCCGACGCTGCTGTGGTGCAGGTGGAGGCGGTCGGCGGCCCGGCGCAGGGACCCGGTGGCGCAGTACGCCTCCAGCGTTCCCAGGTCGTCGGGGTCGCCCGCGACCCGGGCGATGGCGGCCACGTCGGGGTTGGCGCGGAGGGCGTCCGGCGGGAGCTCGGCCAGGAGCGCCAGCGCGCCCAGACCGGCGTGGTGCACGACGGGCTCACCGGCGGTGGTGAAGCGGAGGGCGGCCCGGGCCTCCCGCCAGGACCGGTCGGGACCGCCCGGGGAACCGACCCCGGCGCGTACCCCCGCGGGCAGCGCGGACACGTCCACGGTGGTGGCCAGGACGACACCGACCCCGGCGAGCGGCGCTGCCTTCACCGGGCGGGCCGGGCACACCAGGCTCCCGATCCGGTCGAGCGGGAGCCGGGAGCGTACGGCGACGACGTGGACCGGCCGGTCGGCGGCGAAGCCCAGGAGCCGTAACGCCCGCGCCCTGGCGGCCTCGTCACTGTCGGCGCCGATGGCCAGTTCGACGAGCGCGGGATCGGCCATGGTCGTGCGGGCCGGGCCGTACCGTTCGGCGAAGGCCGCGGCGGCGATGGCGAACCGGTCCAGCAGCACCTCGTCCAGCGGATCCGGCGGGCCGGGGCGTTCCAGCCACACGGTGCCGATCTCCTCCTCGTCCAGGGTGATCGGCCCGCTGCTGGACGGGGGCGCCGGCGGGACCGGGGCCCGCCCGCCGTCGGGCGTCATGCGGATCACCTGCCCGGTGCCGTGCAGCCGCAGCCCGGCCACGCACTCGGCCAGGCCCGCCGAGGCCCGGGTGAGGGCGGACAGTTCGACCCGCCGGCGCATCAGCGTGTCGTAGAACGTGACGACGCGGAACGCGCCCTCGACGTGCGGGTCCAGTCCGGACAGCCGTACGGCCAGTGCCTCCATGCCAGGAGGATAGGCCGCCGTACCGGTGCGGCGGTGCGCCGTTCGGCGCGCGACGCGAGCGGTCCGCGCGACGAATGGCGCACACGCGCCGCCGCCGACCCCCAACCCGAGCCCGACCCGGGCCCGCCCCGGGCCGCCGTCACGGCGAAGGCCCGGGGCGGGCGGGGGCGGGGGTACGTGCGGTGCTACGCCCGCGGTGGGTGCGGGGCGGTCAGCGGGTCACCGTCCACTTCTGGTTGGCGGCACCGGTGCAGGTCCAGATCTGCAAGCGGGTGCCGTTGGCCGAGCTGCCGCCGGCGGCGTCGAGGCACTTGTTCGCCTGCGGATTGACGATGTCCCGGGCCGCCGGAACGGCCCACTGCTGCGCGGCCGTGCCGTTGCAGTCCCACAACCGCACCTGTGTGCCGTCGGCCGTACCGCCCGAGGCGACGTCCAGGCACTTGCCCAGCGCCCGGAGCGTACCGTCACCGCCCACCGTCCACGCCTGGGCGGCGGTGCCGTTGCAGTCGTAGAGCTGCACGGGCGTGCCGTTGGCGGTGTTGCCGCCGGCCACGTCGACGCACTTGCCGCCGATGCCCGTGATGGGCCCGCCGCCGGGCCGGCCGCCGCCGGTGGTGACCCGGACGTGGTCGACCAGGAGCTGCTGGGGGAAGACGGTGCCGGCGTCGGGGTCCCCGGGCCAGTAGCCGCCCACCGCGAGATTGAGGATGAGGAAGAAGGGCTTGTCGAAGACCCACCGCCGTCCGCCGAGATCGGCCGGCGTGCGGCGCTGGTAGACGGTGCCGTCGACGGACCAGGTGATCGCCTCGGGGCTCCAGTCGACGGCGAAGGTGTGGAAGGCGTCGGCGAAGGCCTGGCCGCCGGGGAGGGTGTGGGCGGCCCCGATGCCGCCCGAACCGGAGTATCCCGGTCCGTGAAGCGTGCCGTGGACCGTGGACGGCTCGAAGCCCACGTTCTCCATGACGTCGATCTCACCGGAGTCGGGCCAGCCCACCTGCCCGATGTCGTTGCCGAGCATCCAGAAGGCCGGCCACATGCCCTGTCCGCGCGGGATCTTCATCCGGGCCTCGACGTAGCCGTAGGTGGTGGTGAACCGGCCGGCCGTGTTGAGCCGGGCGGAGGTGTACTCGCACCGCCCGTACCAGCAGGTGTAGTTGCCCGGGTTCTCCCGGCGGGCGGTGATGACCAGGTGACCCTGGCCGTCCAGGGCGGCGTTGCGGTTGCCGGCGGTGTAGTACTGGCGCTCGTGGTTGGCAACGTTGTCGCCGGTCTCGATCTGCCATTTCGCGCCGTCGGCGGCGGAGCCCGCGGGGCCGTCGAAGTCGTCGGAGAAGGTGACCGCCGCGGGCGCCGCGGGGGCGGCGGGGGCGGTCACCGCCGCCGCGCCGGGTGCGGGACCCGCCACGGGCGGGGAGGCGCCCTGGGCGGGGCCGGTGACGAGCGACCCGAGCGCGAGCGCCGGAACGAGCGCCGCGAGGAGGCGCCGGGGAGAGCGCGGGAGAGGCATGACCATCCCTCCATGGGGACGTGCCGGGGGAAGGGGCCGCGCACATCGAACGACACACGCATGACGGGCGTACGCGTGCGGGCGTGCGGCTGCCGGGGCCTGTGGGGAACGGGGCACCCGGCGGGTATCCCGCCGACGGGGGTGGGGGGGAACGCACCTGGGGAGGCGCTTAGTTCACCACGTGATTGAAGAAGTGAGTGACGGGCGTGTCAAGCGTTTGGTCTGGACCGGGTCGGCGCAGTTGCACGGATGCGGGGTGAAGCCATGTATCGAGGCGTGAGTGAACTCCCGTTGCGCAGCGGCGTCAAGAGCCTGGCGCATTCACTTCCTGAACGAACAACTCCCTTACTGGGCCGCCAGTTGAGAACCTTTCCGGTTTCGGTGTGAAGTCTTGACGGCGGGTCCACTCGGCTGTTGACTCGCCGCACCCGCCGGTACCGGTTCCGGAACCGCTTCCGGCGGCCGTACCGGATCTCGACGCGGAGGCGCCCGCATGCCCGTGACCATCGCCGATGTCGCACGTGAGGCGGGAGTCAGCAGGACGACGGTCTCCCGGGTGCTCAACGCCAGGGCGGAGGTGGATCCCGGCACCGCCGCCCGGGTTCGCGAAGTGATCGCCGCACTCGGCTACGTCCCCAGCTCGGGTGCCGTCGGGCTGGCCCGCGGCACCAGCCGCACCATCGCCGTACTGACGCCGTCCCTGACCTGGCCGTGGATGGGCGAGGTGCTCCAGGGCGTCGCCGACACCGTCGAGGCGGCCGGGTACGGGCTGCTGCTGTTCAGCAGCAACCGGGGCGCGGAGTCGGTCCGGCACTTCACCGCACAGGTCTCCGCCCGGGCCTTCGACGGTCTGCTGGTGGTCGAACCGGAGAGCACCCTCGGCGCCCTCACGGAGATGTACCGCCGGGGGCTGCCCGTCGTCCTGATCGACGACCGCGGCCACCACCCCGCGTTCCCGTCGGTGGCGACCACCAACCGCGAGGGGGGCGCGTCCGCCGCCCGTCATCTGGTGGGCTCCGGCCGCACCCGGCCCCTCGTGCTGGCCGGCCGGCGGGATTTCGGCTGCGTACGCGAACGGCTCGACGGGTTCCGGGAAGTGGCGCCCGACGCGTACGTCATCGACGGGGAGTTCACCGAGGAGTCCGGGCGGCGCGGTGTCGAGCGGGCCCTGGCCGAGGGGTGGGACGGCGACGGCGTCTTCGCGCACAACGACCTGATCGCGGTGGGCGCGTTGCGCGCCCTCCGGGAGGCGGGGCGGGACGTCCCGGGCGACGTCGCCGTCGTCGGGTTCGACGACATCCCGCTCGCCCGTCACACCGAGCCGCCCCTGACCACCGTCCGCCAGCCCATGCGGCGGATGGGCGAGACGGCGGCCCGGCTCCTCCTCGCCGGTCTCGGGGGGACGGCGCTGCCCGCCGAACCGGTGGTGCTGCCCACCGACCTGGTCGTCCGGGGTTCCGCGCCCCACCGGTGAGGCACCTGCCGCCCCGCCGGCCGCGGCGCGGCCGGCCCGCCGCTCCCCCGTGCCGGGATCCCCCCCCCGGCCGTTCCCCGCCGGTACGCACCCGCGCCGGCCCCGGCCGGGCGCCCGCCCCGCCGGTTCTCCCCGCTTCTCCCCCTGACCAGGAGCTGTCATGTCACGATCAAGAATGTCCCGATCACGCCCGCCACGCTCACGACCTCCGCTCGGAGCCGGTACGGCGGTACTGGCCGCGGCCGCCGTACTCGCCGGCCTGCTGACCGGCCAGGCACCGGCGTCCGCCGCGGACGATCCGGCACCCCGGGCCGTCGACCGCTTCGAGGGCGAGGTGCCTTTCGCCGACCCGCCCGCCGAGGGCATCTTCACCTGGGGCAGCGACGCCGACGACCGGCCGGAGCTGGAGCTCCGCGCGCGGGCCGACGCACCCGAGGGCGGCAAGGTCCTCGAAGGCCGGTACGACATCAGCGGCTGGGGCGGGTTCAGCCACGACTTCGCCTTCGACGCCCCGGCACAGGACTGGACGGCCCACAAGGGCATCCGCTTCTGGTGGTACGGACAGAACACCGCTCCCCTGCCGCCCGGTTCGGGCAAGCGCGTCAGCTTCGAGATCAAGGACGGCGGCGCCAACGGCGAGGCGTCCGAGCTGTGGACCACCTCGTTCACCGACGACTGGGAGGGCTGGCACCTCGTCGAGATACCGTTCGCCGACTTCCGGTACCGGTCCGACTACCAGCCCGTCGGCGGCATCGACCAGGTCCTCGGCCTGAAGGAGATGTGGGGGTACGCCCTCACCCTGCCGCCCGGCGCGCCGGGTTCCTTCGCCGTCGACGGCGTCGAGCTGTACGGGAAGGCCGACCCCGCCCTCACCGCCCGGGTGGTCACCGACGCCGCCGTGTACCCGGTGGCCGAGGGCGGGACCGCCCGGGTGAAGGTCTCCGTCGCCACCACGGGTTCCGGCCCGCTCGACGCACCCGTCACCGTCGACTACACCACCCGGGACGGCAGCGCGACGCCCGGCGACGACTACCGGCCGGTCAGCGGCAGCGTCACCTTCCCGGCCGGCACCGCCTCCGGCGAGACCCGCACCATCGCCGTCACCACCCGCAAGGACCGCTCCGCCGAGAGCGCGGAGACCGTCCCGCTGGAACTGACCGTCCGCGGCGCCAAGGCCCCCGCCGAGACCCCGCACGTCGTCGTCGACGCCCATGGGCTGCCGTACCTCGACAAGAGGCTCCCGGTGAAGAAGCGCGTCGCGGACCTGCTCTCGAGGATGTCCCTCGCGGAGAAGGCCGGCCAGATGACCCAGGCGGAACGCAACGCCCTCACGGCGCAGGGCGACATCGCCGCGTACGGCCTGGGGTCGCTGCTCTCCGGCGGCGGCTCGGTGCCGACGCCCAACACGCCCAAGGCATGGGCGCGGATGGTCGACTCCTACCAACTGCGCACCCGCGCCACCCGGTTCCAGATCCCGCTCCTGTACGGCGTCGACGCCGTGCACGGTCACAACAACGTCATCGGCGCGACGATCATGCCGCACAACATCGGCATCGGCGCCGGACGCGACCCCGGCATCGCGGCGAGGACCGGCGCGGTGACGGCCCGGGAGGTGCGCGCGACCGGAATCCCCTGGGACTTCGCGCCCTGCCTGTGCGTCACCCGGGACGAACGGTGGGGCCGCTCCTACGAGGCGTTCGGCGAGGACCCCGCCCTGGTCACCGCGATGGAGACCGTGATCAACGGGATGCAGGGCGCCCGTGACGGCAGGGACCTGGACCGCAACGACAAGGTGCTCACCAGCGCCAAGCACTTCGTCGGCGACGGCGGCACCGGTTTCGGCACCTCCACCACCGGGTCGTACACCATCGACCAGGGCGTCACCAAGGTCACCCGCCAGGAGCTGGAGGCGGTGCACCTCGCCCCGTTCGCCGAGGCCGTCGAGCGCGGCACCGGCACGGTCATGCCCTCGTACTCCTCGCTGGACGTCCTGGGCGACGACCGGGGGCCGGTGAAGATGCACGCCAACGCCGAGATGATCAACGGAGTGCTCAAGGGCCGGATGGGCTTCGACGGGTTCGTGATCAGTGACTGGCAGGCCATCGACCAGATCCCGGGCGACTACCCCAGCGACGTCCGCACGTCCGTCAACGCCGGCCTCGACATGATCATGGTGCCGACCGACTACCGGGGCTTCACCCGCACGCTCCAGGACGAGGTCACGGCGGGTCGCGTCGGCGAGGCCCGGATCGACGACGCGGTGTCCCGGATCCTCACCCAGAAGTTCACCCTGGGCCTCTTCGAGCGGCCGTACGCGGACACCACCCACCTCGGCCGGATCGGCTCGGCCGAGCACCGCGCCGTGGCCCGCGAGGCCGCCGCCAAGTCCCAGGTCCTGCTGAAGAACGACGGCGCGGTACTCCCGCTGAAGGCCTCGCAGAAGGTGTACGTCGCCGGGTCCAACGCCGATGACATCGGCAACCAGGCCGGCGGCTGGACCATCAGCTGGCAGGGCTCCTCGGGCCGGACCACCCCGGGCACCACGATCCTGGAGGGCATGCGCAAGGCAGCCCCGGACGCCACGATCACCTACTCCAAGGACGCCTCCGCCGCCACCGCGGGCCACGACGTCGGCGTCGTGGTCGTGGGCGAGACCCCGTACGCCGAAGGATTCGGCGACGTCGGCAACGGCCACGACCTGGAGCTCACCGACGCCGACCGGGCGGCGGTCGACACGGTGTGCGCGGCCATGCCGTGCGCCGTCCTGGTGGTGTCCGGCCGGCCGCAGCTCATCGGCGACCGGCTGGACCGCATCGACGCGCTGGTCGCCTCCTGGCTGCCCGGCACCGAGGGCGACGGCGTCGCCGACGTCCTGTACGGCAAGCGCCGGTTCACCGGCCGGCTCCCCGTCACCTGGCCCAAGTCGCAGGAGCAGCTCCCGATCAACGTGGGGGACGCCGCCTACGACCCGCAGTTCCCCTACGGCTGGGGCCTGACCACCCGCACCGGGCCTCCGGCCGGCGACGGCGAGGCCGCCCTGAAGGCCATCGCCGTCGCGGCCAGGGCGCTCCAGGCGGCCGGCCTCGGCCGCTCCGAGCAGGGCGCCGAACTGGTCGGCCGGGCCCGGCACATCGTCCAGGCCAGGATGGCGGGACACATCACCGAGGCCTCCGCGAAGCCGTTCGCCGACGCCGACCACCTGCTGCTGACGGGCGACCTCCCCGGCGCGGTCGCCAAGCTGACCGCGGCCTACCGGGCCGTCTGAGCACCGCCGGCACGGCACGACCCGGACGTACACGACGGGGCGCGGGCACACCGTCCGCGCCCCGTCATGCGTCCCGGCCCGGACGGGCCCGGTCCTGTCCCGTCCGGACGGGCCCGGTCCGGTCCGGTCCGCCGGGCGCACAGGACAGGAGCATGTGCGGTAACGGAATGTCGCGATTCGGTAACACCGTGGAAGGACCGGGAGAGTAGGCAATACCGTCTGTTGCTGCGTCAGATTCCCGCTATTCGCCAGAGTGTGGCCACCACGTGTCTTTTCACGAACGGAAGTTCATATGCCCCGTGCCTTTCTGCCTCCGGCGACGCCCGGTCCGTCCGGGGCGAGCGCGTCAGGAGCCTGACGGCTGAGGGGTTCCCCGCCGCACCGGTCGTGACCGAGGACCGACCACGCACCACGCACCACGCATGCACGGATCGACGCATCACGCACGACACATCACGCACGACGCACCAACGGGCAGGCGGGCGCGCGGACGCGCCGCTGCCGGCCGCAAGAGTGAACGGGGCCCCTCGCCATGCTTCTGGACAACCTGTCGAAACGAGCCCTGGCCGCCTTCTCGGCTCGTACAGTGGGGGACGACGGACGATTGGGCGGGGGCCTGATGGATCCACTTGTTCTGGCTGCGACGTCGGCGTCGATCGTGGGGGCCCTCGCCACCGACGCCTGGCAGCCCGTCCGGGACCGGATGGTGGACCTGGTCCGTCACGCCCAGCCCGACGAGGCCGACAACGTCTCACTGGAGCTGGAGGAGGCGCGCGAACTCATCCTGGCCGCCCGGGACGACGACGACGCCCGGGTGGAACACGAACTGACGGTCACACTCCAGCGCCGGTTGCAGGACCTGGTGGGCGACGACCCCGCGGTCGACCCCAATGTGCTGCGGCTGCTCGGCCAGCTCCTGGTGTCGTCCCGCAACACCCTCCTGTCCCAGCCGGCCTCCCTGTCGCAGCCGGCACCGCTGTCGGTGCTCACCGCCTGGGCGACACAAGGGACCGGCGTCCCCGTCCTGCCCCTGCCGGGTCTGCTGGGACCCGCCGCTCCCCTGACCCTGCCCGAGGGCGATCCCTCGGCCGTCGCCGCGGCGTGCCTGCCCGTCCCCACGGTGTTCGACCGGCTGGGCCCCGCGCGCATGCTGCCGCGCGACGTGTCGGCGTTCACCGGCCGTGAACCGGAGATGGAGCAGTTGCTGGAGGCGGCGGACGCGACCGACGAACCGTCCGTCTGCCTGGTGCACGGCATGCCCGGGGTCGGGAAGACCGCGCTGGCCGTGCACACCGCCCACCGGGTGACCGACCGCTTCCCCGACGGCCAGCTCTTCATCAACCTCCGGGGCCACGATCCCGGGGACACCCCCGCCTCGCCGTTCCAGCTCCTCGGCACCCTGCTGACGGCGGCCGGTTTCCCCGCCGGGGTGCAGCCGGCCAGCGTCCACGGTCGGGCCGGCATGTGGCGCAGCTACCTGTCCTCGAAGCGCATGATGATCATCCTGGACGACGCGGCCGACTTCTCCCAGGTGGAACCACTGCTGCCGGGCTATCCCGGGTGCCTCACCCTGGTGACGAGCAGACTCCGGCTGGAGGCCGCCGAGGTCACCAGATCCGTCCCGGTGGACGAGCTGGCCCCCGACGCGTCGGCCCGGCTCTTCGACCGTCTGCTGCGGCACCGCGGTTACGAGGGCGAGGCGGGCAACGCCCACGAGGTGGCCCGGCTGTGCGGCAACCTGCCGCTGGCCCTGGTGTTCGCCGCCAGCGTCCTGCTCGCCCACCCCACATGGCGCGTCCCGCACCTGGTCGACGACCTGTCCCGTTCCCAGCGGCGGCTCACCCGCCCGGCCGGCGGCCGCGCGCCGGTGTCCGAAGCCCTCGACACCTCGGTCCGCACCCTCGACGACACGGAGCGGCACTTCTTACGGCGGCTGGGCATGCACCCGGGCCCCGAACTGGAGAAGCGCGCGGCCGCCGTGCTGGCCGGCACCTCGGTCGAGGACGCCGACCAGTTCCTGGACTCGCTGTACCGGCACAGCCTCCTGACGGAGGTCTCCCCCGGCCGCTTCCGGATGCACGTGCTGGTCTCGTCGTACCTCCGGGCCGCGCCCGCCGAGCAGTTCGCCCGCGCCGGCGCGCCGGACGACACCGTGGACGAGGAGGAGGTGCGGAGGCGCCTCGTCGACTACTACCGCCGTACGGCGACGGCCGCCTACCTGGTGGAGACCCGGCAGGAGACGCCCGACGCCGTGCGCGGCTCGCTCCCGGAGCGCGCGCCGTCCCTCAGCGGCCCGTCCCAGGCGGCGGCCTGGCTCGCCGCCGAGCTGGACAACCTCGCCGCCTGTACGCAGTACACCGCGGACCACCCGGAGGTGGTCGCCGACCTCGCCACGGTGGTGACGGCCTACCTCCTGCGCCGGGGGGACACGGGCGTCCGGACCGCGCGGGAGCTCGTCGAGGCCGGTCACCGGAGGGTGACCAGCCGCGGTGACGTCCGCGCACAGGCGCTGTTCACGCATCTGTCCGGCCTGCTGGCCCTCGCCGAGAACGACATCGCCGCCTCGGTGGCCGACCTGGAACGGGCGGTGCGGACCAGTCTCGCCGACGGCTGGACGCTGGGCGCGGCCCGGGCGCTGTACGGCCTGTACCTGGCCCAGCGGCTGAGCGGCCGGTACGACCGCGCCCTCTCCGCCCTGGACGAGGCGGCGGAGCTGTTCACGGAGGCCGGCGACCGGTACGGGCAGCGGAAGACGTACGAGCAGGGTGCCCGGCCGGCCGACGCGCTCCCGGCCACCGGCGCCGACCGCACCGTACCCCCGCCGATGACGGTGGACTCCGTCTCCCGTCCGGCACCCGACGACTTCCTCACGCAACTGGAGAACCTGGCCCTGGGGTTGCGGGCGCGCCGCGTACCCGACGAGGCACCCCCGGGGGCGGCGTCGCGGGGGGACGTACCACGTGACACCGGCCCGGAGGAGGCCGGTCCGCACCATGCGGCCGGTTCCCGGGGCGGCGGGGACGACGAGCCGCCCAGCACCCCGACGGGCCCACCGGGGCCCGCCGACGATGAGGGAGACCACGGCGGCGGCGACGGGGACGACAGGGACGACGCGGACCTCACCGACACCGCAGCGGAGGCCGAGGCGGACCGCACCGACGACGGCGACACCGAGGACCCCGAGGACCCCGAGGACATCGACGACCGTACGGGGGACACCGGAGCCGACCTCGTGGCGCGGCGGCGCGAGACGGCCGAGCGGCACGTCCCGTCCAGCGAGGAGACGGCCGAGCGGCACGTCCTGCCCAGCGAGGAGCTGGACGCGGTGGACGCCCAGCTCGTCAACTTCTGGTTCACGGACGACGGCACCGCCGGCGATCCGCCCCTGCGGGTCGCGGAGAGACGTACCGGATGTTTCCAGGTCGGCCCCGACCACCCGGACAACCTGGCGGCCGGCGACCGGGTCGTCCCGCCCCACGACATCCCCGCCGCCGGACTGCTCACGCACTGGGTCGTCTGGTCCTCTACATGCGAACTGGCCCTCCCCGACGACGCGGACCCCTCCTTCGGTTCGGGCATCAGCGTCAGCGGCGACGCACAGCAGTGGAACGTCGACTTCACCCTGCTGATCCCGCCGCACGGCCCGTCCGAGGAACGCCCCGTCATCGTCACCCCCCGGCAGGCCGGCACCGCCCGCATCGACGCGCTGGTGCTGGTCGACGGCGACCCCTACCGCGAGCTGACCATCGAGTTCCCGGTGGACGAGGCGGACCCGGGCGAGCCGCGCGACGGGCTGCGCGCCGGCTCCCCGAACCAGCCGTCCGGCGACCCGCCCCCGGACCCGGAACCGGCCGGCCTCCCGCACCAGCGCCCGCCCGCCGCGGCGCCCCCCGCCGACGAACCGAAACCCGCGGCGGCCCAGGTCGCCCGCGCGTTATGCCCGCCGAGGAGCCCCCGCCGCCGGCACGGCTCCGTCCAGGTCCGGGCACGGCAGCACGTACCGGCCCGGGAGACCGCCCCGCACCCCGCGCAGGGCTGGCAGCGGGAGGCCCGCCGCCTGTCCCTGTACGTGAACCCGCCGGGCGTCTGGTGGTGCAGGCAGGTCACCGGCACACCCGGTGAGCAGACCGCCTCCACCGCCTGGAAGCCCCAGGCGGCGGCCCACCAGTACATCCGTGACGCCCAACTGGCCCTGGACGCCTACTGGCAGAGCCGGGCGCAGCGGTACAACGACATCACCGCGTCCGACGTCGCCAAGCGCCTCGAGGCGTTCCGCCCCAGCACGGACTGGTCGGCGCCGGGCGTGCCGTCCCTCCGGGACGAGGACGAGGAGGCGTGGCACGCGGACGCGCTCAGCCAGGAGGTCCGCGACCTGGCCCTCGCCGGACACCACCTGTTCCAGGCGATGTTCCCGGACGCCCAGCTCAGCAGGATGGTCAGGGAACTGGAGCCCGGCGACCGGCTGACCATCCACTGGGAGAACTGCGACCCCCAGCACGTGCCCTGGCCCCTGATGTATCGCGGTACGCTGCCCCGCCCCGGGCAGCCGGTGCAGGCGCACGACTTCCTCGGTCTCCGGCTGCGGATCTCCCACGTCTCGCACCCGTCGTTCGACACCACCCGGGCGCTCGACGACGACGCCGTGCGGGCGCACCTGATGTACTGGGGCGGCAAGCCGAACGACGAGACGCTGCTCGCGGCCGAGGAGCACGCGCGGGAACTGTCCGGGTGGCGCCCCAAGGTGCTGCCCGCGACGAGCGAGGGCCGCAAGGCCCAGCTCGCGGAGTTCCTGTGGGACCCCTCGCCCGTCTCCCTCATCTACGTGTTCTGCCAGGCGTCCACCGGGGCCGGCAACAAGCCCAGTCTGCGGTTCGGCAGCACCAGCGACGCCTGTGACGTCCTCCAGCTCACCGACATGGGCATCGCTCCCATGACGGACCGGCCGCTGGTCTTCATCAACGCCTGCGAGACGTCGGCCGCCGAGCACACCTACAGCAACGAGTTGCAGAACACCTTCCTCAAGCGCGGCAGCCGCGCCTACATCGGCAGCGAGTGCAAGGTGCCCACCAACTTCGCCGCCCGCTTCGCCAGTGTCTTCTTCCACTTCCTCTACACGCGCGAGCACGAGGGCTCGCCCACGTCCGCGGGCGAGGCCCTGGCCCAGACGCGCAAGTTCTTCTGGGACGAGTACCGGAGCATCGGCGGACTGTTCTACAGCTACGTCAACGACTACCACGTCCGCATCGCCAAGCCCCACGAAGTGGCCGCCCTGCACCGGCCCGATCCCCGCACACCGCAACCGCAATCGCAATCGCAACCACATCCGCAACCGCAGACCCGAGCGAGGCAGGCGTGACGACACCGCACCACCCGGACGGCGTGAGCGAGCGCTTCCTCACCGCGGACACCCGCACCCGGATGGCCCTCGTCCGGGACCCGGACACCGCACCGGCCCTGCGTGATCTCCTCGGCGACGCCGCCCACGACGAACTCGTCCGGCTGGCCGGCCCCACCCCGGCGCACCACCTCGGCGACGGCCCCGTCAACCTGGTCTTCGTCCCGGGCGTCATGGGCAGCGTGCTCGCCAGCACCGGGCTGGGCGGCATCTGGTGGCTGGACATCAGGTCCCGGCGGCGCATCGACAGCCTCGCCCTGGCCGCCGACGGCCGGAGCGACGCCCATCCGTCCTTCAAGATCCAGCCGGTCGCCGTCGACGCCTCCTACGAAGGGTTCCTGTTCGCCGCCGAGCGGAAGGACGGCATCCAGCACCTCACCTTCCCGTACGACTGGCGCAAGCCGCTCCACACCAGCGCCGACCGCCTGTACGACATGGTGGTGGCGGCTCACTCCGGCGACGGGCCCCGGGAGCCCGTCCACCTCGTCGCCCACAGCATGGGCGGCCTCGTCGTGCGCACCGCGCTGATGCGCCACCCCGATCTGTGGGACCGCGTGGGGAAGGTGGTGTTCCTGGGCACTCCGCACTACGGCTCACCGGCCATCGGCGGGTACCTCAAGAACCACCTGTGGGGGCACGAGTTCCTCACGCTGCTGCGCTCGTACCTGTCCCGTGAGACGTTCCGCTCGCTGTCCGGTGTCCTGAGCCTGCTCCCCGCCCCGGCGGGTGTGTATCCCGGCACCGGGGTCAAGGACGGACCCGAGTACGACCACCCGTGCGCCAACTTCGACCTCTACGACGCCGCCGCCTGGCGCCTCGGGCTCGGGCCCGCCCAGCACCTGGCCCTCCAGTCGCTGCTGGACGCCACCGCCCGGCACCACCACGACCTGCACGTGTGGCACCACTCCCTCGACCAGCGGCAGCGCGACCGGATGGCGGTCATCGCCGGCACCGGCTTCAACACGCTGTTCCGCCTGGCGTACAACAAGCGTCTGGGCTTCCTCTGGCAGCACATGGACCGCATCACCAGCCGTGTCCCCGACCACCCCGACCGGGACGGCGACGGGCGGGTCCCGCTCACGTCGGCGAAGCTGCCCTGGGTCGGCGAGACCCGTTACGTCAACGGCGAGCACGGCAGCCTGCCCAGCCTTCCGGACGTGCAGGAGGACGTCTGGCGTTTCCTGGCGGACCGGCCCATGCGCCTCGGCACCAGCCCGGCGGCGGCGATGGGGCGCCACCTCGCCGGGGCGTCCCCGGCGACCTCCCCCCTGGCGCTCCCCGACCCCGCCGCTCCGCGGTCCCCGGAGGACCCCGGCTACCTCGACATGACGGCTCCCACGGCGGCCGAACTCGCCGAGCTGGAAAGGCGGCTTGACGCGGGACTCCTGCCCGGCTTCATCCGGACGCGCCTGCTGTAGCCGGGCCGTCGGCCGTGGCGGGTGACGGTGGTACGGGCGGCAGGCGGTCGAGGACGATCCCGAAGTGGTCCCGGTAGGCGGCCAGGGTCTCGGCGTCGCCCTCCAGCACCCGTTCCGTGCGGCGCCCGTCGACGGTGGTGATCAGCTTGCGGCCGCTCAGCGTGGTCCGCCCGGTCCCGGTGAGGAGGGAGCAGATCAGGGACCGGGTGAAGTGCGAGGCCGGAGAGGTGCGGTGGTACCAGGCTCCGGCCGCGAAGTCGGACAGCTCGCGCGGCCGCCGCTCCAGGCGGTACTGCGGCCGCCCGTCGCGCAGGACGTCCAGGTCGCCGTCGGGGGTCTCCCGGATGTGGAACGAGCCGCCCGGGTCCTCCTGCTCGCCCCGCTCGTCCAGGGCCAGCGGGTGGTGGCTGTGGTCGCCGAACCCGACGTCCGCCAGCCACGGTCCGGTGCCGTCGTCCGTCTCGACGGCCAGCGCCAGGTGGTCGTAGGGGATGCCGGGGCGGCCCTCCTCGGCGAAGGTGCGCGCCTGGAGGAAGGCCACGCGGAAGCCCAGGGCGCGCAGCAGGGCGGCGAAGGACCCGCCCAGCTCGTAGCAGAAACCGCCGCGCCGGGCGTGGACGACCTTGTCGAGGAGCGCCTTCTCCTCCAGCACGATCTCCTCGCCCAGATGGATGGAGAGGTTCTCGAACGGCACGGTGCGGAGGTGGCGCAGATGCAGCTCGCGCAGGGCGTCGGCGTCGGGACGTGCGGGGCGCGTGGCGCCGACGCGGTGCAGGTAGGCCTCGGTGACCGGCTCGGTGATCATGGCGACAGTCTCGCCGCCGGCGCGGCTGCTGTCATGGGGCCGGAGGCCTAGGCCCTCCGGCCGGTCCGGTGGCCCGGACCGGCGCGCGCGCCCGGTCAGGGCGTGCCGCAGCCGTCGTCCTCGTCGTCCGCCGGGCCGGACGGGGGCAGCGGGATGCGGGTCTGGCCGTCGATCGGTGGCGGGGTCCGCTCGCCCAGCCGGTCCTCGAGCTCTTGCAGCCTGGTGCGCGCTTCCGGAGTCGTCATGCTTCCCTCATCACCACTTCGGCGGCCGGGAATCGTCCCGGTGGTGCCGGCCGCCCCGGTCCGGCGTCGGCCGGGCCCTTGGGTCACGGGCCCGGCCTGCGTCATGGTGCTTTCCGGCGGCCCGTCAGACGCGGTCGGCGGCGATCAGGACGTACTGGAACGAGCCGTCCTTGTAGGAGTTGATGAACGCCTCCTCGATCCCGGTGACGAGGGACGAGGTGGCCCGCAGCTCCCAGTAGGGCAGGGTCGCGGCGGTGAGGTCGACCACGGCCTGCGGGACGAGACGGTTGTCGGCCATGGCACGCAGGTACTCCCGGCGGGAGTGGATGTTGCACTCGAAGTGGGCGTTGATCTGGGAGACCCACTTGGAGGGCTGGCCGTAACGCGGGTTCCAGCAGCCGGTGATGGTGACGTAGCGGCCGCCGACCCGGAGGATGCGGGAGTGCTCGGCGAAGAGGTCGTGCAGGTCGACGTACATGCTCGACTCGTTGTTCCACGAGGCGGCGGCCTGCCCGGTCGCGAAGGGCATGTCCAGCATGTTGCACACGCGGGCGCCGACGTGGTCCTCGATGCCGAGTTCACGGGCGCGACGGTTGGCGAACTCGGCCTGCTTGGCGGACAGGGTCACGCCTTCGACCGTGCACCCGAAGCGCTGGTGGGCCATGACCATGGAGCCGCCCCGGCCGCAGCCGGCGTCGACGAGGGTGTCGTCACGGCCGATGGAACCGAGGTTGTCCAGCAGGACGTCGGTCTGTGCCGACTCCAGGCGGTGCAGCTCGGCGATCAGCTTCTTGTCGTACTCGCTGTCGGCGCTGTCGCCGAGGGCGGCGTGGTCGACCTCGCCGATGCCATAGTGGTGGTGGTAGAGCCCGTCGACGTCGCCGAGGCGCAGGTTGACGGGCCTGGCCTCCTGGTCCCAGTAGCGGGCGATGTCACCCTGGTAGGGCGACGCCGGGCCGGGGACGAACGCGGAGGTGCCGTTGGCGTTGGTGAGCTCGGTGCTGGTCACAGATGAATCCTTCTTACCAGAAATCGGGCAGGCTGTAGCGGTACGTGTTGGTCATGTGCCAGTAGTGGTTGCCGTCGACCCAGGCGGCCACGCCCCGCAGGAAGCGCAGCACGTTCGGCACGGGGCAGGCGGCGGCCAGCGCGGCGGCTTCCGCCTCGAAGGCGTGCATCAGGTCGTTGTGGACCTCGACCGCCTTGAGGTAGGCGTCCCGTTCCGAGGCGTCCTCGCGGTCGGCGATCACCACGGGCAGGTTGAGGTGCCGGCCCGGGCTGGCGAGTTCCTTGGTGTACGAGTAAAGGTCGTTGACGATGGTGGTGGCGTTGCCGGCGAGCGCGATGACCCGTTGCATCGCGGGCCGGGCGTGCAGGTCCGCCGGCAGCTCGTACCCTCCGACGGTGTCGGTGATGGTGGGGCAGGGGCGGAAGTTGTTGAACTGGCGCATGGCCAGGTACTCCCAGACCTCCGGGACATGGTCCGTCTCGGCCCATGCCGCCTCGGCGAGGTAGCCCATGTGCAGGCGGGCCATGTCGTGCCGGTACCGGTCGGCCTGGGAGGGGGTGGCCTGCTGGACGAAGTACTCCATCGCGGAGCGGTAGGCGCGCCGGGGGGCGTCCGCGTGGAGGGACTCCGCCCAGTCCGGCTCGTACTCCTTCGTGGTGTGCAGCGGGTCGAGGGCCGTGTGGGCCAGCAGCAGGCGGCTGCCGAGGCCGACGGGTGAGCCGCCGTGGTCCTCGCAGTAGCAGTCGTCGGCGGCGTTCTCGGCGACCATGAGCCGGGTGGCGAGCATCAGGTGGTCGACGGTGGGGGCGTCCGGGTGGCAGGCGACCATGTAGCGGCCGACGGAGAAGCCGTCGAACTGGTCCTCCCACTCGGGCGGGAACGCCTGGACCTCGTCCACCGCCCAGGACTTGATCCTGCGGCTGACCTCCGCGACCCGGACCGGGTCGGGTTCCGGCACCGGGTGGTGGTAGAGGCCCGGGATGGGCCGGCCCTCCGCGGCGGCCCCGGGCGACGCTGCCGGCGGAACCCCGGGCCGCTCGTCGTGCCGGAAGAAGCGCAGGCCGGCGGTGCCGAGGCCGCTGGGACCGCGCATGATCCGTTCCAGCGCGGGGTTCGCCCCCCGGACCGCTCCGGCACTCTCCAGCCCGTCCGGGACGACCGGCTCGCCGCCCGGGCCGCCGTGCGGCACGGACCCGGCGGTGGGCAGGGTGGTGGACACGGACCCGGCGGTGGGGGGCGCGTCCCCCTTGGCGGGCAGGGACACGGGCGGGGAAGGCGGGCCGGGCAGCACGGTCCGCGCGGGGGCGGCCTCGGCGGCGGCGTCGGCAGCGGCCTCGGCGCCGGTGGTGCGGGCCTGGCCGAGGACGTGCTCTCCGAAGCGGGCGGCAGCGGCGGGCAGGCTCGACTGCGCGGGAGAGAGCCCAGGTTCGGGCATCCGAAACTCCTTGCTGGGGGGGGTGGGTTGGGCCGCCCCCGGATCCCGGGCGTGCTCGCCCTCCCCGGGGGTGTCCGGGCCGTTGCGGGTGCGTCGTCGGTTCCGCTAGGGCGTGTTTCGAAAGTAGCGTCGTCCGCCCGGAGGGCGGGGCCGGGGGCGTCCGGTGCGTGCGATCGGAAGGCGGAGGGTGGGGGCACCTCCCGCGCCGCCAGGCGCGGGGGGAGAGAGCGCAGCGGGCTGCGCCGACGACCGACAACGCGGCGAGCGGGCGTGCCGGACGCCCCCGGCCAGACGGGACTTTCGACACACGCCCTAGTCGCGCCTGCGGGCGATCTGCACGTTCTCCAGCACACCGAGCGCGTCGGGCACCAGGATCGCGGCGGAGTAGTAGGTGGTGACCAGGTACGAGACGATCGCCTGCTCGCTGATGCCCATGAAGCGCACCGACAGGCCCGGTTCGTACTCCTCCGGCAGGCCGGTCTGGCGCAAGCCGATCACGCCCTGGTTGTCCTCGCCCGTACGCATGGCGAGGATGGAGCTGGTGTTCTCCTTGCTGATGGGGATCTTGTTGCAGGGCAGGATCGGGACCCCGCGCCAGGCCGGCACGTGCTGCCCGCCGACGTCGACGTGGTCGGGGTAGATCCCGCGCGCGTTCCACTCCCGGCCGATGGCCGCGATCGTCCGGGGGTGTGCGAGGAACAGCCGGGTGCCGCGGCGGCGGCAGAGCAGCTCGTCGAGGTCGTCCGGGGTGGGCGGGCCGGAGTGGGGCTGGATCCGCTGCTTGAAGGCGGCGTTGTGGAGCAGCCCGAACTCCCGGTTGTTGATCAGCTCGTGCTCCTGGCGCTCGCGCAGCGCCTCGATGGTGAGCCTGAGCTGCTCCTCGGTCTGGTTCATCGGCCCGTTGTAGAGGTCGGAGACCCGGGTGTGCACGCGCAGCACGGTCTGGGCGACGGAGAGTTCGTACTCGCGCGGGTTGAGTTCGTAGTCGACGAAGGCGCCCGGCAGCTCGGCCTCGCCGACGTGGCCGGCGGACATCGCGATCTCGGCCTCGCCGTGGCGGTTCTGCCGTTGCCGGGGCAGCGAGCTGAAGCGCCGGATGTGGTCCCGGAGGGCGGGCGCCCCGGCCATCACGGCGGCGAAGTCGGCGCGGGAGAGGGTGAGGAGCGTGCCGGAGGTCTCGGCGGTCGCCGTGCAGTCCCAGGTGGCGTCGGCGTCCAGCAGGGCGTTCTCGCCGAACCGGTCGCCGTCGCCGAGCACCGCGACGGTGACCTCGTCGCCGTACTTGCCGACGGACGTCCGGTTGACCCTGCCGTGGGCGATCAGGTGGATCCGGTCGGCGGGGGCGTCCCGCTCGACCAGGACCTCACCGGCCCGGAAGTCGCGCTGGACGCACCGGCCGGCGATCGCGGTCAGCACCTCCACGTCGTCGAAGCCGCGCAGCAGGGCCAGTTCGCCCAGCTCCCGGGGGATCACCCGGACGTCCGCACCGTCCTGGACGAACTCGATGCACCCGTCGCCGACGGTGTACGTCAGTCGGCGGTTGACCCGGTAGACGCCGCCCTTCGTCTCCACCCACGGCAGCATCCGCAGCAGCCAGCGGGAGGTGATCTCCTGCATCTGCGGGGCGGACTTGGTCGTGGTGGCGAGGTTGCGGGCGGCCCCGGTGCTCAGGCTGGACTGCCGGGGCGGCTCCGCTTGCGCTTCCGGGCGGGTCTCCACGGTCATCGGGTGGGTTCTCCTTCGCGATGGTGGTGATCGGCGGACGGGCACGCCACACACTCCCGAGGAGGAGATACGGGAGGAAAGAGGAGCAATCTCGGGGAATCCGTCCAGATCCTCGGGAACACTAACGGCCCGTGAGCTCCGCTCGCTCCCCGCGACCACGCGCATTACCTCGATGCAGTGATCTTGGTTCGCAGGGGTTTAACGGGGTCACCGGCGACATTCGGACGATCCGGCCGAGGGCATGGCGACGGGACCCGTGGCGGGTGCACCCGCACGCGGGAAGGAGGTGTACGCCAGGGGCCCGAGGGGACGGCGGCCTCGGGTGCGCCCGGCCGGGCCGTGGTGGCGGTGGATGGCGGGCGGGAGCGGTCAGACGTCCTGGACGCGCCGGAAGGGGCGGTCCGCCTCCAGGGCGAACGCCACCTCCAGGAGCGTCCGTTCGGCGCCGGGGCGGCCGGAGAACATGACGCCGACGGGCAGCCCGTCCGCCGTCACGACCGGGGCGGGGACGGAGATCGACGGTGTGCCGACGACATTGTCGAGCGGCGTGAAAGCGACGTACGCGAGGATCCGCTCGATCAGCGTGCGGTAGGGAACGACCGGGCTCAGGTGGCCGATCGGCGGGGTGGTGTGCGCGAGCACGGGAGACAGCACCAGGTCCAGTCCGCGGAACGCCGCCGCGTGCGTGCGCCCGGCGCCCTTCAGCCGCCGGAGCACGCCGGGGGTGCGCCGCCAGTTGCGCAGGTACTCCTCGCGCAGCCCCCGGCTGAGGCCGTCCATGCGGCGGCGGTCGAAGTCCGCGCCCAGGGTCCGGCCCGTGACGCCCAGGAGGAAGGACAGCATCCCCCAGTAGGTGAGGAAGTCCCCGGTGAAGCGGGGGTCCACCCGCAGTTCCACCGGTTCCACGGTGTGGCCGTGGCGTTCGAGAACGGCCACCGTCTCCGTGACGGCCGCGCGGGTCGTGGCGTCGGAGGGGACGCCGCTCGGCGAGTCCAGCAGGAACCCGATGCGCAGCCGCCGCTCCGAGGGGCCTTCGACCAGGCCCAGGGGCGGCAGCTTCGGGTTGCGCCAGTACGTCTCGGCCGCGGCGAGGAAGGCGGCGGTGTCCCGGACGGAGCGGCTGAGGATGCCGTCGGAGACGATGTCGAGGGGCAGTTGGCGGCTCTGGGCGTTGGCCAGGACCCGGCCGCGGGTCGGCTTGAGCCCCACGAGGCCGCAGCAGGCGGCGGGGATGCGGATCGATCCGCCGCCGTCGTTGGCGTGGGCGATCGGCACCGCCCCGGCGGCGACGAGCGCCGCGCTGCCGCCCGACGAACCGCCCGCCGAGAAGCCCGTGTTCCAGGGGTTGCGGACGGGCTCGGCGCCCTCGTACTCCGTGGTCGGGCTGAACCCGAACTCCGGCAGCCGGGTCTTGCCCAGCACGGTGACGCCGCTGCTGAGGAACTGCCGGGCGAACGGCGCGTGCCGGCGCGCGGCGCGCGGGGAGAAGGCCGCGCTGCCGTGGCCGGTGGGCAGCCCCAGGTAGTCGGTGTTGTCCTTGACGAAGGTGGGGACGCCGGCGAGGGCTCCGCCGGCCGGCGCCGGGTGGGCCGGGGGTTCGGCGTGCACCTGGACCGCGCGGAGCCGTTCCTCGACCGCCCGCACCCGGTCGGCGGCGGCCCGGGCCGCCTCGGCCGCGCCGACCTCACCGCGCCGGATGGCCTCGGCGAGGCCGACGGCGTCATGCTCCCCGAGGGCGTCGTCCCGGAAGGCGTGCACCGTGGTCCGTTCGTCGAAAGTCGTCACCGCTACCTCAGCCCCGGCCGTGTGGATGGTTGCCCGCCATCATTCCCTACCAGCAAGTAACGGGCGAGGGTCCCGCGCCCGTTCGTCCAGCGGCCGCGCGTGCCGGGTGAGGCAGCCCACACGACGACGGGGATCCATTAAATAGGAATATCGCATGCGCATTTGCTAGCGTCCGGACCGTGAGGCTGACGAAGTTCACCGACCTGGCGCTGCGCTCGCTCATGCGCCTGGCGGTCTCGAAGGACGGCGAGGCCCTGACCACGCGGGAGGTGGCGGAGGTCATGGACGTGCCGTACACCCATGTGGCGAAGGCGATCTCGCGCCTCCAGCACCTGGGAGTGGTGGAAGCCCGGCGCGGCCGCGGCGGCGGACTCTCGCTGACCGGCGCCGGCCGGCAGGCCTCGGTCGGGCGGCTGGTCCGGGAGCTGGAGGGCGACGGCGAAGTGGTCGCCTGCGAGGGCGACACGCCCTGCCCGCTGCGCGGGGCGTGCCACCTGCGGCGGGCGCTGCGCGACGCCCAGGAGGCGTTCTACGCCACGCTCGACCCCCTCACGGTGACGGACCTGGTGGCCTCGCCCACCGGGCCGGTACTGATCGGACTGGTCGGCCGCCCCGTGGAACGGCCCGCACCGGAATAGCCCCCGCCGGGGCGGGCCGCACGCGGACGCACGTCCGCGGCGAACCGTTCCCCTTAAATGCGAAGATCATCAACCAATTAAGGAGTCGCTGTGCTCTCCGAGCAGTCCACCCCTGTCGTCCGGGCCACCCTGCCGGTGGTCGGCGCCGCCATCGGGGACATCACGGCCCTGTTCTACCGCAAGCTGTTCGAGGCCCACCCGGAGCTGCTGAAGGACCTGTTCAACCGGGGCAACCAGGCCAACGGCGAGCAGCAGCGGGCGCTGGCGGGCTCCATCGCGGCGTTCGCGGGCATGCTGCTGGACGGACCGGACGACCGTCCGGACGCGATGCTCGCCCGGATCGCGCACAAGCACGCCTCGCTGGGCATCACCTCCGACCAGTACAAGACCGTCCACCACCACCTCTTCGCCGCGATCGCCGAGGTGCTCGGTGACGCCGTCACGCCCGAGGTCGCCGCCGCGTGGGACGAGGTCTACTGGCTGATGGCCAACGCCCTGATCGCCATCGAGGCCCGCCTCTACCAGGAGGCCGGTGCCGCCGAGGGCGGCGTCCGGCACCGCATGGAGGTGGTCGAGCGGCGCGAGGAGACGCCCGACGCCGCCTCCTTCGTCCTGCGCCGCGCCGACGGCCGCCCCGCCGGTCCCTTCCGGCCCGGCCAGTACGTCGGCGTCCAGGTCGAGTTGCCCGACGGGGCACGGCAGATCCGCCAGTACAGCCTCTCCGCCGCTCCCGGCCGGCCCGACTGGCGCATCACGGTCAAGCGCGTGGCCGGCGGCCCGGCCCACCCGGACGGCGAGGTGTCGACCTGGCTGCACGAGCACGCACGGCCGGGCGACGTGCTCACCGTCTCCGCCCCCTTCGGCGACCTGGTCCTGCCGGAGGGGGACGGACCGCTGCTGCTGGCGTCCGCCGGCATCGGCGTCACCCCGCTGCTGTCCGTGCTCGGCCACCTCGCCTCCACCGGCTCACCCCGTCCGGTGACCGTGGTCCACGCCGACCGCTCCCCCGCCGACCACGCCCACCGGGACGAGCAGGCCGCGCTGGTCCGGGCGCTCCCGGACGCCCGGCTCCACCTCTGGTACGAGCGGCCCGGCGACGGGGCCCCGCACGCGGCGGCCGGCCGGGCCGACGTCTCGGGCCTGGACCTCCCCGGCGACGTGACCGCCTACCTGTGCGGCCCGCTCCCCTTCATGCGGGCCGTGCGCGGCGACCTGCTGCGGCGCGGCGTGCCCGCCGAGAGGATCCACTACGAGGTCTTCGGCCCGGACCTCTGGCTCGCCCGGTGACGGGGACCGGACGGCGGTGGCCGGGTCACCCGGCCGGTCCACCGCCGCCGGTCCCGCCCGGGTGGGGGGCCTCGGCGCGGGCGGCGGCGCGGCGGGCGTAGGCACGGGCGATCGGTTCGGCGCTCAGCCCGTGCAGCAGGATGCTCACCATGACCGTGATCACCATGACGCGGGTGATGAACGCACCGCTCTCGTCGGGCAGTTCGACGGCCGCCAGGAGCCCGAAGACGATGGACGTCGCCCCTCGCGGCCCCATCCACCCCAGGAACGCCTTGTCACGCGACCGCATCCCCGTTCCGTGGAGCACCAGCACGACCGGGACCATCCGGACCAGGGTGACGGCGACGACGGCGTACAGCACCACCGTCAGGTGGAAGCCGTCCCAGAACTCGTCGTTCACCATCTGGCCGAAGAGGAACCACAGCGCCAGGGCCAGCAGGGCGGTCAGGTCGTCGGTCGTCTCCACCGCGTCCTCGGGCAGGTGCCGCATCGCGGGTGCCAGGCAGACACCGGCGACGAAGGAGGCGACGAATCCGTTGCCGCCCAGCGCCACGGAGAGGCTGTAGGCGGCCACCGGAACGGTCAGCACGCCCAGTCTCGCCGCCGCGGGCTGCGTCCAGCCGTGCGCCCAGGAGCGGCGCAGCAGCCACCCGGCCGCCCAGCCGACGGCCGAACCGGCGGCCACGGCCCAGCCCGCCGCGACGACCGCCTCCAGCAGCGCGTCCGTGTAGTCGGCGCTCTTGGTGTGCGAGGCGCCGGCGGCGGCCACGCACAGCAGGAAGACCGGCGAGATGATGCCGTCGTTGATGCCCCCCTCGACGTTGAGCACCTCACGCAGCCGCGCCGGGATCCGCCGGTCCCGGACGACGGCCGAGGTCGGGGCGAGATCCAGGGGGACGACGACCGTCGCCAGCACCGCCAGCACCCAGCCGGGCCGGTCGGGGAAGAACGCGAGGGCGGCCAGGAACGCGGCGCCCAGGGTGAGCGGCAGCGCGCCCCCGAGCAGACGTGTGACGGTGCCCTTCTCCCGGCCGATGGCGCCGCGGGGGACCTCGGTCGCGTCGACGAAGAGGATCAGCGCCAGGACCACTTCGACAGCGTGCTCCACGGCGGCGGTGTCATAGTCGAAGTACATCGGGGGGTCGTCCCCGCGGGTGAGCAGGATGCCGGCCACCATCATCGCGATGGGCGCCGAGATGCTCCAGCGGGCCAGCCGGTGCGACAGGACGGCCCACGTGAACAGAATGCCCGCGATGACGGTGACGGCAAGCATGACGTCCTGCGCTTTCCCGCCGGGTCCCTCCCGGCCTGCGCAGCTTAGGGCCGGACCGCCGCCCGTCCGCGCCCGCGCGCCGGGGGACGGCATGTCGCTCACTCCACCAGGACCTGTTCCGGCGGTGGCGTCGTCCGCCCCAAGGGCGGCGGGGCCGGGAGCGCCCGGCGGGCGCGGCCCGCGGTTCGGCGCGCGGCGGTTCCGTGACGGAACGACGCCGGCTCAGCGCACGGTGATCTCGTAACGGAAGAACGCCGGCTCACCGCCCGGCGTCTGCGCCGCGCCGGCCGTCGGGACGGGTACGGCGCTGGCCCTGGCCGCGGCGACGCTGCCGCAGCGGGCCAGCGGGCAGTGCAGCAGGGTCACCGTCGTCGTGCCCTCGGCGCGGGCGGTGAAGTCGAAGTACGCCGTGCCGTCGCCGCCGCCCGCGACGTCCTCGTCGGTGCCTTCGATGTCCTCGTGGGTGCCCCCGTAGGCGAGGACGTCGGCGTCCGGCGCCGGGTCGGCCAGGTACCAGTGCTCGCCCATGTAGGGGCGGGCGGGGACCTCGAGGGTGAAGTCGTCGCCGGCCGCGACGGTGATGCGGCGTTCGGCGGGTCCGTACGCGGTCGGGCCGACCACGTGGGTGACCGTGTGGCCGGCGCGGTGGGATCCGCCGGCGGCGAGGACGAGGAGGGTGGCGACGACGGCCACGGCGGCGACGAGCAGGCAGCGGGCCGTCAACGAGGCCGGTATCAGACGCTTGATCATGTCGGCCGGGAATCTAGCACGGTGGCCGGAGGTGGCGGTCCTCGGCGCGGGTCCTCAGTACGGGGCCTCCGTACGGGTCCTCACTGGAGGTCTCAGTGGAGGTCCTCCGTCTTACGGCCGCTCACCACCAGGTCGCCGTCCGGGGTGCGCCGGGCGAGCATGCCGGTGCGGAGGTAGCCGTCGGGCGTGAAGGAACGGGCGTCGTGGCCGGGCGCCCGGTAGTAACCGCGCGGAACGGACGGCCCGCGGGCGAGGAGTTCACCGGTCCGCCCGTCGGGCACGTCCTCGCCGTCGGGGCCGGCGACCCGGAGCTCGTCGTCCGGCGACAGCGGCCACCCCTGGGTGTGCGGCACCGTCCCCTCCGGACCGGCGGGCCGGGTGAGCGTCACCACCCCCTCGGGCAGGGCGAACACCCGTTGGAGACGGCCGCCCCACGCACGGGCCGTCCGTTCCGCGAGCGCCCGGTCCAGGGGTGCGCCGCCGACCGGCCGGCGGCGCGCTGTGACCCGGGGAGCACCCCACCGCCGTTCCTGACCCCGGCAGTTCAGTCCGCCCGCCCCCGCGTACGCAATGCGCTGTCCCGACCAAGGACGCCGCAGCCGCTCGGCGGAAGGACCAAGGGACGCCGCCGACCAGCGGCGACGGCCGGCAGCGGGCGGGCGGTCCGTGCCCATCTCCCGTTGTGCGGCGGGGCGTTCGGGGGGACGATGACTGCTGTCATGGAACGACCGAGTGAGATCATCGACCGCGGGGACGTGACGCTCCGGCGCTGGCGCGGGGAGCACGACGTCGCCGCGGCGTTCCTGCTGATCGAGGAGTCCCTGGAGCATCTGCGCCCGTGGATGTCGTGGGTGGCCGGCCACAGCGAGGCCGGCACCCGGGCGCTCCTGGCGACGTGGGAGTCGCGGTGGGCGAGCGGCGACGCGTACAACTACGCCGTCGTCGTGGACGGGACCCCCGTCGGGATGTGCCAGGCCCACCGTCTGCCCGGCACCGGGGGGTGGCGGGCCGGGTACTGGCTACATCCCGCCGCCACCGGGCGGGGGATCGCCACCCGTGCGACGGCGGCCGTGGTGACCGAGATGTTCGCCCTGCCGGACGTCGAGTACGTCGAGGTGGCGCACGACCTGGCCAACACCCCCAGCGCCGCCGTTCCGCGCCGCCTGGGTTTCACCGAGGTGCGGCGTGAGCGGCCGGCCCGGCCGGAGGCCCCCGCGTGCAGCGGCGTCGAGGTGGTGTGGCGGCTGGACCGCCCGGCGCCGTCCCCCGGTACGACCGGCGAGACACCCTCTGACTAAGCGGCCTTCTTCCAGATGTTCATGCCCAGTTGCAGGAAGGCGGCATCTCGCAGGGCCGTCTGCTTGACCTGGATGGTGAGCACCGCGATGTCGCCGGAGGCGTTCTTGACGCAGAGCTGGGTGCCGTCGTCCGCCGCCGCGAGCGACCAGGTGCGGTACTCGGAGCCGGTGGCGCCGCCGAGGAGGTGGCGGCAGGCCGCCAGGGACCCGGCTTTCCCGTTGAAGAGCTGCACGAACACGCTGGTGTCGCTCCGCAGCGCGCAGTCGGCGTCGTCCTCGCAGTCGAGACGGATGTCGCCCGCGCGGTCAGCGCGCAGCATCGGCTTGCGGAGGCTCAGGGAGTTCTTCTCGTCCAGCCACACGGGGGACAGTACGTGGGCTCCCGGCGCCGGGGAGGCGTTCGGGGCGGGTCCCGACGCCCGGAGGGCGCCGCCGGGGGTGGGCGGGGTGGGCGACGGAGGCGCCGTGGAGCGGGCGGACCTCGTCGGGCCGGGTCGCGGGACGGGCGCGTCCGCGGCCCGCTCGCCGAGGCCGAGGCCGAACCGGTCCCCGGCGAGCCAGGTCAGGCCCGTGAGGACGAGAGCGCCCGCCGTCACGGCGGCGGCCGTGACCATCGCGGTACGCCGTCGGCCAGCCCGGCGCCGGGCGGGTGCCAGCAACCGGGTCGCGGCCTCGGTGGACGGGGCCACCGGGGTGCGTACCGGATCCGGGACGGTCGCCTCGGGTCCGGTGACCTCGCGCCAGACGGCCGGCCCGGTGCCCGCGTCGGCGTCCGTGTCCAGTCGCCGTCGGCACCACTCGACGACCTCCGCCGGAGTGGGCCGCTCCCCCGGGTCGGGGGCCAGGCACCGGGCGAACAGCGGGCGCAGCGGCTCGGGCAGCCGGGACAGGTCGGGTTCCTCGTGCACGATCCGGTAGAGCACGACGGGTGCGATGCCGTCCCCGTACAGCGGTTCGCCCAGCGCCGCGAAGGCCGCCGTCTGGGCCAGCGCGAAGACGTCGGTCGCCGGGGTGACCTCACCGGCGGTCGCCTGCTCGGGGGCCATGAAGTGGGGTGTGCCGACGGTGGAGCCGGTGGCCGTGTACGAGGAGAGGTCGGCGCCGATCGAGATGCCGAAGTCGATCACGCGCGGACCGTCGGCGGCCAGCAGCACGTTGGACGGCTTGAGGTCCCGGTGCACGATCCCCGCCGCGTGGATCGCCTGGAGCGCCTCGGCCACGCCGGCCATCAGCCACAGCACGGCGGCCACCGGCAGCGGGCCCCGCCGTGCGACGGCCCCGGTGAGGGACGGCCCGGGCACGTACAGAGTGGCGAGCCAGGGGGGCGCGCCGTCGGTGTCGGCGTCGACGAGTTCCGCGGTGTAGGCGCCCCTGACCCGGCGGGCGGCCTCCACCTCGCGGCGGAACCGCCGCCGGAAGGCGGGGTCGTCGGCCAGTTCCGGCCGCACCACCTTGATCGCCACCGGGCGGCCGCCCCGGGTGTGCGACAGGTACACCCGGCCCATGCCGCCCGCGCCGAGCCTGGCCGCGAGGCGGTAACCGGCCACGACGGGAGGGTCGTCCGCCTGGAGCGGCTGGAACACCCCGGTGGTGCTGCTCATCGGCCTGTCGTCCCCCTGATCCCCGACCGGCCGGCGGGCCGGCCCGGGACAGAAGCCTAGACGGCCCCGTGCACCCCGCTGACCTGGGACGGGCGGAGGACGTCCAGGCCGGCGAGTTCGTCCTCGGACAGGAGCGGGTAGCCGCCGGCCGTCCTCGGCACTGTCCTGGCCCGTCGGCGTGGGCGGTGGTCAGTCGACGGAGACCATGAAGTCCAGCATCCTGCGGTTCATCTCCTCCGCGTGATCGATCTGCGGCCCGTGGCCCGTGCTGGAGATGATCTCGGCTCGGGCACCGGGGATCAGCCGCGGCACACGCTCCGCCTGCCGCTGCGGGTGCACGAGGAGGCTTCGCTTGCCGAGCACCAGATAGAGCGGAGTCCGGATGGTGGACAACTCCTCCTCGGACAGGGGAAGCGGCGCCGGACGGCGTATGCGGTAGGCGCGAACCGCCGCTCGGATCATCGCGCGTAGTTCCGGCACGACGAGGACCGGCTGTTCGAGCCAGGCCGCCAGTCGCGGGCGGAACGCCTTGGGCGCGAAGGTCGCGAAGAGGCTGGCGAAGATCCAGACGAAGAAGCGCAACCCCACCTTCTCCAGGCCGCCGGGGTCGAGCAAGGTGACCGAGGCGAGGCGACCGGGCCTGCGGTGCGCCTGGTTCAGGGCAAGCCAGCCACCGTAGGAGGAGCCGACGAGGTGGACGCGGTCGAGTCCGAGCCCGGCGAGCGTCTCATCCAGCCACTGCGCCGCATGTTCGGGCTGGTGGATGGGTTCGCGCTGCACGCTGCGACCGGGATCGCCCAGGGTATCGATCGCGTAGACCGGGCGGTCCGCGCCGAGAGCGGGGGTGTTCGGGTACCACATGGCGGAGCAGGAGCCCGCCCCGTGCACCAGGACGACGGGGGTGCGGTCCCGGACAGCCTCGTCGGCGGAGCCGTAGCGGTAGACGTGCGTCGTACCGAAGGAGGTCTCCACGTCCTCTTCCGCGAGCGCGGGCGCCCCCAGTGCGTAGACCGCGTCGCAGGCCGTGAAGTAGCGATCCCGCCAGGCATCGCTCACATAACGGCCGACATCGGCCTGGGGTCGGGCAGCGGTCTCGGGCATGGCCACCTCCAGCACTCCGGTTTTGTGATACGAACGTACCACGGAGTTGGTACAGATGTACCATCAAGGGGTTCATGGGAGCCGCAGTGGGAACGACGAGCGGAGAACCGGCCGATGCCCAAGCGCGTGGACCACGCAGAACGGCGCACCGAGATCGCCGAGGCCCTGATCCGGGTCGCCGGCCGACGCGGGCTGCATGCCGTCGGCATGCGCGATGTGGCAGCGGAGGCGGGCGTATCGCTGCGGCTGGTGCAGTACTACTTCCAGACCAAGGAGAAGTTGCTGCTTTTCGGGCTCGAGCTTCTGGCCGAGAGATTCGGGGAACGGGTCTCCGCCCGGGTACGGGCCGCCGGGAACAGCCCGGGTCCGCGCGCGATCGTCGAGGCGCTGCTGATGGCGGCGCTGCCGACGGACGACGAGAGCCGCACCTTCCACCACCTCTACACCTCATACGCGGTCCTGGCCGTGAACGACCCGGCGCTCGCGGCCCAGCCCTTCATCAAGAACCCTGATGCCGCCGAAGACGCCCTGACCGAACTCCTCCGGCAGGCGCAGGAAGCGGCACTGCTCGAGCCCGGGGTGGACCCGCGGTTGGAGGCAGCCGGCCTGCTTGCCATGTCTGCGGGACTCGGCACGAGCATCCTCGTCGGCCAGCGCAGCGCGGAGTCCGCGAACACGGTCCTGGACCACCACCTGAGCCGAATCTTCCGCACCGGTAAGGCGGTCGCGACATGAGTGACCCGAGCCCAGCAGCCGTCGAGCTGCGGACCGCCCGGCTGTTGCTGAGGCGTCCAACCGCAGCCGATGTCGACGCGATCTTCGCCGTCCACCACGATCCCGGGACGTGTACCCACAACCCGTCCGACGCGCTCGCCCGGTTCGAGGAAGCAGAGGCGCTTTATCAGCGTTGGGACAACCAGTGGCAGCAGTACGGTTATGGGTACTGGGTCGTCCGGCACCACGGCTCCGCCCAGCAGCTCGGATTCTGCGGAATCAAGCCCATGGAACTGCACGGGGCCCCGGTCCTGAATCTTTTCTACCGCTTCGCCACCTCAGCCTGGGGCCAAGGCTTCGCCGGTGAAGCCGCAGCCGCGGTTGCCACCTGGGCATCCCATCACCTGCCCGACCTCCCGCTGATCGCCCGCGTCCGACCGGCCAACGTCGCTTCTCAGCGCGTGGCGATACGCGCGGGGCTCAGCCGAGCACAGCATCTCGACACCGAGGGATACGACGGATTCGACTGGATCTACATGGCCCAGGACGCGAACAGGGCCACAGACGGGTGCGGTCACCCACCAGGACTCCGAGAGCCGAACGAAGCTCCCGGATCGATGGCGGCCACAGACCCCTGGCGAATCGATCCCACTGCCACGGCGTAGCCATCGCGGAAGCGCGCTCGCACCCCACAGGAGTCGGCGACGGCCCTGCCTTCCGGGCCCCTCCTCGCGCGGGCCGGTGCGGGTGGAGGTGGCCTGCGGGGCACAGGACCGCCCCGTAGGGTGGCCCGTGGGGCGGCGAAGATCGACCGGGTGGGAAAGCACCCTGGGGGGACGGGAACGTGGCGGGACTGGTGGGCAGATCGGCGGAACTCGAACGGCTGGACGCCGTGCTCGCCGGCCTGGGCCGTTCCGGGCCGGCGCAGGTCGTCGACGTCGTCGGTGAACCCGGCATCGGCAAGAGCAGGTTGCTCGACGAGGTGTGCGCGCGGGCCCGCCGGGCCGGGGTCACCGTCCTGCGCGGACGGGCCACCCAGTACGAACAGCATGTTCCCTTCCAGCTCTTCACGGACGCGTTCGCCGATACCGACCCCGGCGCACGGGCCGCCTTCGCCGACCCCGCCTTCGCCGAGGCGCACGCGGTGCTGCACGGCGTCCGGCCGGCCCCGGGCGACGGTTCCACCGAGAGCGCCGCCGCCCGCTTCGGGCTGCATCGTGCGATCGCCGCCTTCCTGGCGCGGCTGGGCGAGCGCGGTCTGGTGCTGGCCCTGGACGACGTGCACTGGGCCGATCCCGCGTCGCGCGAGCTGGTGGACCATCTGATCCGGCACCCCGCGCACGGAGGCGTCCTGCTGGTGGTGGCCCGGCGGACCCGGCAGACGCCGACCTCCCTGACCGCGGCGCTGACGCGCGGCGCGGACAGCGGGACCGTGCTCCACCTCCCGCTGGAGCCGCTCTCCGAGCGGGAGTCCCTCCTGGCACTCGCGCCCGACATCGCCGAGGACCAGGCCAGGCGGCTGCACGCCGCCAGCGAGGGCAACCCCTTGTACCTGCTGGCGCTGGGGCACGCCCACCGCACCGGGGCGTCCCTGCCGGGCCTCACCCCGGGCACCGCACACGACGGCGCCACGGACGCGGGGTACGCCGGGTCCGCCGCCGACGTGCCCGGTGGGCTCGCCGCGCTGCTGCTCGACGAGTTGGGCACGCTCACCGGGTCGCAGCGCCGGCTGGTCGAGGCGGTGGCGGCGCTCGGCGACCACGCCTCGTCCGCCCTGCTGGCCGTGGTGAGCGAACGGTCCGTGCGGGACGTGGAGCGGGAGACCGGGGCCCTGGTGGCGCGTGACGTGCTGCGGGCCGGGCCGGGCGGCCGGTGGACGTTGCGCCATCCGCTGGTCCGGGCCCTGGTCTACGAGAGGACCGCGCCGGGGCCGCGAGCCGCGTTCCACCGCCGCGCGGCGCGGGAACTGGCCCGCGGCGGCGCTCCCGCCACCGAGCGGGCCGGCCACGTCGCCCGCTCGATGACCGGCTGGGACGCCGAGGCGGCGGAGGTGCTCGTCGAGGCGGCCGCACGGTTCGCGTCGACGGCGCCGGCCACCGCCGCCCATCTGCTGGACGTCGTCCTGACCCATATGCCGGACACCCCCGACCGCTCCGCGCGGCGCGGCGAACTGGTGCTGGCGCGCGCACGCGCGCTCGGCGTCAGCGGGCACCTCCGGGAGAGCCGGGACCTGCTGCACACCCTGATCGAGACCGCCGGCGAGGACCATCCGGAACTGCGGACGCGGGCCGTCGCCCAGTGCGCCGTGATGGAACGGCACCTCGGCCACTCCCCCGAGGCCACCGCCCTGCTGCGCCGGGAGCTGTCCCGCGACCCCGGCCCGGCCCCCGCCCAGGCGGTCTCCCTGCGCCTGGCCCTCGGCATGTCCGCCCTGCTGACCGCGTCCTATCCACAGGCACGCGCGGACGTCGCGCAGGCCGTCGCCGTCGCCCGCGCCGACGGTGATCCCGCCGGCGAGGCGGCGGCGCTCGCGCTCGCGGCCCTGGGCGAGGCGTACGAGGGGGAGACGCAGGCGGCGGCCCGGTTCGCCGACTCCGCCGCGTCCCTCGCGGACGCGCTGACCGATCCCGGCCTCGCCGGTCCGTGCGAGGCCCTGGTCTGGCTGGCCTGGGCGGAAACCCTGCTGGAACGGTACGGCGACGCCGAGCGGCACATCACCCGGGGGCTGGGCATCGCCCGTCGCACCGGACAGCTCCACCTCCTGCCCCACCTGTTGGTGAGCCGCGCCTTCGTCCACCTCACCACGTGCCGTCTGCCGTCCGCGCTGGAGGCCGCCGAGGAGGCGGAGTCCATCGCCCGGGCGGCGGGCAGCGACGACCTGCTGGGCTTCGCCCTGGCCATCAAGACGCTGGTGCTGTTGCTGGCCCGGCCGCTGGGCGACGGAAGCGCCCTGGCCACCGGTGAGGAGGCCACCGCCGCGGCCGGCCGCGGCAGGGGCTGGTGGTCGTCGCTGGCCTGGTGCATGCTCGGGCACGCGGCCTTCGTCGGCGGCGACCCCCATCGCGCCCAGGAGGCCATCACGACGGCCGGCGGCGGCCCCGGACTGCCCCTGCTCCAGCCGTCGATCCGTCCCGGCCAGCTCGACACCCTCGCCGCGGCGGCCCTGACCGCCGGGGACGTCGAGGCGGCCGGCCGCTGGGTCGCCCAGGCCACCCGCGAGGCCGACCGGCTCGGCCTCGACGGTCAGCGGGCGGCCGCCCTGCGCGCCCAGGCCGCACTGGCCGAGCACCACGGCGGGACGAGCAGGGCCGTACGGCTCCTCGACGCGGCGACGGAGGAATACGTCCGCTGCGGACAGACCCTGTGGGAGGCGTACTCCTTGCTCCGGGCGGCGCCCCTGGTGCGGCGCACCGGGCAGGGAGCCCGGGCCGCCGCGATGTGGCACCGGGCCCACCGCATCGTGACCGGCGGCGGCGCACGCCTGCTGGTGGACCTCGCCGAACTGATCCGCCCGCAGGTGATGGCGGAGACACCCGCGCTCCCGGCGCGGCTCGCGGAACTGACCGCTCGTGAGCGGGAGGTGGCCGAGCTGGTGGCCCAGGGGCTGAGCAACCAGGAGGTCGCCGACCGGCTCCACCTCAGCCGGCGCACCGTCGAGACCCACCTGTCCTCGATCTACCGCAAGGCGTCGGTGCCGTCCCGGGCGGCCCTGGCCGGACTCATGACCCGCGTCGGCCTGGGAACGGGGTCGTGAGCTCCCCGTACAGCGCCGCCGCCACGCACACGGGACGCATCTGACCCGGCCCGGCACCCAGGGCCCGGCACCCAGAGCCCAGGGCCCAGCACCGCGCGACAGGGCGAAACCCGTAGGCGATTGCGTGTTTCCCCTGAGGCCGCTGCCCCCCGCCGCCGTCTACGTTCGACCGGTCGGACAACTCGAGCGGTGCAGAGGGGATTGCGTGAGAGGCAACACCCATGGCGTACGGAGCGGTTGGGTGCCGCTCCTGGTGACGGGGAGTCTGCTGGCCGGGTGTTCGGCCCAGGCGGCGGACGGCGGATCCCCGCGGCGGACCGGGGCGTCCGCGCACACCGCCTCACCGCGCTCCACGGCACCCCCGTCGGGCGGGCCGGCCGCCGCCCCGGTCCACACCCCCGACGCCTCCCCGGTGCCCCGGACCCCGGAGGAGGGGCGGAGGCTGGTGGAGTCGGTGGTGTTCGCTCCGGGTAACTGGGGGCGGGGCTTCGTCGCCCAGGATCCGGCCGAGAGCCGGCCGGGCACCTGGGCCGTGCTGGACGACGACTGCCGCTGGGATCGGGAGAAGGCTCCCAGGGGAGTACTGGCCGGCCTGTCCCGCTACAGCCTGCTGCCCGCCGGCGGCTCCAAGGGTGCCGTCAGGGTGACCGCCGCGGCCACCGCGCACTCCTCCGTCCTCGGCGCCGACGAACAACTGAGCACCACCCTGGAGGAAGTCCTGCGCTGCCCGGAGCAGCACCCCCGGGCCGGCGCCCGGATCACCGGGCTGAACTCGCTCGGCACCCCCTTCGGCGCCCGCGAGCAGGACTACGCCGACGACTCCGTGCTGGAGGCCGGGCAGTACGTCGAGAAGGACGGCGCGGCCCGGCCGTACCGGTGGATGGTCGCCCGGCTGGGCACGGTCGTCGTGGCCGTCTCCGTGACGGGCGGGCAGGGACACACCGAGCAGGAACTCCACCGGCTGGGCGCCGACGCCCTGGGGCAGATGCTGGCGCGCGTCCGGCAGCGCGCGAAGGAGAACTGATGGACCCGCTGCGTACCTCCGACCCGTCCGCTCTGGCGGGTCATCGGCTGCTCGGACGACTCGGCGCGGGCGGCATGGGCGTGGTCTACCTGGCCCGCTCGGCCGGCGGTTCCCTGGTCGCGCTGAAGGTGATCCAGCCCGATTACGCCGAGGACGCCGGCTTCCGGGAGCGGTTCCGCAGGGAGGCGGAGACGGCCCGCCGGATGACCAGTCCCTGGGTGGCGTCCCTCGTCGACGCGGACCCGGACGCGCCGCGGCCCTGGCTGGCCACCGCGTTCGTGCCGGGACCCTCGCTCGGTGAGGCCGTCGCGGCCCACGGGCCGCTGCCCCTGGGGAGTCTGCGCGTACTGGGGGCGCGGCTCGCCCAGGCTCTGGGGGACCTGCACGACGTCGGCCTCGTGCACCGGGACGTGAAGCCGGGCAATGTGCTGCTGGCGCTCGACGGGCCCCGGCTGATCGACTTCGGTGTGGCCCGCGACCCGCGGGACACCGCGCTCACCTCGACCGGGGTGGTGGTCGGCACCCCCGGCTTCGTACCGCCCGAACAGGTGCGGGGCACGGCCGCGCCGGCCGCGTCCGGCGACGTCTTCTCGCTCGGCTGCGTGCTGGCCTTCGCGGCCACCGGCCGTCCTCCGTTCGGCACCGGCTCGCCGGACGCGCTGTTGTACCGCACGGTGCACGACGCCCCGGACCTGGAGGGCGTACCGCGACCGCTCGCCGAGGTGGTGCGCGGCTGCCTGGAGAGGGACCCTCGGCTGCGGCCCACGGCGGAAGCGCTGTCGGAGACGCTCACGGTCGCCGTGTCCGGAACGGCACCCGATCCGCGGGAGGCGCTGCGGGCGGTGCGTCCGGCGCCGCCGCGGGACTCCGACGCGGCGGACGCGGTGGCCGACGGTGCGGCCGCGCGGACGGCTGACGCACACGTCCCCGCGGACGACGGCTGGTTGCCCGAGCCGTTGGTCCGGCTGATCGCGGAACGCTCGGCGGCCGGGCTCGCCCTGCCCGCCGTCGACGGGACCGAGGTCGACCCCACGTCCGCCGGCCCCGTCCCGCCGGACACCGCGGCCGCGCGGCCGGCGGCCGGTGCCGTCGGCAGACGCCGGCTGCTGCTCCTGGCCGGAGGCGCGGCGGTCGCCGCGGCGGGGGGTGGACTGGCGGCGTGGGCAGCGCTCGACCGTGGCGGGGAGGGCGACGCCACGCGGGCCGCCACCGGTCCGGTGCACACCCTCGGCCTGCACGCCGACCTGACGGGTGACCAGAAGGCGGTCGGACGGGCGCAGGAGCGGGGGCTGCGGCTCGCCGTCCACGAGTTCAACTCCCGTGCGGACAAGCCCTTCACGCTCGCCGTGAAGACGGTGGACGACGCGGGCGATCCGGCCCGGGCACCCGAGGCGGCCGGGGAACTCGTCGCCGACCGTTCCGTGCTGGCGGTGATCGGTCCGACCACCGACGCCACCGCCCTGGCCTCGCTGGGGACGTACGACGCCGCGTCGCTGCCGCTGATCGCGGTGACGCCCGGCGCCACCGTGCTGCAGGTGATGGACAGCCGGTCCTTCCTGCACGCCCGGGTGCCGGACACACTGCTGCCCCTCTACCTGGACGTGTACCTGCGCGGGACGGCGAAGTCGCGCACGGTCGGGATCGTCGACGACCGGGCGGCGGACGCCTACGCCTGGGAGATCAGCAGCACGCTCGCCACCGTGCTGCGCGAGGTCCCGCTGCCCGCCGTGCCCAAGGTGGTCAGCGCACTGCGCACCGACTTCGGGCCGACCCTGGACGCCCTGCTGGCGGGGGGCGCCGACTCGGTGGTCTTCGCCGGTCACCACGACCGGGCCGCGCTGCTGGCCCGGGAACTCCACCGCCGTGGCTTCCCCGGTGCCAGGCTCGCCGCGCAGGGGGTGCTCGACGCCCGGTTCCTGACCGCCGCGGGGGACGCGGCCGACGGCTGGGTGATCGTCGCCCCGGCCATGGACGCGACCGTGGCACCCGGGGCCAGGGCGTTCCGAGCCGCCCACCGCACGCTCTTCGGCGCGGAGCCGGAGCGGTACGCCGTGGAGACGTACGACGTGGCGCGGTTCGCCGTGAAGACGCTGCGGTCGCTGGGCGCCGGGCGCCGCACCCGGCAGACCCTGACGACGGCACTGCGGTCCGGGTCGCACCGGGGCATCGCCCGGAACCTCGCGTTCGCCGAGGAGACCGGGGCGCTGGTGCCCGACGGCAGCGGGGTCCACCTGTGGCGGGTCGAGGGCGGCAGGTTCGCGTACCAGGGCCCGGCGCCGTACCGGGTGGCCACGTGATGGGGCGCTGATGGAGCCGTTGCGCGGAGCCGACCCGGCCAGGATCGCGGGCCACCGGCTGCTGCGCCGCCTCGGCGCGGGCGGCATGGGCGTGGTCTACCTGGCCCGCACCGGGGGAGGTTCGCTCACCGCGGTGAAGGTCATCCGCGCCGCGTACGCGGACGACCCGGGCTTCCGGGCCCGCTTCCGCCGCGAGGTGGACGCGGGCAGCCGGGTGGCCAGCCCCTGGGTCGTCCCTCTGCTCGACGCGGACCCCGACGCGGAGTCGCCGTGGCTGGCCACGGAATTCGTGCCGGGGCCGTCCCTCGCGGAGGCCGTGGAGGAGTGCGGTCCCCTGCCGTACCGGAGTGCCCGCGTCCTGGGGGCGCGGCTGGCCGAGGCGCTGACGGCGGTGCACGGGGCGGGTCTGGTGCACCGGGACGTCAAGCCCGCCAACGTACTGCTGGCGGTCGACGGGCCGCGGATGATCGACTTCGGGATCGCCCGGCCACCGGAGGACACCGCGCTCACCGCGAGCGGGGTGGTGGTCGGCTCCCCCGGGTTCCTCTCCCCCGAGCAGGCCCAGGGGCGGGGCCGGGAGATCGGGCCGGCCGGCGACGTCTTCTCGCTCGGCTGTCTGCTGGCGTACGCGGTGACCGGCGAGCGCCCCTTCGGGTGGGGCTCGGCGGCCGAGGTGCTGGTGCGCACGGTCCACGACGAGGCGGACCTGGACGCCGTACCGGCGCCGTTGCTGCCGCTGCTGCGGGCCTGCCTGGCGAAGGAGCCCGGTGCCCGCCCCACCGTGCCCGAGATCCATGCGGCTCTGGACCGTACGGGCGAGGACGGCGGCTGGTTGCCGGAGGCGCTCACCCGGCTGATCGCCCGCCGTTCCGCCGCCGTCCTCGCTCTGCCGGCGGTCGAGGCGACCGAGGTGTCCGGCGCCCCGGCGGCCGCCGACACGGTGCCGGACGCGCGGGAACGACCCAAGGGCGTCACCCGGCGCCGTCTGCTGACGCTGGGTTCGTTCGCCGGGATCGTGGCGGCGGGCGGCGCCACGGCCGCCTGGTGGACCGCCGACCGCCCCCGCCGTACGCCGGTACGCGGGGGCGGCGCACCGCTGCCCCGGCGGGTGATCGCCCTGCACGCCGATCTGACGGGAAACGGGAAGGCCGCCGGCCTGGCGCAGGAGAGGGGCGTCCGGCTCGCCGTCGACCACCACAACTCCCGTACCGGCCGCGGCTTCGACCTCGCTCTCCAGGTGCACGACGACGCGGGCAGCACCACCCGGGCGCAGCGGATCGCGCGGCGGCTGTCGGCCGACGAGCTGGTCCGCGCGGTGATCGGGCCGACCACCGACGCCTGTGCCGAGGCCGTCCTGGAGCAGTACCGGACCGCGCTGCTGCCCATGGTCTGCGTGTCGGTCGGGCTCGACGGGGTGTCCGCCGAGAGGTACCGGACGTACGCGGCCACCCGGCCCCCCGACCGCGATCTGGCGGTACCCCTGGTCGCCCATCTCGTCCGCACCGTCCGTACGCGCCGAACGGTGCTGGTCGACGACGCGGCCGAGGGCGACGTCAGCTGGGAGCTCTGCGCGGACGTCGCCCAGGCGCTTGCCTCCGGACAGCGCGCCACGACCCGGCGCACCCTCGCCGCCGAGGGCGCCACGTCAGGCGACGTCCGTGCCCTGGCCGAGTCGGTGGCCGACTGGAGGGCGGACGCGGTGGTGTTCGCCGGAGGAGGCGCACGCGCGGCGGAACTGGCGCGAGCGCTGCGCGCGGCCGGCTGGTCGGGAGCCCGGCTGGCCACCCACCGCGCTCTCGACACACGCTTCTTCACCGTGGCCGGCGACGCCGCCGAGGGCTGGGTCTTCGCGACCACCTTCCTCGATCCCACCCGCGTGGCGGCCGCGAAGTCCTTCGTCACCGCCTACCGCCACCGCTTCGGCACCGCCCCGCCCTGGTACTCCGCGGAGGCCTACGACGCCACGCTCTTCCTGGCGCGTGCGCTGACGGCACCGGGCCCGTCCCCCGCCGAACGGGGCCCGCTCGTGAGCCGGTTGCGGGAGACCGACCACCAGGGCGTCACCAAGCGGCTGCGCTACACGGGCCCGAGCACCGGCTACGCCACCGAGGCGATGTACCTCTTCCGGGCAACCGGCGGCCGCTTCCGCTACCTGGGCCACTTCGAGGACGCCACCACCTGAGCCGCTCGGCGGGACCGATCGCGCGGGCACCCGGCGGGCGGCGCGTGCGGGTCCACACGCCTACGTACGTGCCCTACGTGGTTCTCCGGATGCCGGGGCCATGGGGCCGCTGCGATGATCACTCCTCCAGCGGTATCAGGAAGGGCAACGCATGAACCCCGGTCAGCAGATGGAATTCCACGCCTCCTGCGGGCATCTGATCTCGGCTCCGGCCGACCGGGCGGGGCTGGACGCCCGCTGCCCCTACTGCCATCACGTGGTCCGGGTCCCGCGGGCCGACGTTCCGTACGCCTCACCCGTGGCGGCTCCCGCGCCGGCTCTCGCTCCCGCGCCCGCGTCCGCGCAGGCCGGTGCCCCCGAGCCGGTCGCGCTGACGGCGCTCTACGTGACCGCGCTGATCGTCGGCCTCACCGGGGCCGGGGTCGTCTACATGGTCATGTTCGACGCGTTCTCGGAGTCCGAACTGGTCGCGATCACACCGCTGTGGTTCTTCCCCGTCGTCTTCGGGCTGTACGGCTTCGTCTCCCAGCGGCTGCTGCGCCGTATCGCCTCCGGGCGCGCCGGCACCCTGGGGGAGGCCGCCCGCATCAGCATCGACGTGGCCGGGCATTGGGCGGCCCTGGTCCTGTTCCCGTTCCTGGTACTGAAGTGGCGCAGCTCCCTGCTCGTGTCACTGGCCGCGGCGCTCTTCTGGGCCGTCCTGCTGTGGCTGTTCTTCACGGCCGTGTTCCCCCGCCTCTGAGCCCGGCTCCCATTTCGGGGCGCCGGGCCCGGCGAGTGCGACGAGGTCCGGAAGGATCCCGGCCAGTTCCTCCAGCAGCCTGTCCGGGTCCACCACGTCCGGCAGCGGGTGGTGGACGAAGCAGATCCCGTCGTTCGTCACCGAGACCGCCGGTGCGGCGAGCTCGACCAGGCGCTCCGGCAGCCGCGAGGCGTAGAACCGCTCGGTCGTCCCCGCGCGGTCGTCGCTCATCGGCAGGTACGGCGCGTCCCGGTGGAAGGTGAGCCCGAGCTCCGCCGCACTCCAGTGGCGCTCCAGCCGCAGGTTCGGCCGGCGGCCCGGCACGTCGAACACACAGACCAGCCAGTGGGCGTCGACCTTGCCCGTCAGGTTCTCGACGAACCTGGCGACGGTGACCCGGTGGTCGCCGAGCGGGCCGGTCACGGTGGTTCCGGGCCGCGCCCGCAGCAGCCACGGGAAGTGGACCGCATGACCGGCCCACCGCGCCCCGTCCTCGTCGCGCTCGACCCGCTGCCAGCCGGGACGAGCGGCCAGGGCACGCATCGCCCGGTCCGCCCTGCCGACCCGCCGGGCGGTACGGACCGAGAGGGTCAATCCGATCAGGGACGGGGCCATGATGACCGCGAAAAAGATGATCCAGCCCATGACGTGGCCCCTTCTCTCGGGTCCGGGGAAGCCCGTTCGTCCGCATCCTCGCGTCCCGGGCCGCCGCAGGACATCGGGGGAACCACGTAGAGGTCCACCGAATCCACTGCGGGCCCCCGCGTGCGGCCCCGACCGCCCGGCCCGGGGCCGCCCGGCGAGGGCTCGCGGGCGGCGAGCGGCCGGGTCGGCGGGGCCGCCGCGCCCGGCCGGCGAATCAGTCCGTCCACCTCCAGTCGGCGACTTCCGGCAGGTCGGTGCCGTACTCGCGGATGTAGGCGTGGTGGCGGGTGCGGGCGTCCTCCATGCGCTGCCGCACCACCGCGGCCTTCACCGCGAGGCCCGGAACGCGGTCGATCACGTCCATGACGAGCCGGTAGCGGTCGAGGTCGTTGCGCACGACCATGTCGAAGGGCGTGGTGGTGGTACCCATCTCCTTGTAGCCGCGGACGTGCAGGTGGGCGTGGCCGGCGCGGCGGTAGGCGAGGCGGTGGATGAGCCAGGGGTAGCCGTGATACGCGAAGATCACCGGCTTGTCCGGGGTGAAGAGCGCGTCGTACTCGGCGTCGGTCATGCCGTGCGGGTGTTCCTCGTGCGGCATCAGCCGGGCCAGGTCGACCACGTTGACCACCCGCACCGCCAGGTCGGGCAGTTCGGCGCGCAGGAGGGTGACCGCCGCGAGGACCTCTTGCGTCGGGACGTCCCCGGCACACGCCAGGACCACGTCGGGCTCACCCGCGTGCTTCTCGGTACCCGCCCACTCCCAGACGCCGGCGCCGCGCGCGCAGTGGGCGCGGGCCTGGTCGAGGGAGAGCCAGTCGAAGCAGGGCTGCTTGCCGGCCACCACGACATTGACGTGATCACGGCTGCGCAGCACATGGTCGGCGACCGACAGCAGTGTGTTGGCGTCCGGCGGCAGGTAGACCCGTACGACGTCGGGGCTCTTGTTGAGGACGTGGTCGACGAAACCGGGGTCCTGGTGCGAGAAGCCGTTGTGGTCCTGGCGCCACACATGGGACGTCAGCAGGTAGTTGAGCGAGGGGACGGGCGGCCGCCATGGGAGGTCACGGGACGTCTTCAGCCACTTGATGTGCTGGTTGACCATGGAGTCGACGATGTGGACGAAGGCCTCGTAGCAGGAGAACAGCCCGTGGCGGCCGGTCAGGAGGTACCCCTCCAGCCATCCTTGGCACAGGTGCTCGGAGAGGACCTCCATGACCCGGCCGTGCCGGTCCAAATGTTCGTCCGTATCGAGGGTCCGCTCCTGCCACGCCTTGCCGCTCGCCTCATAGACGGCCTCCAAGCGGTTGGAGGCCGTCTCGTCCGGGCCCACCAGACGGAAGTCGCGGCGTGTCGCGGTGTCCGCCATCACCTGTTCGAGCAGCGCGCCGAGGACTCGGGTCGGCTCGTGGCGGTCGGTGCCGGGCTTGTCGACGGGGACGGCGAAGCGCTCCAGAGGGGCGATCGGCAGGTCCCGGGTGAGCAGCCCGCCATTGGCGTGCGGGGTGGCCCCGAGCCTGCGCCGCCCCTCCGGTACGCGTTCCAGTACCCGGGGGCGGGGACGGCCCAGGTCGTCGAAGAGCTCTTCGGGGCGGTACGAGCGCAGCCACGCCTCCAGTTGTGCCAGGTGCCCGGGGTCGTCACGCACTCCGGACAGGGGCACTTGGTGCGCACGCCAGGTGCCCTCCACCGGCGAGCCGTCCACTTCGGCGGGGCCCGTCCAGCCCTTGGGCGTCCTGAGGACGATCACGGGCCAGCGCGGCCGGCGGGTGACGCCCTGCTCGCGGGCGGCGGCCTGGATGCCGGCGATCCGGTCCAGGGCCTGGTCCATGGCGGCGGCCATCGCCCGGTGCACCTCGGCCGGGTCGTCCCCGGTCACGTGCAGGGGGTCGTGTCCGTAGCCGCGCAGCAACGCGTCCAGCTCGTCCTGCGGCAGGCGGGACAGGACCGTCGGGTTGGCGATCTTGTAGCCGTTGAGGTGCAGAACGGGCAGCACCGCGCCGTCGTGGACGGGGTCGAGGAACTTGTTCGCGTGCCACGAGGCGGCCAGGGGCCCGGTCTCCGCCTCGCCGTCGCCGATGACGCAGGTCACCAAGAGGCCCGGGTTGTCCAGTGCGGCGCCGTAGGCGTGGGCGAGGGAGTAGCCCAGTTCGCCGCCTTCGTGGATCGAGCCGGGGGTTTCCGGAGCGACGTGGCTCGGCACGCCACCGGGGAACGAGAACTGCCGGAAGAGCCGCTCCATGCCGCTCGCGTCCCTGGGCACGTCGGGGTAGACCTCGCTGTAGCTTCCCTCCAGCCACGAGTTGGCCAGTACGGCGGGACCGCCGTGGCCGGGCCCCCAGACGCACAGGGCGTCCAGGTCCCGGGCCTTGATCACCCGGTTGAGGTGGGTGTGCACCAGGTTGAGGCCGGGGGACGTTCCCCAGTGCCCCAGCAGTCGCGGCTTGATGTGTTCGGGCCGCAGGGGTTCCCGCAGCAGGGGGTTGCGCATCAGGTAGATCTGGCCCACCGCCAGGTAGTTCGCCGCGCGCCAGTGGGCGTCCAGGGCGTCGAGCTCCTCCGCCGGCAGGGTGGTACGGGCGGATGCGCCGTCACTCATGAGCTTCTCCGTTCGTGGGCCGGACCAAGGCAAGGATGCGTCGTGTTCGTGCGTGCCGCACGGCCGGGTCACCCCAGCGTTCCGTCCCGGCCGCGGCCGGGGCAGGGGCCGGTCGGCCCCGCGGACGGTCCATGAGGTCCCCCTTCCGGGCCACGGGCCGATCATGCGCGGCGGGGGTGAAGACGACCGGAACCAGTGCCCCCGACAGAGCCCGCGGGGGCCCCGGAGGACAGTGCCGAGGTCCTGGGGTTCGCCTTCCGGGCGTACGGCGGCGCGAGGTGCCGCCGTACGCGCGGTACGGGTACTGCCCCACCGGCCCCGCCAAGGGGGCCGTCAGGCCCTGGCACCGGACGGCGGATGGGGAAACGCTTGACGTCGGAACCAGAGGATCCGGCCCCAGGGCCGCAGTGAAGGGTGCGCACGATGAACGACTACGCGCGGGATGCGGGGGTTCGCCGTGAGGTGGCGCCTCGGCATCCGACGCCGCTGTCCCGGACCGAGGCGCTGCGGCTGCTGGGGACCGTTCCCCTGGGGCGGATCGTCTTCACGCATCAGGCGTTGCCCGCGGTGCGTCCCGTCAACCACTGCCTCGACGGCGACGTCGTCGTCGTCGGCATCCACGACGGTACGACGCTCGCCTCCCTCACGGCTCCCGCGGACGGCCCGGGCCTGGTCGTGGCGTACGAAGCCGACGTGATCGACCTGGACACCCGGCTCGGCTGGAGCGTGGTCGTCACCGGATACGCGCGCCCGGTGGCGGATCCCGATCTGCTGGACCGCTACCGGTCCGCCCTCCGGCCGTGGGTGGCGGGGGCCATGGATCACGCCCTTCGCATCCGGCCCGGCATCGTCACCGGCTTCCGGCTGACGGCCGGCCCGCCGGCCGTGACCGCGCCCGTGACCGCCGGCGCCACCGGCGTACGGCTCCCCCTGGGCTGAGGGCCGCGGCCGGCCCGGAGTCAGGCGCCACCCGCGCCGCCCAGGGGGGCACGCCATACGAGCCGGGTGCCGCTCCCGGCCGATCCTTCGATCACGAACGTTCCGCCGACCGCACGCGCCCGCTCCCCGAGGTTTCCCAGGCCGCTGCGCCGGCCGCCCTCGGGGATGCCCCTGCCGTTGTCGGCCACCGTCAGGATGACCTCGTCGGCCGTGGCCTGCACCGTGACCTCCACCCGTGTCGCATGCGCGTGCCTGGCCACGTTGCTGAGCGCCTCCGTGAGCGCCGCCATCACGTGGTCCGCCACCCGCGCCGGCACATCGGTGTCCAGCAGGCCCTCCATGCTGAGCCTGGGCGGGTGGCCGAGTGCCGAGGCGGCTTCCCCGACGGCTCGGGCGATGTGTGCGCGGAGGCTGGGCCCGGTGTCCTCCTCGCGGGCCCGGAGGCCGAAGATCGTCGACCGGATGATCTTGATGGTCTCGTCCAGGTCGCCCACGGCCCGCTCGACGCGCTCCGCGGCGCCCTTGTGCTCGACCAGCCGCGCCGCGCTCTGCAGGGTCATCCCGGTCGCGAAGAGCCGCTGGATGGCCAGGTCGTGGAGGTCACGGGCGATGCGGTCGCGGTCCTCCAGCAGGGCGAGTTGCTCGGCGTCGTGCCGGCGCTCGGCCAGCTCCAGCGCGAGGGCGGCCTGGCCGGCGAAGGCGAGCAGAGGGTCGAGTTCCTCGTCCGCGAACAGCGCTCCGTCCGCGGCACGTGCCAGCAGCAGGACGCCGCGTGTGTCCTTCGCCCCGGTGCCCAGCGGCACCGCCACGGCCGGTCCCAGTCCCTCGAACCGACGGGGCCCGGCGTGGTAGCGCGTGTCGTCGGCCAGCGAAGCCGTGGTCACGGGGCTGCCGGAGGTGTACGCGGCGCCGGTCAGCGTGCCGTCGACAGGAACGACCAGGCCTCGCCGTCGGCCCTCGTCCGCTCCTGTCGCGAGCTCGACCACCAGGTCGTCGGTGCCCTCGACGGGCACCGACACGTCCGCGAGCCGGGTTCCGGTGATCTCCTGTGCACGCCGGGCGATCAGTTCGAGGACCGCGAGCCGGGGGCTGCCGGAGAGGAGGCTGTTGGTGATCTCGGCGTTGGCCTGGAGCCACCGCTGCTGGCGCTGCGAGTCCTCGTACAGCCGGGCGTTGTCGATGGCCACGCCGGCGGCGACGGAGAGGGTGGAGATCACCGACTCGTCCTCGGCGTCGAAGTCCTGCCCGCCCCGCTTGTCGGTCAGGTAGAGATTGCCGAACACCTGATCGCGGACGCGGATCGGCACGCCGAGGAACGAACGCATCGGCGGGTGGTGCGGCGGGAAACCGTATGACGCCTCATGCGTGCTGAGGTCACGCAGCCGCAGCGGTTCGGGATTGTGGATGATCTCGCCGAGCAGTCCGTGACCGGCCGGCAGGTGACCGATCTTCGCGATCTCCTCCGGTGTGAGCCCGGTGGTCAGGAACTGCGACAGCGTCCGGCCGTCCGGCCCGATGACTCCCAGGGCCCCGTAGCGCGCGTCCACGAGCTGGGCGGCGGCCTCGACGATACGGCGCAGCACCTGCGCCAAGTCCAGTTCGCGGCCCACCGAGACGACGGCTTCCAGCAGGCTGTGGACACGGTCCCTGGTCCCGCGAGCGGCGTTGATGCGTGCCTGCAGCTCCTCCAGCAGCTCGTCCAGCCGCAACTGAGGCATCCGCGACAACGACTCCTCCACGCCCACAGGCCCCTCCTCGGAGCGTCACACTCTGTCCTCCCTCCAGCCTATCCAGCCGTGTCGCTCCTCCGGTGCCGGTGGCGGAAGCGGCCGGAATCCACCGTCGGAGCCGGCGGCGAGGGCTGCCGGGCACCCGGATGACACCTGTCGTCCGCGGCCGCCGCTCGGCCGGCAGCTCCGCCGGATCGGTCAGGGATTCTCAGCGCGGTGGGCGGGGGTCCTGTTTCCGGCGGGACATCCGGGTGGCCAGGACGGCGGCCTGCACGCGGCGCTCCACGCCGAGCTTGGCCAGGAGGCGTGAGATGTTGTTCTTGACGGTCTTCTCGGCGAGGTAGAGGCGCTTGCCGATCTCCCGGTTGGTCAGCCCCTCCCCCACCAGCGCCAGGATGTCGCGCTCCCGCTCGGTGAGCCCGGCGAGTCCCGGCTGCTCCTCCTCGCGGAGGTCGCCACCGCGCAGCCGGGCCATCACACGGGCGGTCGCGCCGGGGTCGAGCAGGGACTGGCCGGACGCGACGGTGCGTACCGCTGAGACGAGGTCCGTTCCCGTGATCTGCTTCAGGACGTAGCCCGACGCGCCGGCCATGATCGCGTCGAGGAGGGCTTCCTCGTCGTCGAACGAGGTCAGCATCAGGCAGTGGAGCTCCGGCATCCGGGAGCGCAGTTCGCGGCAGACGCTCACGCCGTCACCGTCCGGCAGGCGCACGTCCAGGACCGCCACGTCGGGGCGCAGGGCGGGAACGCGAGCGAGGGCCTGCTCGGCGGTGCCGGCTTCTCCGACCACCGTCAGGTCGGGCTCGCCGTCCAGCAGGTCGTGCACACCACGGCGTACCACCTCGTGGTCGTCGAGGAGGAAGACCTTGACCGGTCCTCGCGTCGGGACGCCGGGGGTGTTGTCCGTCATCATGCGGCTCCGTCATTCCTGTCCGGTCCCCCGGGAACGGGGTCCTCCTGCAGCTTCCCTCGGACGCGGGTCGAAGGGCCAGGGCCGGACGGCCCTTCTTACGGATGTGCCCCGCGCACCGGACTCACACCTCCGGCGTTTGCCGGTGCCGGGCAGCGGCGTGCGGTCCTGTTCTCCGGCGGCCATGACGCGCCGGCCCGCTTCACCGCCGGCCGTGACGACGTGCGGCGGCAGGGCCTGGACGCCGTGCCCTTTCTTCCCCAATTCCGGTTGAAGGACCGGCTCCACGTCGCCGAGGATGGCCCGTTCCAGCTCGGCGCCTCGCTCGCGCTGCGCCGCCTGGGGCGGTACGGGCTCGTCGCGGTCGACGCCTCGCCGGACTTCCGGCACCCGGGCCACTCCGGCCTGATCGGCGCGGCCGGCGGCGAGGAGGTCGCGCTGGCCACCGGGCGCGGGCAGGACGACCTGACGGATCTGGAGGGGCTCAAGCCCTATCTGCGGGACGAGGACGTGCGGTTCTTCGGGATCCGCGACGCCTTCCGGGACGACGAGGACTGCGTCGAACTCGCCGCCCTGAAGATCCCCGTGGTGACCGTCGGCGACCTGCGCGAGTGGGGCGCGGAGGCACTCGCACGGGCCACCGCGCGGTCCTTCGCGAGCCCGGACGTGTCCGGCTTCTGGGTCCACTTGGACGCCGACGTCCTGGACCCGGGCGTCATGCCCGCCGTGGACAGCCCCGACGCCGACGGACTGCTGCCCGACGAACTCGTCGCCCTGCTGAGGCCGTTGCTGGCCTCCCCGCTCTGTTCCGGGTTCAACGTCACCATCTACGACCCCGATCTCGACCCGGACGGCACGGCGGGTGCGCTGCTCGCCGACATCGTGGTGGACGCCTTCGCCCGCTGACGACGCTCCGTCCGCGGCGGAGCGGCAGGGCCACCGCCCGCGGGCCCCCATGGTGGCGGCGCGCATCCCGGCACACAGAACTATGGTGTCCCACCACATACGCCTCTGACCTGCACGTTCCTACGGTATGGCGACACGGAAACGTCCCCGCCAACTGTCCGGAAGTGGTGTTCATGGCCGCCCCCGCATCCGCTCCACCAGACCCGAACTCGCTGAAGCGCATCGTCGCCGCGAGTCTCATCGGGACCACCATCGAGTGGTACGACTTCTTCCTGTACGGGTCAGCCGCCGCGCTGGTGTTCAACAAGCTGTTCTTCCCCGGGTCCGACCCGCTCGTGGGCACCCTGTTGTCCTTCCTGACGTACGCGGTCGGGTTCGCCGCGCGGCCGTTGGGGGCGTTGGTGTTCGGGCACTTCGGGGACCGGCTCGGGCGGAAGAGGCTGCTCGTGCTGAGCCTGCTGCTGATGGGCGGGGCGACCTTCGCCATCGGGCTGCTGCCGACGCACGCCACCATCGGTACGGCCGCGCCCGTACTGCTCACCGTGCTGCGGCTGGTGCAGGGCTTCGCCCTCGGGGGTGAGTGGGGCGGAGCCGTGCTGCTGGTGTCGGAGCACGGGGACGCGGGAAGGCGCGGGTTCTGGGCGTCGTGGCCGCAGACCGGGGCGCCGGCGGGGCAGTTGCTGGCGACCGGGGTGCTGTCCGCGCTGACGGCCCTGCTGTCCGACGAGGCGTTCGTCTCGTGGGGGTGGCGCGTTCCCTTCCTGCTGTCGGGTGTGCTGGTAGTGGTCGGGCTCTGGATCCGGCTGTCCGTCGACGAGTCACCCGTCTTCAAGGCCGCTCTGGCGCGGGCCGAGGCCCGGAAGGCGGAGTCGGCGGCGGTGGAGAAGATGCCGCTGGTCGCCGTGTTGCGCCACCACTGGCGTGACGTGCTGATCGCGATGGGTGCCCGGATGGCGGAGAACATCAGCTACTACGTCATCACCGCGTTCATCCTGGTGTACGCGACGACGTCGACCGGACTGAGCAAGCAGACCGCGCTCAACGCCGTACTCGTCGCCTCCGCCGTGCACTTCGCGGTGATCCCGGCGTGGGGGGCGCTGTCGGACCGGATCGGGCGCCGTCCGGTCTATCTGATCGGCGCGGTCGGTGTCGGGGCCTGGATGTTCCCGTTCTTCGCGCTCGTCGACACCCGGAGCTTCGGGAGTCTGCTGCTCGCCGTGACCGTGGGGCTGGTGCTGCACGGGGCGATGTACGCGCCGCAGGCGGCGTTCTTCTCCGAGATGTTCACGACCCGGGTGCGCTACTCGGGCGCTTCCATCGGGGCACAGTTCTCGTCCGTCGCGGCCGGTGCCCCGGCGCCGCTGATCGCGACCGCGCTGCTCGCCGAGCACCACAGTGCGACGCCGATCGCCCTGTACGTCATCGCCGCCGCGCTGATCACCGTGGTCGCCCTCGCGTGCGCCCGGGAGACCCGCGACCGGGACCTGGCCGCCGACGAGGCGGAGGACGAACGGGTGGTGGCGGGACGCTGAGCCCACGGGCGCTGAGCCTGCGGGACGCTGAGCCCAAGGGCGCTGAGCCCAGGGCGCTGCCCGCGGGACGCTGAACCCCCGGGCAGCGCCCACGGGCCGTGAGCACGGCCGGTCGCCCACCGGGGCGGCCGGCCGTTTCAGCGTGCGACGGCGGCGGACATCGCGTACAGCCGCAGCGCGAGCTGGATCTCCAGGGTCCGGGGCGGCGACTGCCAGTCCGGGCCCAGGAGCCGGCCTATGCGCTCCAGCCGCTGTGCCACCGTGTTGACGTGGACGTGGAGTTCGTCCTTCGTACGGACCGGGCTCATCCCGCTGGCGAAGTACGCGTCCAGCGTCCGCACCAGGTCGGTGCCCCGGCTCCGGTCGTAGGCGACGACCTCGCCGATGGTGCGCGTCACGAAGCCGGTGATGTCCCGGGTGTCGGCCAGCAGCAGCCCCAGGAAGCCCAGGTCCGAGGCGGCCGCGCCCTCGCCGGAACGGCCCAGCAGGCGCAGCGCCTCCAGGCAGCGGCGCGCCTCCTCGTACGCCGGGGCGATGGCGCCCGGGCGGGTGGCGGGCGCGTCGACCGGGGAGGAGGCGCCGACGGTGACCGGCTCGCGGAGGGTGCCGCCCAGGTGCTTGGCGGTCTGCCGGGCGAGGTCGGCCGCGCAGTCGCCCGGCCCCAGCGGAAGCAGCAGCACGGTGCCGCCGTCGCGCGCGGAGGCGAGGCCGTGGCGGGTGGCGGCCAGGTGCGAGGCGGCCGACCACAGGCGCTGCCGGTCGGCGCCGTCCCGCTCGGCGCCCTCCCGGCCGGCGCCCTCGCGGGCAGTGCCCTCCCGGACGGGGGCGTGCGGGTCCGTGGGCGGGGCGGGCCGGTCAATACGGGCCGCCAGCACCACGTGCGGAGCGTCCAGGTCGGTGCGGAGGCGCGCGGCACGCTCCCTGAGCAGGCGCCGGTCACGCTCGGGCGCGTCGAGCAGGTCGTCCAGCAATTCCCCGCGCACCCGCTGTTCGGCCTCCCCGGCGGAGCGGCGGGCGAGGAGCAGCAGGGAGGTGACCATCGCCGCCCGCTCCAGGGTCCGCTGGTCGACCGGGTCCAGGTCGGGGTGGCCGCGCAGCACCAGGGCACCGAGGGCCTCGCCGCCGGCCGACACGGCCGCCACCCAGTCGTCGCCGCGCCGGGTCGCGTGACCGTCGACGCACTCGGCGGGCAGCGGCCCCTCGGTGAACTCGACCGCCCCGTCGAGGACTTCGGCCACGGCCGCCGCCACGTCGTGGACGCCACCGCCCCGGAGCACCAGCTCGGTCAGCCGGTCGTGGACCTCCGAGGCGCGTTCGATGACACCGCTGTGGGCGCGGATGATGCCGTTGGCCCGCTCCAGCTCGGCCAGTGCCGACCGGGTCTCCGCCAGCAGGTTGGCGGTGTCGATCGCGACGGCCGCGTGCGCGGCGAACGAGCCGAGCAGCGCGACCTGTTCGCGCTCGAAGACCCGGGCGCGCCGGTCGGCGGCGAAGAGCACGCCGATCACCTGGCTGCCCAGGGTGAGCGGGACGCCCAGGATCGCCACCAGGCCCTCGTCCCGTACGCCGGAGTCGATCGCCCGGGTGTGCAGGAACCGCTCGTCGTCGAAGTAGCTCTCCGTGACGTACGGCCGGGCGGTCTGGGCGACGAGGCCGCCGAGGCCCTCCCCCATGCCGAGCCGCAGTTGCTGGAAGCGGGCCGACACCGAGCCCTCGGTGACCCGCATGTAGGTGTCACCGGCGACCGGGTCGTGCAGGCTCAGGTAGGCGACCTCGGTGCCCAGCAGCGACCGCGCGCGCTGCACGATGGCGCGCAGGACCGCGTCGAGATCGCGGAGCCCCGCGAGGTCGTGCGCGGTCTCGAAGAGCGCGGACAGCTCGGCCTCGCGGCGCCGCCGCCCCTCCAGCTCGGCCCGGACGCGCAGGGCGAGCCGCTTGGCCCCTTCGAGCGCGGCGAGCGCGGCCGGACCGGCGCCGTCGGCGCGGGCGAGCAGCACGGGCCGGTCGTACGCCTCGGCGGCCGCCCCGCGCGCGAGGAGCCCCAGGTAGACGGCCGGGTCGGCGCCGGGCTCCGGCTCACGCGGCTGTTCTTCGGACATGGTCACAGGGATACCTGTCGTACGGGTGGTCGCACCAGCCCTGTGGACGGCCGGCGGCCCGGTCAGTGCGCGGTCCAGCCGCCGTCGAGGACGAGGGAGGTGCCGGTGATGAACGAGGCGGGCGGGGAGCAGAGGTAGGCGACGGCCTCGGCGACCTCCTCGGGTTCGACGAGCCGCTTGAGCGCCGAGTCCTTGAGCATGACCTCGGTGAGGACCCGCTCGGGCGGGATGCCGTGTGCCCGCGCCTGGTCGGCGACCTGGGCCTCGACCAGTGGGGTGCGGACGTAGCCGGGGTTCACACAGTTGGAGGTGACGCCGTGGGGCGCGCCTTCGAGGGCGGCCGTCTTGGAGAGTCCTTCCAGGCCGTGTTTGGCGGCCACATAGGCGGACTTGTAGGGGGAGGCGCGCAGCCCGTGGACGGAGGAGAGGTTGACGATACGGCCCCACCCTTGCGCGTACATGTGCGGCAGCGCGCCCCTGATCAGGCGGAAGGGCGCTTCCAGCATCACGGTGAGGACGGTGTGGAAGACGTCCGGGGGGAATTCCTCGATGGGGCGGACCAGTTGCAGTCCGGCGTTGTTGACGAGGATGTCGGTGCCCGCCGCCAGGCGCTCGGCCGCGTCGAGGTCGGTCAGGTCCACCAGGTGGGGTTCGACCGGCCCGCCCGTCGTGGGCGCCGCGTCGGCCAGGGCTTCGAGGCCCGGGGCGTCCCGGTCGGCGGCCCGGACCTTCGCCCCGGCGGCGGCCAGGCGCAGGGCGCAGGCCCGGCCGATGCCGCTCGCCGCGCCGGTGACGAGCGCGGTGCGGCCGCCGAGGTCGAGGGTGGTGACGGTGTGGGGTGCGGTCATGCCTGGCACCCTATGGAGGACCGGCGGCCCGACCGATGTGGTCCGCGCCCATAGTTGGGTTCAGTCGGCCGTGGTGGCGAACCATGTGGGGGCGTCGGTGAGGGCCCGCTCGATCCGGAACAGCTCTCCGGCGCGCAGCGGCGGCAGCGCGTCCAGGGGGAACCAGCCCACCTCCAGCGACTCGTCGTCGTTGACGCGCGCCTCCCCGCCCACGGCCCGGCAGCGGAAGCTGGTGTCCATGAACTGGCACCGGTCGCCGTTGGGGTAGGTCACCGGCGGCAGCGTCTCCACCAGGACGACGCGTTCGACGACGCACTCGACGGCCGTCTCCTCGTACACCTCGCGCACCACGGTCACGGCCGGCTGCTCCCCCGGCTCCGCGATCCCGCCGATCAGCGACCAGCGGCCGTTGTCGACGCGCCGGGCCAGCAGCACCCGGCCCTCGTCGTCCAGGACGACGGCGGTGACGGCCGGCAGGAACAGGAGCTGTTGTCCGGCGGTGGCCCGCAGAGTCCGGATGAAGTCAGGAGTTGCCATGGACCCGTCCCCGGTCGGTGGCGGAGCTCCGGCGGCGTGCGGCCCCGTACGCCACCCGGCCGAGACCGGCGGCGGCGAGCAGGACCAGGAGCGCCTCGGGGAGCGTGCCCATGCGGGTCGCGGGCGTCAGGGAGGACCGCAGCGGCACCTCGGCGACCAGGGCGTCCGGGGTGAACATACGGCTCTCCCGGACGATGGTGCCGTCCGGGCGGATGATCGCGCTGACGCCGCTGGTGACGGGCACGACGACGGAACGGCTGTGCTCGACGGCCCGCACCCGGGACATGGCGAGCTGCTGGTAGGTCATCTCGCTGCGGCCGAAGGTGGCGTTGTTGCTGGGTACGGAGATGAGGCGCGCGCCGTGCGTGACGGTGTCCCGCACCGCCCAGTCGAAGGCCGCCTCGTAGCAGGTGGCGAGACCGACCTTGGTGCCGGCGAGGTCGAAGACGCCGACCTCGGTGCCGGGGCCGAAGTCACGGCTGACCCGGTCCACGTCCTTGTTGAAGATCCGCACGAAGGACCGCATCGGGATGTACTCGCCGAAGGGCTGGACGTGCCGCTTGTCGTACGTCGCGACCGGCCCGCGCCGCGGGTCCCACTGGATCAGGGTGTTGCGGAGGGGCCCGGTCTCGGGGGTGAGGACGGCCCCGACGACGGTCGGTACGCCGATGGCGGTGACCGCCCGGTCGATGACCATCCGGGCGTCGTCGTTGCGGTAGGGGTCCAGGTCGGAGGAGTTCTCCGGCCACAGGACGAAGTCCGGCCGGGGCGCCCGGCCCGCCGCGACGTCGGCGGCCAGTCGCTCGGTGCGGCGAGCGTGGTTGTCGAGGACGGCCCGGCGCTGGTCGTTGAAGTCCAGGCCGAGACGCGGCACGTTGCCCTGGATCGCGGCGACGGTCGCGGTGCCGGCCTCGGCGGTGTCCGACACCAGCGGCCGGGCGGCGAGGGCGGCGGTGACCGGTACGAGGAGGGACAGGGCGGCGGCGGCGAGGGGGCCGCGCGGGAGGGCGCCGGTCCTCCGGTACGCGCGGAGGACCCGTACCGCCTCGTGGAGGCCGAAGCCGCACAGGGCGACGGCGAAGCCGAGGACGGGCGTACCGCCCACCGCGGCGAGCGGTAGGAAGAGGCCGTCCGCCTGGCCGAAGGCGATCTTGCCCCAGGGGAAGCCGCCGAAGGGCACGCGGGCGCGTACCGCCTCGCCCGTGATCCACGCGGCGGCGGCGAACACCGGCCACGCGGGGAGCCGCGACACGGCGGCGACGAGCAGGCACGTGGCGGCGACGAGGAGCGATTCGGCGGCGACGAGCGCCAGCCACGGCCCGGCCCCGACCTCCTCGCCGGTCCATACCAGGAGGGGCAGGAGGAAGCCGAGCCCGGCGAGGTACCCCAGGCCGAAGCCGGCCCGCAGGCGCCGGCCCCGCAGCGTCCACCCGAGGAGCGCGAACCCGGGCAGGGCCAGCCACCACAGGGGGCGCGGCGGGAAGCTCAGGAACAGCAGGACCCCGGCCAGGACCGCGGCCGCCGGCCTCACGAACCGCCGCGGCAACCGGCCCCGCCGCTCATCGGGGGCGGGGGGAGGGACATCGACGGTGGTCATGGTGGCGCTCACGTGCGGAGTCTACGGCGACCACCTGTGCGAACCCCAGCGCGCTCCACGAGCACGACGCCGCCGCCCCGGCCCGGCCCGGGCTGCGGCGGGCGGCGGGGCGGCCCGGTGCGGCCGGAGGCGGAGGGGCGCAGGAGGCCTAGGGAGCGCAGGAGGCGGAGGGGCGCAGGAGGCCTAGGGAGCGCAGGAGGCGGAGGGGCGCAGGAGGCCTAGGGAGCGCAGGAGGCGGAGGGGCGCAGGAGGTGGAGGGGGCGCGGGGGGGCGGAGGGAGCGCAGGAGGCGGAGGAGAAGGCCGAGGGGACGGCGGTGCGGTGGGGGCACACGCCGCGGTCCGCGGCGTCAGGGTGGGCCCGGGGGCGGTGGGGGGCCGGGGACGGGGGTGGTACCGGGGCCCGGGGCGGGGTGGCCCGTCGGGGCCGGGCGGTGGCGGTGGCGGAGCCGGAGGCGGTGGCGGATGACGTGGACGGCGGTTTCCGCGTCGTCCACCGTGACCGTGAAGGTCCGCCCGTCGCTCAGGGTCAGGACGAGGCCCTCTCCCCGGCGGACGACCACCGCCGTGCCCTTGTCCGGCAGCCACCGGTAACCCCACCCGCCCCACTGGCACGGTGTGACCGAGGGGATGAACTCGGCGCCCGCCACGGTGTCCAGCGGGATGCGCCGGCGCGGCAGGCCCAGGTGGCCGCAGCGCACGTCGAGGGCGTGCAGGTCCACCGTGATCTCGACGTGGACGAAGGCGAGCGTCCCGAACAGGACCAGCAGCCCCGCCGCGACACAGCCGACCACCGCCATCAGCAGGGCGGCCGTGCCGGAGGCCCACGACAGTTCGACGCCCAGGGCGACGCCGAGGGCCACGCAGGCCGCGCCCGCCGCGGCGAGCGCCCACTGGGCGCGGTTGGTGGCCCGTCCGGTCCAGACGTCGGGCACCGGCGCCGCCGTCGCCACCAGGCCGGGGCCGCCGGCGGCGGGGGCCGAACCGGGGCCGGGGCCGACCGCGGAAGCGGGGGCGGGCTCCGGCGCCGGGTCCGGACCAGGGGGGAGCGGCTCGTCGCGGGAGTGGTCCCTCATGCGTAGCAGCGTACGCACGTTCCGCCACCGCGCCCCGTCGTCGGGGGCCGTCCGGACGAGCGGCCCGGGCGCCTCAGCGGGTGGTGGGCGCGGCCGCCCGGAGGAGGCGGCCCTCCGCGTAGGCGAGGGCCGCGGCGGGCAGCTCCGCCTCGCGGCCGCTGAGCAGCACCGTGAGGTCGGTGCCGGGGGTCGCGTCGGGCGCGGGGAGGGCGCCGGCGCGGCGCAGGGCCTGGGCGGCGACCGCGTCCGCCGAGCCGTACAGCTCCAGGGGCGGGTGTCCGGCGGGCCGGAGGGCCGCGCGGATGCGTTCGGCGACCAGCTCGTAGTGGGTGCAGCCCAGGACGACGGAGGTGACGTCGTCGGGGGTGAGCGCGGCGGCCGCGGCGACGGCCCGGTCGATGGCCTCCTCGTCGGCGTACTGGACCGCGTCCGCGAGGCCGGGGCAGGGCACCTCGGTGACCCGGACCGAGCCCGCGAAGTCCCTGATGAGGTTGCGCTGGTAGGGGCTGCCGGTGGTGAGGGGGGTGGCCCAGATGGCGACGGGTCCGCCGCCGGCCGCGGCCGGCTTGATCGCCGGGACGGTCCCGATCACCGGGATCGCGGGTTCCAGCGCGGCGCGGAGGGCCGGCAGGGTGTGGACGGAGGCGGTGTTGCACGCCACGACGAGCGCGTCGGGCCGGTGCGCCGCCGCCGCCCGGGCCACGGCGAGGGCGCGGGTGGTGAGGTCGTCCACCGTGCGCGGGCCCCAGGGCATGCCGTCGGGGTCGGAGGAGAGGACGAGAGCCGCGTCCGGCCGCAGCCGACGCACCGCGGCGGCCGCCGCCAGCAGGCCGATTCCGGAGTCCATGAGCGCGATCTTCACCCGGTCACCCTAGCCGACACCCTTGCGCTCCGGCCGTTGTGGGGCAGACTGCGGCGAATGAGCACCATTGCGTGGATCGCCCTGGGGTCGGTGGCCGCCTGGGCGTGGCTGCTGCTGGGGCAGGGCTTCTTCTGGCGCACCGACCAGCGGCTGCCGCGCCGCGCCGACCCGGACCGGTGGCCGTCGGTCGCCGTGGTGGTGCCGGCCAGGGACGAGGCGGAGGTGCTGCCGCTGGCCCTGCCGTCGCTGCTGGCCCAGGACTATCCGGGCCCGCTGGAGATCTTCCTGGTGGACGACGGCAGTGCTGACGGTACGGGGGACGTGGCCCGCGCCCTGGCCGTGCGGTGCGGCGGGCCCCCGCTGACGGTGACGTCGCCCGGTCCGCCCGAGCCGGGCTGGACCGGCAAACTGTGGGCGCTGCGGCACGGGATCGCCCTGGCACGCGCGCGTGGCGGGGCGGCGGCCGGTCCGGCGGGGGCACCGGCCGGCGCGGGCGGCCCGGAGTTCCTGCTGCTGACGGACGCGGACATCGCACACGAGCCGGACAGCCTGCGCGAGCTGGTCGCGGCGGCCACCACGAACGGCCTCGACCTGGTGTCGCAGATGGCGCGGCTGCGGGTGGTGACAGGCTGGGAGCGGCTGATCGTTCCGGCGTTCGTCTACTTCTTCGCCCAGCTCTATCCGTTCCGCCGCGTGAACCGGGCGGGGGCGCGGACGGCGGCGGCCGCGGGCGGGTGCGTGCTGCTGCGCACGGACACGGCGGTGCGGGCGCGCCTGCCGGAGTCGATCCGTCAGGCGGTGATCGACGACGTGTCGATGGCCCGGGAGGTACGGCGGGCCGGCGGCCGGATCTGGCTGGGGCTGGCCGACCGGGTGGACAGCGTGCGCCCGTATCCGCGGCTGGCGGACCTGTGGCGGATGGTGGCGCGCAGCGCGTACGCCCAGTTGTGGCACAGCCCGGTGGTGCTGGCCGGGACGGTGGCGGGGCTGGCGGTGGTCTACCTGGCGCCGCCCGCCGCGGTGGGTGCGGGGCTGTTCGCGGGTGACGCGGCGGCCGGTGCGCTGGGCGCGGTGGCGTGGGCGATCATGGCGGGGTCGTACGTCCCGATGCTGCGCTACTACCGGCAGTCGCTGTGGCAGGCGCTCCTGCTGCCGGTGACGGCGTCCCTCTATCTGTGCATGACGGTCGATTCGGCGGTGCTGCACCACCGGGGCCGCGGGGCCACGTGGAAGGGCCGGACCTACCCGCGTCCCGGGGCGGCCCCGTGGGCCAGGAGTGCCGGCGAGGGGTGACGGGACGTCAGGACGGGGACGTAAAGCCGGAGTCGGCGCCGCTGCGCACCTTTCCCGGCACGCGGAGTAGCGCCGGTCCGTAAGCCCGGTCCAATTTCCCTGGTGATGAGTGATCCATTTTAAGCATGGACATGCGGAACGGACGTCCGGCGATCATGCGGGGATTTCTGTACGGGCCACCTTGCCGGCCTTCCGCGATGCGCGACCGACCTGCCGGTAACCCCCCATCAGCCTGGCCTTTACACGGACCGTGACCGTTTTTCCCAGGTTCGCTCGTATTGGCGATCCGCTGCCACTCACACCGCGTAAAAGAACCTGCTTATCGGCCTCCCCATACGGCACATCGTGGGCTTACCTTATGTGCCATGACCTCCCCCCGTTCCTACGGCGGCGCTTACTACAACGCGCCGTCGTTCCCGGACACCCCGATCTACGACTCCCTCGTCGCGGAACGGGGCACGCCTCAGATCGCGCCGATCCGAGTGCCCGCCGCCTACGACACCGGCAACTCCTACCTGCCGGCGCTGCCCGCGGCCCTCCCCGCCCTTCCGGCCGCCCCCTCCCAGCCCATGCCGTCCTACGGCGGCGGGGCGTACGGCTATCCCCAGCAGGCGGCGCCGCAGCCCGCCCCGTTGCAGCACATGCCGGCGCCGTACATCCCGCAGCAGCCGACCGCTCCCCGCGGCGGCTACGGCTACCCGGGGCCGCAGCCCCAGCAGCAGCGGCCGGTCCCGGCCGGGTACGAGGCGATGCGCCCGGCGGCGCCCCGGCCGGTGCCCACGCCGTCGCCTTACGACGACCCCTACAACCGTCCCTACCAGGGCGGAGGGTACTGACCGGGCCGCTTCGGCCGGTCCGAGGGACGTCATCGGTGCTGGCAGGATGAGGCCATGCCGACTCCTGTCCTGCAAGCGCTGCACATCCGTCCGGTCAAGTCCCTCGGCGGGTCCTCACCCGTCACCGCGGCGGTCGAGCCATGGGGGCTCGCCGGGGACCGCCGCTGGATGCTGATCGACACCACGGCGAAGGTGGTCACCCAACGCCAGCACGCGCGGCTGGCGTTGGCGTTCGCCGAACAGTCGCAGGACGGCGGGCTCCGGCTGTCCGCGCCGGGCACGGAGCCGCTGACCGTCACCGTGCCGGAGCCCGCCGCGACCGTACCGGCGGAGATCTTCGGCACCACGGTGGAGGCGGTGCCCGCCGGGGAGGCAGCGGACGCATGGTTCAGCGCCTATCTGGGCGAGGCCGTACGCCTGGTGCACCTGGACGACCCGGCCCGCCGCCGCCCCATCGACCCGGTTCACGCGCTGCCCGGCGAGACCGTCAACTTCGCCGACGGCTACCCCCTGCTCGTCACCTCCGTCTCCTCGCTGGACGCCCTCAACTCCCTCATCGCCCGGGGCGACCACCCCGACGAGGGCCCGCTGCCCATGGACCGGTTCCGGCCCACCGTGGTCGTCGAGGGCACCGACCCCTGGGACGAGGACCACTGGGGCCGCCTCGCGATCGGCGAGGTCACCTTCCGCGTCGCCAAGCCGTGCGCCCGCTGCGTCGTGACGACCACCGACCAGGCGACGGCACGGCGCGGCAGGGAGCCGCTGCGCACGCTGGCCCGGCACCGCCTCATCGGCAAGAAGATGGTCTTCGGCCAGAACCTGGTCCCCGAGGGGACCGGCGCCATCCGGGTGGGCGACCCCGTGAGGATCCTCGACCGGCGGCCCTCCTCCGCCCGGTCGTCCGCCCAGCCGTCCGTCCGGCCCTCCGCGTGATCCGTCCGCCGCGCCCGTGAGGCCGCCGCGCCCGTGACGCCGTCGCGCCGCCGTGCCCGTGCGGACGTCGCGCCACCGGCCCCGTGAGACCGTCGCAGCGCCCCGCCCCCGCCCCCGCGCCGCATAGGCCGTGCCGGGGCGGGAACCCGGGAGCCCGGCACACGCGTTGACGGACACGAAGGGGGTGCGGACCCGTGCGTGCGGTCGTCGGGCTCTGGCGCTGGCGGCACAATCCCCTGTGCCGGGCCACCGATCTCACCGAGGCGTGGGTGGCGCTCGCCGCCCTGCTGCTGATCTGCCTCGCCGCCCCGGCCACCGGCTGGGTCGCCGGCGCCCTGACCAACGCCTCGCTCCAGCAGTCGGCGCGGCTCCAGCAGGAACAACGGCATCCCGTTACCGCCCGGGTGCTGGACCCCGCCGGGGGCACCCGGGCGCGGGACGCCGGGCCGGCGGGCGACCACCGCCCCCGCCGGCCGGTGGCGGCCCAGTGGACCGCGCCCGACGGCACCCGGCGCACCGGGACCCTGACCACCTCGCCGGCCGGCGCCGCGCCGGGCGACACCTTCCGGATCTGGACCGACGACCGGGGCCGGCCGGTCGACCGCCCGCTGACCGCGGCCACCGCCCGCGACCACGCCGTCCTGGCCGGCATCGGCACCATGCTGCTGACGGCCGGGCTCGTCGAGGCCGTCCGGCGGACAGTCGTTCGGGGGCTGGTCCGACGGCGGTACGAGCGGCTGGACCGGGCGTGGGCACGGTCGGGCCCGGACTGGGGCCGGACGGGGGCGGGCGGTTGACCCGCCGTCGCCAGCGGGTCGGCCGACCGGTCAACCCGCCCCCGCCGCGCGCGCTACGGTGGTGCGATCGTCCGGGAAGACGCGCGGCGCACGAGGTGGGGGCAAGGCAGCACCATGGCACAGGGCACGGTCCAGGTGACGCACACCGGCACATCGCGGTGGCGGCGCCGCACGGGCGAGTACGCCTCCCTCGCGGCGGCCCTGGAGGCCGCCGGTGACGGTGATGTCCTGACCATCTCCCCCGGCACGTACCGGGAGAACCTGGTCGTCCAGCGCGCCGTCACCCTGCGCGGCGCGGAGGGCGCGGTGGGCCCGGTGCGGATCGCCCCCGCCGACGGGGTGCCGCTGACCGTGCGCGCCTCGGCGACCGTGCGGGACCTGCACGTCGAGGGGCAGGACACCTCGGCGCCGGCGCTGCTCGTCGAGGACGGCACGCCGGAGCTGCTGGACCTGCGGATCGTGACCCGCTCGGCGGCCGGGGTGGAGGTCCGGGGCGCGGCGCGGCCCACCGTGCGGCGCTGCACGGTCGACAACCCGGCGGGCGTCGGGATCGGCATACTCGACGGCGCGGGCGGGGTGTTCGAGGAGTGCGAGGTGGTCTCGGCGGGCCAGTCGGGCGTCTCGGTGCGCGGTGGGGCGCATCCCCGGCTGGAGCGGTGCCGGGTCCACCACGCCTCGGGCGCCGGGCTGTCGGTGACGGGCGAGGGCAGCGGCCTGGAGGCCATCGGCTGCGAGGTGTACGAGATCAAGGGCAGCGGCGTCCAGGTCACGTCCAGGGCGGCGGCCCACCTCACCGACTCGTCCGTGCACCGGACCACGGCCGACGGGATCACCCTCGACACGGACGCGGTGCTGACCCTCTCCGACTGCGACATCCACGACGTGCCGGAGAACGCGGTCGACCTCCGGTCCCGTTCCGTGCTGACGCTGACCCGGTCGACGGTACGGCGGTTCGGCCGCAACGGCCTGTCCGTGTGGGACCCCGGCACACGGGTGGACGCCAACCAGTGCGAGATCCACGACAGCACCGGTGACTACCCGGCGGTCTGGGTCAGCGACGGCGCGACGGCCGTGCTCGACGCGTGCCGCGTCCACGACGTGCCGGACGCGCTGTTCGTCCTGGACCGGGGGTCGCGCGCCGACGTCGTCGACAGCGACCTGTCCCAGGTGCGCAACACCGCCGTGTCGGTCAGCGACGGCGCCACCGCCCAGCTCGACGACTGCCGTATCCGGGAGGCCTCCACGGGGGCCTGGTTCCGCGACCACGGCAGCGGCGGCACCCTGAACGGGTGCACCATCGACTCCGTGCAGACCGGGGTGATCGTCACCAAGGGTGCCGACCCGGCGATCGAGCGGTGCACGGTCACCTCCCCCGCGGAGGCCGGGTTCTACGTGTCGGCGGAGGGCCGCGGCACGTTCCACGGCTGCCGGGTGACGGACAGCGGAGGGTACGGCTTCCATGTGCGGGACGGCTGCCGGACGACGCTCCGGCGGTGCCGTACGGAGCGGTGTGCGCGAGCCGGGTACGAGTTCGGGGAGGAGGGCCCCGTGGTGGAGGACTGCACCGGTGACGAGAGCGGGGTCCTGGCCGCCTCCGCCGCGAGCACGGTGCCGTCCGCGCCCCTGTCGGCCGGCGGACTGCTCGGTACGGCGGCCTCCGCCTCCGCTCCCGTGCCGGCCCCGGCACCGGCCCCTTCCCCTGCCGCCGCCGTACGGGTGCCGGGGCAAACCACCGCCGGGCCGGAGCCGGCCGCCGTACCGTCCGTGCGCGGCTCCGACGACGTACTGGGCGAACTCGACGCGCTGGTGGGCCTGGACAGCGTCAAGCGCGAGGTGCGCACGCTCACCAACATGATCGAGGTCGGCAGGAGGCGCCGCGAGGCCGGGCTCAAGGCCGCGTCCGTCCGCCGCCACCTGGTCTTCACCGGCTCCCCCGGCACCGGCAAGACGACCGTCGCCCGGCTGTACGGCGAGATCCTGGCGTCCCTGGGCGTGCTGGAGCGCGGCCACCTGGTGGAGGTGTCCCGGGTGGACCTGGTGGGCGAGCACATCGGTTCCACCGCGATCCGCACCCAGGAGGCGTTCGACCGGGCGCGCGGCGGGGTGCTGTTCATCGACGAGGCGTACGCCCTGTCCCCGGAGGACTCCGGCCGGGACTTCGGCCGCGAGGCGATCGACACGCTGGTGAAGCTGATGGAGGACCACCGGGACGCCGTCGTGGTGATCGTCGCCGGGTACACGGAGGAGATGGAGCGGTTCCTGACCGTCAACCCGGGTGTGGCGTCCCGTTTCTCACGGACGATCACCTTCAGCGACTACGTGCCGGACGAGCTGCTGCGGATCGTGGAGCAGCAGGCGGAGGAGCACGAGTACCGGCTCGCGGCGGGGACGGCCGACGCACTCCTCAAGTACTTCACCGAACTGCCCAAGGGGCCCGCGTTCGGCAACGGCCGCACCGCCCGCCGGACGTTCGAGTCGATGGTCGAGCGGCACGCGGGCCGGGTCGCCGGGCTCGCCGAGACGAGCACCGACGACCTGACCCTGCTCTACCCGGAGGATCTGCCGGAGCTGCCCTGACCCTCGCCGGGCGGGCCAGGGTCGGCCGGCCCCTCGGGGACCGCTCCGGCCCGCTGCCCGGGCAGCGGCGCCCCGACCGGGGCGGGCGGGGTGGCCGGGAGCGGCAGCGCGGGCGGCAACCGGTCGAGCAGGACGGCCCGTTCCTTGGCGAACACCGGGTCGGCCTGGTAGTCGCCGTGGCCCAGGATCGGCTCGGGCAGCGGGTGCTCATGGGTGCGGCCGTACACCACCGGGTCGCGCAGCGCCCGGTGGTCGACCTCGGGTTTGTCGCCCTCGGCGGGGAGGTTGACCGGGCCGCCGATCGGGTCCGTGCGGCGCCACAGGTTGCGCCAGCAGTGCAGCTCCCGGTGGAGGGCGCCGAGGGGGCCGGGGCCGAAGTAGGCGGGGAACCAGCGCCCGTACAGCCGCTCCAGCGGCGATCCGTAGGTGAGCAGGGCGACCCGGCGGCGGGTGCCGGCCGGGAGCTGCCACACGGCGGCGGCGGCCAGCACGCTGCCCTGCGAGTGGCCGGAGATGACCAGGCGGCCGCCCGTGCGGCCGGTCCACGACGACATGCGCCAGGCCAGGTCGGGCACGGCCCGCTCGGCGTAGCAGGGCGGTGCGAACGGGTGGGCGGCGCGCGGCCAGAACGTCCCGACGTCCCAGAGGATGCCGATGGTGCGGCGGGCCGAGGCGTCCTTGTAGGCGCGGCGGCCCCAGGTGACGAACAGTATGAAGCCGAAGCCGATGAGCCAGGACCCCAGTGCCTGCGCCGCCTCGGCCGCGTTCTCCACGAACGGGGGGCCGCCGGTGAAGGCCCGGCCGGGCACCGTGCCGCTCGTCCAGGCGCCGGCGAGGGCACCGGCGCCCAGCAGCAGCGTGGCGCCGGAGACGATGCCTACGAGGACGGGGGCCGCGTCGGTGAGCGCGGCGCGGGCCCGGGTGGCGGCGATGCGCCGGGTACGGACGGCGTCCGGCTGCTCGCCCTCGTACTCGGCCTCCACCACGGGCGCGAGGCGGCGGGCGGTGAGCGCGGTGCGGACGGCGAGGACGACGGCGGGGACGAGCAGCAGGAGCAGCAGGACGGGGATGACGGAGGCCTGCCAGCTCAGCAGCACGGGCGGCCCGATGGGGTTGCCGCCGGTGCCGGGGGTGGCCGGGCCGTCGAGCCAGTCGGCGACGCGCTGGGCGACGCCGCCGCTCATGACACCGCCGAGGGCGCAGGCGAGCATCGCGACGGCGGGGCCGCCGAGCCCGTACAGCACCGTCCGGGCATGGGGGGCGCGCCGGTGCAGGCGCAGCGCCACGACGGCGAGCGCCAGGACGAGGACCCCCTGGGCGAGGGTGATCACGCTGAAGGTGGTGTCCCCGGGGAGGGTGCCGGTGGAGCGCCAGGCGGGGCGGGACCAGGCGGCGTAGAGGACGGCGAGGAGCAGCAGGGCGGCGGAGGCGCCGGGCAGCGAGGTGACGACGGCGCGGTCGAGCCGGTTGTCGATCCGCTTCTCGCTGCGGCCCCGGCGGCACACCACCGCCACCACGACGGCCCCGCCGAGCAGCAGGGCAACCTCCAGGGTCCGCCCGAGCGCCTCGCGGACGCCGCCGGAGGCGTGCCGGTCGTACCGGGCGGCGGCCCCGCCGACGGCCGCGGCGACGGTGAGCAGCCCGGCGGCGGTGTGCGCGGCGCGCAGCCGGGCGACGAGGCGGCGGCCGTACCAGAAGCCGGGCCGGCCCAGGGCGGGCCGCGGCGCCCGGCCGGCCGGGCCGTCGCCGTCCAGCCCGTCCCGAGGCGGGCGCTGGGCCTCGTAGGCGCTCCAGGTGCGGTTGGACAGGTACCACAGGAGGCCGACGAGGGCGGTGGGGACGAGGGCGGCGAGGGCGAGCCGGCGGCCGGGCTGGGACCACCAGCCGCCCTGGGCGGCCGACAGGAAGCCGAGCCAGGACCGGTCCCCGGCGCAGCGGGCGGACCCGGCGCACTGCCAGGCCGTCAGATCCAGGGCGACCTCGCAGGCGGCGGCGGTGAGCAGCACGGTCAGGCTGAGGGCGACGAGCCGCACCAGCACGCCGTAGAGCCGGAGGGAGGCGGCCTGCCGTTCGGCGGGCGGGCGCATCCAGTGGGCGAGGTTGACCACCATGAACGGCAGGAGCAGCAGCCATAAGGCGCGCGATCCGTTGCCGGAGGTGAGGTTGCACCAGCAGTACGCCTCGGGGACGGGCCGGCCGTCGGCGAACCGCTCCGGTTCGCGTTCCGCGTACTGGTCGGCGGTGCGCCGGTGGATCGCCGCGGTCCCGTCTCCGGTGATCCGTACGGTCCGGGGGTCGTCGAGCATCAGCTCGGGTGTGGTGCCGCCGACGCCGTGGACCAGCAGTTCCAGCGCGGCGCCGGGGCGCGTGGGCTCCTCAGTGGCAGGGGGCACGAGCGGGCTCCCCTCTCGGGTGGGGTTCGCGTGGGGTGGCGGGTGACCGGTCGTGACCGGACGTGACCAGGATCGTGGAAGGGGGGCCGGAAAGGCAGGGTTCTCACGGAATCTCCCCCGGTCCGTCGCCGGAGGGGCCGTGGCAGGATGATGACCCTTGGCCAGCGGTGGTACGAGGGAAGGACCGGCCCCAGCGGTGAGCGACAACCAGAACCTCCTCGCGGAGCAACGGCGTGCCCTGATCCTGGACGAGGTGAGGCGGCGCGGCGGGGTGCGGGTCAACGAGCTCACCCGCCGGCTCAACGTCTCCGACATGACGGTCCGCCGGGACCTGGACGCGCTGGCGCGGCAGGGCGTCATCGAGAAGGTGCACGGGGGCGCGGTGCCGTCGGCCGAGGCGAGCACCCACGAGCCGGGGTTCGAGGCGAAGTCGTCGCTGGAGCGGAGCGCCAAGGAGGACATCGCGCGGGCGGCCGCGGCCATGGCGGCGCCGGGCAGCGCGATCGCCCTCTCGGGGGGTACCACGACGTACGCGCTGGCCCAGCACCTGCTGGAGGTGCCGGACCTGACGGTGGTGACCAACTCGGTGCGGGTGGCGGACGTGTTCCACACCGCCCAGCGCTCCGGTTCGGGCGGTGCGCCCCGGGCGGGCGCGGCGACGGTGGTGCTGACGGGCGGGGTGCGGACGCCGTCGGACTCGCTGGTCGGTCCGGTGGCCGACCAGGCGATCCGCTCGCTCCACTTCGACGTGCTGTTCCTGGGCGTGCACGGTGTCTCCGTGGCGGCCGGCCTGTCGACCCCGAACCTGGCGGAGGCGGAGACCAACCGGCGTTTCGTCCGTTCGGCGCGGCGGGTGGTGGTCGTGGCGGACCACACCAAGTGGGGCACCGTGGGGCTGAGCTCGTTCGCGCGGCTGGACGAGGTGGACGCCCTGGTGACGGACGGCGGGCTGTCGGACGGCATCCGCGCCGAGATGGCGGAGCACCTGCCGGGCCTGGTCGTGGCCGGCGAGGAGGACGCGGGCTGACGCCGGGCGGGGCGGCGGCCGGGAGGGCGGGGGCCGGGGGCTTACGATCCGGGGATGGCCCTGTTGCGGATCGCGCGTGCCGTCCCGATGTCCGCCGCCGAGGCGTGGCGGCGGCTCACCGACTGGCCGGCGCACGCGGCGCTGGTGCCGCTGACCCGTGCCACGGCGATGACGCCGGGCCCGGTGCGGGCCGGGAGCCGGTTCACCATGCGCACCGGTGTGGGGCGGGTCGCGTTCGACGACCCGATGGAGGTCGTACGGTGTGAGCCGCCCGGGCCGGACGGTGCGGGCGCGGGTGTGTGCCGGCTGGAGAAGCGCGGCCGGGTGGTCGCCGGGTGGGCCGAGATCGAGGTGCGGGAGACGGCACCGGGGGCGGTGCGGGTGACGTGGACCGAGGAGGTGCGTGTACGGGGGCTGCCCCGGGCGTGCGACCCGGTGGTGGCGTTCGTGGGGCGGCGGCTCTTCGGGCGGGCCCTGTCCGGTCTTCTGGCGGACAACTGACGGGCCGCCAGCTATGGTGTGGGGCCCAGGTCGTGTCCGTGTGTGGTCCCCGTCCGCCGGGCGGTGCCGCACCACGCCCGTCCTCGCCGCCGTCACCGGCCGCCATGGCCCCGCTCCGGCGGGTGCCCCCTGCCGGGGGGTGTCCGCACGCCGTTCGTCCGGCCCGCCGGACGGAGCGGGCGGCCGGACGCGGGCGGACGCTCCGGGCGGGCGCACCACCGCACGGGCGCGACGCCATCCCTTCGCCTGCTGGAGGTACGGTCCATGGCACGCCGACTGCGCCCGGTGCGGCTCGACTTCCTCGAGTCCGCGCCCCTGCGCCTGGTCTTCGACACGGAAGTGACCGCGCCGCCCTCGGCGGTGTACCGCGCCCTGGCCGACGAGGTCGCCGACAGTCCCTCCTGGTTCACCGCCATCGCCGCGGCCCGGCCGACCGCCGGGGGCGCCGGCCGGGAGATACGGCTGCGGGGCGGTGTGGTCTTCCAGGAGCGGATCCTGGTGACGGACGCCGGTGCGCGCTACGCCTACCGCGTGGAGGAGACCAACGCCCCCGGGGTAAGGGCCCTGATGGAGGAGTGGCTGCTCACCCCGGCGGCGGGGGGCACCGGCACCCGGGTGCGGTGGACCATGGCCGCCGAGGGCGTCGCGCCGTTCCGTCTGGTGATGCGGCTGGCCCGGTCCGGTGTGGGCCGCTCCTTCCGGGACGCGATGCGCAACCTGGACCGCCGGCTGGCGTCCTCCCCGGCTCCCTGACGCACCGTCAGGCGGCGGACGGTCCGTCCGGCCAGACCCCGCTGCCGAGGAACGCGTCGATGGCGGCGGCGTACGGGGCGATGTCCAGGCCCTGTCCGGCGAGCCAGTCGTCGGAGTAGTACTTGTCGAGGTAGCGGTCGCCGGGGTCGCAGATCAGCGTGACGACGCTGCCGGTGCGGCCCTCGGCCACCATCTCGGCGACGATCTTCAGCGCGCTCCACAGGCCGGTCCCGGTCGAGCCGCCCGCCTTGCGCCCGATGGCGTTCTCCAGGGCGCGTACGGCGGCGACGCTCGCCGCGTCGGGCACCTTCATCATCCGGTCGATGGCGCCGGGTACGAAGCTGGGCTCCATCCGGGGCCGGCCGATGCCCTCGATGCGTGACCCGCAGTCGCTGGCGGCGTCCGGGTTGCCGGTGGTCCAGCCCTCGAAGAAGCAGGAGTTCTCCGGGTCGGGGACGCAGACGCGGGTGTCGTACATCATGTAGTGGACGTAGCGGGCGATGGTCGCCGAGGTGCCGCCGGTACCGGCCGTGGCGACGATCCAGGCGGGTTCCGGATAGCGCTCCAGGCGTAGCTGCTGGTATATCGACTCGGCGATGTTGTTGTTGCCGCGCCAGTCGGTGGCCCGCTCCGCGTAGGTGAACTGGTCCATGTAGTGGCCGCCCGTGGTGGCCGCGAGGGCGGCGGACTCCTCGTACATCTTCCGCGAGTCGTCGACGAAGTGGCACCGGCCGCCGTGGATCTCGATCAGCCGGATCTTCTCCGGGCTGGTCGTGCGCGGCATGACGGCGATGAACGGCACCCCGATGAGGTTCGCGAAGTACGCCTCGGAGACGGCGGTCGAGCCGCTGGACGCCTCGATGACGGGCTTCCCGGGCCGGATCCAGCCGTTGCACAGCCCGTAGAGGAACAGCGAACGGGCCAGGCGGTGCTTGAGGCTGCCGGTCGGGTGGGTGGACTCGTCCTTGAGGTACAGGTCGATGCCCCACTCCTCGGGCAGCGGGAAGCGCAGCAGGTGTGTGTCGGCGGACCGGTTGGCGTCGGCCTGCACCTTGCGTACGGCTTCTTTCAGCCACTCCCGGTAGGCCGGGTCGCTGTGGTCCACGTCGACCGTCCGGCCGGTCCGTCCTGCTTGCTCGATGGTGCTCACGCGCCGCTCCTCGTCGTTCTCCGTCCGGCCGCGTTCCCCGTCCGGCTGCCCCCACCTCGAACATACCTCCCTCACCTGCACAAACGATGACTTTGATCCCCCATAGGGAACGCTTGCAGGGTGCCCCGGCGGCCGGGGCGGGGCGGGGGTCGCACCCGCCGGGGGTACGCGTCAGGGGGGCGCACCGAGCGGGGCCGCGCGGTACGGGGGGCGCACCTCCCGGCGGGCACGCGGCGCAGGGGGCGCATCCGTCCACGCGCCCTGGCGCGGAGGCGACCACTTGTGCAGACTGACCGGCATAAACCTGCGCGAAGGGGGCTGGGTACGGCATGGCCGAGGCTGATTTCACTGCCACAGGCGTACGGATCGAGCGGTGGCCGCGTTCGCTGACCCGGGCGGGCGAGGTCCTGGTCAAGGACGGCAGGCTGGCGCTCCTCACCAGCTACGGGCGGGTGATCGACAGCGCACCGGTGCGGGCGGTGAGGGCGAGCAGGCCCTGGTTCGCGGGGCGCGAGGACGCCATGGTGGCGACCCTGAACGGTACGCGGTACCGGCTGACCATGGGCCAGCGGGACCGGAGGCCGGACGGTCCGGCGGCGACGGCGCTGGCCGGCCGCCTGCTGGAGACCGTCCGCCGCGCGGGTGCCGGCCAGGACTGACAGGACGTACAGCAGTGACGGAGGTACCGGCAGGGGCCGGGGGGTAACCGCTTGCCGCGAGTTGCGGAGCGGTCGGCCGTGGTCCACGCTGGACTGACATCACTACCCAGGGTGCACCGGCGGTGACGCTGCGATCCAGCCCGCCGGACCGAACAGCCAGCCATCTTCTGGATCCGATCTCCGTCTTCTTCCGGACCTATTTCGGGGAGTCGCAGCCGTGATCAGCCAGGCAAGCAGGCAGTGCACGGTAGAGCTCCAAGCCCTGCCGTCGCGGATCGGTCAGGTCCGCAGAATCGTTTCAGCGCAGTTGCGCTACTGGAATCTCGACGCATTGATCGAGAAGGCCGCGCTCGGTGTCACCGAGCTCCTGACGAACGTTCACCAGCACGCCCAGCCCGACAAGGTGTGCACCGTCGAGATCGAGCTGATGCTCGACCGGCTGACGGTCTCCGTCCACGACCACGACCCCCGGCTCCCCGCGGTCAACAGGTCCGACCCCATGGCCACTTCGGGGCGGGGCCTCGCCTTGATAGAGGCGTTCAGCGAGAGTTGGGGCGCAAGGCCGCAGGGCGAGTCCGGGAAGGTCGTCTGGTTCACCCTCCCGGCACCCTCGTCCTCCCCCCTGCCGATACCGCCCCTGCCCGTGTACGGGGCCGCCACCAGTGGTCCCTTCACGGGTGCGGTGCCCTTCGGGGACATGGCGGACGCGGCCGACACGGTCCGCGAACGGGCCGCCGCCCGGCCGGCCGTGGCGGGCTGACCGGGAGGCGGGCCGCCGCCGACCGGTCCGCCGGGGCCGGTGGTCAGCCCTTGCCGGGCCGGCCGGTCCCGCCCGCCGTGGCGCGGCCGAACTGCTCGTCCAGGACGGAGAGCCGGCGCCAGTACTCCTCCTCGTCGATCTCGCCCGCCGCGAAGCGGTGGCCGAGCAGGGCGATGGGCGACTGCTCGTCGGGCACGCTCCGGCCGTGGTGACGGTACCGGCGGGCGCGGCGCAGCAGGGTGACCGCGGTGAACACCACCGCGGCCCAGAACAGCGGGAAGAAGAGGGCCCACGGGCCGGGCCCGTCGTGGGCGAGCGTGGTCATGCCGGTCATCCCGATCATCTCCTCGGTGTACGTGGTCGCGGTCCGCGACGTGTTCGAGACTGCCCCCGCGGGGGTGGTCCCGTCGTCGTACGGCCGGCGACAGCCCGGGTACGACCGGCGGAGTACTCTCGCGCCGGCGGAGGGGGAAGGTCATGGGGCGAGGACCGCGGGGACGTGGTCGTGCACCGGCGGCCCGGCCGCCCGTACCGCGGGAAGCTGCGGCTCCAAGCGCGGTGCCGACCGTGCGCGTCGCCAGGACGGCCTGGTGAACCCGTCACCGCGGCGGTTGCCGGAAGCGGTGGGCGGGCACGAGCCGCACGCACGCCCCGCACGCGTGACGGGGCCGGCGGGCCGGACCGGCGGCGCACCGGGAGCGGCGTCACGTTCCCCGGTCGCCGGGGCGGCGGTTCACGCGGCGGGGCGGCCCAGGGCGGCGAGGGGGTCGTCCAGGACCGGCTGCCAGGCCAGCTCGGCCGCGCCCGCGAGGCTGTTGTGGTCGAGGGTGCAGCCCAGGATCGGCACGCCGCCGCTGCGCCCCCACAGGCTGCGGTCGGCGACGACCGCGCGGAGCCGTTCGGGGTCGGCCGCGAGGAGCTCACGGTGCAGCCCGCCGAGGATGATCCGGTCCGGGTTCAGGATGTTCACCAGGCCCGCCAGCCCCAGGCCCAGCCGGTCGATCAGCTCCTGGGCCGCCGCCCGTACGCCCGCGTCGTCGGCGTGGTCGCGCAGCAGGTCGCGGCACTGCTGGAGCAGGGAGACCTCGGGGCCGGGGGTGCGTCCGGCGACCGTGAGGAAGGCCAGCGGGTCGGCCTCGACGTCGAGGCAGCCACGGCTCCCGCAGTAGCAGGGGCGGCCCTGGGGGTTCACCGTGAGGTGGCCGACCTCCAGGGCGAGCCCCGAGCTGCCGGTGTGGAGGCGCCCGTCGAGGACGAGGGCGCCGCCGACGCCCCGGTGCCCGGTGGCGACGCACAGCAGATGCTGGGCGCCCCGGCCCGCGCCGTGCCGGTGCTCGGCCAGGGCGGCGAGGTTGACGTCGTTGCCGGTGAAGGCGGGGCCGTCGATGCCGGCCGCCCGGACCAGTCCGGCGAAGACGTCCCGCACGGGGGCGCCGGCGGGCCAGGCGAGGTGCAGCGGATTGAGGGCGGTGCCCTCCGGCTCGGCGACGGCGGACGGCACGGCCAGACCGGCCCCCACGCAGCGGCGCCCGCTCTCGCGCAGGAGTCCGGCGCCCGCCTCGACGACGGCCGCGAGGACCTGGGCGGGGTCGGCGGAGACGGTGACGCAGCCGGGTGCCGTGGCCACGATGCGGCCGCCGAGGCCGACGAGGGCGGCGCGGAAGCCGTCGGCGTGGATCTGGGCGGCCAGCGCGACCGGCCCGTTCTCGTCGACGAGGAGCCGGTGCGACGGCCGGCCCTGGGAGCCGGCGGCGGCACCGGGGCGGGAGTCGACGCGGATCAGACCGAGTGCTTCCAGTTCGGCGGCGACGGCTCCTGCGGTGGCGCGGGTGACACCCAGCTCGGCGGTGAGGACCGCTCGAGTGGGGGCGCGTCCGGTATGCACCAGTTCCAGTGCGGGCCCGAGCGCGCTGCGGCCCCTGTCCAGCCGTGATCGGGTCGTGGTCGCCTTGCCGTTCATGGGGGCGAGTCTCCCATGATCCCGGGGGCCGCCCGGCCCGGCGGTGCTGTTTCGGCCGGACGTGGACGGGTACTGCGGGCGGCAGGATCGCCGAGGCCGGGACCGCCACCGGCCGAGCTCCTGGAGGTCTCATGGCACGCCCCGACAGCGGGACGATCGTCCGGGCCCTGCTCGACGAGGAGGGCCGCACGTACGCGGAGCGGGCGGGGATCCGCCTCAAGGACACCCCCGGGCCGCTGTACCGGCTCCTCGTGCTGGCCCACCTGCTGAGCGCCCGGATCCGGGCGGACGTCGCGGTGGCGGCCGCCCGTGCCCTGTTCGACGCGGGGATGCGGGACGCCCGCCACATGCGCGACGCCACGTGGCAGCAGCGGGTGGACGCCCTCGGGAAGGGCGGCTACCGGCGTTACGACGAGCGGACGTCGACCCAGCTCGGCGAGGCCGCCGAGCTGGTGCTCGACGCGTACGGCGGCGATCTCCGCCGGCTGCGCGAGAAGGCGGGCGGCGACGTGGCGGAGCTGCGCGCGCTGCTCCAGGAGGCGCCCGGGATCGGCCCGGCCGGCGCGGACATCTTCCTGCGGGAGGTGCAGGGCGTCTGGCCCGGGCTGTCGCCGTACCTGGACGACAAGACGCTGGACGGAGCGGAGCGGCTCGGCCTGCCGGCCGACCCGGAGGCGCTGGCCCGTCTGGTGCGGAAGGAGGAGCTGCCCGCGCTGGCCGCCGCGCTGGTGCGCGCCGCGCTGGACGGGCGCGTCGTCGACCACGTCCACGGGACCGTCAACGAGACACAGGGAGGATCCGGATGACCCCCGACCGAGGAACACTTCCGCTGCCCGATTACGACGACCTGACCGTCGGCACGCTGGAGCACCGCATCCGGTCGCTCGGCGTCACGGAGCTGGACCAGTTGCTGCACTACGAGCACGAGCACGCCGACCGTGCCATGGTCGTCCAGGTCCTGACGGCCCGGAAGCGGCAACTGGACGCCGGAGCCCCCCTGTCCGGCGGCAACCCGGCCGCGCCCAGGCCCGAGGCGGCCGGCGACGCCCAGGGCGGTTCACCCGTCTCGCCCGCGACGTCGCCGGAGCCCATGAGCCCGCCGCCGCACGGCACACCCGACCAGCGGGGCAAGCCGAAGGGCGACCGCACCGGCTGAGCCGCCGGCATCCCCGGTTCCGGCGCCCCGCTCCCCGGGTCCCGCCCCGGGCGGGCGCGGGACCGGCGGCTGCGGAGCCCGCCGGGCTCCGGGTCCGGGGCGGGGGCGCGCCGGGGAACCGGGGCCGGCGGTGCTGCCGGTGGTGCGGCGCGGGCGGAACCGGGAGTGCGGGGTGACGGGGCACACGCCACCGCGCGGTGCCGGCGTGGTTGAAGGGCGCCCGCGCGGACCCCTATGCTGAGTTTGTGCCGCACCTAAACAAACTACGGACGGCCCTGCCCGGGGGGCCCGGCGGAGACACCGCCGCGCGTTCCCTGGTCCGCCTCCGCACCGCCCTGACCCTGTTCTTCGCCCTCGACGGTTTCCTGTTCGCCGGCTGGGTGGTCCGCATCCCCGCCATCAAGCAGCAGACCGGCGCCTCGGCCGGCGACCTCGGGCTCGCCCTGCTCGGCGTCTCGGCCGGCGCGGTGGTGACGATGACGCTGACCGGCCGCCTGTGCCGGCGCTTCGGCAGCCACCCCGTGACCGTCGCGGCGGGCGTCCTGCTCAGCCTGAGCATCGCGCTGCCCCCGCTGACCCACTCGGCGCTCGCGCTCGGCCTGGTGCTCCTGGTCTTCGGCACCGCGTACGGCGGCATCAATGTGGCCATGAACAGCGCCGCCGTCGATCTGGTGACCGCGCTCCGGCGTCCCGTGATGCCCAGCTTCCACGCCGCCTTCAGCCTCGGCGGCATGGTCGGGGCCGGGCTCGGCGGGCTCGTCGCGGGCGGCCTCTCGCCCACGGCGCACCTGCTCGGCCTCACGGTCGCGGGGCTGGCGCTGACGGCCGCCGCCGGTTCCGTACTCCTGCGGTACCCCTCCCCCACGGTCCCCGAGGCGGTGCCCGGCGACGAGCGCGCGCCGGGCCGGCTCGACGGCAGGTCCCGCCGGCTGGTGGCCGTCTTCGGCGTGATCGCACTGTGCACCGCGTACGGGGAGGGCGCCCTCGCCGACTGGGGGGCGCTCCACCTGGAGCAGGACCTGCACGCCCACCCCGGCGTGGCGGCGGCCGGTTACTCGATGTTCGCCCTCGCCATGACCGCCGGGCGGTTGTCCGGTACGGCGATGCTGGAGCGGCTCGGCCAGACCCGCACCCTGGTGGCGGGCGGGGCGACCGCGGCGGCCGGCATGCTGCTGGGCTCCCTGGCCCCGACGGTGTGGCTCGCGCTGCTCGGCTTCGCCGTGACGGGGCTGGGCCTGGCGAACATCTTCCCGGTGGCCGTCGCCCGGGCGGGCGCGGTCGCGGGGCCCGGCGGTGTGGCCGCGGCCTCCACCCTGGGGTACGGGGGGATGCTGCTGGGGCCGCCCGCGATCGGGTTCCTGGCCGACTGGTTCTCGCTCCCGGTCGCGCTGACGACCGTGGCGGTGCTGGCCGGCGGCGCGGCACTGATCGGGTACGCGGCGCGCGGGGCGACGGCGGCGCGCTCCGAGTGACGCACGGCCGCCGACGCGCCCGGCGGGGCCGCTGGCAGAATCGCGACATGGAGATCATGGAGCACATCAAGTCCCTCGCGGAGGAAGGCCGGTTGCTCGCCGACGCGGCCGAGGCGGCGGGGCCGGACGCGCCGGTACCGACCTGTCCCGACTGGCGGGTGCGCGACCTGCTGCGGCACACCGGCATGGTGCACCGCTGGGCCACCGCCTTCGTCGCCGAGGGGCACGCCTCGTACCACCCGGCCGAGGATCCGCCCGGCCTGGACGGGGCGGAACTGCTCGCCTGGTTCCGGGAGGGGCACGGGCTGCTGGTCGCCGCGCTGACCGGGGCCGACGACGCGCTGGAGTGCTGGACGTTCCTGCCCGCGCCCTCACCGCGGGCGTTCTGGGCGCGGCGCCAGGCGCACGAGACCACCGTGCACCGGGTGGACGCGCAGTCCGCGGCGGCCGGGCCGGTGGCGGAGGTGGCGCCGCCGTTCGCCGCCGACGGGATCGACGAGCTGCTGTGCGGCTTCCACGCCCGGGAGAAGAGCCGGGTGCGTACGCCGGAGCCGTCGGTCCTGCGCGTACGGGCGACCGACACCGGTGACGTGTGGACCCTTCGACTGTCCGACCGGGCGCCGCGGGTCGAGCGGTCCGGCGAGGGGCCCGCGGACTGCGAGGTGAGCGGCCCGGCGGCGGCGCTCTACATGACGCTCTGGAACCGGCTGCCCGACGGCACCCCGGGCACGGCCGTCTCGGTGTCGGGCGACGAGCGCCTGGCACGGCTCTGGCGGGAGACGTCCGCGGTCACGTGGTAGTCGCGGGGGCGCGGGCGCCCCTCGTCGGCGCCCCCGTCACGTGTGGGGCGCCGAGGGCCGGGCGGGACTTTCGAAACACGACTCAGGACCGCGCGGCGAGCATCCGGCTCAGCACGGCACGCTGGAGGGGCAGCACTTCGGCGTGGCGTGCGCGGCCCTCTTCGGTCAGGAGCACCCGGACTCCGCGCCGGTCCTCGCTGCACATACCGCGGGCCACGAGCCCGTCCTTCTCCAGCCGCGCGACCAGCCGCGACAGGGCGCTCTGACTGAGGTGCACCCGGGAGGCGAGCTCCTGGACCCGGTAGGCGGCGCCGCCGTCCTCCGGAGCCCCTTCGGCGAGCACGTCGAGCACCTCGAAGTCGCTGGCGCCGAGTCCGTGGGGATGCAGCGCGCGGTCCAGTTCGCACGTCGTGCGGGCGTGCAGGGCGAGCACGTCGCGCCATTGTTCCACGAGCGCGCGCTCGGACTTCGTCGCAGCCATGCACCCACGTTAGCAGGGAGGACACCGTTTGTTGCATCGGAATTAAATGCATTTGCATTCAATGCATGCGCATGTAGTGTGCTGCGCATGACCTCTCCGCTCAACGTCCCCTCCCCCACCGTGGGTTCGGCCACGGAAGACCGCTGGAGCCCCCGCCTGTGGGGCACCCTGCTGGTGCTGTGCGCCGCGATGTTCCTCGACGCCCTCGACGTCTCCATGGTCGGCGTCGCCCTGCCGTCCATCGCCGGCGACCTCGGCCTGTCGACCGCCACGCTCCAGTGGATCGTCAGCGGCTACATCCTCGGGTACGGCGGTCTGCTGCTGCTCGGCGGCCGTGCGGCCGACCTCCTGGGCCGCCGCCGCGTCTTCCTGATCGCCCTCGCGGTCTTCGCCCTCGCGTCGCTGCTCGGCGGCCTCGTGGACTCCGGCCCGCTGCTGATCGCCAGCCGGTTCATCAAGGGCCTGAGCGCCGCGTTCACCGCTCCCGCCGGTCTTTCGATCATCACCACCACGTTCAAGGAGGGCCCGCAGCGCAACCGGGCCCTGTCCATCTACACCACCTGCGCCGCCACCGGTTTCTCCATGGGCCTGGTGCTGTCCGGGCTGCTCACCGAGCTGAGCTGGCGCTGGACCATGCTGCTGCCCGCGCCCATCGCGCTGATCGCCCTGGCCGCCGGCCTGCGGCTGATCCCGCACAGCGCCCGTGAGGACCGGCGCGGCGGCTACGACGTCCCGGGCGCCGTCACCGGGACCGCCGCCATGCTGCTGCTGGTGTTCACCGTCGTCGAGGCGCCCGAGGCGGGCTGGGCCTCCGCCCGTACGCTGCTGTCGTTCCTGGCCACCGCCGTCCTGCTGGCCGCCTTCGTGACCATCGAGCGGCGCAGCGCGAGCCCGCTGCTACGGCTCGGCGTCCTCCGCTCCGGCTCCCAGCTCCGCGCCCAGCTCGGCGCCGCCGCCTTCTTCGGCTCGTACGTCGCCTTCCAGTTCATCGTCACGCAGTACATGCAGTCGCTGCTGGGCTGGAGCGCCCTCCAGACGGCGCTCGCGTTCCTGCCGGCCGGCGTGCTGGTGGCGGTGTCCTCCACCAGGATCGGTGCCGTGGTCGACCGGTTCGGCACGCCCCGGGTGATCGCGACCGGCTTCACCTTCCTGGTCGCCGCGTACGCGATCTTCCTCCAGGTCGACCTCACCCCCCGCTACGCGGCGGTCATCCTCCCCTCGATGCTGCTGCTGGGCGCGGCCTGCGCCCTGACCTTCCCGTCCCTCAACATCCAGGCCACCAACGGCGTGGCCGACGACGAGCAGGGCATGGTCTCCGGGCTGCTGAACACCTCCATCCAGGTGGGCGGCGCGGTGTTCCTCGCCGTCGTGACCGCCGTGATCACGGCGGGCGGCCACGAGGGCGGCTCGCCGCAGGCCGTGCTCGACAGCTTCCGGCCGGGCCTGGCCGTGGTGACCGCGATCGCGCTCGCCGGACTGCTGATCACCCTGACCGGGCTGCGGCGCACCCGCCGGACGGCGGGACGGTCGGTGGTCGTCGCCTCGTCGGCCGGCGCCACGGGGAAGGCCGCCGGCACCGAGGACGCCACCGCCGCGGAGCGGCCCGAGCCCGTGGGCGCACGGGACTGATCCGCCGGAGCGGCGTGGCGGCCGGTGGGCGAGGTCCTTGCCCACCGGCCGCCCGCTTGTGACACTCGGGCCATGGGGAAGCGCACGCAGGACCAACGGGACGCCATGACGGTCGAGATCGGGTACGCGCTGCTCACCGGCGCGTTCCTGGCGGCGGGGCTGTTCGTCCTGTGCGCCGCGCCGGTGCTCGTGCTGGGTCTGGAGGGCGGCGCGGCGAAGAGCGTGGCCGTGGTGGCCGCGACGGTGGCGGGACTGGGGTTCGCCTACCGGGTGGTGCGGGTGCTGTGGCGGTTCGGGGGCGGGCCGGGCGTTCAGCCCAGCCAGCCGGGCCGCACGAGCCCCGACTCGTAGGCCAGGACGACGAGTTGGGCGCGGTCACGGGCGCCCAGCTTCACCATCGTCCGGCTGACGTGCGTCTTGGCGGTCAGCGGGCTGACGACCAGCCGCCGGGCGATCTCCTCGTTCGACAGGCCCATCCCGACCAGGGCCATCACCTCCCGCTCCCGCTCCGTGAGCCCGTCCAGCCGCGCGTCGCCGGCGGGCCGCTTGGAGCGGGCCGCGAACTCCGCGATCAGCCGGCGGGTCACCCCGGGCGACAGCAGGGCGTCGCCGGCCACCACCGCCCGTACGGCGCGCAGCAGTTCGTCCGGCTCGGTGTCCTTCACCAGGAAGCCGGAGGCGCCGGCGCGGATCGCCTCGAAGACGTACTCGTCGAGCTCGAACGTCGTCAGCATCACCACCCGCACGCCGTCCAGCCGCGCGTCCTCCGTGATGCGCCGGGTGGCGGCCAGGCCGTCGAGCCGGGGCATCCGGATGTCCATGAGGACGACGTCCGGGAGCAGTTGGCCCACACGGCCCAGGGCCTCCTCACCGTCGGCGGCCTCCGCCACGACTCCGATGTCCGGCTGCGCGTCGAGCAGCGCCCGGAAGCCCGCCCGGACGAGGGCCTGGTCGTCGGCGAGCAGGACACGGATCACGGTGACTCCCGGGGGTCGAAGGGCAGGGTGGCGCGGACGCGGAAGCCGCCGTCCGGGCGCGGGCCGGCCTCGATGCCGCCACCGAGGGAGGCGGCCCGCTCCCGCATCCCGGCCAGCCCGTTGCCGGTGCCGCCCGCGTCGGTGCCGGTGGCGGGCCCGTCGTCGTCGACCCGCAGGTCGAGGCGGCCCGGCGCGTGGCGGAGGTGGACGCGGGCGGTGCGCGATCCGGAGTGGCGGACGACGTTCGTCAGGGCCTCCTGGACGATCCGGAAGGCGGCGAGGTCGGCACCGGGTGGCAGCGGGACCCGGGTGCCTTCCGTGGTCACCTCGACGGCCAGTCCGGCGCTCGCCGCCTGCTCGACCAGTTCGGGGAGCCGGTCCAGGCCGGGGGCGGGGGTGCGGGGCGCGGTACCGGTCTCTCCCGGCGTACGGAGGGTGTCGAGTACCTGGCGCACCTCGCCGAGCGCCTCCTTCCCGGCGGCCTTGATGGTGGTGAGCGCGGTGCGTGCCTGCTCCGGGTCGGAGTCGAGCAGGGCGAGGCCGACGCCCGCCTGGACGTTGATCACCGAGATGGAGTGGGCGAGGACGTCGTGGAGTTCGCGGGCGATGCGCATCCGCTCCTCGTCGGCGCGGCGCTTCTCGGCGGCCTCGCGCTCCGCGCGCCGCCGGGCCCGGTGCGCGCGGCGTTCGCGGGCGAGTTCGGACAGGGTGACGAGGGCGACGACCGACGCGGTGAGGGGCAGCTCCTGGCCCCAGGACGCGGCCGCGTCCCCGCCGGGCGGCAGGTACCGGTAGAGCCAGTGCGCGATCAGCAGGTGCCCGCTCCACAGCAGGCCCAGCGCCCACCAGGCCGCGTGGCGGTGCCCGGCGAGGACCGCGGTGAAGACGGCCACGGCGACCGTGAGCAGGGCGGGGCCGTACGGGTAGCCGGCGCCGACGTAGACGAGGGTGGTCGCCGTGACCCCGTACAGCACGGTCACGGGGTACCGGCGGCGCAGCAGCAGCATCGCCGGGCCGGCGAGCAGCAGCACCCGGCCGAGGGCGTCCAGCGGCTCCCGGCCGGGCTGGTTGCGGGCCGCGAAGGCGGTGCCGACCAGGACGAGGACGGCGAGCAGGAGGCTGGACCGCCACGGCGGCCGGGCGCCGGGGGCGTCCGCGTCCCCCGGCCAGTCCCGCAGCCAGGGCGGACCGGTGCGCCCCCGCCGGCCACGGGCGCACGGGGGGCCGTCGCCGCGGCGCCGGCGCGTCCGTCGTTCGTCGCTGTCTCGGCCTCGCATACGGCCACGCTAGACGCGGTGGGGCGGGCCGGGCGTCAGCCGTGCGTCGTGATCACCGGTACTCCCCCGGGAGTACGGCGCTCCCGCGCGCGGGCGGTGCCCCCGGGACCCGCGAAGGGGCCGGACGCGGCGAAGGTCACGGCGGCGAAGCGCTCGCCGATGCGGCGGTGGGCGGCGGCGTCCGGGTGGAGACCGTCGGGCAGCGGGAGGTCGGCGTGGTCCGCCTCGCCGTACAGCTCGCGCCCGTCCAGGACGTGCAGGTGCGGGTCGTGGGCCGCGCGCTGCGCCACGATCCGGGCCAGCTCCTCACGGATGGCGCCCAGGGTGAGTTTGCCGGCCGCGCGCTCCGCCGGATCGCCCGTGGCGCGGAAGCGCAGCCGGCCACCGGCGAGCGCGGCGGGGTCGAACGCCGCGGGACCCGGTGTGTCCTCGTGGATGGGGCACAGCAGGGGGGAGACGACCAGCAGCGGAGTGGTGGGGTGGCCGTCGCGGAGGGTGTCGAGGAAGCCGTGGACGGCGGGCCCGAACGCACGGAGGCGCATCAGGTCGGTGTTGACCAGGTTGACGCCGATCTTGACGCTGATCAGGTCGGCGGGGGTGTCCCGCATCGTCCGGGCGGTGAACGGGTCGAGCAGGGCGCCGCCGCCGAAGCCCAGGTTGACCAGCTCCACGCCGCCGAGGGAGGCGGCGAGCGCGGGCCAGGTCGTGGTGGGGCTCGCGGCGTCGGAGCCCTGGCTGATGGAGCTGCCGTGGTGCAGCCACACCCTGCGCCCCCGGTCGGCCGGAGGCTCGACCGGGGCGTCGGTGCGCAGGGCGATGAGCTCCGTGGTCTCGTTGTGCGGCAGCCAGATCTCGACGTCCTTGGCGTGGCCGGGCAGACCGGTGAAGCGGAGGGTGCCGGGCGGGCCCGGCCGGTGCTCCGCGGTACCGGTGGCCATGTCCATGGTCACGGTGTCGCCGCCGGTGATCCCGCCCTGCCCGGCGAGCCGGCCGTCGACGAGCAGGTCGTAGACGCCGTCGGGGCGGGACGGGAGGCCCGGGTAGACCCGTTTGGTGGGCCGGGCGTCCAGCTCGACGACGGTGGCCCGGGTCCGGAAGGCCAGTCGTACGCCCGAGGGCTGGGCCTCGGCCATGGCCAGTCGGCCGTCGGCGCACTGGGCGCGGGCCCGGGCGGGGAGCCGGTGCGGCAGCACACCGTGCGCGGTGCGCTCGACCTCGACGGCGCCGCGCAGGAGGTCCGCGGTGACGGGGGTGGTGATCCGCTGGTCGGTGGGGTGCATGGCGTCGGCCTGTCGGTAGGGGGTGGGGGGCGGTTCACGGGGCGGTGGGAGGCCGGGTGGTCCGGCACGGGCCGGCGGTCCGGACGGTCGCGGTGCCGGCGCCGCCGGGCGGGTCACACGGCGGGCCGGTTCCGCAGCAGGGCGTCGAGGGCGTCCGGAGTCCACGGCGCTGCCGAGCGGCCGTACCGCTTTCCGGTACGTCGGGGCCCGGCGGCGCCGGGGGTCACGCGGGCTTCGTCACGGCGGTGAACTCGACGGCCACGTCGTAGAGACCCGGGTTCGGCGTGATCGGCGCCGGCGCGTCCTCACGGGCGGCGCGGGTGCGCTCCTGGAACTCGGTGTCCGCGGTCGCGGCCTCCCAGGCCTCCCGGCTCTCCCAGTGGGAGACGTTGACGAGCTGGAACCTCGCCCCGGCCGAACGGGCCCGGTGCAGGCGGGAGTCGAGGAAGCCGGGCTTGGCGCTCATGAGGGCGGCGCGCCGCTCCCACTGGGCGACGAAGGCGTCGACCTGGTCGGCGTCGATCTCGAAGACGTTGATGAAGGTGACGGAGGAGCCGGGGGTGGCGTCGGAGGTGCGGTCTGCGGTCATGGTGGCCTCCAGGAGGGGCCGCCGCGCGCCGGACGGTCACCGGCCCGGGCAGGCCGGTGGCCCGTAACTCACCGGTCGGCACGACGAGTTGAACACGGTCACCCCACCCTAACCACGCGGCCTTGCCCGGCCGTGGCGGGGGCTGCCCGCCTCCCGCCGTCACGCGGCTCGCGCGCCCGGTCCCGCCGAGGAAGTCGAGCACCAGAGGGGTGGCGGTGCCGGCGAACTCCTCGAAGTAGGCGTGCCGCGCCCCCGGCAGGAGGTGCAGCCGGGCGCCCGGGATGCGGCCGGCGAGCAGGGGGGCGTTGGCCGCCGGGTTGAACGTGTCGTCGGTGCCGTGGACGACGAGGGTCGGCGCGGCGATGCGGGGCAGGGCGTCCCAGGCGTCGTGGCGGGCGCTGGCCCGCAGGTGGCGGCGGCGGGCGTGGGCGGGCATCGCCGGGTCGCCGAGCGTGTGGAACGTACGGCCCGGGTGGGCGTCCAGCCAGGCGGGCGTGTACATCAGCTCCAGCAGGGCGCGGCGGGCCGCGTCGGCATCCGGCTGGGTGAGGGCCCGGCGCACCTCCGGGCCGCGCTCGACGCCGTGCGGGGCGCCGGCGGACGTCACCGGGGCCCGGGCCGGCGGGCCCGCCGCCCGTGGGCGGCGGGCAGCGGGTCTACAGCCGGCGGTCCAGGGCGTCCAGGGCGCGGCGGGCGAGGGACGAGCCGCGGACGAGCCCTCCCAGGGTGGTGACGCCCCGGGTGATGTCGGCGAACGCCCGCCACGCGGGCCGGAAGCCGGTGATCGTCGCGTGCAGGAGGCCCGGCCGCTTCTCGAACATGGCGAGCATCCGCCGCCCGACCGCCATCTCCACGCCCAGGCCCGCCTTGATGGCGAACGCGTAGTTCAGCGCCTGGCGCCGGGCGTCCACGGCGTCGCCCGCCTCGGCGATCCGTACCGCCCACTCCCCCGCCAGCCGCCCGGACCTCAGCGCGAAGGAGATGCCCTCGCGGGTCCACGGCTCCAGCAGCCCGGCCGCGTCGCCGCAGACCAGCACCCGCCCGCGGGACAGCGGCGAGTCGTCGCTGCGGCACCGCGTCAGGTGCCCCGACGAGATGGCGGGCTCGAACCCGGCCAGCCCCAGCCGGGCGATGAAGTCCTCCAGGTACCGCTTGGTGGCCGACCCCTCACCGCGCGCCGAGATGACGCCCACGGTCAGCGTGTCGCCCTTGGGGAACACCCAGCCGTAGCTGCCGGGCATCGGCCCCCAGTCGATGAGCACCCGCCCCGCCCAGTCCTCCGCGACCGTGGCCGGAACCGGGATCTCCGCCTCCAGGCCGAGGTCGACCTGGTCCGTCTTCACCCCGACGTGCGCCCCTATCCGGCTGGCACTGCCGTCCGCGCCCACGACCGCCCGGGCGAGCACGACCTCGCCGTCGGCCAGCACCACGGCGACCGTGCGCCGGTCCGGTACCGCCGTGCCGTGCTGCTCGACGCGCGACACGGTCGCGCCCGTGCGCAGCTCGGCGCCCGCCTTCTGCGCCTGCTCGACCAGCCCCGCGTCGAACTCGGGCCGGTTGACCAGCCCGAACAGCATCCGCTTCGAGCGCCGCGTCCGGGCGAACCGGCCGTTCAGCGAGAAGGTGACCGCGTGCACCCGGTCCTGCAACGGCAGTTCGAACCCCGGCGGCAGGGCGTCGCGCGACGGGCCGATGATGCCCCCGCCGCACGTCTTGTAGCGCGGCAGGTCCGCCTTCTCCAGCAGCAGCACCCTGCGGCCCGCGACGGCCGCCGCGTACGCCGCGGACGCTCCCGCCGGTCCCGCGCCGACCACGACGACATCCCACACCGGCGCGGAGTTCTCGTTACCGGCGTCTGCGTTCTCGCTGCTCACGATGTGCTTCTGCTCCTGATCCCGACCCATGGCCCATGCTTGTGATCGCATCCTACGGCGCGGGCCGTCCGGGGCCCCTGTGGGAGGATCGGACGCGCGTTCGCCGTACATCGACACGCAACGCCCGACCCGCCGTCGCACCCACCAGGAGCGTGCCCATGACCGCCCAGCCGACCCGGCCGATCGCACCGATCGCCGAGACCGTCGCCTCCCTGATGCCCCGCGCCAAGGCGGAGCTGACGGAACTGGTGGCCTTCCAGTCGGTGGCGGACCCGGCCCAGTTCCCGCCGAGCGAGTGCCGCGCGGCCGCGGCCTGGGTGGCCGACGCGCTGCGGGCGGAGGACTTCCAGGACGTGTCGGTGATCGACACCCCGGACGGCTCGCAGGCGGTGTACGGCTACCTGCCCGGCCCCGAGGGCGCGCCGACGGTCCTGTTGTACGCGCACTACGACGTGCAGCCCCCGCTGGACCCGGCCGGCTGGGACACTCCGCCGTTCGAGCTGACCGAGCGGGAGGACGGCCGCTGGTACGGGCGCGGCGCCGCCGACTGCAAGGGCGGGTTCATCATGCACCTGCTCGCGCTGCGCGCCCTCAAGGCGAACGGCGGGGTACCGGTCGGCGTCAAGGTCATCGCCGAGGGGTCGGAGGAGCAGGGCACCGGCGGCCTGGAGCGGTACGCGGAGGCGCACCCCGAGCTGCTGGCGGCGGACGCGATCGTGATCGGCGACGCCGGGAACTTCCGGGCGGGCCTGCCGACCGTGACAGCGACGCTGCGCGGGATGACGATGGTGCGCGTCACGGTGGACACCCTCCAGGGCAACCTGCACTCGGGGCTGTTCGGCGGGGCGGCGCCGGACGCGCTGGCGGCGCTGATCCGCGTACTGGACTCGCTGCGCGCCGAGGACGGCTCCACCACCGTGGACGGGCTGGCGGCCGACGGCGCGTGGCAGGGCCTCCAGTACCCGGAGAAGGACTTCCGCAAGGACGCCAAGGTGCTCGACGGGGTCGGGCTCATCGGTCACGGTGCGGTCGGCGACCGGCTGTGGGCGCGCCCGGCTGTCACCGTCATGGGCATCGACTGCCCGCCGGTCGTCGGCGCCACCCCGTCCGTGCATGCCACCGCGCGGGCGCAGGTGAGCCTGCGCGTGCCACCGGGCCAGGACGCGGCGGAGGCGACGAAGCTGCTGACCGCCCACCTGGAGGCGCACACCCCGTGGGGCGCGCGGGTGACGGTGGAGCAGGTGGGGCAGGGCCAGCCCTTCCGGGCGGACGTCACGAGCCCGGCGTACACCTCGATGGCCGAGGCGCTGGGGGCGGCCTACCCGGGCCAGGAGATGCAGATCGCCGGCATGGGCGGGTCGATCCCGCTCTGCAACACGCTGGCGGCGCTGTACCCGGACAGCGAGATCCTGCTGATCGGGCTGAGTGAGCCCGAGGCGCAGATCCACGCGGTGAACGAGAGCGTGTCGCCGGACGAACTGGAGCGCATGTCGGTCGCGGAGGCGCTGTTCCTGGTGAACTACGCGGCCGCCGGGCGGGGCTGAGCGGGAGCGCGGGCCGACCGGGACCGGGGCGTTCGGCCGGCGGCCGGATCCGCTGGCGGCGGATCCGCCCTCGGCGGATCTGCCGACGGCAGAGCGGACGGCCCCGGGCGGCCGCGGGTGCCTACGCTCGCCGCATGATCGTTAACGTGGACGTCCTCGAGGTACGGCCCCGGCTGCTCATGCTGCGCTTCCCCGTGGGGCAGGCGTACGTGTGGGTGGACGGGGACGACGACCTGACGCTGATCGACGCCGGCTGGGCCGGCACGGCACCCCTCATCGCGGCGGCGCTACGGAGCCGGGGCCTGGTCCCCGAGGGCCTGCGCCGGATCGTGCTCACCCATGGCCACGGGGATCACGTGGGCGCGGCGGAGGAACTGGCTTCGCGGTACGGCGCCGAGGTGCTGGCGCACGCCCTGGACGCCCCGGTCGTCCGGGGCGAGGCGCCGGTCCCCGACCCCGTACTCCTCGACTGGGAGGTGCCGCTGTACGAGCACGGGCTGACCGTCCCGGTCGCGCCGCCCACCCGGGTGGACCGGGAGGTCGAGGACGGGGACGGGCTCGGGTTCGGCGACGGGGCGGTGGCGGTCCACACACCGGGCCACACGGACGGTTCGATGGCGGTGCACCTGCCCCGGCACGGCGTGCTGTTCACGGGCGACACGGTCGCGTCGGTGGGCCGGGTGACGCTGGGCGTGTTCCATGTGGACCGGGAGCGCGCCAAGGCGTCGGTGCGGCGGCTGGCCGGCCTGGCACCGGACACCCTCTGCTGCGGGCACGGGGACCCGGTGACCGGCGGGGCGGCGGCGGAACTGGCCGCGGCGGCGGCCCGGGACGCCGCCGCCGGCACCGTACGCCCGTAGCGTCACCCGCCGGCGCCCCGGGCGGCCGGAGGCGACCGAGCGCCGGCCACCCCCGGCGTCCCGGTGTGCCGGCCGAGCGCGCCGGAAGCCCGGCGCGTCAGCCGACCGGGACACCCGCCTCCAGGTTCAGCACCGTGCCGCGTTCGCGGGCGCGCAGGGCCCAGCGAAGCCGTTCGAAGCGGTTCGGGGGGAGCATCCCGGAGGCCTCGCCCTCGGTGACGAACCGCCAGCCGCGCAGTTCGGCGCCCGGCAGCAGCACCCGTCCGGCCTGGGCGGCGGTGAGCCGGCCGCCGTCGAAGAGGAGGCGGAGGCCGCCGTAGCCGGGCGGTTGTGGGGGCTCCCAGTCGACGAGCAGCAGTCTGGGCACGGCGTCCAGGTGGAGCCCGATCTCCTCGGCGACCTCCCGCATCCCGGCGCGGGCGGGCGGTTCGCCGCGTTCGACCACGCCTCCGGGGAATTCCCAGCCCGGCTTGTAGGTGGGGTCGACGAGGAGCACCCGGTCCTGCTCGTCGAAGAGGAGGACGCCGGCGGCGAGGGTCTCACCGGTCGGCTCCGGCGTCTGCACGATCCCGCACGCGGGCGCCGCGCCCGTGCGGATCGCGTCGGCGACGGTCCGCGCGGTCTCGGCGGGGGTGAGGCGGCTGTTGTCGACGGCGTGGGCGTCGGCGGCCAGCCAGCCGCCGAGCGCCGCCCGGTAGGGCTCGATGTGGTCGTACGCCCACTGCCGGACCCGCTCGTCGCCCTCGGGGTCGTCGTCGAACTCCACGCGACCGGCGATACGGCTGCGCAGTATCGTTTCGTCCGGTGTCAGCAGCACATGGTGCACGGCGATGCGACGGGCGGCGAGCCCGCCGAAGATCTCGTCGCGGTACTCCTGGCGCAGCAGCGTCATCGGCACCACCAGGACGCCGCCGACCTCGGCGAGCATCGCGGCCGCCGCGTCCACGACCATGCGCCGCCACATCGGCAGGTCCTGATAGTCGGTCACCTCGGCGAGCCTCTTCTGCGGCAGCAGGTGGCGCAGCGCCCCGCCGACGATCTCGGGGTCGTAGACGGTGCTGTTCGGGATCAGATCGATCAGTTCGCGCGCGGCACTGGTCTTGCCGGCGCTGAACGCACCGTTGATCCAGACGATCACGGTTCCCCCTCCTCCGTAGCCCCCAGTGGCTTGCCCGCAACACCCTGCCACGGAAACCCGCGAGGGCACGCGGGTGTCCGGCCGGGGACGGAACTGTGGCCGGGCTGTTGCGCTTCCGTCGCCGACGACGGGGCATACGGAACGTCTCACTGTATGAAGACATACCCGCACAGGCCGTAACGGCCCGGCAGGGGGTGTCGTTGGAGCAGGTGATGGACAGGGGGTGTGCGATGGCACGCATGGTGTTGGAGAGGTTCCCGGCGGGAGGCCCCCGGGGTTCGTGGCCGGCCGAGGAGTTCGCCCGGGCCCGCCGGGACGAGGGCCTGGCGGCGGAGGTCGTGATGGACATCGACGCGGACGCGTTCCTGGTGGTCGTCCCGCAGCCGCGCGGCATGGACCTCCGCGCCGATCACCGCTCGGGGCACCGCACCCCGGCCGCCGCCCACTGACCCGGCGGGCCGGGTCGCCGCCGGGCGGGGCGCCCGGCCGGTGACGCCGGTCCTTCCCGGGCGGAACCCCCGGGCGGTGACGCCGGTTCCCTCAGGGCGCGGCGTCGGACGGTGATCCGGTCCGTCCCTCATGGACGCGGCGCGGCGCCCCGTCGTAGCGGGCCCGGCGCCCGCCGGGTTCAGGCGGGGAGGCCGGCGGCCGGCGCGGGGCGGGCGGGGGTCACGGCGGCGGCCGCGCCGAGGAGACCGGCGTCGCCACCGGTGAGCGCCGGGGCGACCGTCAGGCGCCGGACGAAGGACAACGTGGCGTAGTCCCGCAGGGCCCGCCGCAGCGGGGCGAACAGGACGTCGCCCGCGCCCGCGACGCCCCCGCCGATCACCGCGATGTCGATCTCGACCAGCGTCGCCGTGGCCGCGATCCCGGCCGCGAGCGCCCGCGCGGCGCGCTCGAAGGACGCGGTGGCGACGGGGTCCCCGGCGCGGGCCGACGCGGCCACCGCGGCGGCCGTGGTGTCACCGTCCGGGCCGGGCCGCCAGCCGTTCTCCAGGGCCCGGCGGGCGATGTTGGGCCCGCTGGCGATCCGCTCCACGCAGCCGCGCGCCCCGCAGGGGCAGGGGTCACCGTCCAGATCGACACTGATGTGACCGATGTGACCGGCGTTGCCGGTGGGTCCCGGATGCAGACGGCCGTCCAGGACGAGCCCGCCGCCGACGCCCGTGGAGACCACCATGCACAGCGCGTTGTCGTGCCCACGGGCGGCACCCTGCCAGTGCTCGGCGGCGGTCATCGCCACACCGTCGCCGACCAGAGCCACGGGCAGACCGCCGACCGCCCGGCGCACCCGCTCCACCAAGGGGAACTCGCGCCACCCGGGCACGTTGACGGGGCTGACCGTACCGGCCGAGGCGTCCACCGGTCCCGCGCTGCCGATCCCCACGGCCGTGACGCCCGGCCACAGCGGCGACGCCGAGAGCTCGGCGAGGACCGCCTCGACGGCACCCATCACCGTCTCGGCGCCCTCCCGCGCCGGGGTGGGCCGCCGCACCCGCAGGCGCATGCCGCCGCCACCGTCCACCAGGGCGCCGGCGATCTTGGTGCCGCCGATGTCCAGCGCGGCGACGAGGTCGGAATGCATCGGTGTCGGATCCCCCGGTGAGAGCGTGAGCATGCGCACGGGCGCCAAAGCGGCGCGGCGCGGACGCGCGGGGCGCGACCGGCGCGGCCGGCGGACGTGCGCGGGGCGCCGTTCGAGAACGGTTCAGGAACGACCACCTAGTCTCCCCCGCGATGACAACGTTGTCCAGGGCCTATGCTCGACGCCACAGCCTTGCACACCCACCCGCACCACGGACGACGAACGACAGGACAGCGCACCGTGCCCGAGACCGCCCGCCGCCCCGCCCACCGCTACGGCAACCGGCCCACCATGAAGGACGTGGCCGCCCGCGCGGGCGTCGGGCTCAAGACCGTGTCCCGCGTGGTCAACGGCGAGGCGGGAGTCACGCCCGACACCGAGCGCCGGGTCCAGGAGGCCATCGAGGCGCTCGGCTTCCGCCGCAACGACAGCGCGCGGGTGCTGCGCAAGGGGCGCACCGCCTCCATCGGGCTGGTCCTGGAGGACCTCGCCGACCCGTTCTACGGGCCGCTCAGCCGGGCCGTGGAGGAGGTCGCCCGGGCGCACGGGGCGCTGCTCATCAACGGCTCCAGCGCCGAGGACCCGGACCGGGAGCAGGAGCTGGCGCTCGCGCTGTGCGCCCGTCGGGTCGACGGGCTGATCGTCATCCCGGCCGGTTCGGACCACCGTTACCTGGAGCCGGAGATGCGGGCGGGCATCGCGACGGTGTTCGTGGACCGGCCGGCCGGGCGGATCGACGCGGACGTGGTGCTGTCCGACAGCTTCGGCGGCGCCCGCGCCGGAGTGGAACACCTGATCGCGCACGGGCACCGCAGGATCGGGTTCATCGGTGACCGGCCGCGCATCCACACCGCCGTCGAGCGGCTGCGTGGTTACCGCGCGGCGATGGAGGACGCGGGCCTGGTGGTGGACGAGGCCTGGGTGTCGCTGGGCCCGACCGATCCGGAGCGGGTACGGGCGGCCACGGCCGCGATGCTCGCGGGCCCCGACCCGGTGACGGCCGTCTTCGCCGGAAACAACCGGGTGACGGTGACCGCCGTGCGGGAGCTGGCCGGGCGCGAGCGGCCGGTGGCGTTCGTCGGCTTCGACGACATCGAGCTCGCCGACCTGCTGGGCATCACGGTGATCGCCCAGGACGCCGCCGCGCTGGGGCGCACGGCGGCGGAGCGCCTGTTCCGGCGGCTGGACGGAGCGGACGACGCCCCGGCGCGCACCGTCCTGGACACGGTGCTCATCCCGCGCGGCTCGGGCGAGATCCCGCCCGCGTAGGAGACGGCCTCGCGACGGGCCCCCGCCCGGCCCGCACCGGCCCGCACCGGCCGGAACCGGGCGATGACCTCGCGGCGCCGGGCACGGCATCGCGACGCGCCCGGGTGAGGCCCGGCGGGTGGCCGGGTCAGCAGAGGGGCAGGCCCGGTACCGGCTGGTCGTTGGCGCCGCCCTTGATGTAGACGTCGCTGATGTACACGCCGGTGTTGCCGCTGTCGTCGTCCGTCCTGGCCCACCACACGTTGGTCCACTCCCCCGAGGTCTCACGGCGGCCCAGGTCGCTCTGGCAGTAGAAGTAGTTGGTGCCGGCGTTGAGGACGCCGGCCTCGCCGCCGTCGGCCCGGTAGGACGTGGCGGTGCGCCACACCTGGCAGTCGTACTTGCCGCCGCCGATGGAGTGGCACGCCGGGGCGGGCTCCCCGCCGCCGCCGGTGGTCGTCGTGGACCCGCCGTCGCCGGCGGTGCCACCGGTGGAGCCCGGTCGCGAACCGGTGCCCGTACCCGAGCCGGCCCCCGTCGTTCCCGCCGCGGAGCCGGTCGAACCGCCCGCGTCGGCAGCGTCCTTGCCGCCGCCCGTGGCCGCGCCGGTGCCGGAGGCGGGCGTCCCGTGCGTCGGCGTGGCGGACGTCGCGGCCGCCGGCGCGGAGGCGGCGGGACCGGCGCCGGGCGTGCCGCCGCTCGCGGCGGGGCCGGCACCGGGGTCGAGCGCGCGGCCCGGGTCCGGGCTGCCGGAGCCGTCGGCCCGCCCGCCGGCCGGCTCCCGGCCGGCCGCCACGGCCGGCTCCTCGTCGCCCATGAAGGCGTACGACACGCCTCCTCCGGCGAGCAGCACGGCGGCCGTCGCCGCCGCGACGAGCAGCTTCCCGCGGCCTCCGCGCTCCCGCTCCCGGGGAGTCACCGCGGCCGTCGGGACCGTAGCAGGCGCCCCCGGCGGAGGGACGGGAGACTCCTGGGGTGCCACGGTCGCCGGTCCGAAGCCCTGGGGCCGGTGGGGCAGGACGGTGCGCTCGGTGGGGACGTACACCGGAGCGGGCGACCCTTCGCCGGCCGTCCCGGCGTCACGGCCCTCCGCGACCGCCGCCAGCAGCCCGGCCGCGGTCGCCGCGTCCGGCCGCCGGGCCGGATCCTTGTGCATCAGCAGCCCCAGTACGGGGCCGAGGGCGCCCGCCCGGCGGGGTTCGGGCAGCGGCTCGCTCACGATCGCGGTGAGCGTGGACCACGTCGACGTACGCCGGAAGGGCGAGGCGCCCTCGACCGCCGCGTAGAGCGTGGCGCCCAGCGCCCAGACGTCGGACGCGGGGCCCGGCTGGTGGCCCTGGGCGCGCTCCGGGGCGAGGTAGTCGAGCGAGCCGACGATCTCGCCGCTGCGGGTCAGGTGCGTGGTGGAGCCGTCACCGGGGTCGTCCATGGCGGCGATGCCGAAGTCGGTGAGGACCACCCGGCCCCCGCGGTCCAGCAGGACGTTGCCGGGCTTGACGTCGCGGTGGAGCACGCCGACCGCGTGCGCGGCGTCGAGCGCCTCCAGCACCTTGGCGCCGATCGCGGCGGCCTCGCGCGGGTCCATGACGCCGCGCTCGGCGAGGACGTCGTCGAGGGACGGCCCGTCCACGAACTCCATGACGATGACCGGCCGGCCCATGTGGTCGGCGACGTCGTGGACGGAGATGACCCCGGGGTGGCGGACCCGCGCCGCGGCCCGGGCCTCGCGCTGCATCCGCAGCCGCAGATCGGCCAGCTCGTGGCCGGAGGAGTCCGTGAACGTACGGAGCTCCTTGACGGCCACCTCGCGGCCGAGGACCTCGTCGACGGCGCGCCAGACGACGCCCATGCCACCGCGCCCGAGCTGCCGGACCACCCGGTAGCGCCCGGCGATCAGTTCGTTCTCCCCCGAAGACACCGCTGCCCCGTTCCCTGTGTCGTGTTCCCGTCCGAACGCGTACAGGGTACGGGGCAGCGATGACGGGCCCCGACGGCCGCCCGCCGCTACTGGGCGGTGGCCGTCAGGTCGCCTCGGCGCGGGGCGGCGAAGCCGTCGAGGTCCGCGCGGGTCAGTCCGGTGAGGCGGGCGACCTCGTCGGTGTCGAGGGCGCCGCAGTCGATGCCGCGCAGCAGGTAGGAGCTGAGGGCCTTGGCGGTGGCGGGCTCGTCCATGACGTCGCCGCCGGCGTGGTTGGCGTAGGCCGACAGGCGGGCGGCGGCCTGTTCGAAGCCCTCGCGGTAGAAGGCGAAGACGGCCGCGTACCGGGTGGGCAGGTGGCCCGGGTGCATGTCCCAGCCCTGGTAGTAGGCGCGGGCCAGGGCGCGGCGGGTGAGGCCGTAGTGCAGGCGCCAGGCGTCGTGGACCTTCTCGGTGGTGCCGACCGGGAGGACGTTGGTGGAGCCGTCGGAGACGCGTACGCCGGTGCCGGCCGCGGCGACCTGCATGATCGCCTTGGCGTGGTCGGCGGCGGGGTGGTCGCTGGCCTGGTGGGCGGCGGAGACGCCGAGGCAGGCGCTGTAGTCGAAGGTGCCGTAGTGCAGGCCGGTGGCGCGGCCCTCGGCGGCGTCGATCATGCGGGCGACGGTGGCGGTGCCGTCGGGGGCGAGGATGGCCTGGCTGGTCTCGATCTGGATCTCGAAGCCGAGGCGGCCGGCGTCGAGGCCGTGGGCCTTCTCGAACGCCTCCAGGAGTCGTACGAAGGCGCTGACCTGCTCGGCGTAGGTGACCTTGGGGAGGGTGAGGACGAGGCCGTCGGGGAGGCCGCCGTGTTCCATGAGGCCGCTGAGGAAGACGTCGGTGGTGCGGATGCCCCGGTCGCGTACGGCGGCCTCCATGCACTTCATGCGGATGCCCATGTACGGGGCGGCCGTGCCGCCGGCGTACGCCTCGGAGACGAGCCGGGCGGCGCGGGCGGCGTCCGTGTCCTCGGCCGTGCCGTCCTTGCCGCCGTAGCCGTCCTCGAAGTCGACGCGGAGGTCCTCGACGGGTTCGCGCTCCAGCTTGGCGCGGACGCGGGCGTGGACGTCGGCGGCGAGCGCGTCGGGGAGGCCGAGGACGGCGGCGAAGGAGGCGGCGTCGGGGGCGTGCTCGTCGAGCATGGCGAGCGCCCGGTCGCCCCAGGAGCGGATGGTCCCGGCGTCGAAGGCCTCGCCGGGTACGTACACGGTGTGGACCGGCTGGCGGGTGCCGGGGTCGCCCGGGTAGCGGCGTGCGAGCTCCTCGTCGACCGGGACGAGGGAGGCGCTGATGCCCTCCCTGACCGCACCGGTGAGGCTCGTCGCCACCTTCTCCTGCTGACCCATTCCCACACCCTCCAGTTTTCCACTCCACGGAATCAACAATCCGTATGGTGAAGTTAATGGGTGTCCCGGACCTGCGTCAATGGTCGCCCCGACGACACGGGGCCGCGCGGTGGAATCCACCGCGCGGCCCCGGAGCCGGTCGTGTGCCGCGGTTCGACCGCGGCCGTCCGTGGGTCAGCCCTTGCGGGACTTGATCTCCTCGGTGAGCTGGGGGACGACCTGGAACAGGTCGCCGACCACGCCGTAGTCGACCAGGTCGAAGATCGGGGCCTCGGCGTCCTTGTTGATGGCCACGATGGTCTTCGAGGTCTGCATGCCGGCGCGGTGCTGGATCGCACCCGAGATGCCGGAGGCGATGTAGAGCTGCGGGGAGACCGACTTGCCGGTCTGGCCGACCTGGTTGGTGTGCGGGTACCAGCCGGCGTCGACGGCGGCGCGGGAGGCGCCGACGGCGGCACCGAGGGAGTCGGCGAGGTCCTCGATGATCGAGAAGTTCTCGGCGCCGTTGACACCGCGGCCGCCGGAGACCACGATCGCGGCCTCGGTCAGCTCGGGACGGCCGGTCGACTCGCGCGGGGTGCGGGAGACGACCTTGGTGCCGGTGGCCTTCTCGGAGAACGAGACGGACAGGGCCTCGACGGCGCCCGCGGCCGGGGCGGCCTCCACGGGAGCCGAGTTCGGCTTGACCGTGATGACCGGGGTGCCCTTGGAGACACGGGACTTGGTGGTGAAGGAGGCGGCGAACGCGGACTGCGTGGCCACCGGGCCCTCGTCGCCGGCCTCGAGGTCGACGGCGTCGGTGATGATGCCGGAGCCGATGCGGACCGCGAGGCGGGCCGCGACCTCCTTGCCCTCGGCGGAGGACGGGACGAGCACGGCGACCGGGGAGACGGCCTCGTGCGCGGCCTGGAGCGCGTCCACCTTCGGGACGACCAGGTACTCGGCGAACTCGGGGGCGTCGGCGGTGAGGACCTTGACCGCGCCGTGCTCGGCGAGCGTGGCGGCGGTGGCCTCGGCGCCGGAGCCGAGCGCGACGGCGACGGGCTCGCCGATGCGGCGGGCCAGGGTCAGCAGCTCCAGCGTGGGCTTGCGGACGGCACCGTCCACGTGGTCGACGTAGACGAGAACTTCAGCCATGGGACTTCAATCTCCTGCGATGCGAAGAGTCTGGGGGCGGTGAGTGGCTCGCGCGAGCCTTAGATGAACTTCTGGCCCGCGAGGAACTCGGCCAGCTGCTTGCCGCCCTCGCCCTCGTCCTTGACGATCGTGCCGGCCGTACGGGCCGGACGCTCCGCAGCCGAGTCGACCTTGGTCCAGGAGCCCTCCAGGCCGACCTCGTCGGCCTCGATCTCCAGGTCCTCGAGGTCCAGGGACTCCACCGGCTTCTTCTTGGCGGCCATGATGCCCTTGAAGGACGGGTAGCGGGCCTCGCCCGACTGGTCCGTCACGGACACGACGGCCGGCAGGGACGCCTCGAGCTGCTCCGACGCGGTGTCGCCGTCACGGCGGCCCTTGACGGTGCCGTCCTCGACCGAGACCTCGGAGAGCAGCGTGACCTGCGGAACGCCCAGGCGCTCGGCGAGGATGGCCGGGAGCACGCCCATGGTGCCGTCGGTGGACGCCATGCCGCAGATGACCAGGTCGTAGCCGGTCTTCTCGATCGCCTTGGCGAGCACCAGCGACGTGGCCATGACGTCGGAGCCGTGCAGGTCGTCGTCCTCGACGTGGACGGCCTTGTCGGCGCCCATGGACAGCGCCTTGCGCAGCGCGTCCTTGGCGTCCTCGGGGCCGACGGTCAGGACGGTGATCTCCGCGTCGTCCGCGTCCTCGGCGATCTGGAGCGCCTGCTCCACCGCGTACTCGTCCAGCTCCGACAGCAGGCCGTCGACGTCGTCGCGGTCGACGGTCAGGTCATCGGCGAAGTGCCGGTCGCCGGTGGCGTCGGGCACGTACTTCACACAGACAACGATCCTCAAGCTCACGCCGGCTCTCCTACACATCGTCATAACTGGGCTGCCTTGTTGCACGCAGCATAGGCGCCTGATGGGACGGTTTCCGCTCGGGGCGGTGGACGCCCCTCCCGAAATATTACTCGTCAGTACACCGATTGCTTTCCCGGTAAGCAAGCGCTTTGAACTGTGACCTTGCCAACGCTCCGTAACTGGGATTTCTCAGTCGCGCAGAGCGTTGAAGCGCCCTTCGTGGTAGAGCAGCGGACGCCCGGCGCCGTCCGGATCGCCGGCGACGACCTCGGCCACCACCAGGCGGTGATCACCGGCCGGGACGCGGGCGACGATCCGGCACACCAGCCAGGCCGGCACACCCTCCAGGACCGGTACGCCCTCGGGGCCGGTGTGCCAGCGCGTCGGCGCGGCGAAGCGGTCGGCGCCGCTGCGGGCGAAGGTGGCCGCGAGGTCGCGCTGGTGCTCGCCCAGGACGTGCACGCCGACGTGTCCGGACTCGGCGATGACCGGCCAGCTCGAGGAGGACGTCCCTACGCCGAACGAGATCATCGGGGGCTCGGCGGACACCGAGGTGAGCGAGGTGGCGGTGAAGCCGACGGGGCGCTCCCCCCGCGCGGTGATCACCGCGACGCCCGCCGCGTGGCGCCGGAAGGCGGAGCGGAGCAGGTCGGGCGTGGCGAGCCGGGCGGCCCGGGGGGCCGGGTCGGCGGCGAGGGACGGGACCGTCATGGGTGGTTCCTTCTTCGGGGGGCGCGGGGAGGGGGTCCGTGGCTGCTCAGACACCCGGACAGCGCGCGCTCGCGCCGCGGGCCGGGTCGACGTCCGCCCGCCCGTGGAGAAGGAGTTCCTGGGGCACGGCGTCAGCCTGACGATCGGTAGCCCGCACAGTCAAGGCCGCCCGGGGATGTGCGACGTGCGTCACGGCGGGTCACACCCCGCTACCCGGTGGGCGCCGGGTCACACCCCCGGCACCGGGGGCGGGAGGGGCGGGCGGGAGCGGCACGGGGGTCACACGGCGTGGCCGAGGGCGGCGATGACGTCGGCCCGGCGGGGCTGGCCCGCGGCCAGGCGGACGATCCGGCCTTGGCCGTCGAGCACCAGCACGGTGGGGGTACGGACGATGCCGAGGTCGCGCACCAGGCCGAGGTTGTGCTCCGCGTCGACCTCCACATGGGCGACGCCGTCGACCATCCCCGCCACCTCGGCCAGCGTGCGCCGGGTCGCGCGGCACGGCTGGCAGAAGGCGCTGGAGAACTGCACGAGCGTCGCCCGCTCCCCCAGCTCCGCACCCAGTTCGGCCGCCCCGAGCACCCGCCCGCGCCCCTCGCCCTCCCGCACTCCGCTCTCCCGTCCCTCGCCGTGCCGTCCGTCAGCCGTGCCATGCCGTCCGTCCATCCCCCGGTGCAGCGCACCGGGGGCGCACAGGATTCCCGATACAGGCATGAAACCGCTCCTGAGCGGACATGACGTGACGAGAATCTCGCTGTCCGGAGTCGTCAGGACTGGCCTGTACGGCGCACATGGTGCACGATCGGCCCCATGCCGGATACCTACGGCTGCGTAACTTCCGCCGGGAGAACCCTCCCCAGGCACTGAAGAAGGGTCTTCCTCCAGATGGCAGAACTCGTCTATCGGCCGGTCATCGGCGCCGCCCTCACGATGTTCAAGGCGCTCGACCTGAAGATCGACACTCAGGGTTCGGAGAACATCCCGCGGACGGGCGGGGCCGTGCTGGTGAGCAACCACATCAGCTATCTGGACTTCATCTTCTCCGGTCTGGCGGCACTGCCGCAGAAGCGGCTCGTGCGGTTCATGGCCAAGGACTCGGTGTTCCGGCACAAGATCTCCGGTCCGCTGATGCGGGGCATGAAGCACATCCCGGTGGACCGCGCGCAGGGCGAGGCCGCCTACCACCACGCGCTGGAGTCGCTGCGCGCCGGCGAGATCATCGGGGTCTTCCCCGAGGCGACCATCTCGCAGTCCTTCACGCTCAAGAGCTTCAAGTCGGGCGCGGCCCGGCTGGCGCAGGAGGCGGGCGTCCCGCTGATCCCGATGGCGCTGTGGGGCACCCAGCGGCTGTGGACCAAGGGGCGGCCGCGCAACTTCCGGCGCAGCCACATCCCGGTGACGATCCGGGTGGGCGAGCCGGTGGAGGCGCCGACCGACCAGTACGCGGGCGCGATCACCCGCAGGCTGCGCGAGCGGGTGCAGGAGCTGCTGGAGGCGGCGCAGCGCTCGTACCCGGTGCGACCCAAGGACGCGGCCGACACCTGGTGGGTCCCGGCGCACCTCGGCGGTACGGCCCCGACCCCGGCCGAGGTCCGCGAGGCGGGCTGACGGTACGGCCCGGGGCCCGGGTCCGGCGGCGCGGGCCCGGACCGGCGTGGGCCCGGCGCCGGCGCGCCGCACGGGCGCGTCAGACCGGCGGGCGGACCGTGACGAAGGCGCCGGGGCTGAGCTTCTCCAGGGATTCGGCCAGTTCGGCGCCCGCGGCCTCCAGCTCGCCGCGCGTCAGCGGCGCGAGGCCCTCCAGGAGGAACAGCGCGTTCACCGACCGCTCGGTGAGCCGGGTGCGGACGCCTTGGCGCCAGTTCCAGCGCCGGCAGGTGACGCCCTCGTCGTCGCACCAGACCACCTCGCCGGCCTCCGGGTGCTCGGTGACCTCCTCGCCGCCCGCGGCGGTGGCGAACGGCTCCGTGCCGGTGGCGCGGACCAGCCGCATCCCGCCGCGGATCCGGTCGGCGTCCTCGCCGCCGACCGGGACGAGGTGCGCCACGCTGACCGCGTTGTAGGCGTCGACCAGCCGGTTGATCCGGGGCAGGCCACCGTCGGCGAGGGCCCTCCTGGCGAGCGCCTCGGCGGAGTTGCGGGTACGGGACGGCTTGGCGCCGAAGGCGCCGTAGGCCGCGCGCCAGGCGGCGATGTGCGGGTCCTCGTGCGGGGCGCGGCCCCCGAGGCGCTCGGCGAGCCGCCGGGCCGCATCGTCGAGGAGGGCCGCGCTGGTCCCGTCGCTGGGCCCGTTGACCAGACCCCGGGCCTCGACGGCGAGGTGGGTGAAGCCGGGGACGAGCGTGCGTACCTCGTCGGAGACGGTGAGCGTCAGGGTCATGGTCGGGCCGTTCCGGGTCAGCGGGTGGGTGGCAGGTGCGTGGGCAGCGTGCCGTCCAGGTGGCGCCGGTCGCGGGCGGCCTTCAAGGCGTCCAGGACGACCGGATGCGGTTCAGCATACAGCACCGGATAGTCCACTTCATTGAACTCGGGTCGTACGGTGAAGGCGACCTGCTCCCGGTCGGCCCGGAACCGGGCGGCCGCACCCGGCCCGCCGCCCCGCGGATCCTGGCGCACCCAGCCCGCCCCGCCGGGGAGCCGCACCGCGACCAGACCGTGCAGGGCCTCGAAGCCCTGGTAACACAGGGCCGTAGGGATGGACCGGGCACGCAGCAGAGCTGCCAGGGCATGGCACTTGGCGTAGCAGATCCCGGTGCGCCGCTCCAGCACGTCGGAGGCGCGCCAGGTGACGCGCGGGTCGTCGGTGTCCTGCGAGTGGGGAATGGTGTCGCGGACGAACGCGAAGGCGGCCTCCGCGTATGAGTATGCGTCCGGATGATCGACGGCGAGGCGCTTCACCACCGCCCGCACCCGCGGGTGCTCATGGTCGATGACGTCGTCCGCCGCTACGTATGCGGAGAGTCGGGGCACCTGCTGGATGAGCTCCATGCTGCCCGACCATAGGCAGACGGCCGACCGGAGTCAATCACTTTCCGGTCGGCCGCATAGTTATTCACTTCTAGCCGTGCGCCATCTCTTCCTTCAGCGCCAGCAGGAACGCGTCGACGTCGTCCTCCGTGGTGTCGAAGGAGCACATCCAGCGCACGTCGCCGGCCGCTTCGTCCCAAAAGTAGAAGCGGAACCGCTCCTGGAGGCGCCGGGTCACCGCGTGCGGAAGCCGTGCGAACACGGCGTTCGCCTGCACCGGGTAGAGGATCTCCACCCCGTCGACCGCGCGCACGCCCTCCGCCAGGCGCTGCGCCATCGCGTTGGCGTGCCGGGCGTTGCGCAGCCACAGGTCCTTGGCGAGCAGCGCCTCGAACTGCACCGAGATGAAGCGCATCTTGGAGGCGAGCTGCATCGACATCTTGCGCAGGTGCTTCATGTGGCTGACCGCGTCCGGGTTGAGCACGACCACGCACTCGCCCCCGAGCATGCCGTTCTTGGTGCCGCCGAAGGACAGCACGTCGACCCCGACCGCGTTGGTGAACGCCCGCATCGGCACGTCCAGCGAGGCGGCCGCGTTGGCTATCCGGGCGCCGTCGAGGTGCACCTTCATGCCCAGACCGTGGGCGTGCTCCACGATCGCCCGGATCTCGTCCACCGTGTAGAGGGTGCCCAGCTCGGTGTTCTGGGTGATCGAGACGACCTGGGGCATGGCGCGGTGCTCGTCGTCCCAGCCGAACGCCTGCCGGTCGATGAGCTCGGGCGTCAGCTTGCCGTCCGGCGTCGGGACCGTCAGCAGCTTCAGCCCGGCCATGCGCTCGGGCGCGCCGCCCTCGTCCACGTTGATGTGCGCGGACTCGGCGCATATGACCGCGCCCCAGCGGTCGGTGAGCGCCTGGAGGGCGGTGACGTTGGCGCCGGTGCCGTTGAACACCGGGTACGCCTCGGCCGTCGGCCCGAAGTGGCTGTGCATCAGCCGCTGGAGGTGGTCGGTGTACACGTCCTCGCCGTAGGAGACCTGGTGGCCTCCGTTGGCGAGGGCGATGGCCGCGAGGATCTCGGGGTGGACGCCCGCGTAGTTGTCACTGGCGAAGCCCCGCACCGCCGGGTCGTGGCGACGCTTCGCGTCCGTCCTGGCGGTCTGGGGGGTCACGGCTTGGGGGTCAGCCACAGGCGCTGTCCATTCACTTCCCGGGCGGGCTTCTCCCAGACGGCGGCGATCTCGTCGGCCAGATCCGTGACGTCCGTGAAGCCCGCGAACTTGGCGTTCGGGCGCTCGGCGCGCATGGCGTCGTGCACCAGAGCCTTCACGATCAGGATCGTAGCCGCGGCCTTCGGGCCGTCCTCGCCGCCCGCCTTGCGGAAGGCGTCGCCGAGCGCGAGCGTCCAGGCCTCGGCCGCCGCCTTGGACGCGGCGTAGGCGGCGTTCCCGGCGGTGGGCTTGCTGGCGCCGGAGGCGCTCACCAGCACGTAGCGGCCGCGGTCGCTGCGCAGCAGCCCGTCGTGGAAGGCGAGGGAGGTGTGCTGGACGGTGCGGATCAGCAGCTTCTCCAGCAGGGCCCAGTCGGCCAGGTCCGTGGCGGCGAAGGTGGCGCTGCCGCGCCAGCCGCCGACCAGGTGGACCAGGCCGTCCACCCGGCCGAACTCCTTCTCGGTCTTGTCGGCCCACTCCCGGGTCGCGCCCAGGTCGAGCAGGTCGACGGTGTCTCCGACGACGGTCGCCCCGCCGTGCGCGTACCGGGCGGCGTCGACCGCCTCGGCGAGCCGGGCCGGGTCCGCGTCGGAGGCGACCACGGTCGCGCCGGCCTCCGCGAGCCGCAGCAGAGCGGCCCGGCCGGCCGCGCCCGCCGCTCCGGCCACCGCGATGACGGCACCCTCGAGCGGGCCGCCGTTTCCGTTGCCCTTGCCGTTCATGGTCGTCGTCTCCTCCGTACGAGAGCTCACGCGGCGACCCTCTCGGCCTTCTCGGCGGTGATGCCCTTGGTGGAGGCGATCACGTTCTTCAGCTTCTTGGAGAGGGCCTCATAGAACATGCTCAGCGGAAACTCGTCCGGAAGCACGTCGTCGACGAGCTTGCGCGGCGGCAGGCTGAGGTCGAGCGCGTCGGGGCCCTTGGCCCAGCGGGAGCCGGGGTGCGGGGCGAGGTAGTCGGAGACCAGGTCGTACGCGGCGAACCAGTGGACCAGCTTCGGGCGGTCGATGCCGTCGCGGTAGAGCCGCTCGATCTCGTCGCAGAGCTGGTTGGTGACCAGCGGGGCGCGCTCCCAGTCGATCTTCAGCGTGTTGTCGGTCCAGCGCAGCACGTCGTGCTTGTGCAGGTACGCGAAGAGGAGCTGGCCGCCGAGGCCGTCGTAGTTCCGGTTGCGGTCGCCGGTGACCGGGAAGCGGAACATCCGGTCGAACAGCACGGCGTACTGGACGTCACGGCCGTGGGGGTTGCCCTCGGCGTCGAGCTTCACGGCCTCCTTGAAGGCGGTGAGGTCGCAGCGCAGCTCCTCCAGGCCGTACATCCAGAACGGCTGGCGCTGCTTGATCATGAAGGGATCGAACGGCAGGTCGCCGTGGCTGTGGGTGCGGTCGTGGACCATGTCCCAGAGCACGAAGGCCTTCTCGCAGCGCTCCTGGTCGCCGAGCATCTCGCGGATGTCCTCGGGCAGTTCCAGACCGAGGATGTCCACGGCCGCCTCGGTGACGCGGCGGAAGCGGGCGGCCTCGCGGTCGCAGAAGATGCCGCCCCAGCTGAAGCGCTCGGGGGCCTCGCGCACGGCGATGGTCTCGGGGAAGAGTACGGCCGAGTTGGTGTCGTACCCGGAGGTGAAGTCCTCGAAGGTGATGCCGCAGAACAGCGGGTTGTCGTAGCGGGTGGCCTCCAGCTCGGCGAGCCACTCCGGCCAGACCATGCGCAGCACGACCGCTTCGAGGTTGCGGTCCGGGTTGCCGTTCTGGGTGTACATGGGGAACAGCACCAGGTGCTGGAGGCCGTCCATGCGGTTGGCGGCCGGCTGGAAGGCCAGCAGCGAGTCCAGGAAGTCCGGCACCGCGAAGCCGCTGTCGGCCCACTTGCGCAGGTCGGCGACGAGCGCGCGGTGGTACGCGGTGTCGTGCGGGAGCAGCGGGGAGAGCTGCTCGACCGCCGAGACGACCCGGTCGAGGGTGGTGTCGACGAGGGCACGGGAGGGGGCGCCCTCGGCCGTGAAGTCGATGGAACCGTCCGCCGACTGCCAGGGGCGGATCTCTTCCACGGCATTCTTGAGCTCGGGCCAGGCCGGGTGCTCGATCACCCTGGCGTCGGCGGTCACGTCCCCGCCGGCAACATCCTGCACAAGAATTTCCGTCATCACACTTCCTCCACGGGAGAACCTCGCGTCAGAGCACCGTATCCATGGGTGGTTCTCCGCCACAAGGGGAGCAGGAAGAAAATATCCTGTCCACCCCCCACTCAGGCCGCTGTTTTTCCTGTCCGGCATGGGGGAAGCAGCGTCATCCACGGATTGTCAACGGCCGTACGGGGTACCCGCACCGGTCGTCGGCATGCCTCGCCCGCACCCCGCCGGAGCACCCCCGCGACACGCCCACGCACGGGTGAAGCGGATGGCGGCACGCCGGGCGCCGCCGGTAGGACGGTGGGGTCCCGTCCCCTGCCGGAAGTCCCGTGCCATGAGTCTCCGCGCCGTCCTGGCCGCCGCCGTCCTGACCGGTTTCCTGCTGGGCGTCGCCGCGCCCGGGGTGGAACACTCCGCCTCCTCGCGCGGGACGGGTTCCGTCCCGGCCGCGGATCGTTAGGCTGCGACGGTGCCGCGGGTGGCACGGCACCGCGCGGCAACCGCCGTCGACGGAAGCGAGAAGATCTTGAGTTTCCTCACCATCGGTCATCGCGGAGTCATGGGTGTCGAACCGGAGAACACCCTGCGGTCCTTCGTCCGCGCGGAGCACGCGGGCATGGACGCCATCGAACTGGACCTGCACCTGAGCAAGGACGGCGCGCTCGTCGTCATGCACGACGCCGAGGTGGACCGGACGACCGACGGCAGCGGGCGCATCGCCGAGAAGACCCTCGCCGAGCTGCGGGAGCTCGACGCGGGGCTGGGCGAGCGGATCCCGGTGTTCGAGGAGGTCCTGGACGCCGTTCGGACGCCGCTCCAGGCGGAGATCAAGGACGTGGCCGCCGCCCGGGCGCTGGCCGAGGTGATGCGGCGGCGCGACCTGGCCGGGCGGGTGGAGGTCTCGTCGTTCCACGACGAGGCGGTCGCCGAGATCGCGCGGCTGGTGCCGGGCGTACGGACGGTGCTGATCGCGAGCCACTGGGGCGACGACATCGTGGCGCGGGCGCGGGCCGTGGGCGCCGCCACGTTCGCGCTGAACGTCCGCCGCCTCACGCTGGAGACCACGGAGCGGGCCCGCGCGGGGGGACTGCGGGTGATCGCCTGGGTGGTGAACACCCCACAGCACCTCCGGCTGGTCCGCGCGCTCGAACTGGACGGCGCGACGACCGACCACCCCGAGATCCGGCGTACCGGCCGCTTCATCGCCTGAGCGGCGGCACGGAGCCGCTGTGCGTACCACCCGTCACAGGTGTAACCGGAATGCGCTCGGGAACCCGCGACCTGGATCCGACAGGTCTTCTCGTACAGCGTGTCCCGGCCACACCGGACACCGGAACGGACGCATATGAGCAGCGGTTTCATGGGTCCGGAGGGTTACGGCTCCGACCCGTTCAGCGAGTTCCTGGCCCGTTTCTTCGGGGGCGGGTCCGGATCGTCCCCGGCCGCCGGCGGGCGGCCCATCCCCCGGTACATCGACATCGGCCGTCTGATGAGCGAACCCGCGCGCCGGATGGTGGGTGACGCGGCCTCCTACGCGGCCGAGCACGGCAGTACCGATCTGGAGACCGAGCACCTGCTGCGGGCCGCCCTCGCCACCGAGCCGACCCGGGACCTGATCGCCCGCGCGGGCGCCGATCCGGACGCCCTGGCCGAGGAGATCGACCGGACCGCCGGCGAGGGGCCCCCGCAGTCCCGGATCGCCGTGACGCCCGCCGTCAAGCGGGCGCTGCTCGACGCCCACGACCTGGCGCGGCACACGGGCGCCTCGTACATCGGCCCCGAGCACGTGCTCGCGGCGCTCGCCTCCAACCCGGATTCGGCGGCGGGGCGGATACTGAACGCGGCCAAGTTCGACCCGGGCGCCGTCCAGGGCTCCGGCCCCGGGCGCGGCGGCCCGGGCCCCTGGGTGGGCGACACCGACCAGCGGCCGGCGCCCCAGCGCGGCACGCCCACGCTGGACAAGTACGGCCGCGACCTGACCGACATGGCCCGGGCGGGCCGCATCGACCCGGTGATCGGCCGGGACACGGAGATCGAGCAGACCGTCGAGGTGCTGTCCCGGCGCGGCAAGAACAACCCCGTGCTGATCGGCGACGCCGGAGTCGGCAAGACGGCGATCGTGGAGGGACTGGCCCAGCGGATCGCCGAGCACGACGTACCGGACACGCTGCGCGACCGGCGCCTCGTGGCGCTCGACCTGTCGGGCGTGGTCGCCGGCACCCGCTACCGCGGCGACTTCGAGGAGCGGCTGAACAACATCATCGAGGAGATCCGCTCCCACTCCGAGGAACTCGTCGTCTTCATCGACGAACTGCACACCGTCGTCGGCGCCGGAGCCGGCAGCGGGGGCGGCGACAGCGGGCCCATGGACGCGGGCAACATGCTCAAGCCCGCGCTCGCCCGGGGCGAACTGCACGTCATCGGCGCGACCACCATGGAGGAGTACCGCCGCTACATCGAGAAGGACGCGGCGCTCGCCCGCAGGTTCCAGCCCATCCTGGTGCCCGAGCCGGCCCCCGAGGACGCGCTGGAGATCCTGCGCGGCCTCCAGGACCGCTACGAGGCCCACCACCAGGTCCGCTACACCGAGGGGGCGCTGAGCGCCGCCGTCGAGCTGTCCGACCGGTACCTGACCGAACGCTTCCTGCCCGACAAGGCCATCGACCTGATCGACCAGGCGGGCGCCCGGGTGCGGCTGCGCACCCACACCGACACCGACGTCCGGGCGCTGGAGCGCCAGGCGGAGCAGCTGGCCCGGGACAAGGACCAGGCAGTGGCGGCCGAGCAGTACGAGCGGGCGACGGAGCTGCGCGACCGCATCCAGGAGATCGGTGAACGGATCAAGGCGGGGCGCGGGGCCCGGCCGGCCGGGGACGGACGGGTCGTGGAGGTCACGGCGGAGGACGTCGCGGAGGTCGTCAGCAGGCAGACCGGCATCCCGGTCAGCAGCCTCACCCAGGAGGAGAAGGACCGCCTCCTGGGACTGGAGGAGCACCTGCGGCAGCGGGTGATCGGCCAGGACGAGGCCGTCACCGCGGTGTCCGAGGCGGTACTGCGCTCGCGCGCCGGCCTGGCCGACCCGCGGCGCCCGATCGGCAGCTTCCTCTTCCTCGGCCCGACCGGGGTGGGCAAGACGGAGCTGGCGCGGGCGCTGGCGGACGCGCTGTTCGGCAGCGAGGAGCGGATGGTGCGCCTGGACATGAGCGAGTTCCAGGAGCGGCACACCGTCAGCCGGCTGGTCGGCGCGCCGCCCGGGTACGTGGGGCACGAGGAGGCCGGGCAGCTCACCGAGGCGGTGCGCCGCCACCCGTACTCGCTGCTGCTGCTGGACGAGGTGGAGAAGGCCCACCCGGACGTCTTCAACATCCTGCTCCAGGTGCTGGACGACGGGCGGCTGACCGATTCGCAGGGCCGCACGGTGGACTTCAAGAACACGGTCGTCGTGATGACCAGCAACCTCGGTTCGGAGGCCATCGGCACCGGCCGGGGCGTGCTCGGTTTCGGCTCGGCGGAGTCCGGCGCGGAGGACGAGGCGATGCGGGAGCGGGCGCTGCGGCCGCTGCGGGAGCACTTCCGCCCCGAGTTCCTCAACCGCATCGACGACATCGTCCTGTTCCGGCGGCTCGACGAGGAGCAGCTCCACCGGATCACCGACCTGCTGCTGGAGGAGACCCGGCGCCGGCTGCGCGCGCAGGACGTCACGGTCGAGTTCGCCCCGGAGGCCGTCGACTGGATCGCCCGCCGCGGCCACCAGCCCGAGTACGGGGCCCGTCCGCTGCGGCGCACCATCCAGCGGGAGGTCGACAACCGGCTGTCCCGGCTGCTGCTGGACGGCCGGCTCCCGGCGGACTCGCGGGTGCGGGTGACGGTCGGCGACGGCCGGCTGGCGTTCGCCACGGACCGGCCGGGGGCGCCGGGTGACACGGGGCGCCCGCCTGGCGGGGAACCGGCCGGGCGGGAGCCGGTCGACACCGGTTCGCTGGGCAAGCCGGGGTCGATGGACCGTCCGCCGGGGTCGACCCGGAGCGACCGGGCCGCCCCTCCCGGCGGACCGGAGGGACGCGGCGGATCAGGAGGACCGGGCGAGCCGGGCGAGCCCGGTCTGCCGGGGACCGCGGCGCGGGACGTGTGAGCGGCGGGCGGCCCCCCGGTCCCGGGTCGTGTCGGCGAAGTCCCGCCCGGCCCGCGGTGTCCCTCAGGCGCGCGGCGGTACGAGGTCCTTCACCAGGAGCTCGAACTCCAGGTCGTCGCGGAGCGGGAGGCCGAAGCGCTCGTCGCCGTACGGGAACGGGGTCGTCCGCCCGGTGCGGCGGTAGCCGCGCCGCTCGTACCAGGCGATCAGCTCGTCCCGGACCGAGATCACCGTCATGTGCATCTCGCGCACGCCCCACCCGGCGGCGGCGAGCCGCTCCGCCTCGGCGATGACGCGCCGGCCCAGGCCGCCGCCCTGGAGGCCGGGGCGGACGGCGAACATCCCGAAGTAGGCGGCGTCCCCCCGGTGTTCGAGCTGGCAGCAGGCGACCAGGGTGCCCTCCCGCTCGGCGATCAGCAGCCGCGAACCGGGCGTGGCGATGACCTCGCGGACGCCCTCGGGGTCGGTGCGCTGCCCGTCGAGGATGTCCGCCTCGGTGGTCCAGCCGGCCCGGCTGGAGTCGCCCCGGTAGGCCGACTCGACCAGTTCGACGAGCGCGGGCACGTCGGCCTCGGTGGCGTCGCGGTAGGTCAGTGCGTCCGCGTCCTGGGGCAGTGCGGTGTCCATGGCTCTCCCTCGAAGCTGTCCGGGCCCTCGTGTCCGTGCGGTCCCGCCGTGCAGCGTAACGCGCCGTGTTCACGCTCCCCCGGTACGCCCCTGCGCTCGCGTGCACCCCGCCCGGGCCGGGCATCGTCCCAGCAGCCGTCGTCCCGCGAGGGGGAGGTACGTCGTGCACGGACCCGCGATGCCCGGCTGGCTGCTGGTGGCGCTGTGCCTGTGGACCGGCGCCGTCTGCCTGGCGCGGACGAGGAGCTGTACGGGCGCCGGGCGCCGGGCGGCCGTGGACGAGGCGGTGATGGGCGTGGGGATGGCCGCGATGGCGGTGCCGGCCTCGGCGGCGGGGCCGCCGCAGTGGGTGTGGACCGGGTACGCGGTGGTGTTCGGGGCCGCGGCGCTGCGGGCGCTGTGGTCGGTCCGCGGCGGTGCCGGCCACCATCTGCACCATCTGGTGGGCTCGCTGGCCATGGTGTACATGGCGCTGGCGATGACCGGGGGAGGGACGGGCCCGCACACGGCGCACGGCGGCGCCGCCGGGGCCGGGGCGGGGGGCGGGGTGCCGCTGGTGACGGGGGCGTTGCTCGTCTATTACGCGGTGTACGTGCTGCGGTCGGGCCTGCGGCTGGTGCCCGCGCCGGCCGGGACCACGGGGACGGCGGGGACGGGGACGGCGGGGACGGGGACGGCGGGGACCGTGCCCGGCGGGCGGTGGTCCGGGCCGGAGACGGCGCCGGCGTGCCGGGTCGCCATGGGCCTGGCGATGCTGGCCATGCTGGCCATGCTGGCGGCGGTATGACGGGGGCGGGGTGCGCGAACCGTGACCGGTGCTGCGGATTCCGTGGTGTGCGTCACTTGCCGCGCAAGGTCATACCGATGAGTAGTGCCCCGCTCCTATGGTGAGTCCATGCTGGTCTCCCTCGCGCTGCTCGGGCTCGGCCTTCTCACCGCCGTGGCGGCTCCGCGTCTGCTGGCGCGGGTCGACTGGCCGGAGCGCGAGCCGGTCGTGGCGCTGTGGGTGTGGCAGTGCGTGGTGGCGGCGGTGTTGCTGTGCTTCGCGCTGTCGATGACGTTCAGCGCGGCGACCGCCTGGCAGGCGGTACGGGGGCACGTGTTCGCGCCCGCCCCGCGCGCGGTGGTCGAGGCGTACGAGCTGGGCGCGGACGGGCCCTGGTCGGCCGTGCTCGCGGTGCTGCTGGCGTGCGGCGGGCTGTGGACCGGGGCGATGCTCACCCGGGAGGTGCGCAGGGCCCGGGCGCGGCACCGGCGACGGCGCGCCGAACTCCTCGTACGCTCCCCGCTGTTGCCGGGCGAGGAGCCTGGCGCCGACGCGCTGGTGCTGCTGGAGGGCGAGCGGCCGGACACCTGGTGGCTGCCCGGATCGGCGCCTCGGCTGGTCGTCACCACGGCCGCGCTGCGCCGCTTGAAAGGACACCAGTTGGACGCGGTCCTCGCCCATGAGCAGGGGCACGCGCGGGCGCGCCACCACTGGCTGCTGCACTGCTCCACGGCGCTGGCCACCGGGTTCCCGCGGGTTCCGGTGTTCGCGGCGTTCCGGAACGAGATGCACCGGCTCGTGGAGCTGGCGGCGGACGACGTGGCGTCGCGGCGGTACGGGCGGCTGACGATCGCGCTGGCGCTGGTGGAACTGAACGAGGACCGGGGGGTGTTCGGGCCGTGCCCGGCCCCGGACGCCCAGCTTCCGCACCGGGTGAACCGCCTGCTGGCCGCCGCGCCCCGCCTCACCGCCGGGCGGCGCCTGCGGCTGACGGCGGCCGCCGCGTTCGTCCCGGCGGTGCCGCTGCTGGTGGCGTTGGTCCCGGCGCTGAAGGCGCTGGGGTGAGCGGTCGCCGGGCGCTGAGGGCGCGGCGGTGAGTGGTCGCCGGGCGCTGAAGGCGCGGCGGTGAGTGGTCGCCCGGCCGTGCCGCGACGCGCCGGGTCGGCGGGCGCACGGGGATAGTCCGGGGAAGGCCGGGGAGGATCACCCCATGCACTCCCCCACCCGTTCCCGCACCCGCTCCCCTTCCGCCTCGGCCGTCGCCCTGTGGTCAGGGGCGCTCTCGGCCGTCCTGCTGGCGTTCGTCGCGGCCGAGTGGGGGCCCTTGATCACCCTGGACCGTGCGGTGGCGGAGGGAATGCACGATTCGGCGGTGCGCAGTCCGGCGCTCACGCAGGCCAACCGGATCCTCAGTGACTGGGTGTGGGATCCGTGGGCCATGCGGGTGCTGGTGGCCGTAGGGGTGGTGTGGCTGTGGCGGCACGGGGAGCGGCTGCTGGCGGTGTGGGCCGCGTCGGTGAGCGTGCTGGGCTCCGCCGTGCAGCAGGTGCTGAAGGCGGCGGTGGGCCGCGAGCGGCCGCAGTGGCCCGATCCGGTGGACTCGGCGCACTTCTCGGCGTTCCCGTCCGGGCACGCGATGACGGCGGCGGTGACCTGTGGGCTGCTGCTGTGGCTGCTGTCGCGTTCCGGCGCGGGCCGGCGCGTGCGGGCCGTGGTGCTGCTCGTCGGCCTGGTGTCGGTCGTGGGGGTGGGTCTGTCGCGGCTCTACCTGGGGGTGCACTGGGCGTCGGACGTCCTGGGCGGCTGGCTGCTGGGGACGTGTCTGGTGGCCGTCGCGATCCTGACGTACGAGCGGACGGCCGCGCGCGGAGCGGCGGGACGGGACGGGCGGGACGGGAAGGGCGCCGAGCGGCGGGGCGGCTACGTGGCCTGACCCCGCCCCCACACGTCGGTGCAGGCCGACGGGACCAGGCGATCCCCCGCGTCGCCCGGTCCGGCCGGCCTTGCCCCGAGTATATTGGCTGTGAGCCAGTCAACGCAGGAGTTAAGCATGTCCCCGCGCAGCGCATCGGTCAATGAAGAGCTGCGACGGCGTTCGCGGGAGCGGCTGCTCCAGGCGACGGTGGAGCTGGTCGCCGAGCGGGGGTACGAGGCGACGACGCTGGCGGACATCGCCGACCGGGCGGGTTCGGCGCGCGGGCTGGTGTCGTACTACTTCCCGGGCAAGCGGCAGTTGCTCCAGTCCGCGGTGCACCGGCTGATGCACCTGACCCTGGAGGCGGCGCTGGAGCGCGAGCCCCGCAGCGAGGACGGGCGGGAGCGGCTGGCGCGGGCCATCGACGCGATCCTGGGCCTGGCGATGGAGCAGCCGCTGCTGATGCGTACGCACATGGCGGGGATCCTCCAGGCGGAGGGGTTCGTCCAGGGCCCGGAGCAGCAGCGGCTGGCGTCCCTGCTGCGGGACACGGTGGACCGGTACGGCTCCCGGGACGTGGACGCCGACTATCCGCTGCTGCGGGCGCTGCTGATGGGCGCGGTCTTCGCGGTGCTGCTGCCGGGGGCGCCCATGGCGCCGGCGCGGCTGCGCGCCGAGCTGTTCCAGCGGTACGGGCTGGACTGGGAGCTGGGCGTGCCGCCGGACGGTGGTCCGTCCGGCGGCACGGGTGGGAGCGGCGGTCAGTCGTCGTCGAAGTCGTCGAAGTAATCGGGCTGCGTCTGCACGTTGAGCCGGTGCATCCGCAGCCGCTTCGCCGGGTCGGTGCGACGGTCGTCGAGCCGGAGGACGTCGAAGCCCTTGACCATGTCGTTCGAGTAGATGTGGCCGTTGTAGTAGTACGCCGACCAGGAGCCGCCGGTCACCAGCTTGTCGGTGCTGAGCGGGCCGCGCTCGAAGTAGGCGATCTCCTTGGGCCTGGTGGAGTCGGTGAAGTCCCACACCGAGACGCCGCCCTGGTACCAGGCCTGGACCATGATGTCCTTGCCCTTGACCGGGATCAGCGAGCCGTTGTGTGCGACGCAGTTCTCGGTGTCCGCCTGGTGGCGGTCGATCTTGAAGTAGCTGCGGAAGACCAGCTTGCGCTTGTCGCCCTTGCCGACGATGTCGTAGATGCCGTCGGCGCCCCGGGTGGGTCCGGTGCGCTCGTTGCAGGTGGCACCGACCCCGCCGCCCAGCTCGTCGGTGAAGACGACCTTGTCGGCCTTCTGGTTGAAGGTGGCGGAGTGCCAGAAGGCGAAGTTGACGTTGTCCTGCACCCGGTCGATGACCTGGGGGTTCTCCGGGTCCTCGATGGAGAACAGGATGCCGTCGCCCATGCAGGCGCCGGCCGCCAGGTCCTTGGAGGGCAGCACCGTGATGTCGTGGCAGCCGGTGGTCTTGGAGACGCCGGGGTTGGTGGGCGCGCCCGGGTTGCCGCCGCCGTCGGGGCCCTCGCCCGGGAAGAGGACGGGGAAGTTCACGATCGCGGCCCTCTCGGGGGCCTTGCGCGGCACCTTGATGACCGAGATGCCGTCGTGGGGCGGCCGGCAGTCGGGGAAGGCGGCGTTGGGCGAGTACGAGGAGACGTAGACGTAGACGTTCCGGCCGTCCGGCACCAGGGTGTGGGTGTGGGAGCCGCAGGCGGTCTCGACGGCGGCGACGTACCGGGGGTTGCGCTTGTCGCTGATGTCGAAGACCTTGATGCCCTCCCAGGAGGACTTCTCGGTGGCGGGCTGCGTGGTGCTGGTGCAGGAGTTGTCGCTGCGCGAGGAGTCGGTGGAGAGGAACAGGAGGTTGCCGGAGACGGACACGTCGTTCTGGGAGCCCGGGCACAGGACCTGGGCGACCGTCTCCGGAGCGGTGGGATCGCTGATGTCGAAGATGCGGAAGCCGTCGTAGTTGCCGGCGAAGGCGTAGCGGCCCTGGAAGGCCAGATCCGAGTTGACGCCGGTGAACGCCTCGCGCGGGACGTTGGCGAGGTGGGTGATGTTGGCGCTGTGGACGGTCTCGTCCACCCCGGGCACCTCACCGGAGGCGATGGCGGTCCGGGCTTCGTCCCGCTGTTGCGAGGAGACGGTGCCCGGCGGGGCGGGTGCGTCCCCGGGGTCGGGGATGGCGGCGGCGGGGCCGGCCGTCAGGAGTGTGGCGAGAAGTCCGGCCGCGGCGGTGGCCACGCCCAGTCGTCTGCGTCGCACATGAGTGGTGCGCAACGAGGTCACTGCGTCGTCCTCCCTTGTGTCCGTTCGTATCCGATCGGGTGACGGACTCCGGCAGTATCGGCCTCTACATGTACATCTCAACAGGTCCAACACAGACTTAATCGAGGAGTCCGAGCGCAGCGGCGGTCCCGGCATCACCCGTGCACTGGAGGTTTCGTGTTGAAGCGCAGCTCAAGCGTCGTGGCGGCGGTCGCCCTCACCGCCGTCCTCTCCCTGGCCGGCTGCGAGGCCGGGCCCCCGGGGGGCGGTGCCGAACCGCAGCCCAAGGCGGCGGGCGGGGGCGGCGGCCCGGTGGTGGTGGCTCCCGGCGGCCCGGGTGAGCCCGCGCGGACCCTGTCGCCGGAGCAGGCCCGTGCGGCCGTTCCGCCGGACACGCCCAATGCGGCGGATTTCGCCTATGCGCAGATGATGATCGTCCACCATGGCCAGGCCCTGGAGATGACCGCCCTCGCGGCGAAGCAGGCGGCGTCGACCCAGGTGAAGCAGGTGGCCGCGCGGATCGCGGCGGCGCAGGAGCCGGAGATCGGCGCGATGCGGGGGTGGCTGAAAAACAACGGTGGGCCCAGGCCCCACTCGGGCCACGACCACGGCACGATGCCCGGTATGGCCACCGAGGCCCAATTGACCCGGTTGCGCCAGGCGCGCGGCCGCGCCTTCGACGAGCTGTTCCTGGAGCTGATGATCACGCACCACCAGGGGGCGGTCACCATGGCCGCCGAGGTGCTGGCGCAGGGGAACGCCGTCCAGGTGGAGGAGATGGCCAACGACGTGATCGCCCAGCAGACCGCCGAGGTCGACCGCATGCGCGCGATGTGACGCGGCGACCCGCCGGGGGCCCCGGGGCCCGGGCGATGGCGAGCGGGGCGGGCGGACGTTAAGATCATCATTTACAGCGGAAAATGCATGATCCTGCATATCCGGCACTATAAACATCGGATCCTCCCCGTCCGTCGTGGCACGCGCACGCGTGCCACGGTCGGCGCACGCCGCGCCCGCCCACTCCCGCCCCGGGCGCCGCGGTGCGATCCTGGGAGTCCCTGCGGGAAGGAGCGCACCCGTGCTTCGTGTCGCCGTCGTCGGTTCCGGGCCCAGCGGGGTCTACACCGCGCAGTCCCTCGTCGAGCAGACCGCGGTACCGGGTGTACGCGTCCACGTCCTGGACCGGCTGCCGTGCCCGTACGGGCTGGTGCGCTACGGAGTGGCACCGGACCACGAGAAGATCAAGTCCTTGCAGAACAACCTCCGCACGGTCCTGGAGCACGAGCGGATCGGATTCGTCGGCAACGTCGAGGTCGGGGCGCGCGGGCTGACGCCCGAGCGGCTGCTGGAGCTCTACCACGCGGTCGTCTACTGCGTGGGCGCGGCGCGCGACCGGCGGCTGGACGTGCCCGGCGAGGACCTGCCCGGCAGCTACTCGGCCACCGAGTTCGTCTCCTGGTACAGCGCCCACCCGGACGCGGTCGCCGGCGGGTTCGTCCTCGGCGCCCGGTCCGCGGTGGTGATCGGTGTCGGCAACGTGGCCGTCGACGTGGCCAGGATCCTGGCCCGCGGCCCCGAGGAGCTGCATCCCACCGACGTACCCGAGACCGCGTTGGGCGCACTGGCCGCGAGCCGGGTGCGGGAGGTGCACATGGTGGGCCGGCGGGGCCCGTCCCAGGCCAAGTTCACCACCAAGGAGCTGCGGGAGCTGGGCGCGATGCCGCGAGCGCGGGTGGAGGTCGAGCCGTCGGACCTGGCCCTGGACCCGGCGTACACCGATCCGGCGGGGCTCCCGGCGGTCAACCGGCGCAACGTGGAGGTGGTCCGCGCCTGGGCGGGGGCAACCGGCCGGGACCCCCGGGAGCGGGTGATCCGCGTGCGCTTCTTCCTGCGGCCGGTGGAGGTGCTGGAGCGCGACGGCCGGGCGGCCGGGGTGCGTTTCGAGCGCACGGTCCCGGACGGTGCGGGCGGGGTGCGCGGGACGGGGGCGTACGAGGACGTCGAGGGGCAGCTCGTCCTGCGGGCGGTCGGCTACCGGGGGGTGCCGCTGGAGGGCTTGCCGTTCGACGCGGCGCGCGGGACGGTCCCGCACGCGGCGGGGCGGGTGCTGCGGGACGGGAGGCCGTCCCAGGGCGAGTACGTGGCGGGATGGATCAAGCGCGGCCCGACCGGGGTGATCGGCACCAACCGGCCGTGCGCGAAGGAGACGGCCGGCTCGCTGCTGGCGGACGCCCCGGCACTGGCCCGGCGGGCGGTGGCGGAGGACCCCCTCGCCACGCTGCGCACCTGGGGCCACCGGCCGGTGGAGTGGCCGGGCTGGCTGTCGATCGAGGAGGCGGAGTCGGCACTCGGCCACACCCTGGGCCGCGGCTCGGTCAAGATCCCCGACTGGAGCGGGCTGCTGGCGGCCGCCGGGCAGGACTGATCCGGTCCGGACGGACCGGTGCGTCCAGGCGGTTCGGACGGCCCTGGCGGCCCGGGCCGTCAGGGCGGACGGGGTACGGGGGGGGTCAGGCGCCGGCCAGCCGCGCCTCCTGGCCCTCGGCCGCGGCCAGGACGGTGTCCAGCAGGCCCGGGAAGAGGGCCTCCAGGTCGGTCCGGCGCAGGGCGTTCATCTTGGCCGTGCCGCGATAGGTCTGGCGGATGACGCCGCTTTCGCGGAGGACGCGGAAGTGGTGCGTGGTGGTCGACTTGGTGACCGGCAGCTCGATGTACGAGCACGCCACCTCCGTACCGGACGCCGCCAGTTCGCGGACGACGCGCAGCCGCATGGGGTCGGACAGCGCGTGGAGCACGCCTTCGAGGCGGATCTCGTCGCGCGCGGGGTGCGCGAGTGCGCGCGGGCTGGTCGCGGTGGTCACGGCGGCTCCAGGTCGGTCGGTTCCCCCCATTGTACGAGGAGCCTCGTAGTTTGACAGGTGACGTACTACGATGGTTATCGTACGAACCGTAACCGGCCCCGCCCTGACTGGAGTCCGCCGTGAGCGCACTGTTCGAGCCCCGCACCCTGCGGTCGCTGACCATCCCCAACCGCGTCTGGATGGCACCGATGTGCCAGTACAGTGCCGAGGCCACGGGGCCGGACGCGGGCGTGGCGAACGACTGGCACTTCGCCCACTACGCGGCCCGCGCCGCCGGCGGCACCGGCCTGATCCTGCTGGAAGCGACCGCGGTGGCGCCCGAGGGCCGCATCAGCCCGTACGACCTCGGCATCTGGAACGACACACAGGTCGAGGCGCTGCGCCGGATCACGGGCTTCCTCAAGGGCCAGGGCACCGTGCCCGGCATTCAGATCGGCCACGCCGGGCGCAAGGCCTCCACCGACCGGCCCTGGAAGGGCGGCGCCCCCGTCGGCCCCCAGGCGCACGGCTGGCAGCCGGTCGCCCCCAGCGCGGTGCCGTTCGACGAGGGCCACCCCGTCCCCGGCGAGCTGACGCCGGAACGGATCCAGGAGATCACCGGCGAGTTCGCGGCGGCCGCCCGGCGCGCGCTGGACGCGGGCTTCCAGGTGCTCGAGATCCATGGCGCGCACGGCTACCTGATCGGCGAGTTCCTCTCCCCGCACAGCAACCACCGCACCGACGCCTACGGCGGCTCCTTCGAGAACCGCACGCGCTTCGCCCTGGGCGTCGTCGACGCGGTGCGGGAGGTGTGGCCCGAGGAACTGCCCCTGTTCTTCCGGATCTCCGCCACCGACTGGCTGGAGGAGGCGGGCTGGACCGCCGATGACACCGTCCGTTTCGCCGCGCTGCTCAAGGAGCACGGCGTCGACCTGCTCGACGTGTCGACCGGCGGCAACGCGCCGCGCGTCCGCATCCCCGTCGGCCCCGGCTACCAGGTGCCGTTCGCGGCGCGGGTGAAGGAGGAGACGGGGCTGCCGGTCGCCGCCGTGGGGCTGATCACGGAGGCCGAGCAGGCCGAGAAGATCGTCGCGAACGGCGAGGCGGACGCGGTGCTGCTGGGCCGCGAGCTGCTGCGCAACCCGTCCTGGGCGCGGCACGCGGCGCGGGAGTTCGGCGGTGACGCGCACGTGCCGGACCAGTACCACCGCTCGGTCTGACGCGCCCGCCCCGACCAGGGCGGACGCCGCCTCCGGGCGCCGGTGTCAGTGGGCGGGTGCACACTGGCCCGTATCCGCGACAAAGGCGTCCAGGAGGTGTCGGCGATGACCGACGTACTACTGACCGTAGGCACCCGCAAGGGGCTGTTCACCGGCCGCAGGCGCGGCGGCCGGTGGGAGTTCCAGGGCCCTCACTTCAACGCGCAGGCCGTGTACGCGGTCGGTATCGACATGCGCGGGGCCACCCCGCGGGTGCTGGTCGGCGGGGACAGCTCCCACTGGGGTCCGTCGGTGTTCCACTCCGACGACCTGGGCGCCACATGGACGGAGCCGGTGCGGCCCGCCGTCAAGTTCCCCAAGGACACCGGGGCTTCGCTGGAGCGGGTCTGGCAGCTCCACCCGGCCGGGCCCGCGGCGCCCGGCGTGGTGTACGCGGGCACGGAGCCGGCCGCGCTGTTCCGCTCCGAGGACGGCGGGGAGAGCTTCGAGCTGGTCCGGCCGCTGTGGGAGCACCCGACGCGGTCCCGGTGGGTCCCGGGCGGCGGTGGCGAGGGACTGCACACGGTCGTCACGGACCCCCGGGACCCGGACGCGGTGACGGTCGCGGTCTCCACGGCCGGGGTGTTCCGCACCCGGGACGGCGGCGCGAGCTGGTCACCGTCGAACCAGGGGGTGTCGGCGGTCTTCCTGCCGGACCCCCACCCCGCGTTCGGCCAGTGCGTGCACAAGATCGCCCAGGACGCGGGCGACCCGGACCGGCTCTACCTCCAGAACCACTGGGGGGTGTACCGCAGCGACGACGCGGGCGGCACCTGGACCGACATCGGCGCGGGGCTGCCCTCCGACTTCGGCTTCGCGGCGGCCGCGCACCCGCACCGCGCCGACGTGGCGTACGTCTTCCCGATCACGGCCGACTCCGACCGGGTCCCGGCGGAGCGGCGGTGCCGGGTCTACCGTACGAGTGACGCGGGCGGGAGCTGGGAGGCCCTGTCGGACGGCCTGCCGGACGGCGACCACTACGGGACGGTGCTGCGCGACGCGATGTGCACGGACGACGCGGATCCGGCCGGCGTCTACTTCGGCAACCGCAACGGCGAGGTGTACGCCAGCGCCGACGAGGGCGAGAGCTGGCGGCTGTTGGCCTCCCACCTGCCGGACGTGCTCTGCGTGCGGGCGGTGGTCGTCGGGTGAGGCGCCCGCCCGCTGCGCCAGTAGAGTGACGGCCGTGGCAGCACGACCGTTGAAAGAAATCGTCGAGCCGGGGTGGGCCGAGGCCCTCGCGCCGGTGGCCGAACGCATCGCCGGAATGGGTGACTTCCTCCGTACGGAGATCGCCGCCGGACGCACCTACCTCCCGTCCGGGCCGAACGTGCTGCGGGCGTTCCAGCAGCCGTTCCACGAGGTCCGGGTGCTGATCGTCGGACAGGACCCGTACCCGACGCCCGGGCACGCGGTGGGGCTCAGCTTCTCCGTCGCGCCCGAGGTGCGGCCGTTGCCGGGCAGCCTGGAGAACATCTTCCGGGAGCTGCACTCCGACCTGGGCCTGCCCAGGCCGTCGAACGGCGACCTGACGCCCTGGACGCGCCAGGGGGTGCTGCTGCTCAACCGGGCGCTCACCACGGCTCCCCGCAAACCGGCCGCCCACCGGGGCAAGGGCTGGGAGGAAGTGACCGAACAGGCCATCAAGGCGCTCGTGGCCCGGGGCAAGCCCCTGGTGTCCGTGCTGTGGGGACGCGACGCCCGCAACCTCCGTCCGCTGCTCGGCGACCTCCCGGCCATCGAGTCGGCCCACCCCTCGCCCATGTCGGCGGACCGGGGCTTCTTCGGCTCCCGGCCGTTCAGCCGGACGAACGAACTGCTGGTCGGCCAGGGATCGCGGCCGGTCGACTGGCGGCTGCCGTGACGGTCCCCGCGACGGCCGGATGAGCACCGGGACCTGGGTGCTCGGCGTCGACTCGGGCGGCTCCGGACTGCGGATCGCGCTCGGGACGGCCCCGGGCGCGTCCGGCGGGGGCCGGGTCGCCGGCGGCGTCACCTCCGGCGACCCGGTGCCCGTCGGCCCGGACGGGATCGACGCGGCTCACCTGCTGGAGCGGCTCGTGCCGGCGGCCGAGGCGCTGCTGGAGCGGGCCGGGGCCGGCCGGCTCGCCGCGGTCGCGGTCGGGGCGGCCGGGATGGCGACGCTCGGGGACGCGGTGCGCGCCACCCTGCCGGAAGCGCTGCGCCATTCCCTCGGGGTGCGCCGGCTGGCCCTGGCCGCCGACGCCGTGACCGCGTACGCGGGTGCGCTCGGACAACGGCCCGGGGCGGTGGTCGCCGCGGGCACCGGTCTCATCGCGGTCGGTACGGACCTGTCCCGCTGGCGCCGCGCGGACGGCTGGGGGCATCTGCTGGGCGACTGCGGCGGCGGGGCCTGGATCGGCCGTGCCGGCCTGGAGGCCGCCCTGCGCGCCCATGACGGACGGCGCGGTGGCTCCACCGCGCTCCTGGCGCGCCTGGAGGCGGTGTTCGGCCCCCCGGCGACTCTCCCCGGCCGGCTCTACCCGCGGACCGACCGGCCCGCCGTGCTCGCGTCGTTCGCGCCCGAGGTCGGCAGGTGCGCCGCCGAGGGGGACCCGGTGTCCGCCGGCATCCTGGCGCGGGCCGCCCGGCACATCGCGGAGGCCGCGGCCGCCGTCTGCCCGCGCGAAGGGAACGGCGGGACGGACGGGGACGACGGGACGGGCGGCGCCGGGGACACGAGGGGCCACGGCGGTGCGAGCGGTGGCGGGCCCGGCGGCGGAGGAGGTGAAGTCGCGCTGACGGGCGGACTGTTCGGGATGGGCGACCCCCTCCTCGTACCGTTGCGTGCCGAACTGGCCGCCCAGCTCCCGCACGCCCGCCGGGTACCCGCCGCCGGGGACCCGCTCGACGGCGCGCTCGCCGTCGCGGGGGCCCTCGCGACGGGCACGCTCCGACTGCCGCGCGAGCCGGGCATGCTGGAGACAATCACCCCCGGACCGACGACTCGGACATAGCTGGACAGAGGGCGCCTGACCGCCCCCTCCCCAAGCGTCGAAGCAGGTAAAGCCAGTAGCATGCGGCGCCATGAGCTCCCCCACTGGGCCCGCTTCCGGCCTGCCTGTACGAATGCCGCGACCCCGACAGTCCGGGCGGCACCGTCGCCCTGAACCCGTGGCGGCCCCCGAGGGCGCGCCCGCGCTCGTCCTCGCCGTTCCCGGCACCCCTTCCGCCGCCGTCCGCGGTCTGGCCGAAGAGGTCGTGAGCATCGCTCGTTCCGAGCTGCCCGGCCTGGAGGCCGCGATCGGTTTCCTGGACGGCGACGGGGTGGAGTACCCCCTGCTGTCGGCGGTCCTGGGGCGGGCCGCGGAGCTGCGTGTCGAGCGGTACGAGCTGGCCAGGGCCGCCGGCCGCGAGGTCGCCGAGCCCCAGGGCCCGGCCGCCGTGGTCGTCCCGCTGCTGGCGGGTCCCGACCGGACGCTGACGGACCGCATACGGCAGGCCGTCGCGGACAGCGGCGCGGCCGCCGAGCTGACCGACGTCCTCGGACCGCACCCGCTGCTCGCGGAGGCGCTGCACGTGCGCCTGTCCGAGGCGGGCCTCGCCCGCGCCGACCGGGCGCGGCTGTTCACGGTCGCCACGGCGGCGGACGGCATCGTGCTGGCGACGGTCGGCGGTGAGGAGGCCGTGCAGGCGGCCGGGATCACCGGCATGCTGCTGGCCGCCCGGCTCGCGGTCCCGGTGATGGCGGCGGCGCTGGACCAGGAGGGCTCGGTGGCGGCGGTGGCGCAGCAGCTGCGCGGCTCCGGTTCGCTCCAGCTCGCGCTCGCGCCGTACCTGATCGGCCCGGAGCTGGGCGAGGGGCTGCTGGAGGAGGCCATGAAGGCGGCGGACTGCCCGGTGGCCCAGGCACTGGGCGCCTACCCGGCGGTCGGCAAGCTCGTGCTGTCGCAGTACACGACGGCGCTGGGCATCGCACCGCAGCCGCAGGGGACCCCGGTCCGCTGACGGTCCGCCGGCCCGCCCGCCGGCCCGCCGACATCGAGGGCCCGTACCGGAGACGTCCGGCACGGGCCCTTCGCGCCGCCCGGACGGCGGCACCCGCCCGTCCCCGGGCCCCGGGCCTCGGCTCCGGTAGGGCCCGGGCCCCGTTTCTCAGGTGAAGACCACACAGGACGCCGCCGGCACCTCGATCGAGCCCACCCGGCTCGGCACGCCGGTCGTGGGGTCGAGGTCGAACCAGGTGACGTCGCCGGAGCGCTCGTTGGCCACGTACAGGCGCCGCCCCGAGGGGTCCAGGGCGAGGGCACGGGGCCAGTGGCCCCCGCACGGCACGGTGGTGACGGGCCGCGGCCGCTCCCGGGTGCCGTCCAGTTCCAGGACGGCGACCGTGTCGTCCCCGCGCAGCGCCGCCCACAGGAACCGGCCGTCGGGCGAGGCGACGATCCCTGAGGGGTACGTGACGGCGTCCGCCCGCGTGGGCAGGGCGGCCGGGCGGCCCACGGGCTCCAGGGCGCCGGTGGCGGCGTCCCAGCGGCAGGCGGCGATCACGGGGGCCAGTTCGGCCAGTACGTAGACGTGGCTGCCGGACGGGTGGAAGGCGAGGTGGCGCGGACCGGTGCCCGGGCCGAGCGCGGTCTCGCCGTGCGGGACGAGCCGGCCCGTGGCGGGGTCGAGGGCGTGGACGCGTACGGAGTCGGTGCCGAGGTCCACGCCGAGGACCCAGCCCCCGCCCGGCGCGGGCACCACCTGGTGGGCGTGCGGGCCGGTCTGCCGCTGCGGGTGCGGGCCCGAGCCCCGGTGCGTCAGCACCTGGGCGGCGGGGCGTGGCGTGGCGTCCGGCGCCAGAAAGAGGGCGCTGACGCTGCCGGAACCGTAGTTGGCGGTGAAGGCGCGTCCGCCGGCGAGCGCCAGATGGGTCGGGTGCTGCCCGCCCACCGGCACCGGGGCGCCGAGCAGCCGCGGGGCCGGCCCGGTGACGTCGAAGGCCGCGAGGGCGCCCTCCTCGGTCTCGCTGACCGCGTACAGCACGTCGCCGCCGGGCGCCACGGCCAGGAAGGACGGGTCCACGACCTCGTCCGACGCGCCCGTGACGACCGGCGCGCCCGTCCGGGAGTCCACGGTGGCGGCGACGATCCCGCGCCCGCCGGCCGAGGTGAACGACCCGATGTAGGCCCGCCCCCCGTTCCGCCCGCCCGGCCCTCCGCCCCGCCACGCCTCGTCCGCCACCGCGATGCCCCTCTCCGCCCAGCCCGCCGACCTCGGTGCGCGCCCGACGCTAGCAGGTCTAGACCAACGGCGTCGCGGGTGGCGTGATCACGCCCGACCGGAACGTGGCGGCGGGCGGGGAGCGGCGGGCGGGGCGGGGCGCGGCGGCGGGCCGCAGACGGGAGCGGTGCGCGGTGCGCGGCGGGGAGCGGCGCGCGGCTACGCGCCGATCAGCGGTTCGCGCGGGGAGGTGCGCAGGGGGGTGGCGAGCTCGGTGAGCGCGCGCTCCAGGCTGTGGAGGTGGGCGAGCGCGGGTTCGGTGGCGGGCCCGGCGGCGCGCGGGACGTCGGCGGGGGCCGTGCGGGCCTCGCGGGCCCTCTCCGGCGTGGTGAGCGCCTCCACGGCCGTTTCCACCCGCCAGCAGGCGGCGGCCAGCCGGGCGTCGTGGGAGGCCTCGGGGTCGGCCGCGATGGAGGCCAGGCCCCGTACCTCGCGGGCGCACGCGTCGAGCAGGGCGAGGACCTGCCGCGCCCGGGCCTTGCGGGCCCGCAGCGGGCTCAGCGGGTGCACCAGGGGCGCCAGGGAGAGACGTACCCGCCCGAGCAGTGCCTCCAGTTCGGTGACGTGCGGGGACGGGTCGGCGCCCGGCGTCCCCGACAGGCGCGCGGCGGCCTCCGCGGTGCAGACGTGGACGCAGCGCAGGGCGCGCTGGATCCACGCGTCGGTGGTCGCGTGGGTGGTGATGGGCAGGACGAAGAGCACGGCCAGCACGGCCCCGAGCGCCCCGACACCGGTCTCCATGGCCCGCAGCGCGAGGAGGGCCGGGTCGAGCACGCCGAGGAGCCCGTACAGCGCCCCCGCCATCAGCGTGACCGACAGCATCATCCAGGTGTACGAGACGGCGGCCGTGTAGAAGATGCCGAACACGCACCCGGCGACCAGGACGGCCGTGGGCACGACGGCGCCGTCCAGCGGGACGACCACCACCAGCCCGACGGCGATGCCGATCAGCGTGCCGAGCACCCGGCGGAAGCCGCGGACCAGCGTCTCCCCGCGCGAGGTGGTGTTGACGAAGATCCACCAGGTGGCGCCGACGGCCCAGTACCACCGGTCCCCGGAGAGCATCTGGCCGATCACCAGCGCGACGGCTCCGCCGACGGTCGCCTGGACGGCCTGGCGCGTGGTCGCCCGGGCCAGGCCGCGCCCCTCGGCCGGCGGCTGCGCCGGGGGCGGGGGCAGGCGCCGCTCGTAGCACCACAGGCCGAAGCGGACGGCCGAGGAGGACAGCAGGGACAGCGCGACCGCCGCGTACAGCTCGGGGAGCTGGCCGGGCAGCGTGTGCAGGAACTGCGTGACGAAGAACGTCATGAACGCGAAGACGCCGAGGGAGTGTCCGCGCGGCCCCCAGCGGCGGGCGTACACCCCGGCCCCCAGGACGGCGAGGAAGGCCGCGTCCCGGGCGGCCGGGTGGTCGTGGAGGACGGCGGCCAGGGCGAGCACGGGGAACCCGACGGCGGGCAGCAGGGCGGTGGTGACCGCCTGAGCCCGCACGGAGGCGTCCGTGACGGTGAAGAGCGCGAGGAGCGCGGCCAGGCCACCGGTGATGGCCGCCGCAAGGGAGTGTCCGGCGAGCCCGCACACGGTCACCGCCACGCTGATGCCGAGGACGGCCCGGGTGGCGCCGCGCAACCGCAGCCGGCCCGGATCCGGAGCCACGAACACCCTCTTCAGCACAGTTTCCCGCCCCTTTCGACACGTCCGGCGCCTTCCGGCGTTCCGGCATGAAAAAGGCGCCACGGGATCCGCAGCGCCATCGACGCCCCCATGACACCACTTTCCAGCCCGATGGCTCAACTCAACCGCAGCCGACAGGGCCATTGGCCCAGGTGCATCGACAGCGGTACGGGACCGAGCGGGCCAATGGGCCAGTGCACCGGCCGACTCAAGGCGGCGGGCGGCCCCGGCCGATGGAGAAAGGCGGAAGCAGGTCGTCCGCCTGACCGGCGCCCGCGCCGGCCGCGGGAGCCCGTACGAGGGGAGTGCGCATGCCGAGCACGACGAGGTCCGGCCCGGTACCCGGCCGGCCGCCGGAGCCTGTGCCTCCGCCCGGCGGGGGCGACGGGATCGACACCAGCCGCCGGCGCGGCGGCACGCCCGCGCCGTTCGCCGTCCGCCACCGGCGGCTCGTGTGCGTCGTGGCGCTGCTGCTGATGGCACTGGCGGCGGTGGGAGGGCACGGGGTGGCCGAGCGGCTGTCCTCGGGAGGCATCGTGCCGCCCGGGGCCGAGTCGCTGCGCGCGGAGGAGGTCCTCCGGCGGGACTTCAAGGAGGGCAGGCCCGGGATGGTGCTGCTGGCCCGCACGCACGGGGCCCCGGTGGCCCGCGCGCACGGGACCCCGGTGACCCGCACGCACGGGACCCCGGGCGCGGCCGCCCCGGCCGCCGTTCCGGGTGCGGCCGCCCTGGCCCCCGTGGACGCCCCCGCGGTCGTCGCGGCGGCCCGGGCGGTCGAGCGCCGGCTGGCCGCCGAACCCGGGGTGGTCCGCGTCCGCTCGTACTGGAGCACCGGGCGGATGCCGGCCCTGCGGGCCCGGGACGGGCGCGGCGCGCTGGTCCTGGCCTGGCTCCGCGGCGGGGACCACGAGCGCGGCAGGACCGCCGAGCGGGTGGTGCCCGGCGTGACCGGACGGTTCGGGCCCCTGGAGGTGACGGCCGGGGGCGAGGCGGCCACCCGCGTCGAGGTGGCCCGCCAGGCGTCCCGTGACGCGCGGAGGAGCGAGCTGGTCGCCCTGCCGGTCACCGTGACCCTCCTGCTGCTGGTGTTCGGCTCCCTGGTGGCCGCCGCGCTGCCCGTCCTGGTCGGGGTGTTCGCGGCGCTCGGCACCACGGCGCTGCTGCGGAGGCTCGCCGACCACACCGAGGTCTCGGTGTACGCGATCAACATCGGCACCGCCCTGGCCTTCGCCCTGGCCATCGACTACAGCCTGTTCCTCGTCAGCAGGTACCGCGAGGAGCGCGCGAACGGGGCGGGCACGGCCGGGGCCCTGCACACCGCCCTGCGCACCGCCGGGCGGGCGGTGGCGTTCTCCGCCGGCACCGTCGCGTGCAGCATGGCCGCCCTGCTCGTCTTCCCGCACCCGCTGCTGCGTTCGCTCGGCTGCGCGGGCGTGGCCGTGACGGTCATGGCGGCCGTGGGCAGCCTGGTGGTGCTGCCGGCCGTGCTCGCGATGCTGGGCGACCGGCTGGACCGCCTGGACGTGTTCGCCCGGTGGCGCCGCCCCCGGCCGGACAGGGCCACGCCGCCGGGCGGTCACCGGGCGGGCCCCGGCGGCCGCGGAACGCCCCTGGGCGGGTGGGGGCGGGTCGCCGTCCTGGTGATGCGGCGGCCGCTGGTCACCGGGGTCCCGGTCGCGTGCCTGCTGGTGCTGCTGGCCGTCCCGTTCGCCGGCGTACGGTTCGCGGTGTCCGACGACCGTGTGCTGCCCGCGGGCACCGCCGCGGGGGGCGTGGGGGCGGCGCTGCGGCGGGACTTCGCCGACCCGCCGGTCGACGTCACGACCGTCGTCCTGCCGGACCTGGACGCCCGCGCCCGCCCCGGGGCCGTGGCGCTGGACCACTACGCGCGCCGGGTGTCCGCCGTGCCGGGCGTGCGGCGGGTGGACACGGCCACCGGGACCTACCGCGAGGGACGGCGCGGCGCCCGCCCGTCGCCGGCCTCCGCCCGCTTCGTGGCGCGCCACCGGGACGCCGGGGGCGCGTACCTGTCGGTGGTCACGGCCGGGGCGGCGGGGGACCCGGCCAACGCCGACCGGGTCGGGGCGATCCGTGACGTGCCGGCGCCCGCACGCGCGTGGGTGGGCGGGCCCGGCGCGAGGGTCGCCGATGTGCGCGGGGCGGTCGGGGAGCGGCTGCCGCTCGCCCTGACCCTGGTGGGCGCGTCCATGTTCGTCCTGGTGCTGGGGCTGACCCGGAAGCCCGTCCTGGCCGTCAAGGCCCTCGCCCTGAACACCCTCAGCCTCTGTGCCACGTTCGGCGCCCTGGTCCTGGTCTTCCAGAGGGGGCACCTGGGGTGGCTGGTGGGCGACTTCGCGGCGACCGGGTCCCTCGACGTGCAGATTCCGGTGGTGACCTTCTGCGTGGCCTTCGGCCTGTCGATGGACTACGAGTGCATGCTGCTGTCCCGCGTCGTGGAGGAGCACCGGGCGGGCGCGGACACGGAGACGGCGGTGGCCGTGGGCCTGGACCGCACCGCCCGGCTCTTCACCTGGTCGGCCACCATCCTGGCGGTGGTCATGGTGGCGCTGGCGACCTCCGGGCTGGTCTTTTTGAAGGCCGTGGGCGTGGGGCTGGCGCTGGCCGCCGTCCTGGACGCGACCGTGGTACGCGGCCTGCTCGTCCCGGCCGTGATGCGGCTGGCCGGCCGCGCCAACTGGTGGACGCCCGCGCGGCCGCGGAGCCGGCCGGGGCGGGATGGGCCATTGGTACCGTGAACGGTGGAAGTGCCGTACCAACAGGGGGCGACGGACCATGGCAGTGGACGAGCTGGACACCCGGATCCTCCGGTTGCTGATCGAGCAGCCGCGCACCAGCGTGCGGGAGTACGCGCGGATCCTCGGCATCGCGCGCGGCACCCTCCAGGCACGGCTGGACCGGCTGGAGCGGGAGGGGGTCATCACCGGGACGGGGCCGGTCCTCTCCCCCGCCGCGCTCGGGCACCCGGTGCTGGCGTTCGTGCACATCGAGGTCACCCAGGGGCACCTGGACGAGGTGGGTGACGCGCTCGCCGCCGTTCCCGAGATCGTCGAGGCGTTCTCGATCACCGGCGGCGGCGATCTGATCACCCGGGTCGTGGCCCGGGACAACGGGCACCTGGAGGACGTGATCCAGCGGCTGATCCAGCTCCCCGGTGTGGTGCGTACGCGTACGGAGATGGCGTTGCGGGAACGGGTGCCGCACCGGCTGCTGCCGCTGGTGGAGGCGGTGGGCCGGGCGGCCGGTCCGCAGCGCGGCTGAGCGACCGGTCCGCGGCGCCCGACGGGCGGCGGCGACGGACGGCGGCGGCGATGGCCGGGGGCGCGCGGGGGCTTGGCATGCTGGGGGCATGAGCACCTCCCGCGTCGCGGTCGTCTTCGATCTCGACGGCACACTGGTCGACAGCGAGCCGAACTACTACGAGGCGGGCCGCCGGCTCCTGGAGCACTACGGGGTCACGGACTTCGGCTGGGACCGCCACACCGACTTCATCGGCATCGGGACGCGCGAGACCCTGGAGGTCCTCAGGGAGGAGTACGGGATCGAGGCACCGGTCGACGAGCTGCTGGCCGGCAAGAACCGGTACTACCTGGAGCTGGCGCGCGCGGCGACGGAGGTGTTCCCGCAGATGCGGGCGTTCGTGGAACGCCTCCACGCGGAGGGCGTGCCGATGGCCGTCGCGTCCGGTTCGTCGCGCACCGCGATCGAGGCGGTCCTCGGCGGTACGGGGCTGGACGCCTACCTCACCACCCTGGTCTCGGCCGAGGAGGTGGAGCGGGGCAAGCCCGCGCCGGACGTGTTCCTGGAGGCGGCGCGGCGGCTCGGGGTGGAGCCGGCGCACTGCGTGGTCCTGGAGGACGCCCCGCCGGGCGCGGCGGCGGCCCGGGCGGCCGGCATGCGGTGCATCGCCGTGCCGTACGTACCGGGCACGGCCGACGACCCGGCGTTCGGCGGCGCGGAGCTGCTGATGCGCGGCGGGCAGGCGGAGTTCACGGCGGCGGCCGCGTACGACTTCGTGATGGCGGGCCGCCCGGACGCGCGCCGCTGACGGCCGGCGACCGGACCCGGCGGGGCCCGGGGCCGTCAGGAGCGGCGGACCACGCCGTTCCCACCCAAGGCCGTCATGAGCGGCGGACCTCACGCCGTTCGCACCCCGGGGCCGTCCTCGGAGCCCCGCCCGTGGCCGCTGTCGCCCGGAGCCCCGCCCCTGGCTGTCGTCGCCCGGCGTGAGCCGTCCCCGCTCCTGCCGCGAAAACACGTTGCCCGGCGGGGGCGGGGCGGGGGAGGCTGCCCGTCATGTCCGAAGCGATGACGGGCGGTTCACGTGATGTGGCCGCCCTTTTCTCCCGAGGCCGCCTGACGGCCATTCCGCGCAAGCCGGCCCGCCGCGAGCAGTTGCTGGTCCACCTCACCGAGACGCTGTTCGAGCGGGACCGGTCGTACACCGAGCCCGAGGTGAACGCGGCCCTGCGCACCGTGCACGAGGACTGCTCCGCGCTGCGCCGCTATCTGGTGGTCGGCGGGATGCTGACCCGCACCCGGGACGGCGCCGCCTACCGGCGAGCCGGATAGCGGTCAGAACCGGGCGTGGGCGGTGATGTCCGCGCCGAACCGGTCGATCATCTCCGGCGTCACGGTGGGCCGGCACTGCGCGATGGCGGCCAGGTAGTCCTCGGTGCCCGCGCCGGGCGTCCGCGACCGCTCCTGGTCGCCGAGGTCCCGCTCGAAGGCGGCCTGGGCGGCGATCCGGGCGGCGTGCTCGATGTCGGCCGGGGTGAACAGGTCGCTGGCGGCCACCAGGGCGGACACGTCCACGTCCGGCCGGCCGTCGGTGTACCGGGACCAGATCGCGGCGCGGGCGGCCCTGTCCGGCGTACCGATCGGGATGAGGTAGTCGAACCGGCCGGGGCGCAGGAACGCCGGGTCGAGGGACCGTACGGAGTTGGTGGCGCACACCAGCAGGCGCTCGTCGCCCTCGCGGAAGCGGGGGATCAGCTTGAGCAGTTCGTTGGTGACCCCGTGCATGCCGCCGGGCTGCGCGGGCTCGGTGCGTACGGGGGCGATCTCCTCCACCTCGTCGATGAAGACGAGCACCCGCTCCAGCTCGGAGATCCGGGCGAACGCGCTGCGCAGCGCCGCCGCCAGGTTGCCCCCGTCGGCCAGCCGGGACGGCAGCAGCTCGACGAAGGGCCAGCCGAGCCGGGAGGCGATGGCCCGGGCGAAGGTGGTCTTGCCGGTGCCGGGCGGCCCGAACAGGGTGATGGTGCGCGGTGGCCGGACTCCGTGCCGGGCGGCCCGTTCGGGCTGGGCGAGCGGCAGGACGACCCGTCGCTCGATGAGGTCCTTCTCCGCCTCCATGCCGGCCACCCCGGCCCACAGGTCGCCGGCGGGAAGCCGCCGCCGAGGTCCTCCAGCACGTTGGCGGCGGGCCCGTGCAGCGGCTCGACCTTCTCGAAGTAGGCCACGGCGGGCTGACGGGTGTAGCCGGCGTTGAGCAGCCCCTCGCCGACGAGTTCCTCCTCGGGCAGGACGTAGGCGATCCGCCCCACCCGGGCGGCGACAAGACGCCGCTCCAGTTCCACGAGGAGCGCGCTCGCCAGCCCCCTGCCGCGCCAGGCCGGGGAGATGGCGATGCGCATCACCCACGCGCGCTCCCCCGCCACGCAGCCGAGCGCCGCCCCGATGGGCACGCCCTGGTGGACGGCGACCACCGCGGGCTGACGGCTCGTCAGCGCGCCGATGCACTCGGCGAGTGAGAAGACGGACTCCTGTCCGAGCTCGGCCGTGGTGTCGATCAGATGGACGACCGCCGCGAGATCGCTCTCGCGGTAGTCGTGGATCAGCCAGTTCACCGGTACCACCCCTCGTCGTGCTGTTCCGGCGAGGCTAGAAGCCGCGCACCGGCCGGTTCCTGTGCCGAGGTGCACAAGGGCGGAGGGGTGACTACGACGTCCTGGACGTTGTGGTGAGCGCATCGGCGGCCGCATGACGGTGGACGCGGTGCCCGGGCGCCGCCAGGATCGCGGTGACGCACCATCTCCGCGACCGACGACGGGACGTACGAGGCATGGCGAAGCACTGGGCGGACTTCCAGTACGAGATCTACCTGAACGGGACCACCGGCGCCGTACCGCGGCTGCCCACCGATCTGACGCGCCTGGAGGAACTGGTCGAGCGGCGCCTCGGCCCCGGCCCGGCCGGTTACGTGGCGGGCGGCGCGGGCAGCGGGAGCACGGTGGCCGCCAACCGGGCGGCGCTGGAGCGGCGGCGGATCGTGCCGCGGATGCTGCGCGACGTGCACGAGCGTGACCTGTCGGTCCGCGTACTGGGCCGGGACCTGCCCGCGCCGCTCGCCCTCGCGCCCGTGGGCGTGCTGTCGATCATGCACCCGGACGCCGAGCCGGCCGCCGCGCGGGCCGCCGCCGCCCAGGGCGTGCCGTTCGTGCTGTCCTCCGCGTCCAGCACGCCCATGGAGCAGGTCGCCGAGGCGATGGGCGACGCCGAGCGGTGGTTCCAGCTCTACTGGGCCAGGGACCGGGAGGTCACCCGGTCGTTCCTGGGCCGGGCCCGGGCGGCCGGGTGCAGCGTGCTGTTCGTCACGCTGGACACACCGCTGCTGGCCTGGCGGCCGCGCGACCTGGACCAGGCGTACCTGCCCTTCCTGCACGGCGTGGGCACCGCCAACTACTTCACCGACCCGGCGTTCCTGGCGGGGTTGGCCAAGCCGGTGCAGGAGGACCCGGACGCTGCGGTGGCGCACTTCGTCGGCATGTTCGCCGATCCGGCCAAGACCTGGCCGGACCTGGCGTTCCTGCGGGAGAACTGGGACGGTCCGATCGTGCTGAAGGGCGTCCTGCACCCGGACGACGCCCGGCGCGCCGCGCAGGCGGGCATGGACGGCGTGGTGGTGTCCAACCACGGCGGCCGGCAGGTGGCCGGTGCCGTCGCCGCCGCCGACGCGCTGCCCCGGGTCGCCGAGGCCGCAGACGGCCGGCTGGCCGTGCTGTTCGACAGTGGCGTCCGGACGGGCGACGACATCTTCAAGGCGCTCGCCCTGGGCGCCGACGCGGTCCTGGTGGGCCGCCCGTACGCGTACGGGCTCGGGCTCGACGGCCAGGCGGGCGTCGAGCACGTGATCCGCTGCCTGCTCGCCGAACTGGACCTCACCCTGGCCCTGTCCGGGCACTCCACCCCCGCCGGCCCCGGCCGGGACGACCTCGTCGAGGAGACCGCGTGACCGCCCCCCGGAACGTGCTCGCCGTCGTCGCCCCCCACGTCGGCGGCCGCGCCGCCGGCGCCGCGCTCGCCTCGGTGCTCCCCGGGCACGCCCGGGTCACGGTGGTCGAGTCGACCGGCGAGGACCCGGTGGCGCTGCGCGAGGCCCATGTCGTGATCACCGCCCTGGCCCCGGTGACCTCGGCCCACCTGGCCGCCGCGCCACGGCTGGAGCTGGTCCAGTGCGCCAGTCACGGCCACGACCGCGTGGACGTGGCCGCCGCCCGCGCGCGGGGCGTCCCCGTCTGCACGATCGGCTCCAGCGACGCCGAGCGGCGGGCCGTGGCCGAGCAGACGTTCGCGCTGATGCTGGCCCTCGCCAAACGGCTGGTCCCGGCCCACGCCGCGCTCGTCGAGGGCGACTGGGCGCTGCCGCGCCTCCAGCAGTCCCTCACGGAGCTGTGCGGCAAGACGCTCGGCATCGTCGGTCTCGGGCGCATCGGCGCGGAAGTCGCCCGCCGGGCCGGCGCGTTCGACATGGACGTCCTGTACACGGGACGCCGGCGCCTCCCGCCCGAGACGGAGGCACGCCTGGGCGGGGCCCGGTACGTGGGCCTCGACGAGCTGCTGCGCGCCTCGGACTACGTCACCCTGCACGCCCCGCTGACCGAGGACACCCGTCACCTCCTCGACGCCCGGCGGCTGGCGCTGCTGAAGCCCTCCGCGTTCGTCGTCAACACGGCCCGCGGCGCCCTCGTCGACCAGGACGCCCTCGCCGACGCCCTGGAAGCCGGCCGCCTCGCCGGAGCGGGCGTCGACGTCTTCGACCCCGAACCGCCCCCGGCGTCCCTGCGCCTGCTCAAGGCCCCGAACGTGGTGCTGTCCCCGCACGCCGGGGGCGTCACCCGCGAGACGGTGGTCCGCATCGCCCTCGCCGCCGTCCGGAACGTCACCGACCACCTGGCCGGCAAGCCGCCGCGGGACGTGGTCCCGGAGGAGTGACGGGCGGCCGGCCAGGGGAAGGTCGTGCGGGAGCCACCCCCGCGCCGTGCTACGGACGCACCTGGATCAGCGCGTGGGTACCGCTCGTACGCCAGGCGGCCCCGGACCGTTCGAGGGCGTGCAGCGTTTCCTGCTCCAGGCCGACGATGACGTCGGACTTCAGGGTGCGGAGCGCCGCGACGGGTCCGGGGAAGTGGGCCGTGCGCCCGGCGAACGGCACGGTCGGGTGCCACAGCCTGTCCCCCACCAGGCGCCGGTAGTTGAGGTCGCCCTTCAGGATGGTGAGCGTGGCTGTCGCGAACTCCTTCCGCAGGTCCTCGGGCATCTCCTCGTACGGCAGAGGGGCGCAGAAAAACGGGTGGGTGCGGACCTCCAGGCTTTCCCCGGCCATGGCCTGCCAGAGTCGGCCGCCGATCCGGCCGGCCTCGCCGGGTGCCTCGGTGAGGCGGCGGAGGCAGTCGACGACGTCCGCGGTCATCGCGTCGGAGACGTAGTACGGATGGGGCTTGACGTGGAGGACGACCTGCTCGGCGTGCCCGTGTGCGAGGAGGTGGTCGATGAGGACGAGGTCGGGGATCAGTTCACGTCCCGCGTTGTCGGCCACCACGGCCACGGTGGCCGAGGCGCCGGCGGGCAGGAGCTGCCACAACGTGGCGCTGTCGTCGGCGACCAGTGCCGGGACCGCGGCGTCGGCCACGGCCGGCTCCCCCGCGGAGACCCGGAAGCCGAGGTCCGCGCGGTTGCCCCAGAGGGAGGCGTGCAGGAGGGCCGTGGCCCGCTCCCCGGCCGCGGCGCCCGCGAGCGCGTCGAGGGCCCGCAGCTCTTCCTCCACCGCGTCGCCTCGCAGCTCCGCCCGCTTGAACGGCGCGAAGGGATCGATTCCCTGCCACGGACCGTCATCGAAGTACCCGACCGCGCCGAGGAGCCGGCGGTAGAAGTAGCTCTCCGCCCACAGGAACGGGGCGTCGTACCACGAGCGCCCGAAGTGCCCCTGCCCCCAGGCCGCCCAGCGCTCGTGGTCGTGTGCCGCGGGCCCGAGCGGCTCGACCGCACCGTTGGCGGTCTCGTCCAGCAGGGCGTCGAGGGCCGCGTGCTGCCGACGGCCGTACGGGAAGGCGTCGCGCACCTGCCGGACGAGGGCGGGGTGGCGCTCGGCCAGCACGCTCCGGGCGAACGAGCCGGGCTCGTCGCCCAGGACGACCGGAGCGCCGGCCGGGCCGGCGTCGCGAACGGCCTCTTTGCCCGAGGCGCGGGAGGTCTTCTCTCTCATGGGGCCCAGACCCTTCGCATGTCGCTCATGTGGTCATGATCCCCGTCCGTCCGCGCCGACGCTTGATCGGCTCGGTCAGCCGAGGAAGCTCAAGCGCACCTGGCGGTCCGGGTTGTCCTTGTTGGTGTCGACCACGCAGACCGACTGCCAGGTGCCCAGCGCCATTTCGCCGCCCACGACCGGGATCGTGGCATGCGGGGGGACCAGGGCGGGCAGGACGTGGTCGCGGCCGTGGCCGGGGCTGCCGTGGCGGTGCTGCCAGCGGTCGTCGGCGGGGAGGAGGGTATGGAGGGCCGCCAGGAGGTCGTCGTCGCTGCCGGCGCCGGTCTCCAGGATCGCCACGCCCGTCGTGGCGTGCGGCGTGAAGACGTTCAGCAGGCCGTCCCGGCCGGCCGCCGCTTCCCGGAGGAAGGCGGCGCAGGCGCCGGTCAGGTCGTGGACGGTCTCCCGGTTCCCGGTGGTGATGCGCAGCGTACGGGTGGTGAATGCGTCGCTCATGCCCCCATGGTGTCACCGCCGCGGTGCCGTTCCGGGAGCCGGCGGGTCCGGCGAGGCCCCATGGACGCGGCGGGGCACCGGCGGTCACGATGGGGGCATGGCGATCAACGGTGCGTCAGGTCCGTGGGGTACGTCGGAGACGTCGGGCGCGTCAGGGACACCGGGTGCGTCGGGGACGCGGGGGGCGCAGGGTGCGTCGGGGGCGGTGGGGACGCGGGGGGCCTCGGGGGCGTCGGGGACGCGGGGTGCGTCGGGGGCGGTGGGGGGTCGGGGCCGGGCCGGTGGGGAGGTGCTGCCCGGTTCCGCCGACGTGGTGCTGCCCGGTTCCGCCGACGTGGTGGTGGTCGGCGGAGGGGTCGTCGGGGCGAGCATCGCCTTCCACCTGGCCGAGGCGGGGGCCGGGCGGGTGCTGCTGGTGGAGCGGGACACGCCCGCCTCCGGGTCCTCGGGCAAGCCGATCGGCGGGGTCCGGGCGCAGTTCTCGGACCCGCTCAACGTCCGCTTGGGGCAGCGGAGTCTGGAGGCGTGGCGGGCGTTCGGCGACCGGCCCGGCGCGGACGTGGGGCTGGAGACCGTCGGCTACCTCTTCCTCCTGGCGGACGAGGCCGAGGTGGAGACGTTCCGCCGGGGCATCGAGGTGCAGCGCGCGTACGGCGTGCCCAGCCGGCTGCTGGGTCCCCGCGAGGCGCACGCGCTGTGCCCGTACGTCGACCCGTCCTCGATCGTGGCCGCCGCCCACTCCCCCGCCGACGGGTACGCGCTGCCCCGGGCGGCCGTCGCCGGCTACCTGCGGGCCGCCGCCGCGCTCGGCGTGACCGTGGTGACCCGCTGCGCGGTGACCGGGATCGAGACGTCCGGCGGGGCGGTGCGCGCGGTGCGGACGACCGCCGGGACGGTCCGCACCGGGACGGTGGTGTGCGCGGCGGGCGCCTGGTCGCGGGCGGTGGGGGCGATGGCGGGGGTGGACCTGCCGGTCACCCCGCTGCGGCGGCAGATCGCTCTGACCGGCCCACTGGACCCGGCGCCGCCGCGGGTGCCGTTCACCCTCGACTACGGCTCCACGCTGTACTTCCACTCCGACGGCGCCGGCGGCCTGGTGCTGGGCCTGTCCGACCCGCGCCAGGAGCCGGGCTTCGGGCGCGAGGCCGACGACGGGTGGCTGGACCTCTTCCGCCGGGCGGCCGCCCGGCGCGCGCCCGCGCTCGTGGACGTGCCGGTGACCGGCGGCTGGGCGGGCCTGTACGAGATGACGCCCGACCGCGACGCGCTGATCGGCGAGGCACCGGGGGTCGGCCGGTTCCTGTACGCGACGGGGTTCTCCGGCCACGGCTTCCTCCAGGCACCGGCCGTCGGCGAGGTGGTCCGGGACCTGTACCTCGGCCGTACGCCGTTCGTGGACGTGGGGCCGCTGACCGCCGGCCGTTTCGAGGGTGCCGCCACCGGGGTGCGCTCGGAGGCGCACATCATCTGAGGAGTTCGCATGGTTCCCGCCTGGCGGCTGCGTGCCGCGTTCGCCCGTCGGCTCTCCGACATGTACGGCGCCGAAGTCCCGGCGTACACGACACTGCTGGAGGTCGCGGGTCAGGTCAACGACGACGTACGGAGGACGAGCGGGGCGGCGGCGGAGCGGCTCGGGAGCATCGAGCGGGTGACCGCCGAGCGGCACGGCGCGATCCGGGTCGGCACGCCGCGCGAACTGCGGCAGGCGGCCCGGGTGTTCGCGGCGCTGGGGATGGAGCCGGTGGGCTTCTACGACCTGCGGGACGCCGCCGGCAGCTCCGTACCGGTGGTGTCGACGGCCTTCCGGCCCGTCGGCGCCGAGGAGCTGGAGCGCAATCCGTTCCGGGTGTTCACCTCGCTGCTGACCTGTGACGACCCGCGGTACTTCGACGCGGACCTCCGGGCGCGGCTGACGGCCTTCCTGGAGCGGCGGGAGCTGTTCCCGCCGGAGCTGCTGGAGCTGGCCGCGCTCGGTGAGCGGGAGGGCGGGCTGCCGGAGGAGGCGGCGGAGCGGTTCCTGACGCTGGCGGTGGCCGCGTTCGAGCTGTCGCCGGAGCCGGTCGACCGGGCCTGGTACCGGGAGCTGGAGCGGGTCTCGCCCGTCGCGGCCGACATCGGCGGAGTGGGCAGCACCCACATCAACCACCTCACGCCCCGCGTCCTGGACATCGACGAGCTGTACCGCCGCATGACCGGCCGGGGCATCGCCATGATCGACCGGATCCAGGGGCCGCCGCGCTGGGACGGCCCCGATGTGCTGCTGCGCCAGACGTCGTTCCGGGCCCTCGCCGAGCCGCGCGCGTTCCGCGAGCCGGACGGGCGGGTCACGCACGGGTCGCTGCGGGTGCGGTTCGGCGAGGTGGAGGCGCGCGGCATCGCCCTCACGCCGGCGGGTCGCGCCCTGTACGACGAGCTGGTCGCCGAGCCGGCCGGGGTCTGGGCCGACCGGTTTCCGCGCACCGAACGCGAACTGGCCGTCCGGGGGCTGGGGTTCTTCACGTACGAGCCCGTCCCCGGCCGCCGCCGGGACGGCGCACGGCCGCCGGGCGACCTGGCGGGGCTGCTGGACGGCGGCTGGGTCACCGCGCGGCCGGTCGTGTACGAGGACTTCCTGCCGCGCTCGGCGGCCGGGATCTTCCGGTCGAACCTCGACCGGGACGGGCGCGCGGTCGGCGCAGGCGCGCGGGACGGGCGTCCGGGGGTCGCCGACGCGCGGGACGCGGGCCACGCCGGCGCGGGAGCGGGCACCGCGTACGACGCGGCCTGGCTGGCCGGGGCCGTGGAACGCCCGGTGCACGATCCGTTCGCCCTCTGTGCCGCCCGGCGGGACGACTCGCTGGCCCGCACGCTGCACGCACTCGACCTGCACCTCCGCGTCCACCTTCCCGAGGAGACCGTATGACCACGTCGCTGCCCACCACCGAGGAACTGCGCGCCCGCGCCGAGGGCGCGCTGCTGCGCTGCGGGGCCCGGCCGCCCGGCGCCGGGGACGGGGTGGTGTCGCGCACGCCGGTGACGGGCGGTGTCCTGTACCGGATGCCGGCCGCCTCGCCCGGCGACGTCGACGCGGCGGTCGGGGCGGCCGCGGAGGCGTTCCGCACGTGGCGCACGGTACCCGCGCCGGTACGCGGGGCGCTGGTCAAGCGGCTGGGTGAGCTGCTGGCCCGGCACAAGGAGGACCTCGCGGAGCTGGTCACCGTCGAGGCGGGCAAGATCCGTTCGGAGGCGCTCGGCGAGGTGCAGGAGATGATCGACGTCTGCGACTTCGCGGTCGGTCTGTCGCGCCAGCTCTATGGGCGGACGATGGCGTCCGAGCGGCCCGGCCACCGGCTGTCGGAGACCTGGCACCCGCTGGGCGTGGTGGGGGTGATCTCGGCGTTCAACTTCCCCGTGGCGGTGTGGGCCTGGAACACCGCCGTGGCGCTGGTGTGCGGTGACACGGTGGTGTGGAAGCCGTCGGAGCTGACGCCGCTCACGGCGCTGGCCTGCGACGCGCTGCTGGCGCGGGCGGCCGCCGACGCGGGCGCGCCCGCCGGGGTGCACCGGTTGGTCGTCGGGGCCCGGGAGGCGGGCGAGCGGCTGGCGGACGATCCGCGGGTGGCGCTGGTGAGTGCGACCGGGTCGGTGCGGATGGGACGGGAGGTGGCGCCGCGGGTGGCCGCCCGGTTCGGGCGGTGCCTGCTGGAGCTGGGGGGCAACAACGCGGCCGTGGTCACCCCGTCCGCCGACCTGGACCTGGCGGTGCGGGGCATCGTCTTCTCGGCGGCGGGCACGGCGGGGCAGCGGTGCACGACGCTGCGGCGGCTGATCGTCCACGAGGACGTGGCGGACCGGCTGGTGGAGAAGGTGGTCCACGCCTACGGGCAGCTCACGGTGGGTGACCCGTTCGCGGACGGGACGCTGGTCGGGCCGCTGGTCGACGGGCGGGCGCTGCGGGCGATGACCGAGGCGCTGGCGGAGGCGGAGGCGGACGGCGGCAAGGTGCTGACCGGTGGGGAGCGGGTGCTGGCGGAGGCGGCTCCGGACGCGGCGTACGTGCGGCCGGCGGTGGTGCGGATGCCGGCGCAGACGGACGTCGTCCGGCGGGAGACCTTCGCGCCCGTCCTGTACGTGCTCACCCACCGGACCCTGGACGAGGCCATCGCCCTGCACAACGACGTCCCGCAGGGGCTGTCGTCGAGCATCTTCACGCGCGACCAGCGGGAGGCGGAGCGGTTCCTGGCCGCCGACGGCTCGGACTGCGGCATCGCCAACGTCAATATCGGCACGTCGGGGGCGGAGATCGGCGGCGCGTTCGGCGGCGAGAAGGAGACGGGCGGCGGGCGCGAGTCGGGGTCGGACGCGTGGCGCGCGTACATGCGGCGGGCGACGAACACGGTGAACTACGGGGACGACCTGCCACTGGCGCAGGGGGTGCACTTCCTGTAGCCGGTGACGGTGGGGGCGGCCGTCGGGACCGGGGCGGCGGTCGGGACCGTCACGGCCGTTCGGACCGTCAGGGCCGTCCGGACCGTTACGGCCGTCCGGACCCGTTTCGGCCGTCCGGACCCGTTACGGCCGTCCGGACCGGGGCGGCGGGCCATGGCGGGAAGATCCACGCCCCCGCCCCGGTTGGTAGAAACATGAACAATCTTGGGGACGTGGCCGTGCCCGTGGACGTGGTGGTCGTCGGCGCGGGTCAGGCGGGCCTGTCCGCCGCCTACCACCTGCGGCGCACCGGGCTGCGACCGGACCGGGACTTCGTCGTCCTGGACCACGCGCCCCGGCCGGGCGGCGCGTGGCAGTTCCGCTGGCCGACCCTGACGTACGGCCGCGTCCACGGCATGCACGCGCTGCCCGGCATGGAGCTGACCGGGGCCGACGACAGCCGTCCGTCGTCGGAGGTGATCGGCGGGTACTTCACGCGGTACGAGGAGAGGTTCGGGCTGCGGGTGCACCGGCCCGTCGACGTCACGGCCGTACGGGAGGGGGCGGACGGGCGCCTGCTGGTGGAGTCCTCGGAGGGGACGTACGCCACCCGTGCGCTGGTCAACGCGACGGGCACCTGGGACCGGCCCTTCTGGCCGCGCTACCCGGGACAGGAGACCTTCCGCGGGCGGCAGCTCCACACGGCGGACTACCCGGGGCCGGCGGAGTTCGCCGGCCGGCGGGTGATCGTGGTGGGCGGCGGCGCGTCGGGGACGCAGCACCTGATGGAGATCGCGGAGGTGGCGGCGGAGACCACCTGGGTGACCCGCCGGGAGCCGGTGTGGCGGGAGGGCCCGTTCGGCGAGGCGGAGGGCCGCGCGGCGGTGGCCCTGGTGGAGGAGCGGGTACGGCGCGGACTGCCGCCCCGGAGCGTGGTGAGCGTGACCGGCCTGCCGCTGAACGACGCGACCCGGCGGGCGCGCGAGCGGGGGATCCTGGACCGGCTGCCGATGTTCGACCGGATCACCCCGACGGGCGTGGCCTGGGACGGGGAGGGGCCCGGCGGAGGGCGGACGCTGGACGCGGACGTCATCCTGTGGGCCACCGGCTTCCGGGCGGCCATCGAGCACCTGGCCCCGCTGCGGCTGCGCGAGCCGGGCGGCGGGATCCGCGTGGACGGCACCCGGGCCCTGCGCGACGAGCGGGTCCACCTCGTCGGGTACGGCCCGTCGGCGTCCACCATCGGCGCCAACCGCGCCGGCCGCGCGGCCGCCCGTGACATCCGCCGCCTGCTGGCCCGGACGCCGGCGCCCGCGGCCGTATGACGCCGCGGCCGCGGACCGGCCACCCCGGACCCGCCCGAGCGGCTCAGTTGGGGGTGGTGGCGCGCTGGGCGTTGAAGTCCTGGACGTTGCGCTGGTGTTCGGCGTAGTCGGCGGTGAAGCGGGTGTCACCGGGCCGGACGGTGACGAAGTAGAGCCAGTCGCCGGGCGGCGGGTCGACCGCGGCGTGCATGGCCTGCTCGCCGGGGTTGGCGATCGGCGTCGGGGGCAGCCCCTGCCGGTTGTAGGTGTTGTACGGGTGCTCCATCCGCGTGTCGTCGTGCGACGTGTCGAGCGTGGAGCGGCCCAGTCCGTAGTTGAGAGTCGAGTCCATCTGGAGGGCCATGCCCTGGGCGAGCCGGTTGTGGATGACACGGGCGACCTTGCCCATGTCCTCCGGGGTGTCCGCCTCGGCCTGGACGATGCTGGCGATGGTGACCGTCCGGTAGAGGCTCACCCCGTCGCGCTGGACACCGGCGGTGACGCGGCCCGTGCCGAACCGCTCGCGCGCGGTCCTGACCATGTAGTCGAGCAGACCGCGCGGGGTCGTCTTCTTGTAGACCGGGTACGTGGCCGGGAAGAGGAACCCTTCCGGGTTGCCCCGCGCGTCGGCCGGCAGCTTCAGCTTCCCGCTCACGGCGACGCCCCGGGTGGTGCCGGGCGGCACCTTGAGGGCCTTGTCGACCGCCTCGTAGACCTGGCCGGCCCGCCAGCCCTCCGGGACGAGCAGCATCGTCGGCTTTTCCGGGGGCGGCGGCGCGGGGGGCTCCTTGAGCAGCAGCAGCGGCACCAGCACCGCGGCGGCCACGATGACGGCCAGGCCGGCGCCCAGGGCCAGCCGGCCGCGTCGGGTCATACGGGGCCGTCCGCGCCGGGGCGCGCCGCCGTGCGGGGACTCGTTCACCATGCGGTGCACGCTAACCCGACACAGGCAGATAATCCGGCAATTCCGACATTTGCGGTCACTCGACAGGGCGAACGGAACAGGCGAACACGGGCTCGGATGTTCGCCCGAACGCATGATCGCCAGGGGTTTCCCGCACCGGTCCATGCGCGACGCATGATGCTTACGGTGCGCGAGCGACGGGCTGCAGACCGCGACCGCGCAGTCCCACACCTGTACGGAACCAAGGAGAACGCACCTCATGAACGTCATCACCGACCTGCTCGCCGGCTTCGTCCACTTCATCGGTTGGCTCGTCTGAGGGACCGTCCGCCCGGCGCCGTCGCTCCCCCGTCCCAGGGAGCGGCGGCGCCGCCGCGTCCGCCCGTACCGCCACCGTGAGCACGACGGCGGGCGGGTCAGGACACGGCCGGCTCCAATTCCGTGTCCCCACGGACCAGGGCGGCGTACCGGCCGTCGCGCTCCATCAGTTCCTCGTGCGTGCCGCGCTCGGCCACGCGCCCGGCGTCGAGGACGACGATCTCGTCCGCGCCGCGAACGGTGGAGAGCCGGTGGGCGATGGTGAGGGTGGTGCGGCCGGCCGACAGCGCGTCGATCGCCTGCTGCACGGCTTGTTCCGTGCGGGTGTCGAGCGCGCTGGTCGCCTCGTCCAGGATGAGGACCGGCGGGTCCCTGAGGATGGTCCGGGCGATGGCCAGACGCTGCTTCTCGCCGCCCGAGAAGCGGTATCCGCGCTCGCCGACGAGGGTGTCGTACCCCTCGGGCAGCGAGGCGATGTGGTCGTGGATCTGGGCCGCCCGCGCGGCCGCCTCGATCTCCTCGTCGGTGGCGTCCGGCCGGGCGAAGCGGAGGTTCTCGGCGACGGAGGCGTGGAAGAGGTAGGTCTCCTGGGAGACCACGCCGATCCCGCGGGCGAGGCTGTCGAAGTCCAGGTCCCGGACGTCCACGCCGTCGAGCGTGACGCGGCCGCCGGTGACGTCGTACAGCCGGGGGACGAGGTAGCTGAGGGTGGACTTGCCGGAGCCGGTGGGGCCGACGACGGCCAGGCTGCCGCCCGCCGGCACGGTGATGTCGATGCCGCTCAGCGTCTCGCCGCCGTTGGCGTCGTACCGGAAGTCGACGGCCTCGAAGCGGACCTCGCCGCGGATCTCCTCCAGCCGGACCGGGTCCTCGGGCTCGGTGATGTCCACCGGCAGGTCCAGATACTCGAAGATCCGCTGGAACAGGGCGAAGGAGGTCTGGATCTCCACGCCGGTCGACAGCAGGCTCACGGCGGGGCGGAACAGGCCCTGCTGGAGCGAGACGAAGGCGACGAGCGTACCGATGGAGATGGCGGGGCCACCCGCCTGGAGGGCCAGCCCGGCCGCCCAGTACAGCAGGGCCGGCATGGCGGCCATGACGATGCCTATCGTCGACATCCGCCACCGGCCGGCCATCGAGGAGCGCACCTCAAGTGCGACGAGCCGCTCGGACTCGGCGGCGAAGGACCTGGTCAGGGAGTCGGCGCGGCCCATCGTCCGGCCCAGGAGGATGCCGCTCACCGACAGCGACTCGGTGACGGTGGCGGCCATGGCCGCCATCTGCTTCTGCCGCTGGGTGGTGATCCGCTTGCGCTCGCGGCCGACCCGGCGGCTGATCCAGACGAAGACCGGCAGGAGGAGCAGCGAGACGATCGTCAGCCGCCAGTCCAGGGCGAGCATCGCGGCGACGGTGGCGACCACGGCGGTCAGGTTGGATACCAGGGACGTCGCGGTGGAGGTGACGGTCGCCTGCATCCCGCCGATGTCGTTCGCGATGCGGGACTGCACCTCACCGGTGCGCGTGCGGGTGAAGAACGCCAGCGGCATGCGCTGCAACCGGGCGTACACGGCGGTCCGCAGGTCGTGCATGACCCGCTGGCCGACCGTCGTGGAGATCAGCGTCTGGAGGACCCCGAACACGCCGGTCACCACGGCGGTGAGGATCATGCCGAGGGCGAGCAGGGTGAGCAGGCCCGTACGGCCCTGCGGGATGGCGGTGTCCAGGATCTCGCGCAGCAGGAACGGCGAGGCGACCGACACCAGCGACGAGGCGCCGACGAGCAGGCCGACCACGGCCAGCCGGCCGCGGTAGGGACGGAAGAGCCGGAGGACGCGCCGGATCGGGACCGGCGGCTGCTCCGGATCGGGTGGGGGTGGCGTCCAGGTGGACTCGGCGTGGATGCGCATGGGCTCCTTCGAAGGTACAGAGGTACAGGCGTGCGGACGAACCTTCGAAGAGCTTAGCTCATTGTTACCTTCGTTCACAGTGAGCGTGGTCCTGCTAACATCCGGGTATGGACTCCCCCGACCCCTCCCCCGACCCTGACGGCCTGCTGGCCGAGCAGCTCCTCCGGCTGACCCGGCGCCTCCACCGCAGCCAGAAGCGGCAGCTCGAGTCGGCCGACATAGCGATCACGCCCGCCCAGTCCCGGCTGCTGCGCACGGTGGCGCACTACGACCACCCGCCCCGGATGGCCGACCTCGCGGCCCGTCTCGAAGTCGTCCCCCGCGCCGTGACCAGCCTGGTGGACGGTCTGGAGGCGAGCGCGCGGGTCCGCCGCGTCCCCGATCCGGCCAACCGCCGGGTGGTGCGGATCGAGCTCACCGACGCCGGGCGGGACACGCTGCGGCAGTTGCGCACCGCGCGCCGGGCGGCCGCAGAGGACATCCTGGCTCCATTGACCGCCGAACAGCGCGAGGTGCTCGGCGGCTTGCTGACCGCTCTGGTCGACGGAGTGCCGGAGCGCCACTGCTGACGCGCGTGCCTGACGACACCGGTGTGACGGCCGCGCCCGGACGATCCGTGCCGCCTGCCGAGGGGACCGTGCCATGCCGCTGCCGGAGCCGAAACCCGACGCCCTCCGTCCCCGCACCCACCACGGCCCCTCCCACGACCGGGTGCCCGACCTGCTGGCGCACGGCTCACCCGGACGGCTGCGCGACGAGCTGACCGCCCTCCTGGGCCCCGGCAAGGTGCTGTCGCGGGTCACCGACCTCGTCGCGTACGCCTCGGACGCCAGCCCCTACCGCTTCGTCCCCCAGGTCGTCGTGGTCGCCGAGGACGTCGACGACATCTCCGCCCTCCTGTCGTACGCGCACGGCAAGGGCCGCGAGGTGGTCTTCCGGGCGGCCGGGACGAGCCTGAACGGCCAGGCCCAGGGCGAGGACATCCTGGTGGACGTGCGCAGGCACTGGGCCGGGATCGAGGTCCTGGACGGTGGCGCCCGTGCCCGCGTCCGGCCCGGCACCACGGTCGCCCGTGCCAACGCGGCCCTCGCCCGGCACGGCCGGCTTTTGGGCCCCGACCCGGCGAGCGCCGTGGCCTGCACGATCGGCGGCGTCGTCGCCAACAACGCGTCCGGGATGACGGCCGGGACGGTCCGCAACGCGTACCGGACGGTGGCGTCGCTCACCGCCGTGCTGCCCTCCGGCACGGTGGTCGACACGGCCGATCCGGCGGCCGACGCGGAACTCGCGCGCGCCGAGCCGGCCCTGTGCGCCGAGCTCCTGGCCGTCAAGGCGGAGATCGAGGCGGACCCGGACCTCACGGCCCGCATCCGCGCCAAGTACGAGATCAAGAACACCAACGGCTACCGCCTGGACGCCTACCTGGACGGCTCGACGCCCGTCGAGATCCTGCGCGGGCTGATGGTCGGCTCCCAGGGCACGCTCGGTTTCCTCTCCGAGGTCGTGTTCGACACCCTGCCGCTGGACCGGGAGGTCACGGCCGCGCTGCTGTTCTTCCCGTCCCTGCCGGCCGCGGCGGCCGCCGTGCCGCGCTTCACGGAGGCGGGCGCGATCGCGGTGGAGCTGATGGACGGCAACACGCTGCGGGCGTCGGTGCGGGTCCCCGGGGTGCCCGCCGACTGGGCGGAGCTGCCCGGTCCCACCACGGCCCTGCTGGTGGAGTTCCGGGCGCCCGACCCCGCGGCGCTGGCGGCCCGCGAGTGGGCGGCGGCCCGGGTGCTCGACGACATCGAGCTGGTGGCGCCCGTCCCGTCGGTGACCAACCGGTTCACCCGGGACGCCCGGACGATCGGCGGCTACTGGAAGGCGCGCAAGGCGTTCGTCGCCGCCGCGGGCGGTGGCCGCCCCTCCGGTACGACGCTGATCACCGAGGACTTCGCGGTGCCGCCGTCGCGGCTCGCCGAGGCGTGCGAGGCGCTGCTGGCGCTCCAGGCGGAGCACGGCTTCGACGCCGCCGTCGCCGGGCACGCGGCCCACGGCAACCTGCACTTCCTGCTGGCGTTCGACCCGGCCGACCCGGACGACGTCGACCGGTACGCGGCGTTCATGGACGAGTTCTGCAAGCTGACCGTGGAGCGGTTCGACGGCTCGCTGAAGGCGGAGCACGCCACCGGGCGGAACATCGCCCCCTTCCTGGAGCTGGAGTGGGGCCCGCGGGCCACCGAGCTGATGTGGCGCACCAAGCGGGCCTTCGACCCCGAAGGGGTGCTCGCCCCGCGCGTCGTCCTGGACCGGGACCCGAGGGCCCATCTGCGCGGCCTGAAGACGGTGCCCCGGGTGGAGCCGATCACCGACGCCTGCATCGAGTGCGGCTTCTGCGAGCCGACCTGCCCCAGCCGGGACCTGACCACGACACCCCGTCAGCGGATCGTGCTGCGGCGCGAGATGATGCGCCAGACTCCCGGCTCGCCCGTCGAGACCGCTCTCCTCGCGGCGTACGGCCATGCCGCCGTCGACACCTGCGCGGGCGACTCGACGTGCGGGCTGGACTGCCCGGTGGGCATCGACACGGGTGCGTTGATGAAGCGGCTGCGGCACGCCCGCCACTCGGCCCGGGAGGAGCGGCTGGCGGCCCTGGCCGCCCGGTGGTTCGCGGCGGTGGAGGCCTCGGCACGGCTCGCGGTGGCCACCGGGCGGCGCCTCGGCGACCGGCTGCCCGCCTCGGCGACGGCGCTGGCCCGCCGGGTCGTGCGGCCGGAGCTGGTGCCCGAGTGGCTGCCGGAGATCCCCGGCGCCGCCGCGGCCCGGCTGCCCGTCACGGAGCGGGCGCGGGCGGTCGCCGTGTACTACCCGGCGTGCGTGAACCGGATCTTCGGCGAGCCGCGGGGCCTCGCCGGGCCGTCCCTGCCCGAGGCGGTGGTCGCCCTGTCGGAGCGGGCCGGCAGACCGGTGTGGATCCCCGGCGACGTGGCGGGCACCTGCTGCGCCACCGTCTGGCACTCCAAGGGGTACGAGGAGGGCGCGCGCGTGATGGCGCACCGCGTCGTCGAGGCCGCCTGGGGCTGGACCGCGGGCGGCCGGCTGCCGCTGGTCGTGGACGCCTCCTCCTGTGCGCTGGGCCTGGCGCGGGAGGTGGTGCCGTACCTCGGCGCCCGTCACCGCGAGATGCACGCGGAGCTGACGGTCCTCGACTCCGTGGTGTGGGCCGCCGACGAGCTGCTGGAGCGCCTGACGGTACGGCGGAGGGCCGCCTCGGTGGTCGTGCACCCCACCTGCGCGATGCGGCACCTCGGGGACGAGGACCGGCTGGTGGCGCTCGCGGCGGCGTGCGCCGAGGAGGCCGTCGTCCCGGACGACGCGGGCTGCTGCGCCTTCGCCGGCGACCGCGGGATGCTCCACCCCGAGCTGACGGAATCGGCCACGGCCCAGGAGGCGGCCGAGGTGACGGCGCGGTGTTACGACGCGTACCTCTCGGCCAACCGGATGTGCGAGGTCGGCATGGAGCACGCCACCGGCCGCCCCTACCACTCGGTGCTCCTCCAGCTCGAGCGCGCCACCCGGCCGTAGGCGCCCGTGCGGCAGGCGTCCGTGCGGCAGGCGTCCGTGCGGCAGGCGTCCGTGCCGCAGGCGTCCGTGCCGCGGGCGCCCGTGCGGCAGGCGTCCGTGCGGCAGTCGCCCGTGCGGCAGTCGCCCCTCGCCGCCCTCAGGCGAGCAGGTCGAGCAGGGCGGCGCCGTCCTCCGTGAGCCGCCGGAGAGCCCGGCGGTGGAATTCGGCGCCGGGGTACGGCGGTGGACGGCATCGCGCCACTGCCCTTCCGGGAGTCCAAGCGCTCGGAACAAGAGTCCAACCGGCCCCCTTGCGTACCCGCGGCCCCGGCGGCCAGGGTCCTTCCCGGGATTCATGGACCAGCCACGCACACGAGGCACGGGAGGTTCGATGAACGACGCAGCACCCGGGGACCACGACCGGTCCCCGGAGCCGCCCAGCCGGCGCACCGTCCTGCGGACCACGGCCGCTGCGGCGGGAGCCGCCGGGCTGGGCCTCGGCGCCCCGGGCGGTACCGCCGCCGCCGCGGAGCCCGGCGCCACGGAGGCCGCCGCACCGCCGCGCCAGGGCCCCACGATGGCCGGCGTGCCGTTCGAGCGGCGCTCCACCGTGCGCGTCGCCGTCGTCGGGCTCGGCAACCGCGGCGGCAGCATGATCGACCTGTTCCTGGCCGTCCCGGGCGTGCGGGTGGTCGCCGTCTGCGACCCGGTGAAGAGCAAGACCGAGCAGGCCGTGGCCAAGGTCGTGGCCGCCGGCCATCCCTCACCCGCCGTCTACGCCCACGGCGAGGACGACTACGAGAACCTCTGCCGGCGCGGCGACATCGACCTCGTGTACGTGGCGACCCCCTGGGACCTGCACTTCGCCATGGCGAGGGCGGCCCTGCTGAACGGCAAGCACATCGGTGTCGAGTGCCCCCTCGCGATGCGCCTGGACGAGCTGTGGGAGCTGGTCGACCTCTCCGAGCGCACCCGCCGCCACTGCATGCAGCTGGAGAACTGCTGCTACGGCCGCCACGAGATGCGCGTGCTGCGCATGGCCCACGCCGGCAGGTTCGGCGAACTGCTGCACGGCGCCGGGGCGTACCACCACGACCTGCGGGGCCTGATGTTCTCGCCGACGTACTACGAGGGCCCCTGGCGCCGCCTGTGGCACACCCGGCTGCGGGGCGACCTCTACCCCAACCACGGCTTCGCACCGGTGGCCACCTACATGGACGTCAACCGGGGCGACCGCGCGGTCAGCATCAGCAGCTTCGGCACGCCCGCGCTCGGGCTGGCCGAGTACCGCCGGGCCCATGTGCCGCCGGACGACCCGAGCTGGAAGGAGACGTACGTCGAGAGCGACCGCACCATCAGCATGGTGCGGACGGCCAGGGGCCGGGTGATCCGGCTGGAGCACGACGTGTCGACGCCCCACCCGTACAGCAGGATCAACAGCCTGGGCGGGACGAAGGGTGTCTTCGAGGACTACCCCGCGCGGATCTACATCGAGCCGGACCACACCGACGACCAGTGGGGCGACTTCTCCGCGTACGCCGCCGAGTTCGACCACTGGCTGTGGAAGGAGCACGCCGATCCGCCGGGCGGGCACGGGGGGATGGACTACCTCATGGTCTTCCGGCTGATGCAGTGCATGCGGCTCGGCCTCGTCCCGGACTTCGACGTGTACGACGCCGCCACCTGGTCCGCCCCGGTGCCGCTCAGCCACGCCTCCGTCAAGGCGAACGGCGCGCCGCAGCGGATACCCGACTTCACGCGCGGCGCGTGGACGAGGCCCCGGCCGGGCCTGGACTCGGCCAGGCCGGAGTGAGCGTGCGGGGCCGGGCCCGCGGTACCGGCCGGGCCCCGCACCCACCGGTCAGCAGCGGCGGCGGTCCTCCGTCAGGGTGCCCTGGACGGTCCGCAGGGCGCGGTCGTAGCAGCCGCCGGGCCCGTACAGCCGGTAGCGCTCCGCACTGGTGCCGACGGCGTGCCGCTGGTCGCGGGGCACCCCCGTCGTGTAGGTGGCGTCGCCCGTGTAGGAGTCGTCGAGCCGTGAGCGGCGCGGCCGTTCCCCGGGGGCGAGGACCAGGGTGTCCGCGCGGTCGCCCAGGGCGAGGACGGTGCGCAGCCGGTCGCCGGCGCCGAGCGTGGTCACGCCGTCCATGGTGTACGTGCGGTCCGTGCGGGTGCGGGTGCCGCCGCGGCGCACCGTCTCGTCGTCCCGCCAGGTCGCCTTCAGCGCGTCACGGGCTTCGCCGTCGGTCCAGCGGTGGACGGAGGTGTGGGTCACGGACCGGGTCACGGTCGTGGCGACCCGGCCGTGCGAGGTGTCCAGGTACCCGGCCACGGTGAGCCGGTGGGCGGCCGCGGTGTCGAGGCGGTGCTCCGTACCGGGGCGGTACACCGGCGAGTTGACGGGCGCGCTCTCCTGGTGCCGGGTCAGCGCCCCGGTGACGACCGCGCGGCCCTCGTCCTGCCAGACGAGCACGTTGGCGGGGGTCGACCAGCCGGCCTGCCCCGCCGGTAGGCCGGCGACGGAGACCTCCACGCGGTGCGGGCGGCCGTCGTTGAGCAGGGCGGCGAACGGTGTCAGGTCGTAGCGGACGGGCTGGACGTCGAAGGCGCGCGGGCCGGGGACCACGTACCAGAGGAAGGGGTTGGACCAGCCGCCCGTCCACACCGTCGGGAAGGGGGCGGCGATCCCGGCGAGCCGTCCGTCGACGGAGATCCGCACCTCCCGGTGCGGTCCGCCGGCCGCCTTGCACGAGTAGGGCGCGGCGTCCGGGACGGTCATGTACCAGTACTCCTCGCAGCCGCCGCCGGAGCCGGTGGCGTACACCTCGGCGAGGATCCGTTCGGAGTTGCGCGGGGTGGTCAGGGCCGGGGTGGCGAGGGGTATCACCCGGTCGGGCACGTCGGCGGACGGCGCCGGTCCGCCCGCGTGGAAGGTCAGCGTCACCGTGACGTCGAGGACGCCGGTGTACGTGTCGTCGACGACGTTCCCGATGAGCATCTCCACCGGCTGCGGGCGGCGCAGGGTGTCGCTGTAGCGGGTGATGTCGGTCTCGACCGACCAGGTGATGCCGTCGGGGGACGGTTGCGGGGTGGAGGTGCGGAAGACCTCCACCCCGCCGATGGTGAGGTGGCCGAGCCGGTCGTACTGGCGTCCCTTCACCGTGCCGTCGAGCCGGAGGACGACCGTGCTCCACCGGTCGCCGCAGCCTTTGGGGGGCGTGTAGGTGCCCCGGTAGGGCGTGAAGTCGCGGAACCGCGCCCGGGCGAGGGTCATGTCGCAGGTGGGTACGCCCTCCGGCCGGGGAACGGGCGGTGCGGCGGTGAGCGGATCGCGCCAATCGGTGCCGAACTCGGCGGGAGGGTCCTGGGGCGCGGCGGGCGCCGGTGCCGCGCCGGACAGCGCGGTGACCGCCAGCACGGCGCCCATGAGCATGCCGATGACTCGTCGTTGTCCCATGGGCCGGGAGTGAAGCGCGGGGCGGGCGCCCGGCGCCAGGGGCCGGTGATGCCCCTTGGCGCGTTCTGTGCGGTCCTGCCGGAAAATCGATTGCCGTCGCCGGGTCCGGAAGGCGAATCTTGCACGGTTTCCGGCTGCCGCTCCGCGCTGCCCGCCCGTCGACGGAACCCCTGGGACGTCATGCAGATTCATCGTCTTCCGTACGCCGATCCAGGTGATCCCGACGTCAGGTCGGGCACGCGCTTCCTGCTCTGGCTGGGGCGCAACCAGCTCGGCGGGCAGGTCAGGACCCTGCTGTGGGGCCTGCTGCTGCACCTCGGCATCGCCGGTCTCCCGCTGGCCGTGGGCCTGGCGGTGCAGGCGGTGATCGAGCGCTCGGGCGGCGGGCTGGCCCGGGCCGGAGCCCTGATCGCCGTCCTGGGCGCGGCCATCGCGGTGGGCGACACGATGCAGCACCGGACGGCCGTCACCAACTGGATCACCGCCGCCGCCCGGGTCCAGCAACTGCTGGCGCGCAAGACCGCGGAGCTGGGCTCCCTGCTGACCCGCCGGGTCGCCGCGGGCGAGGTCGTCGCCGTGTCGACCGGGGACGTCGAGAAGATCGGCTGGTTCGTGGAGACCCTGTCGCGGTTCGCGGCGGCGGCCACCACGCTGGTCGTGGTCTGTGTCGGCCTGGTGGTCTACCAGCCGGCCCTCGGTGCCGTCGTCGCGGTCGGCGTGCCCGTCCTGGCGCTCGCCGCGCTGCCGCTGCTCCCCCGCGCCACCCGGCGCGCGGACGTCCAGCGGGAGAAGGCGGGCCGCGCCACCGAACTGGCGTCGGACACGGTCGCCGGTCTGCGGGTGCTGCGCGGCATCGGCGGCGAGGAGCTGTTCCTCCGCCGCTACCGGGAGGCGTCCCAGGAGGTGCGCCGGGCCGCCGTGCGCAGCGCCCGGATGTGGGCGCTGATCGCGGCGGTCCAGGTCCTGCTGCCGGGGCTGCTGCTGGTCGTGGTGGTGCTGTACGGGGCGAAGCTCGCCCTGGAGGGGCGCGTCACGGTAGGCGAACTGGTCACCGTGTACGGCGCGGTGACGCTGACGCACCACCCGTTGCGCAACTTCGAGGAGATCGCCATGGCGTACTCCTTCTCCCGGCCCTCCGCGAAGCGCGCCGCACGGGTGCTGGCGCTGACGCGTACGAGCACCACCACGGTGACGGACGCCGGCGCGCCCCCGGCGGGGGACCTGTACGACCCGGTGACCGGGCTGCTGGCCCCGGCCGGTCTGTTCACCGCCGTGGTGTGCGGCGACCCGGACGCCGCCGGGAAGCTGGCCGACCGGCTCGGCGGGCACCCCTCGGAGGAGCACGACGGCCATGTCTCCGTCCTGCTCGGCGGCGTGCCCCTGGACGAGCTGCCGCTCGACACCGCGCGCACCGCCGTCCTGGTCCAGGACAAGGACCCGGTCCTGTTGTCCGGCACCCTGCACGACCTGCTGGACGTGCCGTCGTCCGGGAAGGTGAGCGCCCGGGACGCCTTGGAGGCGGCCCGCTGCGGCGACGTGCTGGACGCGCTCGCCCAGGCGTCGGTGGAGCCGGACGGCGACCCGATGCGCACCCGGATCACCGAGCGCGGCCGGTCGCTGTCCGGCGGGCAGCGCCAGCGTCTGGCGCTCGCCCGGTCGCTGGTCACCGACCCCGGGGTGCTGGTGCTGGACGAGCCGACGTCGGCGGTGGACTCGCACACCGAGGCGCGGGTCGCGGCGGGCGTCCAGCGGCTGCGCGCCGGGCGGACGACCGTGGTGCTGGCGTCGTCGCCGCTGCTCCTGGACCTCGCCGACCGGGTGGTGCTGGTCCACGAGGGCGAGGCCGTGGCGGTGGGCACCCACCGCGGGCTGCTGGCCACCGAGGAGCGGTACCGCGCGGTGGTCACCCGTGAGACCGAAGAGGAAGTCCTTGTGGACATCGAGGAGTCGGCATGACCGCCGTGACCGGCATGGCGCCGCCCGGGTACGACCCGGCGGCCCCGCAGTCCGCGACCACGCTGCCGGTGGGCACGCCGGCGACGGTCCGGGCGTACGTCACCGAGCTGCTGCGCCGGCACCGGACGGCGTTCGTCGTGCTGGTCGCCGTCAACGCGGTGGCGGTCGTCGCCTCGATGGTCGGCCCGTACCTGCTCGGCTCGCTGGTCGACCGGCTCGCCGAGGGCGCGCGGGAGCTCTACCTGCCGTTCACGGTGGGGGCGTTCACGGTCGCGCTGGTGGTGCAGACGCTGTTCGTCCGGATGGTGCGGCTGCGGGGCGCGATGCTCGGCGAGGAGATGCTGGCCGATCTGCGCGAGGACTTCCTCGTCCGGTCGGTGGCGCTGCCGCCGGGCGTGCTGGAGCGGGCCGGCACGGGTGACCTGCTGTCCCGGATCACCACCGACATCGACCGGCTGGCCAACGCCATGCGGGAGGCGGTGCCGCAGCTCGCCGTCGGTGTGGTGTGGGCCGGGCTGCTGGTCGGCGGGCTCACGGTGACCGCCCCGCCGCTGGCGCTCGCCGTGCTGGTGGCCGCTCCGCTGCTGATCGTGGGCTGCCGCTGGTACTTCCGGCGGGCGCCCTCGGCGTACCGGTCGGAGGCCGCCGGGTACGCGGCGGTCGCCGCCGCCCTGGCCGAGACGGTCGACGCGGGGCGTACGGTCGAGGCCCACCGGCTGGGGGCGCGGCGGGTCGCGCTGTCCGACCGGCGGATCAAGGAGTGGACGGCGTGGGAGCGTTACACGCTCTTCCTGCGCTCGGTCCTCTTCCCGGTCATCAACCTCACCCACACCACGGTGCTGGCCGCCGTGCTGATGATCGGCGGGGTGTTCGTCCTCAACGGCTGGATGGACGTGGGGCAGCTGACGACGGGCGCGCTGCTGGCCCAGATGCTGGTGGACCCGGTCGGGATCATCCTGCGCTGGTACGACGAGCTCCAGGTGGCGCAGGTGTCGCTGGCGCGGCTGGTCGGGGTGCGGGACATCGAGCCGGAGAGCGGTGACGGGTCGGTGCGGCCGGACGGGCGCGAGGTGCGGGCCGAGGAGGTGCGGTTCGGCTACCGGGAGGGCGTGGACGTGCTGCACCGGGTGTCGATGGACGTGGCTCCGGGCACCCGGCTGGCGCTGGTCGGCCCGTCCGGGGCGGGCAAGTCGACCCTGGGCCGGCTGCTCGCCGGGATCTACGCGCCGCGGGAGGGGCGGGTCACCCTCGGCGCGGCCGAGCTGTCGCGGATGCCCGCCGAGCGGGTGCGGGAGCACGTGGCACTGGTCAACCAGGAGCACCATGTGTTCGTCGGCACGCTCCGGGACAACCTGCGGCTGGCGCGGACCGGGGCGCGGGACGCGGAGCTGTGGGCGGCCCTCGGCGCGGTCGACGCCGACGGGTGGGCGCGGGCGCTGGAGGAGGGGCTGGACACCGAGGTCGGTTCGGGCGGGGTGGCGCTGACCCCGGCGCAGGCCCAGCAGATCGCGCTGGCCCGGCTGGTGCTGGCCGACCCGCACACCCTGGTGCTGGACGAGGCGACGTCCCTGCTGGACCCGCGCGCCGCCCGGCACCTGGAGCGGTCCCTGGCCCGCGTCCTGGAGGGCCGCACGGTGGTGGCGATCGCGCACCGGCTGCACACGGCGCACGACGCGGACGTGATCGCGGTCGTGGAGGGCGGCCGCATCAGCGAGCTGGGCAGCCACGACGAGCTGGTCGCGGCGGACGGGGCGTACGCGGCGCTGTGGCGGTCCTGGCACGGGTAGCGGACCGGGCGGCACACACCCCGGCCCGGCCCGCGGGAGCGGGCCGGGCCGGGGTGTGTGCGGGCACGGGCCGGCGCGGGTGCCGGTGCGCCGGCCGGTGCCAGTGCCGGTGCCCCGGCACGCGGGCCCGTAACGGTGCGCGGATGCGACGGGCCGGTGCCGGCGCCGGTGCGCCGGCCGGTCAGATGACGTTGAGGGCGGCCGCGCCGCCCACCCCGCCCAGCAGCATGAACGCGGGCATCAGCACCTTGAGCTCCACCCAGCTACCGGCGCGGAAGCGCATGCCCTTCGGCGGCCCGACCGGGTACCACCGCTTGCCGCCGACCGGGATGGGCCACAGGATCGGGCAGCCCGAGACGGTCAGGGCGTCGCCGATGTCGTGGACGAGGGCGCCGAGCACGATCGGCAGGCCCAGCCACAGGTACTCCTGCCCGTCCCCGGTGAACAGCCAGTCCGCGCCGTTGCCGGGCTTGTCGAGGACGCCCGCCAGTATCCACGCGCTGGTGGCGCCCAGCAGCCACACCAGGACGTCGCTGGACATCCGGGCCGCCCGCCACAGCAGGCCCTCCACGGCGAGCACCAGGTGCACGAAGAGGATCGCCAGGACCGCCCACCGGCCCCCGGTGATCGCGAGCGCCGACGCCCCGGCGCCGCACAGCACGGCCCACACCCAGGTGTGCGTCAGCGTCCGGTGGCCGCCGCTGCGGCGGGGGTCCGCCCTCGTCCTGGTCGCCTTGTAGACGGCGTACGACAGCTTGTCGACGATCTCGCACAGCAGCTTGGAGACGGGGCCGAAGGCCCGCGAGATGGTCGCCGACTTGTGGTCGAGGTCAGGGGCGAGTGCCGCTCCGGCGCAGATCAGGGCGCCGACGACGAGCACCGGCCACGGCATCGGATGCCCCGCCGCGGCGGTCGCGGCCCCCACCCCCAGCCACGCGGCCGCCCCGGAGAGTGAGTGCGCCGGTCCCATCATGTGCGTTCCCCGCCCCGTTTGCTCTTGTCCTGCACCCCGGTCGACGGGACAGCCTACCGTTGGTGATCTTCATCCGGACGGCCGGTTGCCGCTTCCGGCCGCGCGGCAGGCAAGATGGGGGCGTGACCCTTATCGATCAGCTGCCGCCGGACGCCGACCCCGATGCCCTCTTCGAGGCCTTCTCGTCATGGGCCGAGGAGCGGGGCATCACCCTGTACCCGGCCCAGGAGGAGGCGCTGATCGAGGTGGTCTCCGGGGCGAACGTGATCCTCTCCACGCCCACCGGCTCGGGGAAGTCGCTGGTCGCGGCCGGTGCGCACTTCACGGCGCTGGCGAACGACCAGGTGACCTTCTACACCGCGCCGATCAAGGCGCTGGTGTCGGAGAAGTTCTTCGACCTGTGCAAGCTCTTCGGGACCGAGAACGTCGGCATGCTGACGGGCGACGCGTCGGTGAACGCCGACGCGCCCGTCATCTGCTGCACGGCCGAGGTGCTGGCGTCGATCGCGCTGCGTGACGGCAAGGACGCGGACATCGGCCAGGTCGTGATGGACGAGTTCCACTTCTACGCGGAGCCGGACCGCGGCTGGGCCTGGCAGATCCCGCTGCTGGAACTGCCGCAGGCGCAGTTCGTGCTGATGTCGGCGACGCTCGGCGACGTCTCGATGTTCGAGAAGGACCTCACCCGCCGCACCGGCCGCCCCACCTCGGTGGTGCGCTCGGCGACCCGGCCGGTGCCGCTGTCGTACGAATACCGGCTGACCCCCATCACCGAGACCCTGACCGAGCTGCTGGAGACCAAGCAGGCGCCGGTCTACATCGTGCACTTCACCCAGGCGCAGGCGGTGGAGCGGGCCCAGTCGCTGATGAGCATCAACATGTGCTCGCGCGAGGAGAAGGACCGGATCGCCGAGCTGATCGGCAACTTCCGGTTCACCACCACGTTCGGCAGGAACCTGTCGCGGTACGTGCGGCACGGCATCGGTGTGCACCACGCCGGCATGCTGCCCAAGTACCGGCGGCTGGTGGAGAAGCTGGCGCAGGCGGGTCTGCTGAAGGTGATCTGCGGGACGGACACGCTCGGCGTCGGGGTCAACGTCCCCATCCGTACGGTGCTGTTCACGGCGCTCACCAAGTACGACGGCAGCCGGGTGCGCACGCTGCGGGCCCGGGAGTTCCACCAGATCGCGGGCCGGGCGGGCCGGGCCGGTTTCGACACGGCCGGGCTCGTGGTCGCGCAGGCGCCCGAGCACGTCATCGAGAACGAGAAGGCCCTGGCGAAGGCGGGCGACGACCCCAAGAAGCGGCGCAAGGTGGTGCGCAAGAAGGCCCCGGAGGGCTTCGTCGGCTGGACGGAGAACACCTTCGAGAAGCTGATCGCCTCCGAGCCGGAGCCGCTGACCTCCCGCTTCCGCGTCACGCACACCATGCTGCTGTCGGTGATCGCCCGGCCCGGCGACGCCTTCCGGGCGATGCGCCGGCTCCTGGAGGACAACCACGAGCCGCGCAAGAACCAGCTGCGGCACATCCGCCGCGCCATCGCGATCTACCGCTCGCTGCTGGACGGCGGGGTCGTCGAGCAGCTCGCCGAGCCCGACGCCGAGGGCCGTACGATCCGGCTCACCGTCGACCTCCAGCAGGACTTCGCGCTGAACCAGCCGCTGTCGACCTTCGCGCTGGCGGCGTTCGACCTGCTGGACCCGGAGTCCCCCTCGTACGCGCTGGACATGGTGTCGGTCGTCGAGTCCACGCTGGACGACCCGCGCCAGATCCTCGCCGCCCAGCAGAACAAGGCGCGCGGCGAGGCGGTCGGCGCGATGAAGGCGGACGGGGTCGAGTACGAGGAGCGGATGGAGCGGCTCCAGGACGTCTCGTACCCCAAGCCGCTCGAAGAGCTGCTGTGGCACGGGTACAACACCTACAAGAAGTCCCACCCGTGGGTCGGCGACCACCCCGTCTCGCCGAAGTCCGTCATCCGCGACATGTACGAACGGGCGCTGACCTTCACGGAGTTCACGTCCTTCTACGAGCTGGCGCGCACCGAGGGCATCGTGCTGCGGTACCTGGCGTCGGCGTACAAGGCGCTGGATCACACCATCCCCGACGATCTCAAGACCGAGGACCTGGAGGACCTGATCGCCTGGCTGGGCGAGCTGGTGCGGCAGGTGGACTCCTCGCTGCTGGACGAGTGGGAGCAGCTCGCCAACCCCGAGGTGGAGACCGCCGAGGAGGCCCAGGAGAAGGCAGACCAGGTCAAGCCGGTCACGGCCAACGCGCGGGCGTTCCGGGTGCTGGTGCGCAACGCGATGTTCCGCCGGGTGGAGCTGGCCGCGCTGGACCGGCTGCGGGAGCTCGGCGAGATGGACGCGGAGTCCGGCTGGGACGAGGAGCGGTGGGCGGAGGCGATGGACGCGTACTGGGACGAGTACGACGACCTCGGCACCGGTCCGGACGCGCGCGGCCCGAAGCTGCTGGCCATCGACGCGTCCGACGAGAACGTGGCGCACGGGCTGTGGCGCGTCCGCCAGACCTTCGCCGACCCGAACGGCGACCATGACTGGGGCATCAGCGCGGAGGTGGACCTGGCGGCCTCCGACGAGGAGGGCCGGGCGGTCGTCCGCGTCACCGACGTCGGCCAGCTCTGAGAGGAACGTGGATGACCAACCCCGCCGAGAGACTCGTCGATCTGCTCGACCTGGAGCGGATCGAGGTCGACATCTTCCGTGGCGCGAGCCCCCAGGAGTCCCTGCAACGGGTCTTCGGCGGGCAGGTCGCCGGGCAGGCGCTGGTCGCGGCCGGCCGCACCACGGAGGGCGACCGGCCGGTCCACTCGCTGCACGCGTACTTCCTGCGGCCCGGCATCCCCGGCCTGCCCATCGTGTACCAGGTGGAACGGGTGCGGGACGGACGGTCGTTCACCACCCGGCGGGTGACGGCGGTCCAGCGCGGTAAGACGATCTTCAACCTGACGGCGTCGTTCCACCAGCCGGAGGAGGCGGGCTTCGAGCACCAGTTGCCCCCGCGCCTGGACTTCCCGCCGCCGGAGGACCTGCCGTCGGTGGCCGACGAGGTGCGCGACCACCTGGGGGCGCTGCCGGAGGCGATGGAGCGGATGGCCCGCCGGATGCCGTTCGACATCCGGTACGTCGACCGGCTGCGCTGGTCGGCCGACGAGGTCAGGGGCGCCGACCCGCGCAGCGCGGTGTGGATGCGCGCGGTGGGCCCGCTGGGCGACGACCCGCTGGTGCACACGTGCGCGCTGACGTACGCCTCGGACATGACCCTGCTGGACGCGGTCCGCATCCCGATCGAACCGCTGTGGGGCCCGCGGGGGTTCGACATGGCGTCGCTGGACCACGCGATGTGGTTCCACCGCCCGTTCCGTACGGACGAGTGGTTCCTGTACGACCAGGAGTCCCCCATCGCGACGGGCGGCCGAGGCCTGGCGCGGGGGCGGATCTACGACCGGGACGGCCGGCTGCTGGTGTCGGTGGTGCAGGAGGGCCTGTTCCGCCCCCTGCACGGCTGACGCCCGGGCCGGTGGCCCGGGACGCCCGGGTCAGAGGCCCGGCAGCGCGTCCTGCTCGACCTCGTGGCGGCGGGTCCTGATGGCGGGGCCCGCCGGATGCAGCTTGGCGTCGCAGGCGGGTCCGAGCCCGGTGCGGCGGGAGGCGGCCCCGGTGAGCGGCCGCCCGCACAGTCCGCACCGCACCGGGCGCGCGTCGGCGCCGGCGCTCCGGCCGGTCCCGGTCTCCGTCCCGGCCGTGGGCTCGGTGCCGGGGAGGGCCTGTTCCTGGTGCATGCCCGCCTGTCTACCAGGCGGGCATGCTTTCATCGACCCTGTCAGCGACCCTGACAGGTCCGTCCTTCGAAGAGGAGTCCCCCTCATGTCCCTGTACGACATCCCGCTGCGCACCCTGTCCGGCGACCCCACGACCCTGGCCGCGTACGAGGGCACGGCGGTCCTGGTGGTCAACGTGGCGTCCAAGTGCGGCCTGACCCCGCAGTACGAGGGCCTGGAGCGGCTCCAGAAGACGTACGGCGACCGGGGCTTCACCGTGCTGGGCGTGCCGTGCAACCAGTTCGGCGGCCAGGAGCCCGGCACCGCGGAGGAGATCGGCACCTTCTGCTCCGCGACGTACGGAGTGACCTTCCCGATGCTGGAGAAGACGGACGTCAACGGCCCGGGCCGGCACCCGCTGTACGCGGAGCTGACGCGGACGGCGGACGCGGACGGCGAGGCCGGGGACGTCCAGTGGAACTTCGAGAAGTTCCTGGTCTCCCCCCGGGGCGAGGTCACCCGCTTCCGTCCGCGCACCGAGCCGGAGTCGGGCGAGCTGGTCGCGGCGATCGAGGCGCTACTGCCCGCCTGAAATCCCTGGTCACCGGGGAGGTGCACCAGGTAGCCTCCCGGCGATGACACTTTCTTATGATCATGTGGCCGGAGACGGCCCCGCAGTGGTACTCCTGCACGCCGGCGTGTGCGACCGGCGGATGTGGGACCCCCAGTGGCCCGCCCTGAGCGCGGCCGGATACCGGCTGGTCCGCTGCGATCTCCGCGGTTTCGGCGCGACCCCCGCCCCGGACCGGCCCCACAACGATGCCGAGGACGTACGGGACCTCCTCGACGCCCTCGGCATCGAGCGGGCCGTGCTGGTGGCCTCCTCGTTCGGCGGGCGGGTCGCCCTGGAGGTCGCCGCCCGGTGGCCGGAGCGGGTCGGCTCCATGGTGCTGCTCTCGCCGGCCGTGGACGGGCACGAACCGAGTGCCGCGCTGCGCGCGTTCGGTGCCCGGGAGGACGAGCTGCTGGAGGCCGGGGACGTGGCGGCGGCGGTGGAGCTCAACGTCGACACCTGGGTGGGCCCGGAGGCCGACGAGACCACCCGGGACGCGGTCCACCGGATGCAGCGCCACGCCTTCGACGTCCAGCTCGCGGTGACGGAGGAGTTCGGGCGGATCCGCCACGAGGCCGACCTGTCCGCCGTGACCGCCCCGACGGTGGTCCTGTCCGGGGCCCATGACGTGGCGGACTTCCGCCTGATGGCCGCGGAGCTCCCGGGCCGGCTGAAGGACGCGCGGCACGTCGAACTGCCCTGGGCCGGCCATCTGCCGAGCATGGAGCGGCCGGCCGAGGTCACGGACCTGCTGCTCGGCCTGCTGCGGGAGGCGGCTCCGGCCGGAGCGTGACCCGGCCGGGCCGGGCCGTGGCGCGGGCGGCCCGGCGGCGGCGCGGCGGGGTCACGGGGTGGTGCCGCAGGCGGCCCAGAGCCCCGCGCCGGACCGCCGGGCCGCGCTCTCGGCCCGGGAGATCCGCGGCCAGTGCGCGTCGTTGGGCGCGTACAGCACGGCCCTGGCATAGCCGTCCCGGACCAGGGCCTCGTTGACGAAGACACCCCGCTCGTTCCACACGTACAGCAGGTAGCGGCCGTAGGGGTCCTTCGGGTCCTGGTCCGTCTCCGCGTTGAGGGTGCTGCCGGGCGGCAGCAGGCTCGCGGTGCGGGCGGCCGCCTCGGCGCTGAAGCAGTCGCCGTGCTCGGGGGTGTCGATCTCCAGCAGCCGGACCCGGGCGCGGGTGCCGGCGGGGATCAGCCGGCCGTCGCCCCGCACTTCGACGGTGTCGCCGTCGATCACCCGGAGGACGACCGGTCCCCGGGGCGGGGGCACGGCGGGCTGTTCGGCGGGGGGCCGGGGCAGGACCGGTTCGCGCCCGTCCGGTACGCCGGGGGGACGGGGTTCGACGCCGGCGGACCCGGGCTCGTCCTTCGCCGCTTCCAGCAGCCCGCCCAGGCCGCCGAAGGCGATGACGGCGACCAGCGCTGCCAGCAGTGCGGTGAGCCAGGGGCGCCTCGGGCGCATGTCGCCCCCTATCCGGAGGGGTGTCCTCCAGTACAGCACCCCCGGGCCCGGTCAGGCCACCGCGCTGAGGTTGTCCGCGAGCCGGCGGCGGGTGGCGCGGGCGGCCGGCAGCACGGCGAGGGCGGCCGCGCCGGCGACCGCGGCCAGGACGAGCGCCACGAGGTGGAGCGGCGGCGGGGCGTGGGCGATGCCTGCGCCGATGCCGGTGGCGTGGGCCTCGTGGTCGATCAGCCAGTGGGCGAAGGGGACGCCGAGGGCGGTGCCCAGGAGGGCGGCGGCCAGGGCGGTGCACCCGATGGCGGTGACCGTGACCGTGGTGATCTGGCGCGGGGACAGGCCGATCGCCTTGAGGGCGAGCAGGTCCCGTTCGCCGTCCCGGACGGTGCCGCCGATGGCGGTGGACAGTTCGGTGAGGCCGATGAGGGCGAGGACGGTGATCAGCCCGGCGACGACGCCGCGCAGTGCGGACAGCCGGTCGGCGGGGCTGGTGACCTCGTGGACGTCGAGCCTGCCGCGGGAGGCGGCGGTGAGCTCGGTGCCCACGGTGCGGGGGTCCGCGCCGGGGCGAAGCTGGAGCTGGTAGAGGCTGGGGCGCAGACCGGGGTCGTTCTCGCGGAGGGTGTCCAGCGAGGTGGAGACGACCCGGCCGCCGTTCTCCGGTTCGATGCTCCGCCCGACGATGTGCAGCACTTGCGGGTGACCCCCGACGGTCAGCCGCACCCAGTCGCCCACGCGGGCGCCGAGCAGGTCGAGCAGGCCCTGGCCGGCGACGGCCTCGTCGGGGCCGTGCGCGGGGCGGCCGTCGGCGATGGAGTACGGGTAGGGGCGCTCGCGGGTGCCGAGGCCGCGCAGGGCGATGGTGCCGGTCTGGCCGGGGACCAGGGCGGCGACCTCTAGGCCGGGGTGGGCGGCGGTCACGTCCCGGTGGGCCCGGAGCAGCGCGGCCGCCTCGCGGTCGGTGAGCGTGCCGTCGGGGCGGGCGGTGAGCGCGGCGGCGAGGCCGAGCTGTTCGGGGCGGCTGTCGAAGCGCTCGATGGTCGTCCAGGCGCCGAGCGCCACGGTGATCAGCAGCAGCGGCAGGGCGAGGCGCACGATGGCGGCCGGGGCGCGCCGCCCGCGTCCGAACGCCCGGTGCCAGCCGAGGACCAGCGGGGGCGGTACGCGCAGCCCGAGCGCGCCGCGGGCGGCGCCGGACAGCCCGCCGCCCGGGGCAGCGGCGGCCGGGAGCACGGGTACGGGCGGTACGCGGCCGGCCCGCCAGGCGGCCAGGCAGGTGGCCGCTCCGATGAACAGGACGGCCGCGACGGGGACGAGGAGGAGCACCGGGAGCTGGCCGGGCAGGCCCTGCCACACCTGGACGGCGTCACCGAGCCGCCCCGGCAGCCGGGCGCCCAGCGTCCGGACGACGGTGACGGCCAGGGCCGCGCCGAGCACGGCGAACGCCAGGTGCTGGACGAGGAAGATCCGTACCACCTGGCCGGGGGTGAAGCCGACGGCCTTGAGCACCGAGATGTCCCTGAGGTGGCCGCGCACCCGGGTGCTGATGGCGCCGAACACGGCCAGCGCGGCGGCGATCAGGGCGCCGAGGCCGAACAGTCCGAGGACCTGGCCGAGGAGCCGGGTGTCGCCCTGTGCCTCGGCGCGGGCCTGCTGCCAGGTGGCGACGTCGTTGACGGCGCCCGCGCCGATGGTGGTGACGGCGCGCTGGACGGTGTAGTCGGTGTCGTCGGGGTCGGCCAGCCGCAGGCCGACGACCTGGCCGGCGCTGCGGTCGCCGGGCACGGCGCGGGGCAGCGCCCAGATGGTGCCGGGCCGTTCGCCGGGCCGGTAGCGGCGTTCGGCGGTGTCGGCGGTGCCGAGGACGGTGACCGTGCGTCCCGCGACGGTGAGCCGGTCGCCGGGTTCGGCCCACAGGGCGCGGGCGAGCCCCGCTTCGAGGACGACGCCGTCGGGGGTGGCGGGGTCGAGCCAGCGGCCCGAGGTCACCAGCGGGCGGCTCGTCGCGGGCAGCCCGGGGCCGGTGGCGCGCAGTTCCACGCCGGCGCGGGCGCCGCGTGAGGCGGCGGTGGTGGTGGCGGTGCGGTACGGGCCGGCGACCGCGGCGACGCCGTCGAGGCCGGCGAGCCGGCCGGTGTCGGCGGCGGGCCCGGTGTGCAGCCAGACGTGGGCGCCCCGGGACTGGGTGAAGACCCGCTGCCAGGGGTTGGTGGCGTACCCGAACAGGGCGGTGGCGAGGAGCAGGGAGGCGACGATCCCGGCGGTGGCGGCGACGAGGAACAGTGCCTCGCCCCGGTGGGTGCGCAGATCGGCGTGCGCCCAGCGCAGCATGGCCCGCACCGCCGGTCAGTCCTTCGGTGCGTCGAGGTCGATGACGCCGGTCGGGCCGGTGCGGCGCGGTGGTGTCGCGCCGAGTTCGGCGTCGTCGGCGATCCGGCCGTCGAAGAAGCTGATCACGCGGTCGGCGGCGCTGGCGAGCCGTGCGTCGTGGGTGACGAGGACGATGCTCTGGCCGCGCCGGTGGAAGCGGGTCAGCAGCCGCATGACCTCCCGGGTGCCCTTGCTGTCGAGGCTGCCGGCGGGTTCGTCGGCGAGGAGCAGGCGCGGCTGGTTGACCAGGGCTCGGGCGAGGGCGACGCGCTGCTGTTCGCCGCCGGAGAGCTCGCCGGGCATGCTGCGGGCCTTGTTCTCTAGGCCCAGTTCGGCGAGGAGCTCCTCGCGCTCGGCGCGGGCCTGTCGGGCCGGGGCGCCGGCGAGGAGGGCGGGCAGTTCGACGTTGTCGGCGACGGTGAGGTTGGAGACGAGGTTGAAGAACTGGAAGACGATGCCGATGCTGCGGCGGCGTTCGACGGCCCAGCGTGCCTCGCTGTAGTCGTCGGTGCGCTCCCCGTCGAGCCAGAGGGAGCCGCTGTCGGGGCGCTGGAGGCCGCCGAGGAGGTGCAGGAGCGTGGACTTCCCGGCGCCGGAGGGGCCGGTGACGGCGACGAACTCGCCGTGCCGTACCTCGAGGTCGACGCCGCGCACGGCGTGGGCGGGCGCGCCTTCGCCGTGGTGGGTCTTGACGAGCCCCTCGGCCCGCAGGAGGGGTGGGGAGGTGTCGCTCACCGCAGGTCCTCCAGTTCCTCCTGGCAGCGCTCCAGCCAGTCGAGGTCGGCCTGGAGGTGGAGCATGGCGCCCTCGATCAGCAGGTGCGATATGCGGTTGTCCCGGTCTTCGGCCGCGGCCAGCTTGGAGAGGTTGCGCATGGTGTTGAGGTACTCGCGTCGCTGTTTGTTGATGAGGCTGATCTGGTCGGCGAGTCCGGTGCGCGGGGCGAGGGCGAGTTTCATGAAGAACTCGTCCCGGACCCTCGGTTCGTCGGCCGTCTCCTCGAACCAGGCGCGCAGTGCTTCCTGCCCGGCGTCGGTGAGACGGTAGATCTTCTTGTTGGGCCGGCTCTCCTGGGCGATCTCCTCGCCCTCGATGAGGCCGGACTTCTCGAGCCGGCCGAGGGTCACGTAGATCTGGCCGACGTTGGTGGGAGGGTACGCGGAGCCCAGCAGTTGCTCAAGGTCCTGCTTGAGCTCGTAGCCGTGCGCCGGGCCGCGGGCCAGGAGGGCGAGGAGGGGAAGGCGCACTCGTGCTGTCCTCCTCCGTGTGCTCCCGGTGTGATGTGGGCTCTAGTATCGCCCATGCCTAACGGGTATACATGCCCGAGACGCGGACGCCGATGTCTCGCGCCGGGTGCACTGGGAGGAACCTATGCGGTGGATACGTGCCGCGGGTAGGGGGCTCCTGGTCGCGCTGGTCGTCCTGACCGGTTACGCGGCGTCCGGCACCGCCCCCGCGGGCCGCGCGCCCGAGGGCGGGCGGGGTCCGATGACGCTGGCCACGGCCGGCGACCTCACCGGCTACCTGGGCCGGGTGCTCGACGGGTGGAACCGCGCGCACCCGGGCGAGAGGGTCACGCTGGTCGAGCTGCCGGACTCGGCGGACGAGACCAGGTCCCAGATGATCACCGATCTCCGCTCGGGCGGCGGCCGGTTCGACGTGCTCAACATCGACGTGGCGTGGACGTCGGAGTTCGCCGCCGCCGGGTGGATCGCGCCGGTGGACCGTGAGCGCTTCCCGCTGGCCAGTTTCCTGCCGCCGGTGGTGGACACGGCGACGTACGACGGGCGGCTGTACGCGGTCCCGTACGTGACGAACGCCGGGATGCTCTTCTACCGCAAGGACGTCCTCGACCGGGCGGGCGTGCGGCCGCCGCGCACCTGGGCGGAGCTGGAGCGGCAGGCCAGGACCCTCGCCCCGCGGTACGGCCTGGGCGGGTACGCGGGGCAGTTCCTGCCGTACGAGGGGCTGACGGTGAACGCCGCCGAGGCCGTGTACTCGGCCGGCGGCACGATCCTGGGCGACGAGGGCGAGCGGGTCACGGTGGACTCCGCGGCGGCCCGCGCGGGGATCGGTTTCCTGGCGCGGGGCGTGCGGGACGGCTGGATCCCCCGGGAGGCGCTGTCGTACACCGAGGAGGAGTCGCGGCAGGCGTTCCAGGAGGGCCGGCTGCTGTTTCTGCGCAACTGGCCGTACGCCTGGGCGGGCGCGTCCGGGAGGGACTCCCGGGTGGCGGGGAAGTTCGGCGCGGTGCCGTTGCCGGGGCCCCGGGGGCCGGGCACGAGCGTGCTGGGCGGGTCGAACCTGGCGGTGAGCAGTCATGCGCGGCACCCGGAGTCGGCGCGTGACCTGATCGCGTACCTCACGAGTGAACAGGTGCAGCGCCGCGTGCTGGCCGAGGGCGCCCTGCCGCCGGTGCGGGCGGCGCTCTACGGGGACCCGGTGCTGGTGCGGCGGTTCCCGTATCTGCCGGCGCTGCGGGCCAGTGTGCTGGCGGCGGCCCCGCGCCCCAAGAGCCCGCACTACGAGCAGGTCAGCCTGGCCGTGCAGGCCGTGGTGCACGACGCGATGGCGCAGCACCAGTCGCCCGAGGAAGCCGTGCGGCGGCTGGCCGGGGAGCTCGCGGCCATCGCCCGTCGCCGCTGACGTTCCCACCTCGTCACCCCCTCCCCTCTCCCTAGTTACCTGTTAGGTAGCTTTGTCATGGCCGCCTCATGAACGACGGCCCGCATATAAGGGACATACATCCTCAATTGCCGCTGGTTTCCGCACCATCGTTGACACCTTCTCGTCATGGCTACTTAACATGCATGCATAACCGCTACCCGCTCTGGATGGCGCGCACCCCTTCACGAAGAAACAGGTCAACGGGTGATGCTCACCGCTCCGGCCGACGACGGCCTCTCGCAGCACCTCACGCACCGCACGGCCCACCCCTGGTGGCGCGACGCGGTGATCTACCAGGTGTACGTCCGCAGCTTCCTGGACAGCACCGGCGACGGCATCGGCGACCTCGCCGGGGTCCGCGCCGGACTCCCGTACCTGAAGAAGCTCGGCGTCGACGGCATATGGCTGAGCCCCTTCTACCCGTCCCCGCAGGCCGACCACGGCTACGACGTCGCCGACTACTGCGACGTGGACCCCGTCTTCGGCGACCTCGACGAGTTCGGCCGGCTGGTGGGAGACGCCCACCGGCTCGGCATCAAGGTGCTGCTGGACATCGTCCCCAACCACTGCTCCAGCGAGCACGCCTGGTTCCGCGAGGCGCTCGCCGCCGCCCCCGGCAGCGAGGCCCGCGCCCGGTTCCACTTCGCCGAGGGCCGCGGCCCGGGCGGGGACGTGCCGCCCAACAACTGGCACGCCATGTTCGGCGGACCCGCCTGGAGCCGGGTGACCGAGCAGGACGGCACGCCCGGCCAGTGGTACCTGCACATGTTCACCCCAGAGCAGCCCGACCTGAACTGGCGCAACCCCGAGGTGGCCGCCCACTTCGACCACGTCCTGCGGTTCTGGCTGGACCGGGGCGTCGACGGCTTCCGGATCGACGTGGCGGCGGGCCTGTACAAGCACCCCGACCTGCCCGACTCCCCCGACCCCGAGGCCGACGCCCGCACCCGCGACTCGGTCAACCCGCTCGCCTGGAACCAGCCCGAGGTGCACGACGTGTGGCGGCACTGGCGCGCGGTGTGCGAGGAGTACACGGCCTGCGACGGCCGCGAGCGGCTGCTGGTCGGCGAGGTCTCCGTACCGACCGCCCGGGAGCACGCCAAGTACGTCCGCCCCGACGAACTGCACCAGGCGTTCTTCTTCGACCTGCTCAGCGCCCCCTGGGACGCCGCCGCCTTCCGTACGGTGATCGACGAGGCCGTCCGGGACATCGCCGGCACCGGTTCCACCGTGACCTGGGTGCTCAACAACCACGACCAGGTGCGCACGGTGACCCGCTACGGCGAGTCCGGCACCGAGGGCAGCGGCCTGGGCGCCGCGCGGGCCCGGGCCGCCGCGCTGCTGATGCTGGCGCTGCCCGGCGCCGCGTACATCTACCAGGGCGAGGAACTGGGCCTGCCGGAGGTCGTGGACCTGCCGGACGAGGTCCTCACCGACCCGATCTTCCGGCGCACCGGCAGCCGGGCCCGCATCCGGGACGGCTGCCGCGTCCCGCTGCCGTGGTCGGGGCACGCCTCGCCGTTCGGGTTCAGCACCGGCGCCGAGAGCGCCAAGCCGTGGCTGCCGCAGCCCGGCTGGTTCGCCGAGCACGCCACCGACCGGGCGCTCGCCGACACCCGCTCTTTCTGGCACCTGTACCGCGACGGGCTGCAACTGCGGCGCGGCCTGCCGCAGTTGGGCGAGGGCACGATGCGGTGGCTGGAGTCGCCGCCCGGTGTCCTGGCCTTCGAACGCGGCGACGGACTCGTCTGCGCCGTGAACTTCACCGCCGACCCGGTGCCCGCACCGGTCTCCGGCGCCCCCCTGCTGTCCAGCGGCCCTTGCCCGGCCGGCGTACTGCCCGGTTCCACCGCCGCCTGGTGGACCGGTGACCACACCACCTCGGAGGTATCACGATGATGACGCGACGACGGATGGCGATGGCGTGCTGTTCGGCGCTGACCCTGGCCCTCGGGGCGACCGCCTGCGGCGGCGACCCGGTGAGCGCGGGCGGCGGCGACAAGGCGCTCGGCGGCCAGACGCTGAACGTGGCCGGTGTGTGGTCGGGCGCCGAGCAGAAGAACTTCCAGAAGGTGCTGGACGCCTTCACCGAGAAGACCGGGGCCAAGACCCGGTTCACGTCGACCGGTGACAACGTCTCCACGGTCGTCGGGAGCAAGATCGAGGGCGGCAACGCGCCGGACGTGGTGATGGTCCCCCAGGTCGGTGTGCTCCAGCAGTTCGCGAAGAAGGGCTGGCTCAAGCCGCTCCCCGACAGCACCGTGAAGACGGTCGGCACCAACTTCGCCCCCGTCTGGGCGTCGTACGGCTCGGTCGACGGCAAGCTGTACGGCCTGTACTTCAAGGCCGCCCACAAGTCGACCGTCTGGTACAGCCCGGAGGCGTTCGAGCAGGCGGGCGTCAAGCCGCCGAAGACGTACGAGGAGATGCTCAAGAACGCGCAGGCCGTCTCCGACTCCGGCCTGCCGGCCTTCGCGGTCGCCGGTGAGGACGGCTGGACCCTCACCGACTGGTTCGAGAACATCTACCTCTCCCAGGCCGGTCCCGAGAAGTACGACAAGCTCGCCCGGCACGAGATCCCGTGGACGGACCCCACCGTGGTGAAGGCCCTGACCACCCTCGGCAAGCTGTTCTCCGACAAGAAGCTGATCGCGGGCGGCCAGAAGGGCGCGCTGAGCACCGACTTCCCCGGCTCCGTCGAGAAGGTCTTCGGCCCCGACCCCGAGGCCGGCATGGTGTACGAGGGCGACTTCGTCGCCGGGATAGCCAAGGACCAGTTCGGGAAGAAGATCGGCCAGGACGCCACCTTCTTCCCCTTCCCGGCGGTCACCGGCGGCACGGCCCCCGTGGTCAGCGGCGGTGACGCGGCCGTCGTCCTGAAGGACGGCAAGAACCAGAAGGCCGCGGAGGCGTTCCTGGACTACCTGGCGACGCCCGAGGCGGCGGCCGTGTGGGCGGAGGCGGGCGGATTCCTGTCCCCCAACAAGAAGCTGGACCTCGCCTCCTACGGTGACGACACCGTGCGCAAGACGGCCAAGTCGCTCATCGACGCCGGGGATTCGGTGCGCTTCGACATGTCGGACCAGGCACCGGCCTCCTTCGGCGGCACCAAGGGCGTCGGCGAGTGGAAGCTTCTCCAGGACTTCCTGCGCGACCCGTCGAACCCGGCGGCCACCGCGGCGGCGCTCGAAGCCGCGGCGGCCAAGGCGTACAAGGGCTGACGACCATGACCACCCTCACCACTCCCGTGGGGGCCGCGAGTCCCCGGCGGCGCGCCCAGCGCCGCCGGCGGACCATCGCCGTGGCCTTCGTCCTGCCGGCGCTGCTGCTCCTGGGCGCGCTGGTCGTCTACCCCGTCCTGTTCTCCGTCGGCCGCAGCTTCTTCGACGCGGCCGGCACCCGGTTCGTCGGCGGGGAGAACTACGCGGAGATGTTCCGCGACCCCGCGACCCTGACCGCCATCCGCAACAGCGCCATCTGGGTGGTGGTCGCCCCGACGCTGCTCACCGGGCTCGGGCTGATCCTCGCCGTGCTGGTGGAGAAGGTCCGCTGGGCCACCGCGTTCAAGCTGCTGCTGTTCATGCCGATGGCCGTCTCCTTCCTGGCGGCGGGCATCATCTTCCGGCTCGCCTACGAGGAGGACCCCGACAAGGGCGTGCTCAACGCGGCCGTCGTCGGCGTGCACGACGCGGTCGCCGGGTCGTCCTCCTACCCCGCCGCCCGTCCCCGGGAGGACCAAGGCGTCCGGAAGGCCCCGGACGGTTCGTACGGCACCGCCGAGGCCGTCCCGGCCGGCGGCACGGTGAACCTGGGACTGGTGGGCGTGCCGCCCAAGGAGATGCCCGCCGACGCCGAGCCGGCGTCCCCGGCGAAGGCGGCCGCGAACGAGCTGCGGGGCGTGGTCTACCTGGACTTCACCCCCGGCGGCGGAGGGCGGCCGGGCGAGATCGACCCCGCCGAACGCGGCCTGCCTGGCCTGACGGTGGAAGCCGTACGGGACGGGAGCACCGCCGCCACGGCGACGACCGCGGCCGACGGCTCCTTCCGCCTGACCGGGCTGGAGGCGTCGGGCACGTACACGGTCAAGCTGCCCGCCGCGAACTTCGCCCCGCCCTACGAGGGCGTCTCCTGGCTGGGACCGGCGCTGGTCACTCCGGCGATCATCGGCGCCTACCTGTGGATCTGGACCGGCTTCGCCATGGTGCTCGTCGGCGCCGGGCTGTCGTCACTGCCGCGCGACGCGCTGGAGGCGGCCCGGATGGACGGGGCGAGCGAGTGGCAGGTGTTCCGCCGGATCACCGTGCCGCTGCTGGCGCCGGTGCTGACGGTGGTGTTCGTGACGCTGGTGATCAACGTGATGAAGGTCTTCGACCTCATCTACATCATCGCCCCGGGCCCGGTGCAGGAGGACGCCACCGTCCTCGCCACCCAGATGTGGCTCGTCTCCTTCGGCGGCGGCAACAACCAGGGGCTGGGCAGTGCGCTCGGCGTGCTGCTCCTGCTGCTGGTCATCCCCGCCATGGTGTTCAACGTCCGCCGCTTCCGCAGGAGCCAGTCATGAGCGCGACCGTCACCGCACCCCCCTCGGAACCGTCCACCCCTCCTCCCCCGCCGGTCCGGCCGGCACCCGCCCGGCATCCGGGCGGCCGGCTCCGCCGCTGGCTGGCCAACGGCCTGGTACAGGCGTTCCTCGTGGTGGTCGGCCTGATCTGGATCACCCCGGTGGCCGGGCTGCTGCTGTCCTCGATGCGTTCGGCCAACGACAACGCGGCGAGCGGCTGGTGGACCGCGCTCACCAGCCCGGGGCAGTTGTCCTTCGACAACTACTCGGCGCTGCTGGGCAACGCGGGGATCACCCGGGCGTTCTGGAACACGGTGCTGATCTCGGTCCCGACGACCGTCCTCGTCGTGGTGATCGCCGCGCTCGCCGGGTACGCGTTCGCCTGGCTGGAGTTCCCCGGCCGGGACTGGATCTTCCTGCTGGTGGTGGCGCTGCTGGTGGTCCCGGTCCAGGTGGGCCTGCTGCCGGTCGCCAAGCTCTTCGGGCAGCTCGGTCTGTTCGGCACCATCCCCGGCGTGGTGCTGTTCCACGTCGCCTACGGACTGCCGTTCGCCGTCTTCCTGCTGCGCAACTACTTCGCCGACATCCCGCGCGAGATGCTGGAGGCCGCCCGCATGGACGGCGGCGGGGAGTGGCGGATCTTCACCCAGCTCGTGCTGCCGGTGGGACGGCCGGCCATCGCGAGCCTGGCGATCTTCCAGTTCCTGTGGGTGTGGAACGACATGCTGGTGGCGCTGCTCTTCGCCGACAGCTCCGCCCAGCCGCTGACCGTGGAACTCCAGTCGCAGGTGCGCCAGTTCGGCAGCAACATCGACGTGCTGGCGCCGGGCGCCTTCCTGTCCCTGATCGTGCCGGTGGTGGTCTTCTTCGCCTTCCAGCGGCACTTCGTGCAGGGGGTGATGGCCGGATCGGTGAAGTGACCGGTCCGGGTGGTACGGGCGGGGCGCCTCTCACGGGGGAGGCGCCCCGCCTCCGGTTCAGCGGATCGGCATGCCCGCCAGGGTGCGGGCGATGACCAGGCGCTGGACCTCGCTGGTGCCCTCGAAGATGGTGTAGATGGCGCTGTCGCGGTGCATGCGCTCCACCGGGTACTCGCGGGTGTAGCCGTTGCCGCCGAGGATCTGGACGGCCTGGGCCGTGACCTTCTTGGCGACCTCGCTGGCGTAGAGCTTGGACATCGAGCCCTCGGCGGAGGTGAACGGCTTGCCGGCGGTCGCCATCCAGGAGGCGCGCCAGACCAGCAGCCGGGCCGCGTCGATCTGGGTGCGCATGTCGGCGAGCTGGAAGGCGACGCCCTGGTTGTCGATGATGGGGCGGCCGAACTGGACGCGCGTCTTCGCGTAGTCCAGGGCCACTTCGTACGCGGCACGGGCGGTGCCCACGGCCATGGCGCCGACGGCGGGGCGGGACGCCTCGAAGGTGGCCATGGCGGCGTTCTTCACGCGTTCGCCGCCCGCCCTGGCCCTCTCGCGGGCGCGGGCGAGGCGCTCGTCGAGCTTCTCCTTGCCGCCCAGCAGGCAGGAGCCGGGGACGCGCACGTCCTCCAGGACGACCTCGGCGGTGTGGGAGGCGCGGATGCCGTGCTTCTTGAACTTCTGGCCCTGGGACAGGCCGGGGGTGTTCGGCGGGACGATGAAGGAGGCGTGGCCCTTGGAGCCGAGCTCGGGGTCGACGACGGCCACGACGACGTGGACGCCCGCGATGCCGCCGTTGGTGGCCCAGGTCTTGGTGCCGTTGAGGACCCACTCGTCCTTGGCCGCGTCGTACACGGCGCGGGTGCGCATGGCGGCGACGTCCGAGCCGGCGTCGGGCTCGGAGGAGCAGAAGGCGGCCACCTTGACGTCGTCGGGGGTGCCGTACATCTGCGGTATCCAGGTGCCGATCTGCTCCTCGGTGCCGTTGGCGAGGACGCCGACGGCGGCGAGGCCGGTCCCGACGATGGACAGCGCGATGCCCGCGTCGCCCCAGAACAGCTCCTCCATGGTCATGGGGATGCCGAGGCCGGTGGGGTCGAAGAACTGCTGGGCGTAGAAGTCGAGGGAGTAGATGCCGACCTTGGCGGCCTCCTGGATGACGGGCCAGGGGGTCTCCTCGCGCTCGTCCCACTCGGAGGCGGCCGGGCGGATCACGTCCTTGGCGAATCCGTGCAGCCAGTCACGGACCTGCTGCTGGTCGTCGTTGAGTTCAAAGGTGAACTCGGCCATGTTCCCTCCCGGCGGTTACTTGCGGTAACCGCAGTCTGTTACCGGTAAGTAGCCGCTGTCAACCGGCGGCTCCTGCGGCGTGAGTGTTACGTTGCGCGGGTCTTAGGGACATCGCACGGGCGGGGAGACACGCTATGGAGACCACACACCGGACCGACCAGCAGCGGTCGGCCGACCAGCGGCGACGCGAGCTGCTCGAGGCCGCCGACCGCGTGGTCCTCCGCGACGGACCGCAGGCGTCCATGAACGCCATCGCCGCCGAGGCCGGGATCACCAAGCCGATCCTCTACCGCCACTTCGGCGACAAGGGCGGCCTGTACCGGGCGCTCGCCAAGCGTCATACCGACGCCCTGCTGTCCGCCCTGCGCACCGCGCTCGACGCGCCCGCGGACCGGCGGCAGCGGGTGGAGGCGACCCTCGACACCTACCTGGCGGCCATCGAGGCGCGGCCGCAGGTGTACCGGTTCCTGATGCACCCGTCGGAGGACGGCGGCGGGGGCGGGGGGCAGCAGTCGGAGCAGGGCTTCGACATAGGCCGGCACTCGGCGCCCGTCCTCCGGCGCATGGGCGAGGAGCTCGCCCGGGTGATCGCCGAACGCGTCGACCTGGGCCCGGGCAGCGAGGCGCTGGCCCGCGTCTGGGGCCACGGCATCGTCGGCATGATGCACGCGGCCGGCGACTGGTGGCTCGGCGAACGCCCCTGCTCCCGCGAGGAGTTGGTACGCGGCCTGGCCGATCTGCTGTGGGGCCGGCTGGAGCGGGTCGACGACAAGGTGGAGGGCCCCGGCTTCTGACGGTGCACCGGCCGCGCGGGGCCCCGCTGCCGAGGGCCGCGCCCTCCGGGCGCCCCGGCCCGCGAGCCGGCCGCCTCCGACGCACCCGGCTTCCGGACGACCCGGCCGCGCGGCTCCGTCCCGTCAGCCGGACCGGGCCCAGGGGGCGCGACGCGCCGCCCGCAGGGCGCGGGTGCGGCGCCAGCCGGTGAGGCGGTCGGTGTAGACCGTGCCGTCCAGGTGGTCGCACTCGTGCTGGAGGCAGCGGGCGAAGAAGCCCGTCCCCTCGACGCGCACCGGCGCGCCCAGCAGGTCGACGCCCTCGACCACGGCGCGGTCGAAGCGTTCCGTGCCCGCCTCCAGGCCCGGCAGGGACAGACAGCCCTCGGGTCCGCGCACCGTCACCCCGTCCGCCTCCACCAAGCGCGGGTTGACGATGTGACCGAGGTGGCGGACGTCCTCGTCGTCGGGGCAGTCGTAGACGAAGACCCGCGAGGCGACCCCTATCTGGTTGGCCGCGAGACCGACCCCCTGGGCGGCGTACATCGTCGCGAACATGTCCTCGATGAGCCGGGACAGGGACGGACCGAAGTCGCTGACGGGCTCGCAGGGGCTGTGCAGGACCGGGTCGCCGAGCAGGGTCATGGCTCGTACATGGCCGGAACTGCCGGGGATCGGCCGGTTTCGCATGGCGTCCAGCGTACGTTCCACCCCTGCCGGAGGGTTCCAGCAGGTGGCGCGGTTCGGGCGCCCGGCCGGATCTCGATAGGCTGAGCCCGGACCCACGCTAGGAGGAACAAGGACGATGGCAGGACACCCTGGCAATCCTGAGCCCCTGTCGCCGCGCGCCAAGCTGGCCGTGACGGCAGGCAAGGCCGCAGCGGCGGTGTCTCGCGCGGCGGGACGCGGCAGCGGATCGGTGATCGGCGGCCGGGTGGCGCTCAAGCTCGACCCCGAACTGCTGGGGCGGCTCGCGCAGCATCTGGACGTCGTCCTGGTGTCGGCGACCAACGGCAAGACCACCACCACCCGGCTGATCGCCGAGGCACTGCGGGCCAGCGGCCCGGTCGTCTCGAACGCCCTCGGCGCCAACATGCCCGCGGGCATCACCTCCGCCCTCGCGGGCGGTTCGGACGCCAAGTACGGCGTGATCGAGGTCGACGAGAAGTACCTCGCCGGCGTCGCACGCGACGTGGCGCCCAAGGCGATCGCGCTGCTCAACCTCTCCCGCGACCAGCTCGACCGCGCCGCCGAGACCCGGATGCTCGCCGAGAAGTGGCGCGAGGGCCTGTCCGGCTCGAAGGCGGTCGTCATCGCCAACGCCGACGACCCGCTCGTCGTGTGGGCCGCGTCCTCCTCCCCCAACGTCGTCTGGGTGGCGGCGGGTCAGGAGTGGAAGGACGACGCCTGGTCGTGCCCCGCCTGCGGCGGTGTGATGCAGCGCCCGGGCGACGACTGGTTCTGCGGCGAGTGCGGCTTCCGCCGGCCCGCCCCGAGCTGGGCGCTCAGCGGCGAGCACGTCCTGGACCCGCACGGTTCGGCCTGGCCGATCCACCTCCAGCTACCGGGCCGCGCCAACCGGGCGAACGCCGCCACCTCGGCCGCCGTCGCCGCCGTGTTCGGCGTACCGCCGCAGGTGGCGCTGGAGCGCATGTACCAGGTGCAGGCGGTGGCCGGCCGGTATGACGTGGTCTCCTTCCAGGGCCGTGACCTGCGGCTGCTGCTGGCGAAGAACCCGGCGGGCTGGCTCGAAACGTTTTCCCTGATCGACCCGCCGCCGACGCCGGTCATCCTGTCCGTCAACGCCCGCGGCGCGGACGGCACGGACACCTCCTGGCTCTGGGACGTGGACTACACGCGGCTGGCCGGGCACCCCATCGTGGTGATCGGCGACCGCCGGCTGGACCTGGCGGTGCGGCTGGAGGTCGCGGGCCTGGACTTCCGGGTGTGCGAGACGGTCGACGAGGCGGTGCAGCTCTCCCCGCCCGGGCGGATCGAGCTGATCGCCAACTACACCGCGTTCCAGGACGTCCGCCGCCGCGTCGGCAACTGACCCCCTCTAAGGACATGAGCATGAGCGACAGCAGTCTGCGTCTCGTGTGGGTCTACCCGGACCTGCTCAGTACGTACGGAGACCAGGGCAACGCCCTCGTGGTGGAGCGGCGTGCCCGCCAGCGGGGCCTGGACGTGCAGCGGGTGGACGTGCGCAGCGACCAGCCCATCCCCACCTCCGGTGACATCTACCTGATCGGCGGCGGTGAGGACCGTCCGCAGCGGCTGGCGGCGGAGCGGCTGCGCCGCGACGGCGGTCTGAACCGCGCGGCCGAGAACGGCGCCATCATCTTCTCGGTATGTGCCGGCTACCAGATCCTGGGCCATGAGTTCATCAACGACCTCGGGGAGCGGGAGCCCGGCCTCGGCCTGATCGACGTGATCTCCACCCGTGGCGAGGGGGCCCGCTGCGTCGGTGACGTGCTGGCGGACATCGACCCGCGGCTGGGCCTCCCCCAGCTCACCGGGTTCGAGAACCACCAGGGCGTCACGCACCTCGGTCCGACGGCCCGGCCCTTCGCCCGGACGGTCTTCGGCAACGGCAACGGCACCGGGGACGGCACGGAGGGCGCGTACAACGACACCGTTTTCGGGACGTACATGCACGGACCGGTCATGGCGCGCAATCCGCAGATCGCGGACCTGCTGCTGAAGCTGGCCCTCGATGTGAACGCGCTGCCCCCGACCGACGACCGGTGGTACGAGGCGCTGCGCGCGGAGCGCATCGCGGCGGCCTCGCAGCCCGCCTGACGGACCGCCGTTCCCGGGGAATTGTCGGTTCGTACGACTACCGTCCAGTAGTCGGACGCTCGTTTCGGCCCCGTCACCCAACGCCGGTAGGGTGGCGGGGATCCAACCGGACGACGTGGTCCGGGAGTCGGCCCACGTTGCAAAGGTATCTCGGGCTATGCGCATTGGTGTGCTCACCTCCGGCGGCGACTGCCCCGGTCTGAACGCCGTCATCCGTTCCGTCGTGCACCGCGCCGTCGTCGACCACGGCGACGAGGTCATCGGTTTCCACGACGGCTGGAAGGGCCTCCTGGAGTGCGACTACCGCAAGCTCGACCTGGACGCGGTGGCCGGCATCCTGGCGCGTGGCGGCACGATCCTCGGCTCCTCCCGCGTCCAGCCGGCCCACCTGGTCGACGGCGTCGAGCGGGCCCGGGGCCATGTCGCCGACCTCGGTCTCGACGCGATCATCCCGATCGGCGGTGAGGGCACCCTCAAGGCGGCGAACCTCCTCTCCCAGGCGGGGCTGCCGATCGTCGGCGTGCCGAAGACCATCGACAACGACATCGCGTCGACCGACGTGACCTTCGGTTTCGACACCGCCGTCGGGGTCGCCACGGAGGCGCTGGACCGGCTGAAGACCACCGCCGAGTCCCACCAGCGGGTGCTGATCGTGGAGGTCATGGGCCGCCACACCGGGTGGATCGCGCTGCACTCCGGCATGGCGGCCGGCGCGCACGCCATCGTGGTCCCCGAGCGCCCCTTCGACATCGACGAGCTGACGGCCCGGGTCGGGGCGCGCTTCGAGGCGGGCAAGAAGTTCGCGATCGTCGTGGTCGCGGAGGGTGCCAAGCCGCGCGCCGGCACGATGGACTTCAACGAGGGCGGCAAGGACATCTACGGCCACGAGCGCTTCGCCGGCGTGGCCCAGCAGCTTGCCGGCGAGCTGGAGCGGCGGCTCGGCAAGGAGGCCCGCGCGGTGATCCTCGGGCACGTCCAGCGGGGCGGCACGCCCACCGCGTACGACCGGGTGCTGGCGACCCGGTTCGGCTGGCACGCGGTGGAGGCGGCGCACCGGGGCGAGTTCGGCATGCTGACCGCGCTGCGCGGCACGGACATCGTCATGGTGCCGCTGGCCCAGGCCGTGGAGACGCTCAAGACGGTGCCGTCGGAGCGGTACGACGAGGCCGAGACCGTGCTGTGACCTCCGCTCCGCGCTGAACCACCCGCCCCCGGTCGCAGCCGCGATCGGGGGCGGTTCTAGTCTGGACCCGCAAGCGGACAACCCAGCACGAAACGAAGCAGGAGCGCGCGGATGGATCACAGCGGGCACGGTACGCACGACATGCCCATGGATCTGCCGCCGTTCACCCTGGAGCGGGGCCTGGCCTTCTCGCCGGACTCGTTCTTCCTCGTCGGCTGTCTGCTGGCGCTGGGCCTGTACGGGTGGGGCGTGGCGCGGCTGCGCCGGCGCGGGGACGCCTGGCCGGCCGGCCGGACGGTCTTCTTCGTCCTCGGCGTGCTGACCGTCGCCCTGGTGATGTGCACGGCGCTGAACGACTACGGCATGGTCATGTTCAGCGTGCACATGGTGCAGCACATGGTGATCAGCATGCTCTCGCCGATCCTGCTGCTGCTCGGCGCGCCGGTGACCCTGGCGCTGCGGGCGCTCCCGGTGGCGTCCCGGCGCGGCGCCAAGGGGCCGCGCGAGCTGCTGCTGGCGCTGCTGCACAGCCGCTACATGCGGATCGTCACGCACCCGGTGTTCACGATCCCGCTGTTCATCGCGAGCCTGTACGCCCTGTACTTCACGCCGCTGTTCGACTTCCTGATGGGGTCCAGGCCGGGCCACATCGCGATGATGGTGCACTTCCTCGCCGTCGGCCTGGTGTTCTTCTGGCCGATCATGGGCGTGGACCCGGGGCCGCACCGGCCCGGCTACGTGATGCGGATGCTGGAGCTGTTCGCGGGCATGCCGTTCCACGCCTTCTTCGGCATCGCGCTGATGATGGCCACGGAGCCGATGGTCAAGGCGTACGAGAACCCGCCGGCGTCGCTCGGCGTCGACGCCCTCGCCGACCAGAACGCGGCGGGCGGCATCGCCTGGGCGTTCAGCGAGATCCCGTCCGTGCTGGTGCTGATCGCGCTGGTGTACCAGTGGTACCGGTCCGAGCAGCGCCACGCGGTCCGCAAGGACCGGGCGGCCGACCGCGACGGGGACCAGGAGCTGGAGGCGTACAACGCCTACCTGGCTTCGTTGCAGGCGCGCGGGCGGTAGCGCGGAGGCGCCCTGTGGGGCGACCATGGCGGTACGGCCGCCATGAGGAGGACGCGCATGTCCGGTTCCACGAAGACGATGAGCGGGCTCACCCTCGGAGCACTGGTGCTGACGACGGCGTACACGGTGGCGCTCGGCAGCAACGGCTGGCTGTGGTTCGGCTGGGTGGTGCTCGGGCTGGTGACCATCGGGATGGCGGCCACCCGCGACACCTGAGCGGCCCGGCGGGCCCGGCGCCCGGGACGGGGCACCGGGCCGGATGGCCGGACGCTCCTCGCGCGGGAGCCGCTCCGTGCCGTCTCAGACCGGGGCCCGCTCCGTGTCGCGCCGGGCGGCGGCCACCGCCGCGAGCACCAGGCCGGCGCCCAGCACGAGCAGCCCGCGCAGCCACACCTCCGGCTCCACCCGGGTGGCCAGCAGGACGCAGGAGGCCGCGCCCAGCACCGGCACCACGGTGGGCGCCCGGAAGTGCCCGGCGGTGCCCGGGTCCCGGCGCAGGACGAGCGCGGCCGTGTTGACCAGGAAGAACACCACCAGGAGCAGCAGCACCAGGGTGGCGGCGAGGGTGGCCACTCCCCCGGTCAGGGCCAGGAGCATCGACAGGGCGGTGGTGGCCGCGATCGCGACCCACGGGGTGCGGCGCCCCGGCAGCACCCTCGTCAGCGCGGCGGGCAGCAGACCGTCCCGGGCCATCCCGTAGGCCAGCCGGGAGGACATGATGCCGGTCAGCAGCGCGCCGTTGGCGACGGCGACCAGCGCGATGGCGCTGAACAGCCACACCGGTACGCCGCCCGCCGCCCTGACCACCTCCAGCAGTGGCCCGCTGGAGCTCGCGAGCGTCCCGGTGGGCACGGCGGCCGAGGCGGCCACTCCGACCAGGACGTACACCGCGCCCGCCGTGAGCAGCGCGCCGAAGAGGGCGCGCGGGTAGGAGCGCCGGGGGTCGCGGGTCTCCTCGGCGACGTTGACGGAGGTCTCGAAGCCGACGAAGGAGTAGTACGCCAGGACCGCGCCGCTCAGCACGGCCGGGAGCGCGCCCTGCTCGGCCGTGCCCAGCCGGGTGAGCCGGCCGGGGTCGCCGTCGCCCCGCAGCAGCAGCCAGGCACCCAGGACGACGACGATCGCCAGGCCGCCCAGCTCGATCACCGTCGCGACGACGTTGGCCCGGGTGGACTCCTTGATGCCGCGGGCGTTCAGCAGCGCGAGCGCCGCCAGGAACAGGACGGCGACCAGGGCGACGGGGGCGGACACGAAGGCGGTGAGGTACTCGCCGGCGAAGCCCCGGGCGAGCGCGCCGACCGAGACGACCCCGGCGGCCAGCATGCAGAAGCCCGCGAGGAACCCGGCGAAGGGGCCGAAGGCGCGGGTGGCGTAGTGCGAGGCGCCTCCGGCGCGGGGGTACTTCGTGGCCAGTTCGGCGTAGGACGTCGCCGTGAGCAGCGCCAGCGCGAGGGCCGCGGTGAGGGGCACCCAGACGGCGCCCCCGGCGTCGGCGGCGACCTGGCCGATGAGGACGTACACCCCGGCGCCGAGGACGTCCCCGAGGATGAAGAAGTAGAGCAGGGGCGTGGTGAGGGCCCGCTGGAGCGGCTGATCGTTCACTGTCGGCATGATCCCCCTCTTCCCCGGTTCCGCCGGGTCAGCCGGGACGTCCGACCCGCCGGTGCCGCGAGCCGCGGGCGGGGCCGGGGCGCCGGGGGATCAGCGGCGCATGGGGCCCCAGGGGCGGCGCTGGCGGGCGACCTCGGCCTCGGCCTCCTCGATCACGGCCAGGTCGATCCAGCAGACCGGTTCGATGTCGCACACGAGCGGCTCGTTGTCCGGGCCGCGGCCCACCTCCCGGCCGCGCAGCAGCCAGGGGCGGACGTCGCCGTCCCGGTCCCGGCGCAGGTGGCAGTAGTCGTACAGCCGGCGCGCCACCCACAGCCGCAGCGAGCGGTCGCCCCACCAGGACTCCACCTGGAGCGGGTTCGCCGACAGGCCGGGCATGGGGATGCCCGTCAGTTCGTCGACGCTGCGCGTGGAGTCCAGGTCGCGGGCGGGCCCCCGGGACCAGCGGACGTAGAGCGGCCCGCCGTGCTCGACCAGCTCGCCGAGTTCACGGAGGGAGCGCACCGTGGGCAGCTCGGTCTCCCCCTCGGCGGACGGAGGCCGGCCGGGCGTGTACGTCATGGGGTCCTACCCTCCTCGTCGTGCGGAGGACCACCGCATACCCAGCCATTCTCGGGCGACGCGCCGTTTCCCACCACGCGGCCGGTCCCGTCGTACCGCCCGGGTACGGGACCACCGCTCCGGGCCACGGCGCACACCGGCGCGCACGGCAGCACAGGGGGCGCTCTTGTGCGCGGGGCGCGCGCCCCGCGCGTTCCGCGCGCGATGTTCCAGGTTCGCCACTCGGGGAAGCCGCATGGGTGACCATACGTAAGCCCGGAGTGATCGGCCGGGCTGACGGCAGGGAGGGGATGGGACATGACCAGAGTGCTGGTCCTGCACAGTGTCAGTCTGCTGAGGTCGGCGCTGGTGGCGCTGCTGAGATCCGAGGGGGCCTTCGACGTGTTCTCCGCCGGCTGGCGCACCGCTAGCCGGCACACCGAGTCATTACGGCCGGACGTGTGCGTGGTGGACCTGGACTGTCCGGGCGCGGCGGCGCTGCTGGACGGTGCCTCGGGGACGGAGCGGGAGGTGCTCGGCGACCGGACGGCACTGCTGGTCCTGGCGTCGGCGGGGCGGCCGGGAGCGCTGCGCAGGGCGTTCGAGGCCCGCGCGCTGGGCTATGTCGACAAGCACGGCTCCCCGCACCGGCTGGTGCGGGGGATCCGCAAGGTCGCCGAGGGCGAGCGGTTCGTGGACGAATCGCTCGCCTTCGGCTTCCTGGAGGCCTCCCGGATGCCGCTGACGGCGCGCGAGCTGAGCGTGCTGGCGCGGGCGGCGGAGGGCGAGTCCATAGCGGAGATAGCGCGGGGCCTGCACCTGTCGAACGGGACGGTGCGCAACTACATGGCGTCGGCCACCCGCAAGGTCGGCGCCCGCAACCGGATCGACGCGATCCGTATCTCGCAGGGCGCGGGGTGGGTGTGAGGGAGGCCCTCCGGGTCAGGCCGCGTCGGGATGCCACATCCCGACGAGGTCCCGGTACAGGCCGGAGCGCCTGAGGAGTTCCCCGTGCGGCGCGCACCGGGCCCGGTCGCCGTCCAGGACCAGGACCCGGTCGGCCCGCACGGCGGACGTGATGCGGTGCGCGACGACGACGAGGCCGCCGGGCCGGGCGGCCAGGGCGCGCTCGGCCCGTTCCTCGGTGTCCGGGTCCAGGTGGCACGTCGCCTCGTCCAGGAGGAGGAGGGGGGCGGGCGACAGGTAGGCGCGGGCGAGCGCCAGCCCCTGCCGCTCGCCGTGCGACAGCCGGCCCGGGTCGATCACCGCGTCCGGGCCGCCGAGCCGCTGGACGAGGGGGCCGAGCCCGAGCGCGTCCACCGCCCGCCGGACCTCACCGTGGGTGGCGTCGGGGCGCAGGTAGCGGAGGTTGTCGAGCACGGTGCCGGTGAACACGTACGCCTGCTGGGGCAGCAGCGCCGGGCGGCCGGTCACGGCGACGGTGCCCGCGGTCGGGGCCAGCAGCCCGGCGAGCAGCGCGGTCAGGGTGGACTTGCCGATGCCGCTGGGCCCGACGACGGCCAGGTGCTCCCCCGGCTCGACCACCAGGTCGAGGCCGTCCAGCACCGGGCGCGCCCCGGGGCCGTAGGCGAACCGGACGCCCCGCAGCTCGGCGGCCGGGCGGGCGGCCCGCGGCCGGGCGGGCGGCAGCGGCCGTGGCGCGGGCGCCGGGGGCGGGGCCGGCACGTCGGTGAACCGCTCCAGGACGACCAGCAGCCGGGTGCCGGCCGTCCCGACCGCGGTCATCAGCGCGTCCAGGGCCGGCAGCAGCGCCTGGACGAGGTAGGTGAGCGCGCCGAGCAGGGTGCCCGCGGTGACCCCCCGGCCGAGCAGCCAGGGCGTGGCGAGCAGCAGGGCCAGCACCGGCAGCCGGCCCGCCGCGCCCAGGGCCAGGGTGCGGACGGCCGCCCAGCGGGCCAGGCGGCGGGAGAGCCGGGCCTCGGCGTCGACCAGCCGCCCGGTCCCGGCCGCGACGTGCGGTCCGGCGCCGCACGCCACCACGTCGCGCAGTCCCGCGCCCACCGCGCCGACCCGGGCCGCGAGGGCCTCGTCGGTGTCGAGGAAGGCGCGCTGCACGGCGGCCATGGGCGCGAGGGTGGCGAGGAACACCGCCAGGCCGAGCAGCAGGGGCGGGAGGACGACGAGGGTCAGCGCCGGCTCCAGGGAGGCCATGCCGAGCAGCGCGCCCAGGGCGGTGAAGACGAAGGACCGGGTGGTGAGGACCAGCCCGGCGAAGCTGTCGCGGGCGATCTCGGTCTGCTGCGTGAGCCGGGAGACGGCCGCGCCGCCGGCCGCGCCCTCCGCCCGGGCGGGGTCCGCCACCGCGGCGGCGACGGCCTGCGCCACGGCCCGGCGGACCAGCCCGTCCCGCAGCGGTTCCACCAGGCCCGCGAGTCCGGCGAACACCCCGCGCACGGCGAGCCCGCCGAGGAGCGTCCCGGCGGCGGCGACGGCCAGCCACACCAGGCCGGTGCCGGTGCGTCCGGCGAGGAACCCGTCGTCCAGCGCGCGGGCGACGCCGTACCCGCCCAGGAACGTGTGGGCCGACTCCAGCAGGGACCAGGCGGCGAGGCGCAGCAGGTCGCGTTTGCGCCGCGCCAGGAAGCGCCTGCCCTCGGGGAGGACCCGCCGTGCCGTCATCCGGCCCTCCTGTGGGTCGCGTCCGCCGGGTGCGCCGGCTCCGCCGGGTCCGTCGCGTCCCTCCGGTCCGTCGTGTCCGCCGGGTCCGTCGCGTCCGGCCCGGTCGCCCCGGTCGCCCCGCCGGTCGCGTCCGCCCCGTCCGTCGCGGCGAACACGGCCCGGTACGCCGGGTCCCGCCACAGCGTGCGGTGCGGGCCGACGGCCCGTACCCGGCCCTCCTCCAGCCACACCACCAGGTCCGCACGCGACGCGGCGGACAGCCGGTGGGCGACGACGAGGCGGGTGCCCGGCCGGACGTCCCGGGCCAGCGACCGCTCGACCTGCCGCAGGGTGACGGTGTCCAGGCCCGACATGGCGTCGTCCAGGACCAGCAGCCGCCCGGCGTGGGCGAACGCCCGGGCGAGCCCCAGCCGCTGGTACTCACCGCCCGACAGCGGGGCGTCGGCGAGCGGCGTGTCGTAACCGGCGGGCAGCCGCTCGACGAACCCGTCGGCGCCCGCCGCCCGGGCGGCGGAGCGCACGGCGCCCGGCGGGGCGGGCTCCGCCCCGAAGGCGATGGCCTCCCCGACCGTCGTGCCGAAGAGGGCGGGGCGGGAGAAGGCGTACGCGACCTCACGGCGCAGTTCCCGGGGCCCGAGCCGGTCCAGCCGCACGCCGTCGAGCAGGACGCACCCCTCGTCGGGGTCGGTGAGCCGGCCCGCGACGGCGGCGAGCAGGGACTTGCCCGCGCCCGAGCGGCCGACCACGGCGGCGGTCGCCCCGCCGGGCACCCGCAGGTCGACGCGGCGCAGCACGGCGGCCCCGTCCCGTACGACGGTGACGCCGCGCAGTTCGAGGGTGCCCGCGCCGTGGGCGGGCAGCGTGTCCGGGCCGTACGGCACGGCCGGGAGGGCGAGGATCTCGCCGGTGCGGCGGGCGGCGGTACGGCCCCGGACCAGGGCGCCGAGCGAGGCGGCCACCGAGCCGACGCCGGCCGCCAGCGCCGCGTACCGGGAGGCCGCCACCAGGTCGCCGACGCCCAGGGCACCGGAGGCCAGCCGGGCCCCGCCCACGGCGAGGACGACGGTGACCAGCAGCGGCATGAGCACGCCGCTGCGGGCGACGGCCCGGCCGTACACGCGCCACATCGTCCGTCCCTCCGCGGCGAGTTCGGGCAGCGTGGCGAGGATGCGCCGCTGTTCGCGCGCGGCGGTCCCGGCGGCGGCGATGGTGCGGGCCCCGGCCAGGGCCTCCAGGAGGCGGTCCGCCATGCCGGACTGCACGCGCTGGTAGCGGGAGACGGTGTCGGAGGAGGTGCGGGCGAAGGCCCGCAGCAGCAGGACGAGCAGCGGGACGCCGGCCAGGAACGCGGCCGCCGTCCACAGGTCGATGAGGAGCAGCGCGACCAGGGCCCCGAGCGGCGGGAGGACCGTGGCCAGCGCGCCGGCGGCGGTCGCCGGGACGGTGCCGGCCTCCGTGGCGTTGGCCGTCAGCCGGGTGGCGAGGTCGCCGGGCGCGAAGCGGGCGGCCGCGGCGTGCGGCGGGGCTCCGAGCAGCCGGTCCAGGGCGCGGTGGCGCAGCCAGGCGGTGGACCGGGCGTTGGTGGTGCCGGTCAGCAGGGCGACCAGCGCGTCGAGGATCACCTCGGCGGCGATCAGCGCGCCGCACAGGGCCACCCAGCGGGGTGCCGCCGCGGAGCCGGCCAGGAGCAGGTCGAGGCTGCGGCCGAGGACGGCCGGCTCGGCGAGGGCGGCCAGTGCGGCGGCCACGGAGCAGACGGTGATCGCCGCGGTACGGCCCGCGCTGTGCCGTACGGCGCCCCGCACCACCCGCTCGGCCCGTCGGCCACCGATCGCGGCACCCGGCCCGGACACCTCTCGGCCGCCGCCGCCCGCGCCCGGCTGCCGGCGCGGCCCGTCGCCCGACGGCCCGTCAGGCCCGGCGGCAGAGCCCGGCCCTGTAGGGGCGGCCGACCCGGTGGGGACGCCCGGCCCGGTGGCGGCGCCCGGCCCGGTGGCGGCGGCCGGCCCGGTGGGCGCGTCACCGCTGCCGGGCGCGTCCGAGGGGGCGGGGGCGTACGGGATCGAGGGGTCGGGGGGCGGGGAGGTCATGGGTGGCGGTGTCCTCCTCGGGCGGGAACGCGGAGGGTCCCGGGCGGGGTGAACCGCCCGGGACCGGCTGATCCATGGGGCCGCGCGCATTCGGCACCGCGCGACCCGACGGGTCAGTTACAGGTGGTGACGCTCAGGCTGCTGTCACCGCAGAGCAGCAGGCTCGCGCGGCTGCCCGTGGCGATGTCGCCCGTCGCCTCTTCCTTCGGGGTCTCCATCGACTGCAGGTCGAGAAGCGTCATGATCGATTCCTTTCCTTCATGGGGACGGTGTGCTCTGTTTCGGCCCCTGGCTGGGGCCGGCTCGTGGGCCGCCGGAGCGGCGGGAGGAACGGCAGGTGCGCGTGTCCGTCGGACGCGGCGCTGCCGAGGGCGAGCAGGCAGCCCGCGGTGCCCGTGGCGAGGTCCATGGACAGCCGCATCATCTGCTCGCCGGGGAAGGCCAGCCGGCCCTGGTACGGCACGGCGTGCCGGGCGAGGGCGTCGATCTGGCGGCGTACGTCGGCGGGGGCGGTTCCCGGGCCGGGCGCGGTGGTGCGGCTCAGGTACAGCACCATGCCGGCCGCGCCCCGGAACAGTCCGGGCTGGGCGTAGAAGGTGGCCTGGGCGGCCCGTACGATCTCGCGGCGCGCCCGCTCGAAGTCCGCGTCCTCGCGGTGGGCGGCGTAGTCGTCGAGCACCATCCCGATGCCGACGCTCCCGGCGCCGAGGTACGGCATGGTCCGCCACCCCTCGTCGACCTGGAGGGTGCCGCCCGCGCTGGTCACGCAGCGGGCCAGGTCGCGCCGGAGCGCGTCGGCGGCCAAGTCCAGCAGCCCGGTGTCGCCGGTGCGTTCGTACAGGCGGAGGAAGAGCAGGGCGGGGCCGGAGGCGCCGTACAGCAGCCCGGCCCGGGAGATGCCGGGCAGGGCGCCGGCGACGAGGTCGGCGCAGCGCAGGGCGGCGTCCCGCATGCCGAGCGCGTCCAGCGCGAGGCCGACGCCCGCGAGGCCGCCGTGCAGGTCGGGGGCGATGTCCTCCCACGGCCGGCGGAGCGTCAGTTCCGCCAGTTCCAGGGCCCGTTCGGGATGGCCGAGGCGGTCGAGGGTCCAGGCGACGCCGGCCAGGCCGTCGTAGAAGCCGAGGGGTGTGCCGGACTCGGGCTCCTTGGTGCGGCGCAGCAGCCACTCCTCGGCCTCCGGGCACGCTCCGGCGCCCGTCCCGGAGAGGGCGTACAGGACGCCCGCGGTGCCGTAGCCGAAGGTCAGGCCGCCGCCGGCGGTGGCGAACTGGGCGATGTCGCCGGGGAAGAAGCGGTCCTCGCGTTCCGGTGTCGCGGAGGCGAGCACGGCGCCGGCCATGGAGTCACGGCTGCGCGGCCAGTCGCCGGGCTCGACGGGCAGGTACGGGCCGTGGCCGGTGTCCCCCGCGATCTCCTCGACCGCCTCGTCGAGGAAGGCGCGCGGTACGGGGAAGTGCGCGGCCGCGATGTCGGCGAGGTGCCGGGCCTTGCCGGGGTCCAGCGGGAACAGGCTGGTCAGCGGCAGGAAGAGGGCGAGCCGGAGGCAGGCGAGGGCGTACCGGTCGACGGCGAACCCGCGCCGGTCGGGCGGTGCGACGAACGCCGGGTTGGCGACGGTCTGGCGCCGTCCCTCGTCGATGTGGGCGGCGGCCTCGAAGTCGAGGAGCGCCACGGACGTCTCGTCCTCGGACACCATGATGTTGAACAGGTGCAGGTCGTTGAAGACCACACCGCGGGCGTGCACGGCGTCGACGGCCTCCTCGACGAGCCGGTGGATCCGCAGGGCCCACTCGGTGTACTCGGCCAGTGACTCGGGCGTGGGGTCGGCCTCGATCAGCGGGTGCCGGCGGGCGAAGAAGGTGTTGAGGGGCTTGCCCTCCAGGAACTCCATCGCCAGGAAGTGGTGCTCGCCCAGGACGAACGTGCCCTTGACCTCGGGGGTGTACGGCAGTCCGGCGAGCCGTTCGAGGGCGGTCCGCTCGCGGTGCAGCCGGGTGACGGCGTCGGCCCCGTCGGCGGCCAGGCCGGCGTGCGGGCGGGCCTCCTTGAGGACGACCTTCTCGCCGGTGCGGCGGTCGTGGCCGACGTACACTCCCCCGCCGTTGGAGAAGTGCAGCGCGCTGTCGACGGTGTACGGGATGTCCGTGACCGTCACGGCGGCCCGCGCGTCCAGGTGGGGCCGGAGGAAGGCGGGGGGTTCGAGCCAGTCGGGTATCTGGAACACCGGGCCGCGCAGGTCGGGGACGAGGCGTCCGTCCGGGTCCTCGACGGCGGGGCAGAGTTCGCCGTTCTCGCCGTAGCAGTGCCGCCGGGTGAAGCTGCCGTACCGGACGTGCACCGGTCCCTCGCCCCAGCGCAGGTCGCTGAGGATGTACGGGCCGGGCTCGCCGGCGAGCAGAGCCGCCAGGTCGTCGGCGATCCGGTGGCACTGCTCGTCGCCGGCCGGGTAGACGGTGATGAACTTGCCGCTGCCGGCCCGATCGGCGTACTTGGCGTTGCGGGTGTGCAGCAGGTACCGGCTCGGGACGAACTTGAAGGCGACGCCCCGGGCGAGGCAGTAGTCCATGACGCGCTCAAGAATCGTTTCGGCGTTGTCCAGGCACGCCGATACGTGGATCTTCCAGCCCTGCGCGGGCAGCGCGGCGTCGAGGGGGCGGAGGGCCAGCCAGTCGCCGCTGCGGTGCCGGCGCCACCCTTCCGGTACCGGCGCGAGCGCCGCCCCGTACGGCGCGCCCCGCCGGTCGGTGCCCCCGGCGGACAGCCGGTACGGCGCGTCGTAGAAGTGACGGTCCGCGTCGCAGAAGGCGGCGTAGCCCTTGATCACACCTGCTCCCTCCATCGACGACGGTGACGACGGGGAAGACGGTGTCATCCCGGCCAGGGGCGGCAACAGTCACAAGCGTCAGCAACCGGCCGTGCGGAACGCATGAGTAACCTTCCGCTCCCCGGAGGCCGCCCTACGTCGCCGAGCGGCCCTCCCGGGCGACCAGGGTGAAGGAGTGTCCCGCCGGGTCGGAGTACGTCCTGACGTCCCGGGGACCGGAGTTGTCCCTGGTCTCCACCGGACGGGCGCCGAGCCCGACCGCCTCCCGCTCGGCCTCGTCCATGTCGTCCTCGGCGACCAGGATGTGCAGGTGCGCCTGGAGCGAGTCGTCGGGGCGCGGCCAACTCGGCGGCGCGTAGCCGTGGTCGCGCCGGACGGCGACGCACACGCCCTCGTGGCCCACCACCTCGATGAAGTCGGGATCGGTTCCGCGACGGGTCCGGGCGCCGAGGAGCCCGGCGTAGAAGTCCGCCAGAGCCTCGGGTTCGGCGCTGTCCAGGACCAGGACACTGCTCTTGGGTACAGTCATGACCTCCGTGTGCCCGCATCGGGGCCGCCCATCGCGGCGCGGTTCCCGGTCACGACACGCGCATCTACACTGATCCCCCTCGAACTGGTTTGTGTCCTGGTACAACGCACAGAGCCGATCCGATCCCCCGCCGACCCGGGGCAGTAGGGAGCCAGCCAGTGTTCTACTACCTGCTCAAGCACCTCCTTCTCGGGCCGGTGCTGCGGTTGCTTTTCCGGCCGAGGACCGAGGGGCTGGAGCACGTCCCGGAGGACGGCGCGGCGATCGTCGCGGGCAACCACCTGTCGTTCTCGGACCACTTCCTGATGCCGGTCGTCCTCAAGCGGCGGATCACCTTCCTGGCGAAGCAGGAGTACTTCACGGGGCCCGGGATCAAGGGCCGGCTGACCGCCGCGTTCTTCCGCAGCGCGGGGCAGATCCCGGTGGACCGCTCCGGCAAGGAGGCCGGGCAGGCGGCGATCCGCGAAGGTCTCGGGGTGCTGTCCAAGGGCGAGCTGCTGGGGATCTACCCGGAGGGCACCCGCTCGCACGACGGGCGGCTCTACAAGGGCAAGGTCGGGGTGGCCGTCATGGCCTTGACGGCGGGCGTGCCGGTGGTCCCGTGCGCGATGGTCGGCACGTTCGAGATCCAGCCGCCCGGCCAGGTCGTACCGAAGATCAAGAAGGTGACGATCCGGTTCGGCGAGCCGCTGGACTTCTCGCGGTACGCGGGGATGGAGAACGACCGGACGGTGCTGCGGGCCGTCACCGACGAGATCATGTACCGGATCCTCGCGCTGTCCGGCCAGGAGTACGTGGACGACTACGCGGCCAAGGTGAAGGAGGCCGAACAGGCCGCGCAGCGGCGGAGGTTCCCGGGTTTCCGCCGCTGAGGCGGGCCCGCGCGGGCGCGGCCGGCCGGTCGATAGGGTCGGGGTGACGAGCGACGGGACCTCCTGCCCGAAGGGACGCCGGTGAGCGAGCACCAGACGACACACGAGACGTACACGACGCACGAGACGTACGAGGCGTACGAGAAACTGATCGGCCTGCTGGACGAGCACGGGGCGTCCTACCGGGTGGTCGAGCACGACCCGGAGGGTGCGACGGAGGCGGTCAGCGCGTTGCGCGGCAACCGGCTGGAGCAGGCCGCCAAGTGCATCGTCGTAATGGTCAAGACCGGCAAGAGGACGAGGCGGTACGCCCTGGCCGTGGTGCCCGGCGACCGGCGGGTCGACCTGGGCGCGGTGAAGGCCCTGCTGGGCGGCACGTACGCCGGGTTCGCCACGCCCGAGGTGGCCGAGCGGCTGGCGGGCAGTGTCAGCGGCACGATCCTGCCGTTCTCCTTCGACCCGGAGCTGGAACTGGTCGTCGACCCGGTGCTGCTGGAGGAGGACGAGCTGTTCTTCAACGCGGCGCGCCTCGACCGCTCCCTGGCGCTGCGCACGGCCGACTATGTGGCGGTCGCCCGGCCCCGGACGGCCCCGATCGCCGAGGCGGCCGTGAGCGAGGCCTGAACGGATCTCTCACACGGTGGGCATGGGACCGGCACGGCGGGCAACACGGACCTTCACAAGTCCACCCCGGAAAGGGAGAGTTGTCATGGCCGGTTACGGCACCAGCAGTACGCACGGACACGGGCAGGCGCAGTCCCGCACCAACGGCCTCGCCATCGCCGGACTCGTCTGCGGCATCGTGGGCGTGCTGTTCTTCAACATCATCCTCGGGCCGCTGGCCATCATCTTCGGTGCGGTCGCGCTCAGGCAGGCGTCGGTCAAGAACGGCGCGGGCATGGCGAAGGCCGCGATAGTCCTCGGCATCGTCGACCTGGTCGTCTTCGGCATCCTGCTGGCGGTGGCGGCGTCCTCCGGCGGTTTCACCTGGTACGTCGGCGGCTGACGCCGCCGCCCGTCACAGGGTCGCCCGCGCCTCGTCCAGGACGCGCCGCAGCCGCAGCGCGTCCGGGGCGACCGCGGTGACCAGGACGGCGGGCCCGGCCAGCGGCGTGACGGCCGCGGTGTCCCCGATGAGCCGGGGCGCGGCGGGCTTCTCGTCGTAGGCCGGGTCCACCACGAGGAGCTGGCCCACGGCCCGGTGCCCCCCGAGGACCGCGCCGCCGTCCCAGCCGCCGGGCGCCCCCGGACCGTAGGCCAGTTCCTGGTCCAGCAGGGGGCGCCCGGCGCGGCGTACGGTCAGGCGGGTGACGAGGGTGCCGGGCTCCTCGGCGTGCCGGCCCAGGACCTGTTCCTCGCGCAGCACCAGACGTGCGGTGGCGGCCAGGTCGACCGTCGTGCGCATCCGGAGGTCGGAGCCGTGCGCGGACACCAGTTGTTCCGGCAGCCAGCGCAGTTCCGCCCCCTCGCCGACCGTCAGGCGCACGTCGTAGCGGGCGTGGCCGGCGCCCCGGCCCGGCAGGGCGACCGTCGCGGCCGCCGAACCGACGGCCAGGCGGGCCCCGTCGCGCACCTCCGCCTCGACGGCCAGCCGGTCGCCGCCGAGCGGCGCGGTCATCGCGCCGACGACGGTGACCCGGGTGTACGGGCCGGTGGCGCGGGTGCGGCGCAGGGCGAGCGGCCCGTCGCTCTCCAGCACGGGCAGGCCCGTGGGCGTGGCGACGATCCGGGCGGTGGCGTGGACGCTCATACGGTGGCGGTCCAGGCGGCGAGCCGGGCGCGCACCCAGTCGGCGACCGGCGCGACGCCCCGCTCGCCGCGCAGCGAGGTGAAGGCGACGGGCAGGTCGCCGCGCTGCGCCCGGGCGTCCCGGGCCATCCGCTCCAGGTCGGAACCGACGTACGGGGCGAGGTCGGTCTTGTTGACGACGAGCAGGTCGGCGGTGGTGACACCGGGTCCGCCCTTGCGCGGGATGTCGTCGCCGCCCGCGACGTCGATGACGAAGACCTGCGCGTCGACGAGGCCCTTGGAGAAGGTGGCCGTGAGGTTGTCGCCGCCGGACTCCACGAGGATCAGGTCGAGGGGGCCGACGGCGTCCTCCAGGTCCTCGACGGCTTCGAGGTTGGCGGAGATGTCGTCGCGGATCGCGGTGTGCGGGCAGGCGCCGGTCTCCACCGCCTGGATCCGCTCGGGCGGCAGGACCGCGTTGCGCAGCAGGAACTCGGCGTCCTCGCGGGTGTAGATGTCGTTGGTGACGACGGCGAGGGAGAACTGCTCGCGCAGTTCGCGGCAGAGGGCGGCGACGGTGGCGGTCTTGCCGGAGCCGACCGGCCCGCCGAGGCCGATGCGCAGGGCGCGGTGGGTGCCGTCGGGCCGGTGGGCGTCGGCGCTGACGGCGGCGGGGCCGTGGTGGCCGTGGTCGAGGTGCATGGCTTTCCTTGTCGTCAGGAGGCGAAGAGGCGTACGGGCCAGGCCGCGTGCTGCTCGGCGGTGATGTCGAGCAGCGGTGCCGACGCGGCGGGCAGCGCGTCGAGGCCGTCCTCGGCGGCCGCCCGTGCGGCCCGCGCCGCCCGCGCGGCCACCTGGTCCATCTCGGGTGCCAGGCGCGCCAGGACGGCGGTGGCGCGGAAGGGGTCGAGGCTCAGCAGCCGGACGGCGGCCGTGGCGGGGCCGCTGACCGTCTCGTACGCCACGCAGTGCGCGGCGTCCTCGGGGCCGAGGCCCGCGGCCCGCGCGGCGATCCCGAGGACGACGGGCTGGTGCGCCCCGCGCGGGAACACCCGTGCCAAAGCGTCGAGTTCGGGGTTCGGCCAGGTGGCACGGGCGGCCCGCAGCATCTGGCGGCCGAGCTTGCGGGCGGTGGCGCGCAGCGCGGGTGACGGGGTGCGGGCGTCGGCGGCGGCGTCGAGCGCGGCGGGGTCGTGGCCGAGGGCGGCCGCGGCGGCGAGGCCGGCCGCGGTGAGCCCGCTGGTGTGCAGGCGGCCGCGGCAGAAGGACTCCAGGTCGCGGGCGTCGCGGAGGCGTCCCGCCGTGACGGCCGGTTCGGCGCCGCCGGAGTGGGCGTGGCCACCGGCGGGGAACCGGCCGTCGGCGAGGACGAGGAGGGCGGCACGGGTCATCGCGTACTCATCAGAAGAGGAAGTAGCGCTGGGCCATGGGGAGTTCGGCGGCGGGTGCCGGGTCGACCGGCTCGCCGTCGATGGTCACCGTGAACGTGTCGGCGTCGACCTCGACGCGTGGCAGTGCGTCGTTCTCCCTCATGTCCGCCTTGGTGACCCCCCTCGTGCTGGTGATGGCCCGGAACTCCTTGGTCAGGCCCAGCCGTTCGGGGAGTCCGTCGTCGAGGGCGGTGCCGGTGACGAAGTTGAACGAGCCGGCCGCCGCCGCCCGGCCGAGCGCGCCGAACATGGGACGGGGCATGACCGGCTGGGGCGTGGGGATGGAGGCGTTGGCGTCGCCCATCTGGGCGTAGGCGATCTGGCCGCCCTTGATGACGGTCTGCGGCTTGACGCCGAAGAACGCCGGCTCCCACAGGACGAGGTCCGCGAGTTTGCCGGTCTCGACGGAGCCGATCTCGTGGTCCAGTCCCTGGGCGACGGCCGGGTTGATCGTGTACTTGGCGACGTAGCGACGCGCGCGGTGGTTGTCGGCGCGGCCGTCGCCCGGCAGTGCGCCCCGGCGCCTCTTCATGACGTGGGCGGTCTGCCAGGTCCGCAGGATGACCTCGCCGACGCGGCCCATGGCCTGGGAGTCGGAGGAGATGATCGAGATGGCGCCCATGTCGTGCAGGATGTCCTCGGCCGCGATGGTCGAGGGCCGGATGCGGGACTCGGCGAAGGCGAGGTCCTCGGGGACGGCCGGGTTGAGGTGGTGGCACACCATCAGCATGTCGAGGTGCTCGTCGAGGGTGTTGACGGTGTGCGGGCGGGTGGGGTTGGTGGAGCTGGGCAGGACGTAGGGCTCGGAGACGACCGTGATGATGTCGGGGGCGTGACCGCCGCCCGCCCCCTCGGTGTGGTACGCGTGGATGGTGCGGCCCGCGATGGCGGCGAGGGTGTCGCCGACGAACCCGGCCTCGTTGAGGGTGTCGGTGTGAATGGCGAGCTGGGCGCCGGTCTCGTCGCAGACGCGCAGGCACGCGTCGATGGCCGCCGGGGTGGCGCCCCAGTCCTCGTGGATCTTGAAGCCGAGGGCTCCGCCCCGTAGCTGGGAGCGCATCGCCTCGTGGGAGACGGTGTTGCCCTTGCCGAGCAGGCCGATGTTGACGGGGTACGTCTCCAGCGCCTCGAACATCCTGGCGAGGTGCCAGGGGCCGGGGGTGACGGTGGTGGCCTTGGTGCCCTCGGCGGGTCCGGTGCCGCCGCCGACGAGGGTGGTGATGCCGGAGGTGAGCGCCTGTTCGACGACGGTCGGCGAGATGAAGTGGATGTGCGCGTCGACGGCGCCGGCGGTGAGGATCTTGCCGTTGCCGGCGATGATCTCGGTCTCCGGGCCGATGACGAGGTCGGGGTGGACGCCGTCCATGGTGTCCGGGTTGCCGGCCTTGCCGATGCCGGTGATGCGCCCGTCGCGGATGCCGATGTCGGCCTTGACGACGCCCCAGTGGTCGATGACGACCGCGCCGGTGATGACGGTGTCCGGGGCGCCTTCGGCGCGGGTCGCGCGGGACTGGCCCATGGACTCGCGGATCACCTTGCCGCCGCCGAAGACCGCCTCGTCGCCCGAGCGGCCGGGGCCGCCGCAGCGGTCCTCCTCGATCTCGACCAGCAGGTCGGTGTCGGCGAGCCGGATCCGGTCGCCGGTGGTGGGGCCGAAGAGGTCGGCGTACACGGGCCGGGTCAGTTCAGCCATCGAGGGCACCTCCGGTACGTCCGCGCAGGCCGGGGACGACACGCAGCCCCGCGAGCGGGACGAGTTCGACGTCGACGGGGATCCCGGGCTCGAAGCGCACGGCGGTGCCGGCGGCGATGTTGAGCCGGAGGCCGTGGGCGGCCGGGCGGTCGAAGTCGAGGCCCGGGTTGGCCTCGGCGAAGTGGTAGTGGGAGCCGACCTGGACGGGCCGGTCGGCGGCGTTGAGGACGGTGAGGCGCGTGACCGGGCGGCCCTCGTTGAGGGGCACCGGTTCGTCGGCGTACAGGATCTCTCCGGGGATCATCGGCGTGGTTCCCGTCCCGTCAGACGATGGGGTCGTGGACGGTGACGAGCTTGGTGCCGTCCGGGAAGGTGGCTTCCACCTGGACGTCGTGGATCATCTCGGGGATGCCGTCCATGACGTCGTCGCGGCTGAGCACCTTGCGGCCGGACGCCATCAGTTCGGCCACGGTGCGGCCGTCGCGGGCGCCCTCCAGGATGTGGGAGGTGATGAGGGCGACGGCCTCGGGGTGGTTGAGCCTCACCCCGCGGGCCCGGCGCTTCTCCGCCACGTCGGCGGCCACATGGATGAGCAGGCGTTCCTGCTCGTGCGGCGTCAGTTGCACGTTTCACCTCACGGTCTCCCGCCCGGTGTGACCCCGGGCGCAGCGGGACACTATCCGGCTTCAACACTCTGTTGACCTGCGGGAACGAGTGTCGCGCAGAGATATTTCCAACTCGGGCAGAAGTTTTTCCGGGAGGTAAACCCGTCCTTTGCCGCCGCATGGGCAGGCAGGGCCGCCGGACGGCGACATCCGGTCTCGGCAGGGGATGGAGCGGGGGTCAGTGCCCCGGGCGGTGCGGGCCGTACGGCTCGTGTTCGGCGGCGATGCCGAAGCGGCCCCGTTCGCCCGGAGCGGACGCCGGGACGTCCTGGACGGTGGAGACCGAGCGGACCACCGGCTCCTCGGCCGGCTCCCCCGGCGCCTCGAGTCGCTCCAGGTCGGCGGCCGACACCAGGGCCACGAGCGGCTTGCCGTGGCGGGTGACGACCACGCGTTCACCGCCGTAGACGACGCGGTTGATCAGATCGGCGAGCTCTGCGCGGGCTTGCGTCACCGGAATCTCGTAGGCCATGCTCCCATCATAACGCCCTGTACATCCTGTACATTTTTTACGGCGACAGAGGAGGCATGTCATGAGCCGCACGGCGCGGTACGTCCTGCCCGGCTTCACCGAGCGCACCAGCTCCGGCACCCGCACGGTCGACCCGTACTCCAAGCTGCTGGAGGAGCGGATCGTCTTCCTCGGCACACCCCTCGACGACACCGCGGCCAACGACGTCGTCGCCCAGTTCCTGTACCTCGAGTACGCCGCGCCCGACCGGGACATCTCGCTCTACATCAACTCCCCCGGCGGTCCGGTGGAGGCCATGACGGCCGTCTACGACACCATGCGGGCGGTGCGCTGCGACGTGGAGACGACCTGCATCGGGCAGGCGGCGTCGACCGCCGCCGCCCTGCTCGCCGCCGGCACCCCCGGCAAGCGCCTGACCCTGCCGGGGGCGCGCGTCGTGATCCGACAGCCGTCCCTGGACGAGCCGCTGCACGGACAGCCGTCCGACCTGGACGTCCACGCCCGCGAGTTGCTGCGCCGGCGCGACCTGCTGGCCGGCGTCCTGGCCCGGCACAGCGGCCGGGACCGCGAGCGGGTGGACGCCGACCTGGAGCGCGACACGGTCCTCGACGCCGCCGGGGCCGTGGCGTACGGCCTGGTCGACCACGTCGTCGCGCGCCGCCGGGGCTGAGCGGTGCTGCCCCCGGAGCCCCCGCCCCTGCCCGCCCTCACCCGGGCCGAATGCGCGTTCGTCGACGGGTGGCTCGAGGTCGTCGACCTGCTGGGCCGGATCAATCCGGCGCGCGCCACCCACACCTATGGCGCCCTGCGCGCGGCGCAGGCCCTGGTCGGGCGCGCGACGGCGCTCCGTGACGCCCTGGCGTCGATGCACGAGCGCGGCGAGAGCGACGTGCATGCCCACACGCTGGCGCGGGCGCTGCGGGTGCTTGACGGCGAACGGCGCGCGAGTCGCGTGACGGTGCCTCACAATCGAGGCGTGGGACCGATGTAGCTCTCCCCCGAATGGGCTCAGGAGTACGAGAAACGCTCCCCCGTTCAGCGTACGCAACCGGACGAATTCTGTACGGCACGAGTTGCGCACCGACGCTACACGTCTGGCGGAATATCACGTTCCGGCCCTGGTACGGGGATCGTCGACGTCTCACCGCCGGGCGCCAAATCCCCCCTGTCCACCCGAATGGATCAGTCGTGAGGAGCCTCACAAACGGCCGTTTCGACTCGGAATTTCCCCTCGACATGGGTCAAGATCCCTCACGACGACAAGCCCCCGCCACCGCGGCGGGGCGGTCCGGGCGGACGCCGAGTCCTGCCGCCGCCCGGATGACTGGTCGACAGGAGTGGATCGGCAGGAGTGGAGGACCCAAGCAGTACGGGTGACCGAACGATGTTCGTCGCATCGGTCGCCCTTGGGGTGAAGCCGCGTCAGCGGCCGGGCAACTTCGCCAGTCCGAACCCGACAGGTCATCCTTCACAGGCGGCTGACGAAGGGTTGCGCAATGACCGCGCAGATTCATGTCCCGTCTCTGCTGTCCCGGGCCGGTGCCGTCTCGGCACTCGCCCTCGCCGCCGTCGGCGGCCCGGCACTGGTGCCCGGCGGTGTGTCCGAGGCCCAGGCCGCCCCGGCACACGCGACCAAGGCGCTGAACATCGCCGCGTCCAAGAAGGGCGCACCGTACGCGTACGGAGCGACGGGCCCGTCCCGGTTCGACTGCTCCGGACTGACGCTGTACTCGTACAAGAAGGCCGGCAAGTCACTGCCGCGCACGGCGCAGCAGCAGTACAACAAGACCCGCCACATCTCCGCCTCCAGCAGGGTGAAGGGCGACCTGGTCTTCTTCCACCGTGGCAGCAGCGTCTACCACGTGGGCATCTACGCGGGTAACAACAAGATCTGGCACTCACCGAAGTCGGGATCGGTGGTGAAGCTGGACAAGATCTGGTCGAAGTCGGTCTGGTACGGACGCGTCCGCTGACGCTCCGGGCATGACCCGCGGCGCGGGGGTACTCGTCCGGAATGTCCGGCGAGAGCCCCCGCACCGCGCGCAACGAGACGCCCCTGGAGCGCGCCGACCGCAACTTCGCCGAGCTGCTCCAGGAACTGCGCGTCACCCAGACCGGCGTCCAGATCCTGTTCGCCTTCCTGCTCACCCTGGCGTTCACCCCCCGCTTCACCTCGCTGGACTCCTACCAGCGGGGTCTGTACGTGGTGACGCTGCTGCTCTCCGTGATCGCCGCGGCGCTGCTGACCGCCCCCGCCGCGCTGCACCGCACGCTGTTCCAGCAGGGCGCCAAGATCCGCATCGTGGCCGTGTCGTCCCGGCTGGCCCGGATCGGGCTCGCGGTGCTGGCGCTGGCGCTCACCTGCTCGGTGTCGCTGGTGGTGGACGTGGTGCACGGCCGGCCCGAGGGCCTGGCGGCCGGCGCCTTCACCCTGGCGGTGTGCGCCGGGCTGTGGGGGCTCCTCCCCCACCTCGTGCGGCGCCGGCTCGGCGAGCGGCCGCCGCCGGAGCGGCCGCCGGAGAGCCGCACGCGGGTCAGGTCACCGGGACCGTCCAGGGGAGGGCGATCCACACGGTCTTGCCGCCCTCGGCGGTCGGGGTCACGGACAGGCGGCCACCGCACTCGGCGGCGAGCCAGCGGATGATGACCATGCCCCGGCCGTTGTCCTGCTGCACGGCCGCCGGGAGCCGGCGGGGCCAGCGCGGGTGGCTGTCGGTGACCCCGATGCGCAGTTGCTCGTCGCGTTCCAGCCTCACGTCCACCGTGAAGGTCGGCGACTGACCGAAGGTGTGCTGGACGGCGTTGGTGGCCAGCTCCGAGACGATGAGCCGTACCGTGTCGGCGGTCTCGGCCTCGCCCGGCAGGCCCCATTCCTCGAGGACGTCCGCCACGTACCTCCGGGCGGCGGAGACCGAGGCGGGAGCGCTCGGCAGAGTGACGGATGCTTCCTGATGGTCTGCCATGGCGACGCCGTCCCTTTCCCACCGGGGCCGGACTCCGACACGTACCGGATGTTCGGTGAGCTCGGCCTCGGATTGTGCTTCGCGCCAGACTGCCACTCAGGTAGCCCCTGTTGGGGCCGATCCACCAAGATATGCATATATCTGTCGCCCGAAGCGGTGAACTCTGCCCCTGAAGGCCGGATTTGGGCGGCAAACTGATGGGTTGCCCGACGTCGGGAGGAACGGTCATGCGGGGCACGCGGCACGGACCGGCGGTGCGCAGGCGCAAGCTCGGCGAGGAGTTGCGCGCCCTGCGGCTGGCCGCCGGCCTGACCAGCCGGGAGGCGGCGCGGCTGGTGGACTGGCACCAGTCGAAGGTGAGCCGCATCGAGACCGGCACCAGCGGGGTCACGGGCCCGGACGTGGCGCGGCTGCTCGACGCCTACGGGGTGCGCGAGCCGCGGCGGCGGGCCCTGCTGGAGGCGCTGGCGGGAGCGGCGGACGGCGGCGGTGCGGGCTGGTGGCACGCCTACCGGGGTGTGCTGCCGCCGCCGTACCAGGACTTCATCAGCCTGGAGGCGCAGGCCTGTGTGGCGCGCACCCTGGAGACGTCGGTCGTGCCCGGCCTGCTCCAGACGGCCGACTACGCGCGGGCGGTGACCCGGGCGGCGCTGGAGGGGGCGCCGCCGGAGACGGTCGAGTCGCTGGTGCGGGTGCGGATCGCCCGGCAGGAGGTGCTGCGCGCCGATCCCCCGCTGCGGCTGGAGGCGGTGCTCGACGAGGCGGTGCTGCACAGGCGGGTGGGCGGTCCGGGGGTGATGCGGGAGCAGTTACGGCGGTTGCGGGAGTGGGCGCGGTCGCCCCGGGTGCGGCTCCAGGTCCTGCCGTTCGCCGGGGGCGCGTACGTCGGACTCTCCGGCCCTTTCGTTATTTTCTCCTTTCCGCACATTTCTGATCTGGACGTGGTTGCTCTTGACCACCTGACGAGTAGCCTCTATCTCGAACGCACGGAAGACCTCGAGGCGTACGGCGCCGCCTTCCGCAGCATGCAGGCGTGCGCCCTGTCACCCGAGGACTCGTCGGACCTCATCGCCGGGATCGGTGACGGCGCGTAGGGAGAGGCACCCCCCATGTCTGCTCACCCCGAACACCACGACGCCCCGCGCTGGCGGCGCAGCAGCCGCAGCGTCGGCATGAACAACTGCGTCGAGGCCGCCCGCCTCGACACCGCGCGGCTCGCCGTCCGCGACTCGAAGGACACCACCAGGCCGCCACTGCGGTTCTCCGCGGCGGCCTGGACGTCCTTCGTCACCTCGCTCAAGGGATCCCCTCTCACGGGGTCCGGCTGACCGCGCCGTCCGGGGCGGTACGGAGGATCGTCGCGACCGCCGCATCGATCTGACGATCCGTCAAGTCGGCGCGGGCGGTGAGCCGGAGGCGCGAGATCCCGTCCGGCACCGACGGCGGCCGGAAGCAGCCCACCGCGAGCCCCTCGGCCCGGCAGTCGGCCGCCCACCGCACGGCCCGCTCGGGCGAGGGGGCGCGTACGGAGACGACGGCGGCATCCGGCCGCACGGCCGTCAGGCCCGCGGCCGTCAGCCGGGCGTGGAGGGTGGCCGCCACCGTCCGCGCCCGGCCGGCCAGCCCCGGTTCGGCGCGCAAGCGCCGCAGGCTCGCCAGCGCCGCCCCCGCGGCGGCCGGGGCGAGGCCCGTGTCGAAGATGAAGGTCCGGGCGGCGTTGACCAGGTGGTCGACGACCCGGGCCGGACCGAGGACGGCCCCGCCCTGGCTGCCCAGGGACTTGGAGAGCGTGAGCGTGGCGACCACGTCCGGGGCGCCCGCGAGCCCCGCCGCGTGCAGCGCGCCGCGCCCGCCGTCGCCCAGCACGCCCAGCCCGTGGGCGTCGTCGACGACCAGCGCGGCGCCGTGCGCCCGGCACACCGCCGCGTGGCCGGCCAGCGGCGCCGCGTCCCCGTCGACGGAGAAGACCGAGTCGGTGACCACGAGCGCCCGCCGTCCCGGGTGGGCGGCCAGGGTCTTGCCGACCGCCTCGGGGTCGGCGTGCGGGACGACCTCGGTGTCGGCGCGCGAGAGCCGGCAGCCGTCCACGATCGAGGCGTGGTTGCCCGCGTCCGAGACGATCAGCGAGCCACGGGCGCTCAGCGCGGTGAGGGCGGCGAGGTTGGCCGCGTACCCGGAGGAGAACACCAGCGCGGCCTCGAAGCCGCAGAACGCGGCCAGCTCCCGCTCCAGCTCGGCGTGCAGCTCGGTGGTGCCCGTCACCAGCCGCGAACCGGTGGCGCCCGCGCCCCAGCGGCGGGCCGCCCCGGCGGCCGCCGCGGTGATGTCCGGGTGGTGGGTCAGCCCGAGGTAGTCGTTGCTCGCCAGGTCCAGGACGTCCGGCACGGCCGGTCGCGGGCGGAGCGTACGGACCAGACCGGCGTCCGCGCGGCGGCGTGCCTCGGCGTCGGTCCAGTCGAAGGGCGAGTCGAACGGCGAGTCGAACGGAGCCTGGGGCATGTCTGGGTCCCTTTTGTAGACAGCGAACAGACCCTAATGGTGGTGGGGTGGCGCCGGAGTGTGGTTATACACACACTCGAAACCGAGTCTCCTGTGGAGTTCCTCCTTGGCCCGGGGCCGTGCCGTAGGCCAGGATCAGCGTCATGGACCTGCTGAACACGCTGGTGGAGAAGGGGCTTCGGCGCGAGCTGCCGACCCGCGAAGAAGCGCTCGCCGTCCTGGCGACCTCGGACGACGAGCTGCTGGATGTGGTCGCCGCGGCCGGGAAGGTACGCCGTCAGTGGTTCGGGCGGCGGGTGAAACTCAACTACCTGGTCAACCTCAAGTCCGGTCTGTGCCCCGAGGACTGCTCGTACTGTTCGCAGCGCCTGGGCTCGAAGGCGGAGATCCTCAAGTACACCTGGCTGAAGCCGGAGGAGGCGTCGAAGGCCGCCGCCGCGGGCGTCGCCGGCGGTGCCAAGCGGGTCTGCCTGGTGGCCAGCGGCCGCGGCCCCACGGACCGGGACGTCGACCGGGTCTCCAAGACCATCGAGGCGATCAAGGAGGAGAACGAGGGCGTCGAGGTCTGCGCGTGCCTCGGGCTGCTCTCGGACGGCCAGGCGGAGCGGCTGCGGTCGGCGGGCGCCGACGCGTACAACCACAACCTCAACACGTCCGAGGGGACGTACGGGGACATCACGACCACGCACACCTACGCGGACCGTGTGGACACCGTGCAGAAGGCGCACGCCGCGGGGCTGTCCGCCTGCTCCGGACTGATCGCGGGCATGGGCGAGAGCGACGAGGACCTGGTCGACGTGGTCTTCGCGCTGCGCGAGCTGGACCCGGACTCGGTGCCGGTGAACTTCCTCATCCCCTTCGAGGGCACGCCGCTGGCCAAGGAGTGGAACCTCACGCCCCAGCGGGCGCTGCGGATCCTGGCGATGGTCCGGTTCGTCTGCCCGGACGTGGAGGTCCGGCTGGCGGGCGGGCGCGAGGTGCATCTGCGCACGCTTCAGCCCCTGGCCCTGCACCTGGCCAACTCGATCTTCCTGGGCGACTACCTCACCAGCGAGGGGCAGGCCGGCAAGGCGGACCTGGAGATGATCGCGGACGCCGGTTTCGAGGTGGAGGGCACGGACACCACCACGCTGCCCGAGCACCGGTCGGACGCCGCGTCCTGCGGATCCGGCGGCGGCTGCGGTTCGGGTTCGGTGTGCTCCTCCGAGGAGTCCGCCCCCGCGACCGCCGCGACCGCCCCGGCCACCGCCGCCGGCACCGCCACCGCCGACCAGGCCCGCACGGACCTGGTGGCCGTGCGGCGCCGGGGCGCCGGCACCGACCTGGCGCCCAATGCCTGAGTTCGCCCCGGCCGAACTGATCGCCCTCGACCGGGCCCACGTGTGGCACCCGTACAGCCCCATGCCGGGCCGTACGGACCCGCTGGTGGTCGAGTCCGCCTCCGGGGTCCGGCTGCGGCTGGCCGAACCGGCGTACGGGCACGACGAGCTGGTCGACGGCATGTCGTCCTGGTGGTCGGCCGTCCACGGCTACAACCACCCGGTCCTCAACGAGGCGGCGCGTGGCCAGCTCGACCGGATGAGCCACGTGATGTTCGGCGGGCTCACCCACGAGCCCGCCGTGCGGCTGGCCACCCGGCTGGTGGAGATCACCCCCGAGCCGCTGCGGCACGTCTTCCTCTGCGACTCGGGCTCGGTGGCGGTCGAGGTCGCGATCAAGATGTGCCTCCAGTACTGGCGCTCCGTGGGCCGGCCCGCCAAGCGGCGCCTGTTCACCTGGCGCGGCGGGTACCACGGCGACACCTGGCAGCCGATGTCGGTGTGCGATCCCGAGGGCGGGATGCACGAGCTGTGGTCCGGCGCGCTGCCCCGGCAGGTCTTCGTGGGCCCGCCGCCGGCGGAGTACGAGGAGTCGTACGCCGACCGGCTGCGGTCGGAGATCGAACGGCACGCGGACGAGCTGGCCGCGGTCGTCGTCGAGCCATTGGTCCAGGGCGCGGGCGGGATGCGGTTCCACGACCCGGCGTACCTGCGGGTGCTGCGGGAGGCCTGCGACGCCCATGACGTGCTGCTGGTGTTCGACGAGATCGCGACCGGTTTCGGGCGGACGGGGGCCCTGTTCGCGGCGGAGCACGCGGGCGTGGCGCCGGACGTGATGTGCCTGGGCAAGGCGCTGACCGGCGGCTACCTGTCGCTGGCGGCCACCCTGTGCACCCCGCGGGTGGCGGACGGGATCTCGCGGGGCGAGGTGCCGGTGCTGGCGCACGGACCCACCTTCATGGGCAACCCGCTGGCCACCGCCGTGGCGTGCGCCTCGATCGAGCTGCTGCTCGGCCAGGACTGGGCCCAGGAGGTCAAGCGGATCGAGTCGGGGCTGCGCGACGGGCTGGCGGAGACCGCCGAGCTGCCGGGGGTGCGCGAGGCCCGGGTGCTCGGTGCCATCGGGGTCGTCCAGCTCGACCACCCGGTCGACATGGCGGCCGCGACGGCGGCGGCGGTCCGCGAGGGCGTGTGGCTGCGTCCGTTCCGGGACCTGGTGTACGTGATGCCGCCCTACGTCACGGGTGACGAGGACGTGGCACGGATCTGCCGCGCGGTGTGCGCGGCCGCACGGGAGGGCTGAGATGACGGTACTGGTGGTCAGCGGGACGGGCACGGAGATCGGCAAGACGGTCGTCACGGCGGCCCTCGCCTCGGTGGCGCGGGCGGCCGGACGGTCGGTGGCCGTGCTGAAGCCCGCGCAGACGGGGGTCGGCCCGGACGAGCGGGGCGACGCGGACGAGGTCGTCCGGCTGGCCGGGGACGAGGTCGTCCCGGTCGAGCTGGCCCGCTTCCCCGAGCCCCTGGCGCCCGACACGGCCGCGCGCCGGGCCGGGATGGCGCCGGTAGGGCCCTGGGAGGTGGCCGACGCCGCGCGGAAGCTGGCCGGCGAGCACGACCTGGTGCTGGTCGAGGGCGCGGGCGGGCTGCTCGTGCGGTACGACGACGAGGGCGGCACGCTCGCCGACGCGGCCGGACTGCTGAACGCCCCGGTGCTGGTGGTGGCGCCCCCCGCGCTCGGCACGCTCAACATGGTGACGCTGACCGCCGAGGCGCTGCGGGCGCGCGGACTGGTCCAGGCCGGCGTGGTCGTCGGTGCCTGGCCGGACGAGCCGGGGCTGGCGGAGCGCTGCAACGTCCGGGACCTGCCGGAGGTGGCGGGCGCGCCGCTGCTCGGCGCGGTGCCCGCGGGCGCGGGGGCGCTGGACCCGGCGGCCTTCCGGGCGGCGGCGGGGCACTGGCTCGCCCCGGCGCTGGGCGGCACATGGGACGCGGAGGCGTTCACCGCCGCGGTGGTCCGCTGACGTGCGGGCCGTCGTCAGCGAGATCGTGTTCGACTGCGCCGACCCGGCGGGGCTGGTCCGGTTCTGGGCCGCGCTGCTGGGCGGCGAGCCGGTGGACCGGAGCCCGGACTGGTCGTACGTGGAGCCCCCCGGTTTCGTGCGGGTCGCCTTCCAGCGCGTGCCGGAGGGCAAGGCCGTGAAGAACCGGCTCCATCTGGACCTGTCCGCCGGTGACGTGGCGGCGGCGGCCGGTCACGCGGTGCGGCTCGGCGCGGTGCGGGCCGGCGGGATCGTGACGGACGAACAGGGCGACTTCCAGGTGCTGCGGGACCCCGAAGGCAACGAGTTCTGCTTCGTCAGCGGCTGACGGGGGGACACTGACGGTGTCGGGTCCTGGCCCGTCCGTCCGTCTCCCAGGAGGTCCGTGATGCGGGACGCCGTCCACCACCCGCTGTTCGCCCGTTTCTACGCGCGCGTGAGCGTCGCCATGGAGGAGAGGGGCGGAATCGCCGCACACCGCCGGGAGCTGCTGGACGGGCTCGCCGGCCGGGTCATCGAGGTCGGCGCCGGGAACGGGCTGAACTTCGCCCACTACCCGGGCGCCGTGTCGGAGGTCGTGGCCGTCGAACCGGAGCGGCGGCTGCGGCGGCTGGCCGCGACCGCCGGCCTGCGGGCCGACGTGCCGGTGGACGTGGTGCCGGGTGTGGCGGCGGCGCTGCCGGTGAAGAGCGAGGCCTTCGACGGGGCGGTCGCGTCGCTGGTGCTGTGTACGGTACGGGACCTGCCGCGGGCGCTGGCGGAGCTCCGGCGGGTGCTGCGGCCGGGCGGTGAACTGCGCTTCTTCGAGCACGGGCTCGCCGAGGGGCGGGCCATGGCGACGGCCCAGCGGGCGCTGGACCGCACGGTGTGGCCGCTGCTGTTCGGCGGCTGCCACACGGCCCGGGACCCGCTGGCCGCGATCGGGGCGGCGGGGTTCGAGATCGTCACCTACCGCCGGCTGCGGATCCCGGAGAAGGGTCCGGGGGCGCCGACGTCGCCCTGTGTGCTGGGCGTGGCGCGGCGGCCGGCCTGAGCACTCCCCGGGACGGGCGGCGGTCCGGGCGGCGGGTCCGCGGGCGGCCGGACCGGTGTGCGGGGCCGGACTAGGGTTCGGGGATGACCATTCCCACGTACCTCTCCCATCTGTTCTCGCTGGACGGCCGGGTGGCCCTGGTGACCGGTGGCAGTTCCGGCATCGGCCGGTCGATCGCCGGGGCGCTGGCGCGGGCCGGGGCGAGCGTGGTGATCGTGGCGCGCCGGGAGGCGGAGCTGGCGGCCACCGTGGACGAGCTGGTGGCCGACGGCTGCCGCGCCGCGTGGGTGAGCGGCGACCTGTCCGGCCGTGCCGGGGTGCGGGCCGCCGCCGAGGCGGCGGCGGAGGTGTACGGGGAGCCCGACGTCCTCGTCAACAGCGCGGGGATCAACCTGCGCCCGCCGATGGGCGAGGTGGGCGAGGACGTCTGGGACGCCACCATGGCGGTGAACCTGGAGGCCCCCTTCCTGCTGGGTGAGCGTTTCGGTCCGGGCATGGCGGAGCGGGGCTTCGGGCGGATCATCCACGTCACCTCGCAGCAGGCGCACCGGGCCTTCGTGCGGAGCGGGGTGTACGGGGTGTCGAAGGGCGGTCTGGAGTCGCTGGCCCGCTCGCAGGCCGAGGCGTGGTCGCCGTACGGCGTCACGGTCAACACCCTGGTGCCGGGTTTCGTGCCGACCCCGCTCAACGCACGGCTCCAGGAGGACCCCGACACGATGGCGGAGCTGGCCGCGCGCACGATGGCGGGCCGCAACGGGCGGGCGGAGGACTTCGCCGGCGCGGCGGTGTTCCTCGCGAGCCCGTCCTCGGCGTACGTCACCGGGCACGCGCTCTTCGTGGACGGCGGGCTGTCCGTCCACTGAGCGCGTCCCGGTGCGGACGGCGGCGGGGCGGCCCGGTCACTTCTCCAGTTGGTCGGCCATGGCGCGCAGGGCGTCGGCGAGTTCCTTCTTGGTGGGCAGTTGCTCGACCTTGGCGTCCAGTTCGTCGATGCGCTTGGTGAGGTCGGCGATGTGGGGCGGGACGGAGGGGTCGGTGGGACCGGGGGTGGACGTCGGGTCCGGGTCCCCGCCGCCGGAAGCAGAACCGGAACCGCCGGTGATGCCGCCACCGCCGGTGTCGCCGCCGCCCGAACCGGAACCGCCGGTGTCGCCGCCGCCCGAACCGGAACCGCCGGTGCCGCCCTCGCTGTCGCCGCCCGTGGTGCCGCCGCTGTCACCGTCCGGCGGTGTGGTCGGCTCCGGGGTGGCCGTGCGCGCGGACGGCCCGGCGGCCGGGGCCTCGCCGGAGCCGCCGGCCGCGAGGGCACCGCCGATGCTCAGCACCACGGCCGCGGCGGTGCCCGCGACGGCGACGGCGATCCGCCTCGTACGTGTGTTCCGTGTGGGTGTCATGGGGCGGAACGTAACGGCACACCGGAACGGACGGAGCGGTTCCGGCGATTCCGCACAAAGGGAGTCAGCGGCTCCAGCGGCGCGGCTCCGCGGCGCTGGCGCGCACGTCCGCGCCTCCACCCTTGACCAGCCGGGCCAGGTCCCGCGCCGGCTGACGGCGGCGACGAGCGCGCCCCAGTCGGTGACCTGGGAGTCGCCCGGGTCTTCCGCAAGGGCGACCGCCCCACCGGCCACTGACCACTTTGCTGATCCTTTACCATGGGTGGACCAATTCACCCTCGATCGGAAGGTGTGAGCGTCCGCCCATGGGCGAGCCTCCCAGTAGTGGCCGTAGTCGAGATCGCGCATCCGGAGCCTCCGTGGCTGATCATGGAACGGAGGTGAACCGATGACCGAAGTGCTCCTGCTCCTCGTGGCGCTGCTGCTCTCCGTCGCATGCGGCGCGTTCGTCGCGGCCGAGTTCTCGCTGACGACGGTCGAGCGCGCCGAGCTCGAACGGGCGGTCGAGCGGGGTGAGCGGGGGGCGGCTGGCGCGCTGAAGGCCGTACGCTCCCTCACCTTCCAGCTCTCCGGCGCCCAGCTCGGCATCACCGTCACCAACCTCGTCGTCGGCATGCTGGCCGAGCCGTCCATCTCCAAGCTCATCCGGGGGCCGCTCCAGGCCCTCGGCCTCTCCGCGTCCGTGGCGTCCTCGGCGGCTCTCGTCCTCGGTACGGCCCTGTCGACGGTCGTCCTGATGGTGGTCGGCGAACTGGTCCCCAAGAACTGGGCCATCTCCTCGCCGCTCAGTGTCGCCAAGGTGGTCGCCACCCCGCAGCGGTTCTTCACCACCGCGTTCCGGCCGCTGATCAGCCACCTCAACAACACGGCCAACCGCATCGTGCGCCGGCTGGGCCTGGAGCCGGCCGAGGAGCTGGCGACCGCCCGCAGCCCGCAGGAGCTGGTGGCCCTGGCCCGCCACTCCGCGCGGGAGGGCGCCCTGGAGGCGGACACCGCCGAGCTGTTCGTCCGCACCCTGAACCTCGCCGAGCTGACCGCGGAGAACGTGATGACGCCGCGCGTCCAGGTGACCGCCCTGGAGGCCCAGGCCACCGCCGAGGACGTCGCCAACGCCACCCGCGCCACCGGTCTGTCCCGCTTCCCCGTCTACCGGGGCAGCCTGGACTCGGTCATCGGCATCGCGCACATCAAGGACGTCCTGACCGTCCCCGCCGGCCGGAGGCGCCTCAAGCCCGTCGCGGAGATCCTCCGCGAGCCGCTGCTCGTCCCGGAGTCGCTGACCGTGGACCGGCTGCTGGACAGGCTGTCGGGCAAGACGACCATGGCCGTCGTCATAGACGAGTACGGCGGTACGGCCGGCGTCGTGACGCTGGAGGACATCGTCGAGGAGGTCGTCGGCGAGGTCCGCGATGAGCACGACCCGCACGAGACACCGGACCTGGCCCCGGCCGGCGAGGACGCCGACGGGCGGGCCCTGTGGTCGGCGGACGGCGCCGCCCGCACGGACCAGCTCGAGACGATCGGCCTGCGCGTGCCGGACGGCCCGTACGAGACCCTCGCCGGACTGATGGCCACCGAGCTGGGCCGCATCCCCGCCGTCGGCGACAGCGTCGCGGTGGACGGCTGGCTGCTCGACGTGGTCGACGCCTCCGGCCGCCGCGCCGCACGGGTCCTGCTGCACGCCCCGGCGGGCGGACCGGCGAACAACGACAGCAGTGACGACGGCGGCGGCCGGCACGGCGGTGGCGGTGGCGGCGGGTACGGAGCCCACGAGGACGGGGAGGCGGGCCGATGACCGCGATCCAGTTGCTGATCGGCCTTCTGACGCTGGTCGTCAACGCGTTCTTCGTCGGCGCGGAGTTCGCCATGATCTCCGTACGCCGCAGCCAGATCGAACCGGAGGCGGAGGCCGGCGACCGGCGGGCGCGCAGCGTCATCTGGGGGCTGGAGCACGTCTCGGCGCTGCTCGCCGCGGCCCAGCTCGGCATCACCCTGTCGACCCTGGTGCTCGGTGTCGTCGCCGAGCCCGCCATCGCCCACCTGCTGGAGCCGGTGTTCGACGTCATGGGCGTACCGCACGGGCTGGTGCACCCGATCTCGTTCGTGATCGCGCTGTCCCTCGCCACCTACCTGCACATGCTGCTCGGCGAGATGGTGCCGAAGAACATCGCCCTGGCCGAGCCGACGCGCACGGCGCTGCTGCTGGGCCCGCCGCTGGTGGCGCTGGCGCGGGCGCTGAAGCCGGTGATCTTCACGATCAACGCGTTCGCCAACGCCCTGCTGAAGTTGATGCGGGTGGAGACGAAGAACGAGGTGTCGGCGACCTTCTCCGACGACGAGCTGGCCCGGATGGTCACGGACGCCGGTGACGCCGGTCTCCTGGACGACCGGGCGGCCGAGCGGCTGCACGACGCCCTGGAGCTGGGGCGCCGTCCGGTGCGGGACGTGGTGATGCCGGTCGAGCGGGTGGTGTACGCCCGGGTCGGCACCACACCGGAGCAGTTGGAGGCGCTGGCCGCCGAGTCCGGGTTCTCCCGCTTCCCGGTGATCGACTCGGCCCGGCGGATCCTGGGCTACCTCCACGTGAAGGACGCCCTGGACGCCGTCCCGCGCGACCTGCCGTTCCCGGTGTCGGCGATGCGCCCGATCGCCCGGGTTCGGGCGGCCACGCCGCTGGACGACGTGCTGACGGCCATGCGCCGCAGCCGCACGCACCTGGCGGCGGTGCTCGACGACGACGGCAAGCCGGCCGGCCTCGTCACCATGGAGGACGTGCTGCGCGAACTGGTCGGCCGCCCGGCCGCCTAGGGAGTGTCCGGCAGGGGCGGCGGGGGCGGGCACGGGTCCGCTCCCCCGCCGGCCCGTCCGGCCCGCACGGTACGATCACTCCGCCATGGAGATGAATGCCACCTACAACAGTTTCGTCGCGGTCGGCGACAGCTTCACCGAGGGCATGTCCGACCTGCTGCCCGACGGCTCCTACCGGGGGTGGGCCGATGTGCTGGCGGCACGTCTCGCGGCCCGCACGCCCGGCTTCCGTTACGCGAACCTCGCCGTGCGCGGCAAGCTGATCGACCAGATCGTCGACGAGCAGGTGGACCTGGCGGCGGCCATGAAGGCGGACGTCGTGACCCTGGTCGGCGGGCTGAACGACACGCTGCGCGCCACGTGCGACATGGGCCGGGTGCGCGGGCTGCTGGAGGAGGCCGTGGAGCGGCTGGCCCCCTCGTGCGGGCGGCTCGTCCTGATGCGCAGCCCCGGCCGCAACGGCCCCGTCATGGAGCGGTTCCGGCCGCGCATGGAGGAGCTCTTCGGGTACGTGGGCGAGCTGGCCGACCGGCACGGCGCCGTCCTCGTCGACCTGTACGGCGCCGACGTGATGGGCGACCCGCGGCTGTGGGACCTGGACCGGCTGCACCTGACCACGGAGGGCCACCGGCGGGTGGCCGAGGCGGTGTGGCAGGCCCTCGGCCTGGAGCCGGCGGAGGACTGGCGGGCGCCCCTGCCCCCGGCGGTGCCGACCGCCTGGCTGGCCCGGCGGATCGGCGACGTCCGGTTCGCCCGGCAGCACTTGGGGCCGTGGATAGGGCGCCGGCTGACCGGCCGGTCCTCCGGCGACGGGCGGCCCGCCAAGCGCCCGGAGCTGGCGCCGTACCTCCTCGACGACGGGACGCCGCTCCCGTAGTCCCGCGTTCGTAGCAAGCCACAATCCGGACCGCGGCGCCGACCTGCAGAAACCGCCAGTAGAATCTGGTCACGTGACTGCTGTGTCTGCGAAGCCTCGCATCCCGAACGTCCTGGCCGGCCGCTACGCCTCCGCGGAGCTCGCCGTCCTCTGGTCCCCCGAGCAGAAGGTGAAGCTGGAGCGCCAACTGTGGCTGGCCGTGCTGCGTGCCCAGAAGGACCTCGGGATCGAGGTGCCGGAGGCCGCGCTCGCCGACTACGAGCGGGTGCTCGACCAGGTCGACCTGGCGTCGATCGCGGAGCGCGAGAAGGTCACGCGCCATGACGTGAAGGCGCGGATCGAGGAGTTCAACGCGCTGGCGGGCCACGAGCAGGTCCACAAGGGCATGACCTCCCGCGACCTCACCGAGAACGTGGAGCAGCTCCAGATCCGGCTGTCGCTGGAGCTGGTGCGCGACCGCACGGTGGCGGTGCTGGCCCGGCTGGGCAAGCTGGCGGGCGAGTACGGCGAGCTGGTCATGGCGGGCCGCTCGCACAACGTCGCCGCCCAGGCCACGACCCTCGGCAAGCGGTTCGCCACCGCGGCGGACGAGCTGCTGGTGGCGTACGCGCGCCTGGAGGAGCTGCTGGGCCGCTACCCGCTGCGCGGCATCAAGGGCCCGGTCGGCACGGCGCAGGACATGCTGGACCTGCTGGGCGGGGACGCCGGGAAGCTGGCCGAGCTGGAGCAGCGGATCGCCGGGCACCTGGGCTTCGCCCACGCCTTCACCTCGGTCGGCCAGGTCTACCCGCGCTCCCTCGACTACGAGGTCGTCACCGCGCTGGTGCAGCTCGCGTCCGCGCCCTCGTCGCTGGCCAAGACGGTCCGGCTGATGGCCGGGCACGAGCTGGTCACCGAGGGCTTCAAGCCCGGCCAGGTCGGCTCCTCCGCCATGCCGCACAAGATGAACACCCGCTCCTGCGAGCGCGTCAACGGCCTGATGGTCATCCTGCGCGGTTACGCGTCGATGACCGGCGAGCTGGCGGGCGACCAGTGGAACGAGGGTGACGTGTCCTGCTCGGTGGTCCGCCGGGTGGCGCTGCCCGACGCGTTCTTCGCGCTGGACGGACTGCTGGAGACGTTCCTCACGGTGCTCGACGAGTTCGGCGCGTTCCCGGCGGTCGTCGCCCGCGAGCTGGACCGCTACCTGCCGTTCCTGGCCACCACCAAGGTGCTGATGGCCTCGGTGCGGGCCGGGGTCGGCCGCGAGGTGGCCCACGAGGCCATCAAGGAGAACGCCGTGGCGTCGGCGCTGGCCATGCGCGAGCGGGGCGCCGAGCGCAACGAGCTGCTGGACAAGCTCGCCGCCGACGAGCGCATCCCGCTGGACCGGGCGCAGCTGGACGCGGCGATGGCGGACAAGCTGTCCTTCACGGGCGCCGCCGCCGACCAGGTCGGGGTGCTCGTCGCCCGGATCGAGGAGATCGCCAAGCAGCATCCGGACGCCGCCGGTTACGTCCCGGGTGCGATCCTCTGACACGGGGCACACGACCCGTATGACACCTCAGGAACTCCTGGCCGCCCGTGACCGCATCGTCCCCGATGTGATCGCGGGCGGCCTGTCCGTGCTGTTCTGCGGCATCAACCCGGGGCTGATGTCGGCCGCGACGGGCCACCACTTCGCCCGCCCCGGGAACCGCTTCTGGCCCGTGCTGCACCGGTCCGGATTCACCCCGCGGCAGTTGCGCCCGTCCGAGCAGGACGAGCTGCTGCGCTACGGGCTGGGCATCACCAACGTGGTCGCCCGGGCGAGCGCGCGTGCCGACGAGCTCGACGACGAGGAGTTCCGCGAGGGGGGCCGGCTGCTGGAGCTGAAGGTGGAGCGGCTGCGCCCGCGCTGGCTCGCGGTGGCGGGCATCACCGCGTACCGCACGGCCTTCCACGAGCCCAGGGCCCGGATCGGGCCGCAGGAGCGGACGATCGGCGACACCCGGATCTGGGCGCTGCCCAATCCCAGCGGGCTGAACGCGCACTGGACGCTGGAGACGATGGCGGAGGAGTTCGCCCGGCTGCGGCGGGCCGCCCAGGACGACCGGGACGCACCCACCGGGGCGGGCGGCGGCGCCGGACGCGACTCCCGGCGCACTTCCCAGGCGGACCCGTCCTAGGGGGTGTCCCCCTAGGGCGGGTCGACGTCGGTCACGGCGGCGAGGAGCTGGAACGGCAGTTCGTCGTCCCACTGGGAGACGCCCAGGGCTATCCAGCGCCCGTCGGCCCGCCAGAGCTGGACGTCGGGCACCGACTGGCTGAGCGTGACCCACGGCTCGGGTATCTCCTCGCCGGACATGGCCCGGTCCCACAGCGACCACAGGCTGAAGACCTGCGGTGCGCCCCAGCGGGCGGTCAGCAGCGCCGCGAGGGCGTCGCGCTCCGCCTCGTACTGGTCCTCGACGGCCTCGCGGCGGGTGCCGTCGTCCTCCCAGAAGTCCTCGCTGGTGGCGAGTTCACCGATGTGGAAGCCAACACCGCTGCGGGCCCCGTCCGTTCTGCCCGACTCCCCGGGGAACGGGAGGGAGCGCAGCCGGTCGATGGCCGTCAGGTGCCGTGCGGTGGTCATGGCTCCAGTAAAGCCGCCACCACTGACAATTGGCGTTCCGTCAGGCGCACCCCGTGCGGCGGGCGGCGAGGGGGACCGTCCGCATTCCGGACGGCCCCGCGGGGCGACCCGGGGGCGGTCCGGGGGCGGTCCGGGGGCGGTCCGGAGCCGGCCCCGGGCGGTGCGCGGGGTGGTCCGCGCGGCGGCTGTCGGTGTGACCGGCGCACCAGGGGCAAGGGGTGTGACGAGGTGGCCGGATCATTGAGTACCATCCGGCAGACATCGCGCGAGCTGGGAGGACACACTGTGGGGCGGCTGACCGGCGGGGACCCGTCGCTGCTGCGGCGGATCAACTCCGCGGTGGTACTCCATGCGCTGCGGGGCGCGGACGCGCGCACGCTCACCGATCTGACCAGGATCACCGGCCTGTCCCGGCCGACCGTCGAGGGCGTGGTCGAAGGGCTGATCGGCAACGGGCTGGTGGTCGAGGCGGCGCCCGAGGTGGGCGAGGCCAGGCGCCAGGGGCGGCCGGCGCGCCGGTTCCGGTTCCGGGCGGAGGCGGGGCACCTGCTGGGCATCGAGATCGGTCCGCGCCGGGTGGCCGCGCTGATGTCGGGGCTGGACGGACGGATCATCGGTGCCGGATCGCGGGAGGTCTCGGAGACGGCCTCGGCGGACGAGCGGCTGGAGCGGGTGCGGGTGGTGGTCGCCGACGTGCTGCGGCGCACCGGCGTGGCCCGTGGCAGCCTGCGGGCCGTGGGCGTGGGGACGCCCGGGATCGTGGAGGCGGACGGCACGATCCGGCTCGGTACGGCGCTGCCCGGCTGGACGGGGCTGGCGCTGGGCGAGCGGCTGCGGCGGTCGTTCCGGTGCCCGGTGCTGGTGGAGAACGACGCGAACGCGGCGGCGGTGGCCGAGCAGTGGAAGGGCGCCGCGACCGACTCGGACGACATCGTCTTCGTCCTGGCCGGGCTGAGTCCGGGTGCGGGGTCGCTGATCGGCGGGCGGCTGCACCGGGGGTTCGGCGGGGCGGCCGGGGAGATCGGCGCGCTGCACCTGCTGGGTCAGGGCGCGACGCCGGAGACGCTGCTGTCGACGACGGACGAGCCCCTGCACCCGCTGGACGAGCAGGCGGTCGCGGAGGTCTTCGCGCTGGCGCGGGAGGGTGACGCGCGGGCGAGGGCGGCGGTGGACCGGTTCATCCAGCGGCTGGTGCACGACGTGGCGGCGCTGGTGCTGGCGCTGGACCCGGAGCTGGTGGTGGTGGGCGGCTGGGCGGCCGGCCTGGACGGTGTGCTCCAGCCGCTGCGGGACGAGCTGGCACGGTTCTGTCTGCGGCCGCCCCGGGTGGCGTTGTCGCTGCTGGGCGAGGCGGCGGTGGCGACGGGTGCGCTGCGGCTGGCGCTCGACCACGTGGAGGAGCAGCTCTTCGCGGTGGAGGGGACGGTGACGGCCCGCCGCTGAGCGACGGGCCGCGGGGTCAGGACGCGATGCCGAAGTCGCCCGCGTCGCCGAAGGTCAGCCGGCAGGTGTCGGCGCGGTACGTGGCGACGGAGACGGCGGCGGTGCGGCCGGCCGACAGGTACCGGGTGGTGACGACGAGGACGGGGGCGCCGGGCAGCCGGTCGAGCTCCTTGGCGTCGTCGGCGCGGGCGGAGCCGAGCTCGACGGCACGGTCCTGGCCGTCCAGGGTGAGCCGCTGGAGTTCGCGCAGGACGCTGCGGGCGCGGGCCGCGCCGGAGGCGTCGATGGCGGTGAGGTCCGGGACGGAGCCGGCGGGCACGTAGAGCTGCTCGGCGGCGACGGCCTGACCGTGCGTCAGCCGGAGGCGGCGCACGGTGTGCACCGGTTCGCCGGCGGCGGCCGGGTCCAGGAGGCGGGCCACGGCGGCGGGCGGGGCGGCGAGGGCGCAGTCGACGGGCTGCCAGGCCTCCTCGCCGGCGCCGGGCCACCGGGCCTGGGCGGTGGAGACGTCCACGCCCACGCGGGGCGGTGCGACGGTGGTGCCGACGCCCCGGCGGCGCTGGAGGCGGCCCTCGAGCTCAAGCTGTTCGAGTGCCTGGCGGAGCGTCGCGCGGGCGACACCGAAACGGGCGGCCAGTTCACGCTCGTTGGGCAGGATCTCCCCGACCGAGAAGTCGGTGTCCAGCGCTTCGCCGAGCACGGTCTTCAGGTGCCAGTACTTGGGCTCCGGCACCGGTTCGAGCTGCGTGGTCCCCACCCTGATCCTCCGCAATCGCCGGACTCCCGGCGGCTTTCCGTGCCTTGTTTATTAAAGGTTCCTGCACTAACCCTTGCGACCATAAAGCGGCGCACACCCTTGGTCAAGACCAATCGTCGGCCGGTTACGCAGCGGAGTCGAGCCTTGTCGCGGAGCGTTCACAGGGTGTTCGCGCACCGGCCTGCGAGGCATGGCGGCGGGCCCCGCGTCCAGGTCGGGAGGCGGGGCCCGGTCCGGCGAGGGAGGGCGAGGGGAGGGCAGTTAGGACACCAAGGCGGCGAGTTTGTCAGGATTTCTCACGATATAGATGCACTGGATGAGGCCGTCCTTGACGTCCACCTGGGTCAGCGAGTCCGGCTGTCCCTCCAGGAGCACCAGCAGCGCGGGCCCCCCGTTGACCTCCAGGGCGCGGAACTCGCCGAACGTGGCCGGATCCCGCGCCACCGCGCAGAGGAAGCGGCCGATCTTGTCGGCGGTCTCCATGACCCGCAGCGGGGCCTTGGCCTTGCCGCCACTGTCGCCGATGAGCCGCGCATCCGGGGCGAGCAGGGCCAGCAGCCCCTCCAGGTCGCCCCCCGCCGCCGCGGTGAGGAAACGCTCGGTCAGGTCGCGGCGCTCGGCGGGGTCGACGTCGTACCGGGGCCTGCCCTCGTCGACGTGGCGGCGGGCCCGGCCCGCGAGCTGGCGCACGGCGGCCTCCGACCGGTCGAGGGTGGCCGCGATCTCCGCGTACGGGAAGCCGAAGGCCTCGCGCAGCACGAACACCGCCCGCTCCAGCGGCGAGAGGGACTCCAGGACGACGAGGACGGCGAGCGACACGGAGTCGGCGAGCACCGCGCGTTCGGCGGTGTCGGGGACGGCCGGCCCGAAGTCGGTGACGAGCGGTTCGGGGAGCCAGGGGCCGACGTACGCCTCGCGGCGCGCCCGCACCTGGCGGAGCCGGTCGACGGCGAGGCGGGTGGTGACGCGGACGAGGTAGGCGCGGGGCTCGCGGATGTCCGCGTGCGCGGCGGCGGACCAGCGCAGCCAGGCCTCCTGGACCACGTCCTCGGCGTCGGCCACCCGGCCGAGCATCCGGTAGGCGACTCCGGTCAGGACGGCCCGGTGCGCCTCGAAGACGGCGGCGGCGCCGTCGGGTTCCGTCCCGGTCACGGTCCCGGTCGGGGTCGCGGTGCCGGGTTCGGTCCCGGTGTCGGTTGCCACCGTCCCATCATGCGGTACGGCGGGACGGCGGGAACGACCAGGCCCTTGAACTCGCGGCTACCGGGCGGTAATTGTTGCTGACACGGCGTCTACATCAGGGGCGCGGGGTCGGGAACAGGGAGCAGCAGCATGGCCGCACAGGTGTCTTTCCCGGTCGAGTCCTCCCGGGGGTCCGGCAGGGTGTCGCTGGAGTACGAGCGGATGGGCGACGGGGGGAGCCGTTGCTGCTGCTGCACGGCATAGGCCACCACTGGCAGGCCTGGCGGCCGGTGATGGGGATCCTGGCCGCCGAGCGGGAGGTGATCGCCGTCGACCTGCCCGGCTTCGGCGCCTCCCCCGCGCTGCCCGACGGATTCGCGTACGACCTGTCCACGGTGGTGCCGGTGCTCGGCGGCCTGATCGAGGCGCTGGGCCTCGACCGGCCGCACGTGGCGGGCAATTCGCTGGGCGGGCTGCTGGCCCTGGAACTGGGCCGGAAGAAGCTCGTACAGTCGGTGACGGCGCTCTCGCCCGCCGGCTTCTGGACGCCGGCCGAGCGGCGGTACGCCTTCGGGACCCTGCTGGCCATGCGCCGGGGGGCCACGGCGATGCCGCTGCCGGCGATCGAGTGGCTCTCCCGGTCGCCCGTCGGGCGGGCCGCCCTGACCAGCACCATCTACGCCCGGCCCGGGCGCCGTTCACCCGAGGCCGTGGTGGCCGAGACGCTCGCGCTGCGCGGAGCCGCCGGGTTCGCCCTGACGCTGGCCGCCGGGCGCGCGGTCCGGGTCACGGACGACGTCCCCGGACTGCCCGTCACCATCGCGTGGGGCACCCGCGACCGGCTGCTGCCGCGCCGCCAGGGGGTGCGCGCCAAGCGGGCCCTCCCCGCCGCCCGGCTGGTGCGCCTGCCCGGGTGCGGGCACGTGCCGATGAACGACGACCCGGCCCTGGTCGCGCGCGTCCTGCTCGACGGGAGCCGCTGACCGGCGCACGAGGACGCCCGAGCCGAGCGCGACACCCCCGCCGACCAGGGCGCTGCCGATGCCCTGGGCGAGCCCGTACGAGCCGGTGGCGACCAGCGGCGCGGTCATCGCCGCCGACACCGGGATGAGCCCGGAGAACAGGGTGGCGCGCTCGGCCCCGATCCGCTGCACGCCCATGTACCAGCAGACGAACCCGACGACCGTGACCACCGCCGCCTGCCACAGCAGGGCCAGCGCCTCCGGTCCGGTCGGCACCCGCAGCGCGTCCGCCCCGTCCATCACCAGCCCCACCAGGGCCGCCTCGGCCGCGGCGACGCCGCTCACGACGGCCGTCAGCGGCTTCGGGCCCAGCGGCCGCAGCACCGGCACGGCCAGCACGGCGAACCCGACCTCCCCCACCAGCGCCGCCACCGACCAGGCGATCCCGGCCGGGTCGGTACGCCCCCACCCCTGCACGGTGAACGCCCCGGCCGCGACCAGCAGCGCCCCGTACAGCACCGGCCGGGTGGGCCGGCGGCCGTCCAGGGCCGGCACCAGGACCGCGACCACCACGGGCGCGCAGCCGACGAAGACGCCCGGGACCGCGGGTTCCGCGGTGCGCTCGGCCGCCAGCACGGCCAGGTTGAAGCCGACCATCCCCACGGCCGCGAGCACCGCGATCCGCGCCCACTGGCGGGCGGTCAGCCGGCGCACCGCCGTGGCCGGGCCCCGGGCGACCAGCGGCAGCAGCAACAGCAGGGCCACCCCGTACCGGAGGGCCTGGCCGCCCGCGTACGGGTAGTCGCCGAGCACGCCGTTGGCGGTGAAGGAGGCGCCGACGAGGACGCAGGCGAAGGCCGCGAGGAGCGCGCCCCGCGTTCGGTTCACGTTCATGGCGTCGACGCTAGGCGGGCCGGCGGTCCCGTTGGAGGGCCACTTCCCTCCCTGGTTCGAGGACCACTTCGCGCCCGGGCGGTCCGGTCCGCCGTAGGGTCGGGAGCATGACGGAGGGATCGGGTGAACCCGGCGGGAGCGCCTGGGAGTTGCTGCTGCCGGCGGTGTCCGCGCCGTCCCGGCGGCGCGGCCGGACACTTCAGTCCGCGCTGCGGGACGCGGTCAGGTCGGGGCGGCTCGCCGCCGGGACGCGGCTGCCGTCCAGCCGGGAGCTGGCGGCCGATCTGGGGGTCTCCCGGGGGCTGGTGACGGAGGCGTACGAGCAGCTCACGGCCGAGGGGTACCTGCGCAGCGGCCGGGGGTCCGGGACGTGGGTGGGCGACGCCGTGCGGCGGGCCGCGTCGGCCGCGCGGGACCTGGCGCCGCGCGGCGCGGGCGCGCGCGTGGACTTCCGCCCCGGCACACCGGACCTGTCGTTGTTCCCCCGGACCGCCTGGGCGGCCGCGCACAAGGCGGCCCTGTCCCGGCTGCCGCACCAGGCGCTGGGCTACCCCGACCCGCGCGGGCTGCCGGAGTTGCGCACCGCCCTGGCCGGCCTGCTGGCGCGGCGGCGCGGGGTGGTGGCCGATCCGGAGCGGGTGGTGGTGTGCTCGGGCGTGGCCCAGGCGATGACGCTCCTCGGCTTCGTCCTGGGCGCCCGCGGGATGCGGACCCTGGGCACCGAGGACCCCGGGAGCCCGGAGCCCACCGCCCTGTTCGCGTCGGCGGGGCTGCGGACCGTGCCCCTGCCGCTGGACGCGGAGGGGCTCGCCCTCGGGCCACTGGCGGCCTCCGGGGTACGGGCCGTGGTGACCACGCCCGCCCACCAGTTCCCGTCCGGGATCGCGTACTCGGCGCGGCGCCGGGCCGGGCTGCTGGAGTGGGCGCGGGCGGTGGACGGCCTGGTGGTGGAGGACGACTACGACGGCGACTTCCGCTACGACCGGGCCCCCGTGGGCGCCCTCCAGGGCCTGGACCCGGAGCGGGTGGTGTACACCGGTTCCGTCAGCAAGTCCCTGGCGCCGGGGCTGCGGCTGGGCTGGATGCTGGTGCCGGAGTCCCTGGCCGACGAGGTCGTCGAGCGCAAGCGGACGATGGACCTGGGCAACCCGTCGCTCGACCAGGCGGTGCTCGCCCACTTCGTCACCAGCGGTGGCTACGATCGCCAGTTGCGGCGCTGCGGGCGCGCCTACCGGGAGCGGCGGGACGCGCTCATAGCCGCCCTGGCGGAGCACCTTCCGGGTACGGAGGTCAGCGGCATCGCGGCGGGCCTCCATGTGATCGCCCGCGTGCCGGGGCGCTGGGCGCCGCGACGGCCGGATGCGGTGGGGGACGCGGGGGCGCGCGGGGCAGCGGGCGGCGCGGAGGGGGCGTTCCTGGCCCGGGCGGCGGCGGCCGGGGTGGCGCTGCGGCCGCTGTCCGACTACGGGACGGCGCGGGCCGGCGACGGTGATGTGCGCCTGGTCCTCGGGTACGCCCATCTGACGCCGGCCGGGATCGCGCGCGGGGTGCGGCTGATGGCGGGCGGCGCACGGGGGGACGACCGGGCGGGCGGGTGACGGGCGGGGCCGTCCGATCCCCTGCGGACCAAACCGTTGAAAAGCGGACCTATATCACCAGAGGGACGCTTAACCCATCAGTCACAGAACGTTCGTGATCGCGCAACACCGCCGGGTCACAGTGGTGCCATGACGGATGCGACTCCTGTTAAGACCCCGCGCCGCCGCCACCACTGGCGGCGGGACCTCGTCGAACTGGCCGCGCTGTTCACCGCCGTGGCCGTCGCGGACGCGGTCGCGAACACCATCGTGCACGGTCCGCACGGCCCGCACCTCCTCGCCGTGTCGGCGGTGCTCCTGGTCGCGACGGCCGTGTTCCACACCTGGTGGGCCCGGCGCCACAGCCATGCCCCGCCGGCCCCGTCCGATACCGGCGGCGGCCCGGCCGCGGCCGCCGCCGAACGGGAGGCGGCGGCCGGGACGGTGCTGTGGCGCATGCGGACCACCGTGCGCGACGAGCCGGGGAGCCTGGCCGCGCTGTGCACGGCGCTGGCCCGCCTGCGCGTCGACATCCTGACCCTCCAGACGCACCCGCTGGCCGACGGGACGGTCGACGAGTTCCTGCTGCGGGCGCCCGCCCCGCTCCAGGCGGCGGCCCTGGCCCGCGAGGTCGCCGCGGCGGGCGGCACCGGCACCTGGACCGAGCGGGCCGACGCGCACGACTTGGTGGACACCCCGGCGCGGGTGCTGGGCCTGGCCACCCGTACCGCGCTCGACGCCGCCGAACTGCCGCTGGCACTGCGCCAGTTGCTCGGCCGGTGCACCATCCACTCCCTGCCCGCCGTCTCCCCGACCGGCCGCCCCACCGGTGCGACCGCACCGGTGGAGGGGGCCCTGGAGCGGGGGGACACCGTGATGCGGCTGCGCGACCCCCACGGTGGCGCCCTCACCATCGAGCGGCCGTATCTGCCGTTCACCCCCACCGAGTTCGCCCGGGCCCGCGCCCTGGTGGAGCTGGACGCCCGCCTCGGGCCGCGCATCCCGCGCAGCCAGGACGTGCTGACCCTCCCGGAGGGGAACGAGATCACGGTCCGGCGCGCCGACCAGGGCGACCTGGAGGCCGCCCGGGCCATGCACGACCGCTGCTCGGACCGCACCCTGGGCCTGCGCTACCACGGCCCGGTGGGGGACGCCCGCGGCTATCTGAACCACCTGCTCAGCCCCCGGTTCGGGCGCACCCTCGCCGTACAGACGGCGTCCGGCCGGCTGGTCGCCCTCGGGCACCTGCTGTGGGACGGCGACGAGACCGAGGTGGCCCTGCTCGTCGAGGACGAGTGGCAGCGCCGCGGCATCGGTTCCGAACTGCTGGCCCGCCTGGTGGCGCTGGCGCTGGAGGCGGGCTGCGAGAGCGTCTACGCCGTGACCCAGTCGTCCAACACCGGCATGGTCGCGGCGATGCGCGGGCTCAACCTGCCGCTCGACTACCAGATCGAGGAGGGCACCCTGGTGATCACCGCACGGCTGAACGGTGTGCCCGCGCCTCTTCCACGGCGGCAGGCCGGCCGGGCCGAGCGCTGAGCGCCTCGGTCAGGTCCCGCCACAGGTCCTCGACGTCCTCCAGGCCGACCGACATCCGCAGCAGCCGGTCGCTGACGCCCGCCGAGCGGCGGTCGTCCTGGTCCACGATGCGGTGGCTGATGGAGGCCGGGTGCTGGATCAGGGTGTCGACGCTGCCGAGGCTGACCGCCGGCGTGATCAGCCGTACCCCGGCGATCACGTCGTGCGGGTCGCCGAACACCTCGAAGGAGACCATCGCCCCGCCGATCTCCGGGTAGTACACCCGTGCGATCCGCGGGTCGGCGGCGAGACGGCGGGCCAGGTCGGCGGCAGTCGTGGCGGCGGCCCGCATCCGGACCGGGAGCGTGGACAGCCCGCGCAGCAGCAGGTAACTCGCCAGCGGGTGCAGGACGCCACCGGTGGCGAACCGCACCTGGCGCAGCCGGCCGGCGAACTCCTCGTCACAGGCCACCACGCCCGCGAGGACGTCCCCGTGGCCGCCGAGGTACTTGGTGGCGCTGTGCAGGACGATCCGCGCCCCGTGCTCCACCGGGCGCTGGAGCACCGGGGTGGCGAACGTGGAGTCGACCAGGAGCGGCACGGAGCCGCAGGCCTCGGCGACCGCCCGGATGTCCACCTCGGCGAGCGTGGGGTTGGCCGGGGTCTCGACCATCACCAGGCCGGTGTCGGGGCGGATGGCGTCCGCGATGCCCGCCACGTCCGTCCAGGTCACCTCCGTACCGAGGAGCCCGGCGGTGAGCAGGTGGTCGCTGCACCCGTAGAGGGGGCGGACCGCCACCACGTGCCGGAGGCCCATGCTCGCCCGGACGAGCAGGACGGCCGTCAGGGCGGCCATGCCGCTGGCGAACGCGACGGCGCTCTCGGTGCCCTCCAGCCGGGCGAGCGCCGTCTCGAAGCGGGCGGTGGTGGGGTTGTCGAGCCGGGCGTAGACGGGCGGCCCGTCCGGCCGGGCGCCGGTGGTGGCGAACGCGTCGATGCGCTCGGCCTCGCCCCTCGCGTCGTGCGACGGGTACGTGGTCGACAGGTCGAGCGGCACGGCGTGCAGGCCCAGGGCGGCGAGGTCGTCGCGCCCGGCGTGCACGGCTTCGGTGGCCAGCGCCCTCGGGGTGGGGAGGGCGGGCGAGGTGTCGTAAGACAGGGCATCCATGGACCGCACTGTGAACATGTACCGGGCGGTAGCCGAAAATCGCCGTGTTACGTTCGGCGAATGACCGATTCTGTCGTGTTGGACACGGTCGATCTGCACATACTTCGCCTTTTGCAGAACGACGCCCGGACCACCTACCGCGAGCTCGCCGCCGAGGTCGGAGTCGCCCCTTCCACCTGTCTGGACCGGGTGGCGCGGCTGCGGCGCACGGGTGTCGTGCTGGGGAACCGGCTGCGTCTCGATCCGGCCAAAATCGGCCGGGGTCTGGAGGCGCTGCTGCTGGTGCAGGTGCGCCCCCACCGCCGCGAGCTGATCGGCCCGTTCGTGGAGCGCATCCGCGCCCTGCCGGAGTCGCGCGCCCTGTTCCATCTGACCGGCCCCGACGACTACCTGGTGCACGTGGCCGTGTCCGACCCCTCCGACCTGCAACGACTGGTGCTCGACGAGTTCACCTCGCAGCGGGAGGTGGCCCGGGTGGAGACCCGGCTGATCTTCCAGCAGTGGGAGTGCGGGCCCCTCCTGCCGCCCGGCGCGCCCGCTCATTTGTCAGCCGACCGGGACGGATGAGGGTGACGACAAGGCCCGTGGCATACCAGGATGGCCTCATGCCAGAGACCTCCAGCAGCGCGCTCCCCCGCATGGTCGCCGACGCCTATGTCGACGCGCTCGTCGACCTCGACCCGATCACCGGTACGTACCTGGGCGTCCGGAAGAGCGCCGGACTCCTTCCGGACCTCTCCCCCGCCGGCCAGGAAGAGGTCGCCCGGCTGGCCCGTGACACGCTCGCCCGGCTCGACGAGGCCGAGCGCCTGCCCGGTGCCCGCGCCGGCGTGGAGCGGCGGTGCGGGCGTCTCCTGCGGGAGCGCCTCACCGCCGAACTGGCCGTCCACGACTCCGGCGAGGGACTCCGCGCGGTCAGCAACATGCGCTCGCCCGTGCACCGGGTGCGCATCGTGTTCACCGTGATGCCCACGGAGACCGGGGACGACTGGAGGGCGGTCGCCGAGCGGCTGCGCGCCGTGCCGGCCGCGATCGAGGGGTACCGCGCGTCGCTCGAACTCGGCCTGGAGCGCGGGCTGCCGGCCGGTCCCCGGGCCACCGCGACCTTCATCGGGCAGCTCACCGAGTGGGTGGGCGCGGAGGGGGCGGGACGCGGCTGGTTCGAGGAGTTCGTGACGGCCGCCCCCGCCGGGTCGCGCTCGGAACTGGACCCGGCGGCGCGCGTCGCCACCCGGGCCCTGGCGGACCTGCGCGACTGGATGCGGGACGTGTACGCGCCGGCGGTGAAGGGCGCGCCCGACACGGTGGGCCGGGAGCGCTACGCCCGCTGGTCGCGCTACTTCAACGGCAGCGACTGCGACCTGGACGAGGCGTACGCGTACGGCTGGAGCGAGTACCACCGGCTGCTGGCCGAGATGCGGGCCGAGGCGGAGAAGATCCTGCCGGGCGCCGGGCCGTGGGAGGCGCTCGCCCACCTCGACGAGCACGGCACCCACATCGAGGGCGTCGAGGAGGTGCGGGTCTGGCTCCAGCGGCTGATGGACGAGGTGATCGAGGCCCTGGACGGCACGCACTTCGAACTCGCCGAGCGGGTGCGGAGGGTGGAGTCCCGGATCGCCCCGCCGGGCGGAGCGGCGGCCCCGTACTACACCGGCCCGTCCGAGGACTTCTCCCGCCCCGGCCGCACCTGGCTGCCGGTCGACGGCGAGACCCGCTTCCCGGTGTACGACCTGGTGTCGACCTGGTACCACGAGGGCGTGCCCGGCCACCACCTCCAGATCGCCCAGTGGACGCACGTCGCCGACCGGCTGTCCCGCTACCAGGCGACCGTCGGTGTCGTCAGCGCCAACGCGGAGGGCTGGGCGCTGTACGCGGAGCGGCTCATGGACGAGCTCGGCTACCTGCCCGACCCGGAGCGGCGCCTGGGCTACCTGGACTGCCAGATGATGCGCGCCTGCCGGGTGATCGTGGACATCGGCATGCACCTGGAGCTGGAGATCCCGGCGGACTCGCCGTTCCACCCCGGCGAGCGGTGGACGCCCGAGCTGGCGCAGGAGTTCTTCCAGCGGCACACCAGCCGGCCGCCGGCCTTCGTCGAGAGCGAGCTCACCCGCTACCTGTCGGTGCCCGGACAGGCCATCGGCTACAAGCTCGGCGAGCGCGCCTGGCTGCTGGGCCGGGAGAAGGCCCGCCTGGCGCACGGTGCCGCGTTCGACGCCAGGAAGTGGCACATGGCCGCGCTGTCCCAGGGCCCGCTGGGGCTGGACGACCTGGTGGAGGAGCTGGCCCGGCTCTGACGGGGCGCGCGGGGCGCGTGCCCCGGCGGGAGTACGTGGGGGCGTGCGCGCGGGGCGCGGGCCGGGCGGGCGTACACATGGGGCGTGCGCGTGGGGCGCGGGGCGCCGGACGCCGGTCAGCAGCCGCAGTCGCCGGCGACGACCGGGGCGGTCAGCGGGTCGGCGTCGCTCTTGCGGACGCCCTCCCAGGTCTCGTACGCGAAGCCCTCACGGACCCAGTACTCGAACCCGCCGAGCATCTCCTTGACCTGGTAGCCGAGTTCGGCGAGGGCGAGGGCCGCGCGGGTGGCACCGTTGCAGCCCGGGCCCCAGCAGTACGTGATCACCGGCACCGACCGGTCGAGCAGCCGCTCCGCCTGCTGCGGGACGAGTGCCGTCGGCAGGTGGACCGCGCCGGGGACGTGGCCCTGGTCCCAGGACTCCGTCGAGCGGGAGTCCAGCACGACGAAGCCGGGGTCGCCGCCGGCCGCGAGCGCCGAGGCGACGTCCGAGACGTCGGCGTGGAAGGCGAGGGACGCGGAGAAGTACGCGGCGGCGGCCGCCGGTGAGGCGGGCGGGACGCGGAGGACGGGGTTGGCGGGGGCGGGGGCGCTGGTGTTCGGTGTCGTCGTCATGTCCGGAAATCTACGGCTCGTCGATCATTCCGGTGAAGTGACGATCCACGGAGCTCGTCTTGTCCGGCCGGGGATTCCCCTGCTATTCCTCGTGCATGACCGCGTATTCCCCGGACGCCACCGACTGGCGCATCCTCGCCGCCCTCCAGGACCGGGGCCGGGCCAGTTTCGCCGAACTGGCCCGTACGGTCTCCATGTCCGCCAGCGCCGTGACCGAACGGGTCCGCCGGCTGGAGGAGGCCGGGGTCATCGCCGGGTACACCGCGGTCGTCGACCCGGAGAGCCTCGGACTGCCGATCCTGGCCTTCGTGCGGCTGCGCTACCCCCACGGCAACTACAAGCCGTTCCACGACCTGCTGGACACGACGCCGGAGGTGCTGGAGGCGCACCACGTGACGGGCGACGACTGCTTCGTGCTGAAGGTCGCCGCCCGTTCGATGCGGCACCTGGAGGAGGTCTCCGGGAAGGTCGGCGCGCTGGGATCGGTGACCACGAGCGTGGTCTACTCGTCGCCCCTGCCGCGCCGCCCGGTCAGCCGCTGACCGCTCCCCCGCCGCGCAGCCGCACCGTCGAGCCGCCGCGCTCCTTGACGACCTCGAGCTGGACCGGGATCCGGCGGCGCAGGTCGGCGACGTGGCTGACGATGCCCACGCTGCGGTCGCGTTCGCGCAGCGAGTCCAGCACGTCGAGCACCTCGTCGAGGGTCTGGTCGTCGAGGCTGCCGAAGCCCTCGTCGATGAAGAGCGTGTCCAGCCGAACGCCGCCGGCCTCCTCGGTGACGACGTCGGCGAGGCCCAGGGCCAGCGCCAGGGACGCGAAGAAGGTCTCCCCGCCGGAGAGCGTCGCGGTGTCCCGCTCGACGCCCGTCCAGGCGTCGACGACGTGCAGTCCGAGACCGGCCCGCCTGCCGCCGGCCCGGGCGTCGGAGTGGACGAGGGTGTACCGGCCGGACGACATGCGGGCCAGGCGTGCCGTCGCGGCGGCCGCCACCTGTTCGAGCCGGGCCGCGAGCACGTAGGACTCCAGCCGCATCTTGCGCTCGTTGTCCGCGGACGTGCCGGCGGTGAGCGCCGCGAGCCGCGCCACCCGCTCGTAGTCCTCGCGCAGCGGGCCCAGGCGCCGCACCTCGGCGGCGGCCTGCCGGGACAGCCGGTCCAGCTCGGCGCAGCGCTCGCGGTGGGCGGCCAGGGCGGCGTCGGCGTCGCGGGCGGTCCGGTCGGCGGCGGCGTGGGCCGCGAGGGCGGCGTCCGGGTCGGCGGGCGGGCGCTCGGCCGCGGCCCGCGTCCCGGGCTCGGCGAGCCGGTCGGCGACGGCGGCCGCCTCCGCCTGCCAGGCGTCCAGCCGCCGCTGGAGGTCGCGGTGGGCCGCGTCGTCGAGCAGCGCGGCGGCCGCGGCGGCCGGGGTGTCGAAGCCGGCCCGGAACGCGGCGTCGGCGAGCCGGCCGTCGGCCTCCTTGAGACGGCGGGCGGTGTCCTCGACGGTACGCACCGCCTCGGCGGCCTCGGTGAGGCGGGCGATCCGGTGCTCCAGGGCCGCGGCGTGCCCGGCCACGGCGCCGCCCGGGACGCGGGCCAGCTCGGCGTCCACGGTGGCCTGCTCCCGGTCGAGCGCCTCGCGGCGCGACGTCCGGGCGGCGGCCCGGCGCTCGACCTGCCGGCGCACCTCCAGCCTCCGCAGGTGCTCCTCCTCGGCCCGGTCCAGCGCCTCGCGCGCCGCGTGCGCGCCGCCGGCCTCGTCCCGCGCCTCGGCGTACGCGTCCTCCAGCCGGGCGACCTCGTCGGCCAGTACGGGGACGGAGGGCTGGTCACCGGCCGCGCCCGGGCCGCCCGCGGGGGCCGCCGGATCGTCGCCCGGGGCCCGCTCCGGCCGGGCGCCGGCGCCCGATTCCGGTGCGGCGCCGGCCGGCCGGGCGCCGGCGCCGGAACGCCGGGTGCCGTACCCGGCGACCTCGGCGCGGGCGGCCGTCAGCGCCTCCTGGGCGACCGCGAGGGCGCGTTCGGCCGCCGAGCGGGTCTCGTCCGCCCGGGTGTGGGCCGCGTAGGCGGCGTCCTCCGTCGTCCGGTCGACGTGCCCGGCGCCGGCGCGGGCGGGTGCCGGGTGCTCCGCGGAACCGCACACCGCGCACGGTTCGCCGGCCGTGAGGGCGGCCGCCAGTTCCGCGGCGATGCCCCGGAGGCGGCGCTCGCGGAGGTCCAGCCACCGCTCGTGGGCGGCGTTGGCCTCCTCCCGGGCGGCCGCCAGGCGGCCGGCGGCCTCCTCGGCGTCCCGTACCAGCGCGTCGCGCCGGCGGGCGGCGGCGAGCCGGCGGCGGGCGGGTTCCAGGCGGCCCGCGAGGTGTTCGGCGCGGGTGGCGGCCTCCCGGGCGGCCTCCACCCGGTCCAGGAGGGCGCGGCGGGTGGTCTCCCAGCCGGCGAGCCACCCGTCCGCGTCGTGCAGGGCCTCCTCGTCGGCCCGGGCCTGCCGGTCCAGCTCGTCGCGTTCGCGGGCGAGTTCCCCGGCGCGGCGCTCGGCCCGGCGTGCGGTGTCGAGGCCGCCGAGCTCCTCGCGCAGGGTGCCAGCGCGGGCGGCCAGCCGCTCGGCGCCCGCCTCCGCGAGCTCGGCGGGGAGCCCGGCGACGGCCCGTTCGTGCGCCGCGCGGGCCGCCCGGTGCTCCCGTTCGGCGTCGTCGCGCAGGCTCAGCGGCCCGGCGACCCGTTCGGCCTTGCGGCCCCGCTCCAGGCGGGCCTGCCAGCCGTCGCGCTCGGCCCGCCGGGCGTCCAGCTCGGCGCCGCGCCGCCGGGCGTCCTCGTACCGCCGCTGCCGTGCGGCCAGGTCCCGTTCGTCGTCGAGGGCCTGGCGCGCGGCGGCCCGCCGGTCCTCGGCGGCCAGCAGGGCCAGTCCGGCGGCGTCCAGCGCCTCGCGGGCGCCCGACCGGGCGACGGCCGCCCAGGACAGCACGGCACCGGCGAGGCCGGGGTCGCCGGGCCTGGCGTCCGGGGCGGGGCCCTCGGCGGCGGGGCCGGCGGCCTGGACCATCCGGTGGGCGAGGGCGAGGAGCCGTTCGTCGCCGTCCTTGACCTGCTGCTCGGCGGCGCGCCGGAGTTCGGCGAGGCGCTCCTCGACGGCGGCGAAGCGCCGCGTGTCGAAGAGCCGGCCGAGGAGCTTGCCGCGTGCCTCGGCGTCGGCCCGCAGGAACCGCGCGAAGTCGCCCTGTGGCAGCAGCACCACCTGGCAGAACTGGTCCCGGCTCATGCCGAGGAGCTGGGTGACCTCCTCGCCGATCTCCTGGTGAGAGCGGCTGAGGCCCTTCCAGGTGCCGCTCGCCGGGTCGTACTCCCGCAGCCAGGACTGGGCCTTCTCGGTGGTGAAGCCGCCGCCCCGCTTCTTGGGGCGCGGCTGGGCGGGCCGGCGGGTGATCTCCAGCCGCCGGCCGGCGACGGTCAGGTCGAGGACCACCTCGGTGGGGGTGCCCACCGGGGCGTGGTCGCTGCGCAGGGACGTTCCCGGGCTCTGGCGGGCGCCGGGCACCGCTCCGTACAGGGCGTAGCAGACGGCGTCGAGGACGGAGGTCTTGCCGGCGCCGGTCGGTCCGTGGAGCAGGAAGAGGCCGGCGCGGGAGAGCGTGTCGAAGTCGACGGTCCGGGTGGTGCCGAAGGGGCCGAAGCCGGTGATGTCGAGCCGGTGGAGCCTCATCCGGCCACCTCGCGCCGGGTCATCCCGGTCCGTACGTCGTCGAAGGCGCGCAGCAGCGCCGCCCGTTCGTGATCGTCGGGGCCGGCGCCGCCGCGTACATGGGCGACGAAGTCCTCGGCGATCTGGTGGTCGTCGCGGCCTTGGAGGCGCTGCGCGTAGGAGGCGCCGGGGTCGTCGTCGGGCCGTTCGGGGGCGAAGAGGAGGCTGAGGGTGTGGGGGAAGCGCTCGGTGAGGCGGGCCATCGGTTCGGCGGGGCGGACCGGGTCGGTGAGGGTGGCCTCGACCCACGAGTCCTCGTGGCGTTCCAGCGCGGGGTCGGCGAGCAGGTCGTCGAGCCGTCCCCGGACGCGGGCGAGGCGGCGGGGCACCGGGCAGTCGACGCGTTCGGCGCTGACCGTCCCGTCACCGTCGAGGTCGACGAGCCACATCGTCTTGCGGTGGTCGGTCTCGGAGAAGGAGTAGGCGAGGGGCGAGCCGGAGTAGCGGACCCGTTCGGTGAGGGTCTGGCTGCCGTGCAGGTGGCCGAGGGCCACGTAGTCGACGCCGTCGAAGACCCCGGCGGGGACGGCGGCGACGCCGCCGACGGTGATGTCGCGCTCGCTGTCGCTGGGCTCGCCGCCCGCGACGAAGGCGTGGGCGAGGACGACGGAGCGGGTGCCGGGCGGGCGGCCGGAGAGGTCGGCGCGCACCCGTTCCATGGCGGCCGTGAGGACGGCCTGGTGGCCGCTCTTCTCCGCGCCGAGCTGATCGCGGACGAGCGCGGGTTCGAGGTACGGCAGTCCGTAGAGGGCCACGTCGCCGTGGGCGTCCGGGAGGAGGACGGGGGTGCCGATGCCGGCGGGGTCGGTGCGGAGATGGATGCCGGCCCGTTCCATGAGCCCGGCGCCGACGCCGAGCCTGCGGCCGGAGTCGTGGTTGCCGGAGATCATCACGGTGGCGACGCCCGCCTCGGCGAGCCGGTGCAGGGCGCTGTCGAACAGCTCCACGGCGGGCAGCGGCGGCACGGCCCGGTCGTAGACGTCCCCGGCCACCAGGACCACGTCCACGTCGTGCTCGCGGACCGTGGCCACCAGGTGGTCGAGGAAGGCGGACTGCGCGTCGAGCAGGCCCACCCGGTGGAACGACCGCCCCAGGTGCCAGTCCGATGTGTGCAGCATCCTCACGGCGCCGCTCCGACCTGCATGTGTTCCGCTCCTCCGCCCCCGGGGCCCCCACGGGCACCTCTGTGCACCCCGTACACGCTAACGGTGCGCGGCACCCCCTACGTCACGGACCTCTTTTTTCACCGGTGGGCGGGGGCGGCGGCCGACCGTCGCCGGGGCGGCGGGCCCGGCCGGTGCCGGGGCGGCGGGCCCGGCCGGTGCCGGCCCTTCGGGCGGTGTCAGGCGTCCCCGTACGCCTCGCCGCCGAGGTCCAGCCGGGCGGTGCCGGCGGTCGTGTCGGCGAGCCAGGCGCGGAAGGCGTCGACGTCGGCGTCGGGCAGCCCGATCCCGATGGTGACGGCCTCGGCGTAGCGCACGTCGCGGATCGCGCGGCCGGTGGCCCGCAGGTCGTTCTCCAGCTTCCCGGCGCGCTGATGGTCGACGGTGACGGTGGCGAGGCGGAAGCGCTGCCGGGTGAGGGTGCCGAGCGCGTCCAGGGCCTCTCCGACCACACCGCCGTAGGCGCGGATGAGGCCGCCCGCGCCGAGCTTCACGCCGCCGTAGTAGCGGGTGACGACGGCGACGGCGTACCGGACCTCGCGGCGCAGGAGCATCTGGAGCATGGGGACGCCGGCGGTGCCGCCCGGTTCCCCGTCGTCGCTCGCCTTCTGCACGGCGGCGTCGGCGCCGATGACGTACGCGAAGCAGTTGTGGGTGGCGGCCGGGTGCTCCTTGCGGACGCGTGCGACGAAGTCCTGCGCCTCCTGTTCGGTCGCGGCGGGCGCGAGGGCGCAGATGAAGCGCGATCGGTTGATCTCGGTCTCGTGCACGCCCGCGCGGGCGACGGTCCGGTACTGCTCCTGCATCCCCCAACCCTATGCGTACGGGTGCGCGGGAATCTCCGGCGGCGTCCGGCGGTTGGCGCGGGTGGACCTGAACCCCACGTGATCCACGCGCAGGAGGCGGACGTGACCGGCGAGGCGGAGACCATCGCGAAGATCCTGACCGAGTCCGGGGACACCTGGGCGGTGGTGGGACTGTCCGGCAACCGGGCCCGCGCGGCCTACGGGGTGGCCGCCGTCCTCCAGCGGTTCGGCAAGCGGGTGGTGCCGGTGCACCCGAAGGCCGAGACGGTGCACGGCGAGCGGGGGTACGCCTCGATCGCGGAGATCCCGTTCCCGGTGGACGTCGTGGACGTGTTCGTGAACAGCCGCCTGGCCGGCGCGGTCGCGGACGAGGCGGTCGCGAAGGGCGCCAAGGCGGTGTGGTTCCAGCTCGGGGTGGTCGACGAGGAGGCGTACGAGCGCACCCGGGCGGCCGGGCTCGACATGGTGATGGACCGCTGCCCCGCGATCGAGATCCCGCTGCTCAGCCCGCGCTGACGCCGGGTCCCAGGCGCTCGAGGACGACCGCGCCCGGCAGTCGCTCCAGGGCCTCGCCGGGCACGGCCGGCTCGCCCCGGCGCCGGCCGCTGCCCGGAGGACGGGGGCGGCCGGCCGTCTCAGCGTACGGGCGGGATGGAGACCGCCATGGTCATCTCGACGGTCTCCTCGCCGTCGTTGCGGTACGCGTGCGGGACGTTGGACTCGAAGACGGCGGAGGTCCCGGCGGGCACCGGGTGGTGCACCCCGTCGACGACGAGGGTCAGTTCGCCGGCGGTGACGTGGAGCAGCTCGGTGGTGCCGTCCGGGTGCGGGTCGGAGGCGCTGACGTCGCCGGGCACCAGCGTCCAGGCCCACAGTTCCAGGGGGCCGCGGGCCTCGGCGCCGACGAGGAGGGTGGTGCTGCTGCCCTTGTCGGTGGACCACATCCGTACCGCCTGTTCCTGGGGCACGAGGCGGACGTGCGGGCCCTGTTCGTAGTCCAGGAGCGTGGTGATGGACACGCCCAGGGCGTCGGCGAGCTTGACGGTGGTGCCGACGCTGGGGTTCGTACGGGCCTGCTCGATCTGGATGATCATGCCGCGGCTGACGCCGGCACGGGCCGCGAGCGCGTCGAGCGTGAAGCCGCGCTCACCGCGCCAGCGCTTGAGGTTGCGGGCGAGCGACTGCGTGAGCTGGTCGAGGTCCGACACATTCCGTCCAATATTCTGGATGACAGAGTTCAATGGATTGCACTACGGTGTGGTGCACCCCCATGTTCACCGCACTGTACTGCGAGGATGTCATGACAGCACTGTTCGCCCTGGCCACCAGCCTCCTGTGGGGGCTGGCCGACTTCGGCGGCGGCCTGCTGACCCGGCGCGCGCCCGCCCTGACCGTCGTGCTCGCCTCGCAGACCATCGCCGTCGCCGTGCTCGGCGCGGTGGTGCTCGCGACGGGCGGCTGGAGCGAGGCGGGGCCGCAGCTCTGGTACGCGGTGGCGGCCGGAGCGGTAGGACCGGCCGCCATGCTCGCCTTCTACAAGGCACTCGCCCTCGGCCCGATGGGCGTGGTCTCCCCGCTGGGCTCGCTCGGCGTGGTCGTCCCCGTGTCGGTGGGCCTGCTGGTCGGCGACCGGCCCGGGCTGCTCCAGTTCGCCGGCATCGGGGTGGCCGTCGCCGGCGTCGTCCTGGCGGGCGGGCCGGAGCTGCGCGGGGCGCCGGTGCAACGGCAGGCGGTGCTGCTGACGCTGGTCGCGGCGTTCGGTTTCGGTTCGGTGATGGCCCTGATCGCGGAGGCGTCCACGACCCTCACCGGACTGTTCCTCGCCCTGTTCGTGCAGCGCGTGACCAATGTCGCGGTGGCCGGGCCGGCCCTGTGGATCTCGGTGCGGCGGGGCGGGCGGGCCCTGCCTGAGGACGGCGGGATGCGGGTGCTGTGGGCGTCGGTGCCCGCGCTGGCCTTCGTGGGCCTCGCGGACGTCGCCGCCAACGGGACGTACGCCATCGCCGCGCAGCACGGTCCGGTCACCGTGGCCGCCGTGCTCGCCAGCCTCTACCCGGTGGTGACGGCCCTCGCCGCCCGGGGCGTCCTCGGGGAACGGCTGCGGGCGGTGCAGGCCGCGGGGGCGGGGCTGGCCCTGGTCGGCACCGTGCTGCTGGCAGCCGGCTGATCAGGCGCTGTCGAGGTCCAGTTCGGCCAGCGCGGCGAGCTGCTGGGACGTGACGCCCTCCGGCACCGGCACCGGAGCGGGCGTGCGCAGCGGCGGCTGCCAGCCGCGCTCGGCGTCCCAGCGGCGTACGACCCGCGCCGGCGCGCCGGCGACCACCGCGTGGTCGGGCACCTCGCCCCGGACGACGGCCCCCGCGGCGACCACCACGTTGCGGCCGATCCGGGCGCCGGGGAGGATCACCGCGCCGGTGCCGAGCCAGCAGCCGGGGCCTATCTCCACCGGCGCCGAGCGCGGCCACTGGCGTCCGATGGGCTCGTCGGGGTCGTCGTAGCTGTGGTTCGTCGAGGTGATGTAGACGTACGGGCCGCAGAAGGTGTCCGACCCGATGGTCACGGCCGCGTCCGCCACGACATGGCTGCCGCGGCCCAGGACGACCCCGTCGCCGAGGGTCAGTACCGGGTCCGGCCCGAGGTCGAGGCCGGGCAGCATCCCGGCGGTCAGCGTGACCTGCTCGGCGATGATGCAGTGGTCCCCCAGCTCGATCCACTCCTCGCCGAAGACCGTGCCCTGCGGGAACGCCAGCCGGGTACCGGGACCGAGCCGGCGGAACCGCAGCCGCCCGGGGTGCTCGGCGGTCACGGCACCCGTCTCCTGCACCCAACGCCAGCCGCCCTGCACGGCCCGGCTGAGGACCCGGCGCCGCCACGCGGCCAGGGAAGAGAACGTGTTTCTGTTCTTCGGCACCCGGCAACCGTAATCGGCCGGGTCACGAGCGGCCCGCAGCGCGGTCTGTGATGTTCGCCCCACCGTCGCCGCCGCGTCGGGGGTCGCTTACGGTTCCCCTGGCGCGACTTCCGCAACACGAGGAGCAGGCGATGACAGAGCGGGCGTTGATCACCGGGGTGGCCGGCAAGGAACCGGACGTCCATCCGGACGCGTTCGCGGCCCCGACGTCCGTGGTGGTCGGCGAGGTGACGATGGCGGCGGGGGCGAGCGTCTGGTACCACGCGGTGCTGCGCGCCGACTGCGGGCCGATCGTCCTGGGCGCCGACAGCAACGTGCAGGACAACTGCACCGTGCACGTCGACCCCGGGTTCCCCGTCACGGTCGGCGAGCGCGTCTCGGTCGGGCACAACGCGGTGCTGCACGGTTGCACCGTCGAGGACGACGTGCTGGTCGGGATGGGCGCGACGGTGCTGAACGGGGCCCACATCGGCGCCGGCTCACTGATCGCCGCGCAGGCCCTCGTCCCGCAGGGCATGCGCGTCCCTCCGGGCTCGCTGGTCGCGGGCGTGCCCGCCAAGGTCAAGCGGGCGCTCACGGACGAGGAGCGCGAGGGGATCAAGCTGAACGCCGCGATGTACCTGGAGCTCGCGCGGGCCCACGGGGCCGCCCACCCGTCCTGACGCCCCCGGGGGCTCAGTCGGTGGTGGCGGCGGCGGGGGCGGTGGCCGCCCGGGCCTCGGCCTCGGCGGCCGCCTTCTTGGCGCGGTTCTTCAGGACCAGCAGCGACGTCAGGCCCACCAGGACCGCGAGGACCAGGCCCAGCCAGGAGAAGCGCTTCAGCCAGGCCTCGGCCACCACACCGACCGAGTAGATGACGGCCGTGGTGCCGCCCGCCCAGAGGATGCCGCCGAAGACGTTGGCGACGAGGAACTTCCAGTACGGCATGCGCAGCACGCCCGCGAGCGGCCCGGCGAAGATCCGCAGCAGGGCCACGAACCGCCCGAAGAAGACGGCCCACATGCCCCACTTCTCGAACGACCGCTCCGCCACCGCGATGTTGGCCTCGCCGAAGTGCTTGGGGAACTTGCCGCCCAGCCAGGCCAGCAGGGGCCGGCCGCCCTTGCGGCCGATGGCGTAGCCGATGGAGTCACCGATGATGGCGCCCGCCGTGGCGCACGCGCCCAGGACGTACGGGTTGATGTCGCCGTGCTGGGACGCGAGCAGGGCCGAGCTGACGAGGACGATCTCGCCCGGCAGCGGGATGCCGAGGCTCTCCAGCCCGATCACCACCCCCACCAGGATGTAGATGCTGACCGCGGGGACGGTCTCGAGCCACTCCTGGACGTGCAAAGCCGGTCCCTCCGTCGTCGTTCCGTGCTGCCCGGCGTGGCGCACGCCGGGCAGCCTACCTCTTCACGCCGGGAGGACCTCCGCCCGAGCGGTCAGCCGCAGGTCCCTGGCGGAGGTGCCCAGCCGGACGGTGCGGGTGCCCGTCCCGAGCACCCAGGCGTGCCGTGCCGGGTCCCAGGAGGAGAGCGTCCGGGCGGCGATGGGCACCGTGACGTGGCGGACCTGGCCCGGGCGCAGCTCGACGCGCCGGTAGCCGGCCAGGACGCGCTCGGGCTGGTCGAGGGCCAGGTCGGGCGAGGGCCCGGCGTAAAGCTGGGCGACGGTGACGCCGGTGCGCCGCCCGGTGTTGCGGACGGTGAAGCGGGCGGTGAGGCCGCCGCCGGGCGCGGGGGTCACGGCGAGCCCGGCGTAGGCGAAGGTGGTGTACGACAGGCCGTGCCCGAAGGGGAAGAGCGGCTCGACGCCCTCGGCGTCGTACCAGCGGTGGCCGGTGCGGATGCCCTCGGAGTACTCCTGGACGCCGCCGGCCCCGGGGTAGCGGCGCGGGTCGCCGGCGGTGGGGTGGCGGGTGTCGGAGACGGGGTAGGTCTGGGTGAGGCGGCCGCCGGGGTCGGCGTCGCCGAAGAGGACGGCGGCGGTGGCGGCGGCGCCCTCCTGGCCGGGGTAGTACATCTGGAGCACGGCGCCGGTGCGGTCCAGCCACGGCATGGTGACGGCGGAGGACGTGTTGAGGACGACGGTCGTCCGGGGGTTGGCGGCGGTCACCGCCTCGATGAGCGCCTCCTGGTGGCCGGGCAGGGCGAGCGTGGTGCGGTCGCGGCCCTCGGCGGCGTCCTCGTAGGCGAACAGCACCACCCCGTAGGCGGCGCGGGCCACGCGTACCGCTTCGGCGACGTCGGCGGCGCGGGTGGCGGCGGTGATGTGGCGCAGCCGGAAGAGCTGGCCCGCGTCCCCGCCGGGGGCGGTGACGCGCAGGGTGTGGCGTCCGGCGGCGAGGTGGAGGGTGCGGCGGCGGACCTTGAGGCCGTCGGGGGCGGTGGAGACGAGCCCGAAGCCGGCGAAGAGCTCGGCCTCGCGGTCCTGGGCGGCGAAGAGTTCGTTGCCGTCCACGTGGACCGTGGGGCGGGTGCCGCCGTAGTGGACGACGAAGGTCCACTCGTCGGGCGCGTCGAGGGTGAGCGTCCCTTCGTAGGTGTAGGTCTTCCCGGGGCGGACCCGCTGTCCCTCGAAGGACGCGCCGCGGACCGGGAGGGGCTTGCCGTAGAGGTCCTCGCCGAGGGCGTGGGTGACCCGGGCGTCGTCACCGGCGCGGGCGGTGAGCGCCCGGAGCGGGCTGTCGGCGCGGTCGGGGACGACATGGGCGCTGCCGCCGCCGCTGACGAACGGCACGGAGGCGGTGGGGCCGATGACGGCGACGGATCGGGCGGCGGGCCCGGTGAGCGGCAGCGTGGCGTGCTCGTTGCGCAGCAGGGTGGCGCCGGCGACGGCGACCCGGTACGCGAGGCGCGCCCCGGCGTCCCGGTCGCGGGCGGCGGGGCGGGCGGGCGCGGTGCCGTCGAGGAGGCCGAAGCGGTCCATGACGGTCAGGACCCGGTGTACGGAGCGGTCGACGGCGTCCTCGGGGACGGTGCCGTCCCGCACGGCCCGCCGGAGGGCGTCGCCGAACCAGCGGCCGGCGGGCATCTCCATGTCGAGGCCGGCGGTGAGGGCCGGGGCGGTGCTGTGGGTGGCGTCCCAGTCGCTCATGACGAAGCCGTCGAAGCCCCACAGGTCGCGCAGGACGCCGGTGAGCAGGTTCCGGTTCTCGCAGGCGTGGACGCCGTCGACCTTGTTGTAGGCGCCCATGACGGCACCGGTGCCGGCGGCGACGGCGGCCTCGAAGCCGCGCAGTTCCGTCTCGTGCAGGGCCTGTTCGCCGATGCGCACGTCGACGGTGGTGCGGTCCTTCTCCTGGTTGTTGAGGGCGAAGTGCTTGACGGTGGCGATCAGGCCCTCGTCCTGGATGCCGCGGATCTCCTCGGCGACCAGATCGGAGGTGAGGAGGGGATCCTCGGAGAAGGTCTCGAAGTTCCGTCCCGCGTACGGGGTGCGGATCAGGTTGACCATGGGCGACAGCAGGACGTCCTGGCCGAGTGCCCGGCCCTCGTGGCCGATGACGCGGCCGTACGCGTGGGCGAGGGCGGGGTCGAAGGCGCTCGCCAGCATCACGGGGGCGGGCAGGGCGGTGGCGCGGGCCCGGACGCGGACGCCGGCGGGGCCGTCGGCGAGGCGCAGTGGCGGGATGCCGAGCCGGGGCACACCGGGGATCCAGCCGGCCTGGCCGAGGCCGTTCGGGTCCTTGGCGCCGTGCAGGAAGGTGAGCTTCTCGTCGAGGGTGAGCCGGGCGAGCAGGTCGGCGGCGCGGTCACCGGCGCCGGGGGTCGCGGCGGCGCGGGCCCGGGCGGGCGGGGGGCCGGTGGTGGCCGCCGCGGCGGCGGCCGCTCCGGTGAGCAGGCGGAGCGTGGTCCTCCGCGAGACGTTTTCTGACATAGCCGCACTATGCGCCGCATATGGGGTTTTTCAGGCGACGTACGGCGGAACCGGGCCGCCCCCGCACCCGAAGAGGGGTGCGGGGGCGCCCTTCCACGCGCGCGTCCGACCACGCGCGCGTGCGACCGGGGCGGTGCGCGTCAGTACGCGACCGGGGCGGTGCGCGTCAGGAGTGGGGGCGCAGCGTCCAGGTGATGGTCATCTCACCCGTCACCGCGCCGTCCTCGCGGGTGATCGCGATGTGCACCGGGAACTCGGGGCGCTGTCCGGCGTCCAGTTCGGCGACGACCTCCGCCTTGGTGCGGCCGAGCGTGGCGGTGGCGGTGACGGGGCCCATGGCCAGCTTCTTGTAGCCGATCTCGGCCTTGACGGCGAGCGGTACGGCCCGGTTCATCTGGTCGCCGAACGCGCCGATGACGATGGCGCCGCTGGCGGACTCACCGAGGGTGAACATCGCGCCGGCGTGCGGGCCGCCGACGTGGTTGTGGAAGGCGTCCTGGTCCGGGAGGCGGAGCACCGCGCGCTCGGCGGTCGCCTCGAGGACCTCCAGGTTCAGGGTCTTGGCCATGGGAACGGTGGCCAGCAGCATGTCGCCGATGTTCGGCTGGGTCTCGGACATGAGCCGAAGTTACCAGGCAGTAGTAAGCGCGGGAACCCTCCCCCGGAGCCGGGCGCCGGGGGGCGGACGTGGCACCCGTCACCCCGTCCCTCTATGGTTACTCGCCATGTGGCCAGGACAGCAGCCGCCCGGGGGCGAGCAGAACCCGCAGGACCAGAATCCGTACCAGCAGCCGGGGTACCAGCAGCCCAACCCGTACCAGCAGCCCGGTACCCCGCCGCCGAGCGCTCCGCCGCAGCAGCCCGGGTACCCGGCGCAGTCCGGCCAGCAGCCGGGTTACGCCCAGCCCAACCCGTACCAGCAGCCGACGGCCCCGATGTACGGCGTGCCCGGCCCGCCCGTACCGCCGCAGCGCGACGCCGACGACAAACGGAAGACGACCGTCGTCGCGATCGTCGCGGCGACCGCCGTGATCGTCGCCGCGGGCGTCACCGGGTTCCTGGTGCTCGGGGACGACGACGAGAAGAAGACGACCGTCGGCGGGGATCCCAAGCCCTCGCAGACCACCGCCACCTCCTCCGCGCCCGCCCCGTCGCCGAGCGACAACCCGCGGGCCGGCTCCGCCGCGGCCAAGCCCACCGTCCCGGGCTGGAAGGTCGTCTACAACCCCAAGCGCAGCACCCAGTTCGACGTGCCCGCCGACTGGGAGGTCATCGGCGCGGGGACGAGCGTCGTGTTCGAGGACCAGAAGAAGAAGGACGGCAGCTCGGTAGAAGTGATGTCCGCACCGGCCGAGTACAAGGGCAAGTGGTGCACCGAGGACGCCAACAAGGACGGCCGCCAGGAGGAGACCGGGCTGGCCGTGGTCGGCACCAAGGGTGCGCAGGGGGCCAAGGACACGGCCGAGGCGGCATACACCACGGCCGGCAACTGGGTGTGGGCGGCCTACGCCCAGACCGAGCCCAAGGGGACCGTCAAGGTCACCAAGGCCGTCCCGTACACGACGAAGTCGGGGCTGACCGGGCACGTCGCCACGGCGACCGCCCTGAACACCAAGAAGGAGGGCAAGTGCGACACGGACGGCAAGTCCATCGCCTTCTCCTTCAAGAACTCCAAGGGCGACTTCGTGAGCTGGGTCCTGTACGGCGCCACCGGTGTGTCCGGCGAGCTGGACGACGCGACGATCCAGAAGATCCTCGGCACCGTGCGGCTGGCGCCCGACGGCGGGTCCTGACCGTCCCTGAGCGGAAACGGTTTGGCGTCGGGGGGCGGTGCCGGGGATAGTCTTCCGGTGAGCACTCCCGTCGCCGCGCCCCGCAGGCGCCCGCGTCCCCGGCGCCCCGAGTGGGCCGGACGCAACTACACCCTGCTGACCGCCGCCGCGGTCGTCACCAATCTGGGCACCCACGGCGCCCTGATCGCGGCGGCGTTCGCGGTGCTGGAGTCCGGCGGGGACGGCGGGGACGTGGGGCTGGTGGCGGCGGCCCGGACGCTGCCGCTGGTGCTGTTCCTGCTCATAGGCGGCGCGGTGGCGGACCGCTTCCCGCGCCACCGGGTCATGGTGGCCGCCAACGCGCTCAACTGCGTCTCCCAGGCGGTGTTCGCCGTGCTCGTCCTGGCGGGCGACCCGCACCTGTGGCAAATGATGCTGCTCACCGGCCTGTGCGGCACCGGACAGGCGTTCTTCAGCCCGGCGGCCGAGGGCATGCTGATGTCGAGCGTCGGCGGTGAACAGGCGAGCCGGGCGTTCGCGCTCTTCCGGATGGCGATGAACGGCGCCGGCATCGGGGGCGCCGCGCTCGGCGGCGCGATGATCGCGGCGTTCGGGCCCGGCTGGGTGCTCGCCGTCGACGCGGCGGCGTTCGCGGTGGCCGGCGCGCTGCGCGCGTTCCTCGACGTCGGCCACATCGCGGAGCGCCCACCCGGCGGCGGCCTGCTGTCCGACCTGCGCGAGGGCTGGGAGGAGTTCACCGGGCGGCCCTGGCTCTGGTCGATCGTGGCCCAGTTCTCGGTGGTCGTGGCGGTGGTCGCCGCGGCGGAGTCGGTGTACGGGCCGCTGGTCGCCGAGGACCGGCTGGGCGGCGCCCGGCCCTGGGGCCTGGCGCTCGCGGCGTTCGGCGCCGGCACCGTCGGCGGGGCGCTGCTGGCGATGCGCTGGAAGCCGCGCCGGCTGCTGCTGGCCGGCACCCTGTGCGTCTTCCCGCTGGCGCTGCCGTCGGCCGCCCTGGCGGTGCCGCTGCCGGTGGGCGGTCTGATCGCGGCGATGTTCGTGTGCGGTGTCGCGCTGGAGGTCTTCGGCGTCGCGTGGATGACCACGCTGCACCAGGAGATCCCGGAGGAGCGGCTGTCGCGGGTGTCCGCCTACGACTGGTTCGGCTCGACCGCGATGGTGCCGCTGTCGACGGCGCTGGCCGGACCGGCGGAGAGCCTGTTCGGGCGGTCCACGGCGCTGTGGGGGTGCGCCGCCCTGGTGGTGCTGGCGACGGCGCTGGTGCTGCTGGTCCCCGACGTACGGAACATGACCCGGCGTACGAAGCGGGTGACCGCGCGGCCGGACCTGCCGGTACCGTCAGCCGATAGTGAAGGCCCCGCCGGGCGGCTCGGGTGACGCGACGGCGTCCTCGTCCCGCACCACCCGCGCGTCGCCGGTGAACCGCGCCAGCGCCGGGCCGTGCTCCACCCGCGCCGGGAAGGCGTCGGCGGCCGTCAGCCGGGCCAGGCTCCCGGTGTCGAGTTCCCGCCGCGAGGCCACGAGCACGGCGTTGCCGAACCGCCGCCCGCGCAGAACGGCGGGCTCGGCGACCAGGGCGAGATGAGCGAACACGGCGGCGAAGGTGGCCAGTTGGGAGCGCAGGAACGTGAAGGGCGTGCCGTCCGCCAGATTGGCCACGTAGACCCCGTCCGGGCGCAGCACGCGCTCCGCGGCCCGCGCGTACGCGAGGGACGTCAGGTGGGCGGGCACCCGCGACCCGCCGAAGACGTCCGCCACCAGCACGTCCGCCGACCGCTCGGGCGCCGCCTCCAGCCAGGCGCGCGCGTCCGCGCCGTGCACGGTGACGCCGGAGCCGGGCGGCAGCGGGAGGTGCTCGGCCACCAGCGCGATGAGCCCCCGGTCCGCCTCGACGACGTCCTGGCGCGAGCCCGGGTGGGTCACCGCCAGCCGGCGGGGCAGGGTCAGCGCCCCGCCGCCCAGGTGCAGGACGTCCAGCGGCTGTCCCTCGGGCGCCGCGCAGTCGACGGCGTGGGCGAGCCGCCGGGCGTACTCGAACTCCAGGTGCGTCGGGTCGTCGAGGTCCACGTACGACTGCGGCGCCCCGTCGACCGTCAGCAGCCAGGCCCGGTCGCGGTCGACGTCGGGCATGAGCTTGGCGGTGCCGTGGTCCACCTCGCGGAGCACGGGGAGCGGTTCGTCCATCGGACCAGCGTAGGACGTGTCCCGGGCGTCCCGTGCGGCCGGGAGCGCCCGGCCCGCCCGCTCCCACCGGGGTGATCGCCGGTGGGAGCGGGCAGCGGATCTCACAGGACCTCGGTCACCGTCCCGGCGCCCACGGTGCGGCCGCCCTCGCGGACGGCGAAGCCGAGGCCCGGCTCCAGCGGGACGTCGCGGCCCAGCTCGACGGTCATGGTGACCGTGTCGCCGGGGCGCGCGACGGCCGCGTCGCCGAGGTGCACGTCGCCGACGACGTCCGCGGTGCGGATGTAGAACTGCGGCCGGTACCCGGTCGTGACGGGCGTGGTGCGGCCGCCCTCGCGCCCGGACAGGACGTACACCCGCGCGGTGAAGCGCCGGCTCGGGGCCACGCTGCCGGGCGCGGCGACCACGTGGCCGCGGCGGACCGCGTCCCGTGGGACGCCGCGCAGCAGCAGCGCCACGTTGTCACCGGCCTGGGCCGACTCCATCGGCCTGCCGAACGTCTCCAGCCCGGTGACGACCGTCTCCGTGCCCGCGCCGAGCACCTCCACCCGGTTGCCGACCCGGACCGTGCCGCGCTCGACGGCACCGGTGACGACCGTGCCGCGCCCGGTGATGGTGAGCACGTTCTCCACCGGCATCAGGAACGGCGCGTCCACGTACCGCTCGGGCATGGGCACATAGGTGTCCACGGCGTCCAGCAGCGCCTCGATGGCACCCGTCCAGCGCGGGTCGCCCTCCAGGGCCCTGAGCCCCGACACCCGGACGACCGGCAGGGCGTCCCCGCCGTACCCGTGGGCGGTGAGCAACTCCCGTACCTCCAGCTCCACGAGGTCGGCGAGCACGGCGTCCTCGCCGTCCTCGACCGCGTCGGCCTTGTTGAGGGCGACGACGATGTGGTCGACGCCGACCTGGCGGGCGAGCAGCACGTGCTCGGCGGTCTGGGGCATGATCCCGTCGAGCGCGGAGACGACGAGGATCGCCCCGTCGAGCTGCGCGGCGCCGGTGACCATGTTCTTGACGTAGTCGGCGTGGCCGGGCATGTCGACGTGCGCGTAGTGCCGGGTGTCGGTCTCGTACTCGACGTGCGCGATGTTGATGGTGATGCCGCGGCGCGCCTCCTCGGGCGCGCGGTCGATCCGGTCGGAGGGCACGTAGGAGGTGCCGCTGCCGGTGCGCTCGCTGAGCACCTTGGTGATGGCGGCGGTCAGGGTGGTCTTGCCGTGGTCGACGTGGCCCATGGTGCCGATGTTGAGGTGCGGCTTGGTCCGCACGTACGCCGTCTTGGACATGGCTGTTCGCGGTTCCTTCCCGGAACTCGAAGCGTTGAGGGGACCCCGCGGCCCGGCCGACCCTCCCCCTGCGGGGTCCGCCGGACGATCCGGGGAGGGTCAGCTTCGGGCGCCGTCGAGGATCAGGAGCGCCGGGGTGACGGCAGCCTTCGGCGCGTCCGCGACAGCGGACGGGCTCGAGTGGAAGGCGTACCGGAACATGGGCCGATCATGGCGCAGCCGGGTGGGCGTGGTCGACCGGTTTTCGGGGCGCCCGGGAGGGCGGTGCCCCTGGGGCGCCCGTGGCGGTGGGCGGGGCCGTGGGCGGGCGTTACGGATGCGCGAGACGGGTGCGCGAGGCGGGCGTTACGGATGCGCGAGACGCGTACGTGAGGCGGGCGTTACGGCGATCACCGGGCCGCGTCGGTTAGTCTCCCCGGATGCTCGACCCCGTCACCAGGCCCCAGGCCGGTCTCGCCGTCCGCTGCTCCCGTGTCCTGCTGTCGCCCTGGTCGCGGCTGTCGCTACTGCTCGCGCTCCTGGCGTCGGCGGCGGTGACCGTGGTGCTGTACGAGCCACAGCGGCTGCTGTCGGCGGGCTGGCCGCCACAGGTCGGCGGCGCGGGCGCGGTGGTGCTGTTCGCGCTGGCGTACGGGCTGTGCACCGCCGCCTTCGTGCCGCGGCCGATCCTGAACCTGGCGGCCGGCGCGCTGTTCGGCTCACAGGCGGGGCTCGCGGCGGCGGTCACCGGGACGGTGCTGGGCGCGGGGATCGCGTTCGGGCTCGGCCGGGTGCTGGGGCAGGACGCGCTGCGGCCCCTGGTGCGGGGGCGCTGGCTGGAGGCGGCGGACGGGCAGTTGAGCCGGCACGGGTTCCGTTCCATGCTGGCGATCCGGCTGTTCCCGGGGGTGCCGTTCGCCGCCGCCAACTACTGCGCCGCGGTGTCGCGGATGGGCTACCTGCCGTTCCTGCTGGCCACGGGGCTGGGTTCGGTCCCCAACACGGCGGCGTACGTGGTGGCCGGGAGCGAGGCGGCGTCGCCGACCTCGCCCGCCTTCCTGTTCGCCATGGGGTTCATCGTGCTGAGCGGGCTGGGCGCGGCGACCGTCGCCTGGTGCAAGCGCCACCGCCTGCGCGCCCGCTAGACCGCCGTCAGCCCGGCCCACCGGCCCACCGGCCGGCGGTGGTCGGTGGGCGGCGGCGGGCGGGAGCCGGGGGGCCGGGGTGCGGTGTCCGGGGGTCACACCGCTTCGAGGATCATCGCGTTGGCCAGTCCGCCGGCCTCGCACATCGTCTGGAGGCCGTAGCGCGCGCCGCGTTCCCGCATGGCGTGGACGAGGGTGGTCGTCAGCCGCGTGCCGCTGGCGCCCAGCGGGTGGCCGAGCGCGATGGCGCCGCCGTGGACGTTGACCCGGTCGAGGTCGGCGCCGGTCTCCTGCTGCCAGGCGAGGACGACGGCGGCGAAGGCCTCGTTGACCTCGAACAGGTCGATGTCGTCGAGCCGGAGCCCCGCCTTGCGCAGCACCTTCTCGGTCGCGGGGATCACCCCGGTCAGCATCAGCAGCGGGTCGGAGCCGGTGACGGCGAAGCTGTGCAGCCGGGCGAGCGGGCGCAGCCCCAGCGCCCGGGCGGTGTCGCCGGCCATGACGAGGACGGCCGACGCCCCGTCGTTGATGGGGCTGGCGTTGCCCGCGGTGACGGACCAGTCGATCTGCGGGAACCGTTCGGCGAAGGCCGGGTCGTGGTACGCGGGCCGCAGGCCGGCCAGGACCTCCGTGGTCGTGCCGGGCCGGACGCACTCGTCGCGCCGGAGGTCCGCCAGGGGCGCGACCTCGGCGTCGAACAGCCCGTCCTCCCAGCTCCGGGCGGCGCGCCGGTGCGAGGTCACCGCGTACTCGTCCATCGCGGTGCGCCCGATGGACCACTTGGCGGCGATCAGTTCGGCGCTGATGCCCTGCGGGACCAGGCCCTCGGGATAGCGGGCGGCGACACCGGGGCCGAAGGGGTCGGCACCGGGCGGCACGTTGGACCACATGGGGACACGGCTCATCGACTCGACCCCGCACGCGACGACGATGTCGTACGCCCCCGAGAGCACGCCCTGGGCGGCGAAGTGGACGGCCTGCTGGGAGGAGCCGCACTGGCGGTCCACGGTGGTCGCGGGCACCGAGTCGGGCAGTCCGGCGCCGAGCCAGGCGTACCGCGTGGTGTTCATGGCCTGCTCGCCGACCTGGTCGACGCAGCCGCCGATGACGTCGTCGACGAGGACGGGATCGATGCCGCTGCGCTCGACGAGCGCGCGGAGGGTGTGGGAGAGCAGTTCGACGGGGTGGGTTCCGGCCAGGGCCCCGTTCCTCTTGCCCTTGCCGATGGGGGTCCGGACGGCCTCGACGATGACGGCGTCGCGCATGGGTACGGCTCCTCGCTCGCGGGAGGTGAGTTGGAAAACTGGACCAACACTCATCGGTAACATAGCTGAGTGGGTTGGGAAATCCAACCCATGCCTTCTAGGCTGGCCGCCGGAAGGGACACCCACCCGGGAACAGCCCCGTGGCCGGCACGGAGGAGCCGCATGAAGGACCCACGCCCCTGCTCGATCGCGGACACCCTGGCGCTGGTGGGCGAGAAGTACTCGCTGCTGGTGCTGCGCGAGGTGTTCCTGGGCGTACGCCGCTTCGACCGGATCGCCCGCAACACCGGCGCCCCGCGCGACATCCTCACCGCCCGCCTCCGCCGCCTCGTCGGGGCGGGCATCCTGGAGAAGGTCCCGTACAGCGAGCGCCCCCAGCGCTTCGAGTACCGCCCCACCGACGCCGGGCGCGACCTCCATCCCGTGCTGCTCACCCTCATGGCCTGGGGCGACCGGCACCTCAACGACGAGCCGCCGACCGTGGTCGAGCACTCCTGCGGCGCCCGGCTCGACCCGGTCGTGGTCTGCCGCCACTGCGGCGAGGAGGCCCACGGCGACGGCCTGACCCCGCACGTGCGGGCTGCCGGCTGGACCACGGCGGGGCCGGTCGAGTCCTGAGTCCGGCCCTGGAGCCGGCCCGGCGGAGACGGGGCCGGAACCTGCCCGGGCCCGGGGAGACCGGGGCGGGTCCCGCGGCCGGATCCTGTGGCCGGGTCCTGGCCGTCGCCCTGTGACGGGGTCCCCTGGCCGGGTCCTGTGACCGGTCCATTCATCTGAGGGCTGTACGCTGCGCACCGACCGGCCGTCGATCAACGGCCGCCCCCCATTGACCGCACGAGCACCTTCGGGACGGCCGTAGCCCCATGAATTGGTTCGAATCACTCATCCTCGGGCTCGTCCAGGGGCTGACGGAGTTCCTCCCCATTTCATCCAGCGCGCACTTGCGCCTCACCGCGGCCTTCGCGGGCTGGCACGACCCGGGCGCTGCCTTCACGGCGATCACCCAGATCGGCACGGAGACGGCCGTCCTCATCTACTTCCGCAAGGACATCGCGAGGATCGTCTCGGCCTGGTTCCGCTCGCTGACGAACAAGGAGATGCGCGGCGACCACGACGCCCAGATGGGCTGGCTGGTGATTGTCGGCTCGATCCCGATCGGCGTGCTGGGCGTCACGCTCAAGGACCACATCGAGGGCCCGTTCCGCGACCTGCGGCTGATCGCGACCACCTTGATCGTGATGGGCGTCGTGCTCGGCATCGCCGACCGGCTGGCGGCCCGGGTCGAGGAGGGCGGCCGGCACCGCGCCGCCCCGGAGCGCAAGACGCTGCGGGACCTGGGCGTCAAGGACGGCCTGATCTTCGGCATGTGCCAGGCGATGGCGCTGATCCCCGGTGTCTCCCGGTCCGGCGCGACGATCAGCGGCGGCCTGCTGATGAGCTACACCCGCGAGGCGGCGGCACGCTACTCCTTCCTGCTCGCCATCCCGGCGGTACTCGCGTCCGGCCTCTTCGAGCTGAAGGACGCCAGCGAGGGCGGTCATGTGTCGTGGGGCCCGACGATCTTCGCGACGATCATCGCCTTCGGCGTGGGGTACGCGGTGATCGCGTGGTTCATGAAGTTCATCACCACCAAGAGCTTCATGCCGTTCGTGATCTACCGGATCCTGCTGGGCCTGGTGCTGCTCGCGCTGGTGGGGATGGGTGTCCTCAGCCCGCACGCGGGCGAGTCGGCGGGCTGACCGTCCCCCCGCCCGGAGGACGGGGCCCGGCGGCGCGAGCTTCGTCACACACCGTTCGGGAGCTTCGTCACAAAGTGGCCGACGAGTGGGGGGATCGGCGGAGGGTCCGCCTACGCTGGATGCCATGACCCGATCCCCTGCCGAGCTGCCCACCCCGGATGCCGACGCGCTGAACGCGGCGATCCGTGAATTGTGGGCGCGTTCTGGCGGGCAGCTCTCGGAGGACGAGCAGCGCATCTACAGCGCCCTGGTCGTCCAGTGGGCCCGGACGTCGCAACAGGGCGACATCGCCCGGGCCGCGTAGGGCCACCCGCCGGGCCGCCCTGCCCCAGAGGCCGCCACGCCTGGCCTCCTCCGCCGTGCGTCGCACGACGGAGGAGGCCGCTCACCGACCCGGCCCGACCGACAGGACACGACCTAGGTCTGTCCCGTCCAGCGCTGCGACGCCTCCCCCGCGCACGTCTTCGTCACCAGTCCGCTGCTCATGCCCAGGTCGAGGCAGCCGCCGCCGTAGTCGCTGCGGAGGCTGCCGCCCGAACCGCTGCGCCACAGCCGGCCGATGTCCTGCGCGCAGTCACCCACGAAGACGGCCTGGCCCAGCCCGTTCGAGTACAGGCACTGGCCGGTCTGTTGGTTGACCAGCCTGAAGCTCCCGCCCGAGGTGCTCCGCACCGTCCACCGGGCGGTCGAGTCGGCGCAGTTGCCGTGGTCGGCCGCGCCGTAGACCTGGGTGACGCACCTGCCGTTGTCGCCGTTGCGGTAGCGGAGAGTGCCGGACGCCGGGGGCGCGGACGTTCCTCCGCCGGACGTGCTCGTGCCGGACCCGCCGGACGTGCTGGTGGAGGAGCCGCCGGACCCTCCGGTGCCGCCGGCGCTCGTGCCGCTGGTGCCGCTCGTGCCGCCGGACGTCGCCGTGGAGCCGCCCGAGGTGCTCGTACCCGATCCGCCGGACGCCGGGGACGTTCCGCCGGACCCGGCTCCCCCGGCGCCCCCGGCCGGGACCCCGCCCGCCGTACCGGCCGCGCCCGCCGCGACCGCTCCGGGCGGCACGGCCCCGGCGCTCCCGGCGCCCCCGCCGGGCGTCTTCCCGGCCGGTGAGGTGCCCGGCGAGGCCGCGGGGGACGCCGTGCCCGCCGGGGCCCCGCCCGCCGCCGACGGGGGCGGCCCGCCCCGCGCCGGGGCGGAGGCGGACGGCGAGACCGGGCCCTCGGCGCGGGGCGCGGACGTGTGGGGCAGGAGCTGGACGGCGAGTGTCGTACCGCCCACCACCACGACCACCGGGACGGCGGCCAGCAGCACGCGGGTGCGGCGGCTGCGTTCGGGCCGCGCCGCTGCCGCCGCCTTCGGCGCCCGATCCGGTTCCGGCGCCCGCTCCGGCTCCGGTTCCGGCTCCGTCTTCCGGTCGGGCGCTCGGTCGGGCGCCCGACCGGGGGCCGCGTCCGGGGCGGTGTCCGGGCCCTGGGCGGGGTCCGGGCCCTGGGCGGGGTCCGGCCCGCTGGTGAGCGGGAGCGTCGGTACGTCGATCCGCCGCACGTCCGCCGCGAAGGCGGCCCGCTCCGAGAGGACCGCGGTGACGGCCTCCGGCCAGAGCGGGGCGGTGAAGGGGCCGCGCCGGGCGGCGGTCGCGAGGAGTCCGGCGGCGGTGGGGCGCCTGTCCGGGTCCTTGTCCAGGCAGGCCGCGACCACCTCGGCGAGGTCCGGCTCCCGTTCCCGCAGCGGCTCCAGATCGGGCTGCTCGTGCACGATGCGATACAGCACCCCGTGCCCCGACTCGTTGCCGAAGGGCGGCCGGCCGCACGCCGCGTACGCGAGGACCGACCCCAGGGCGAACACGTCGGTGGCGCCGCTCAACCGGCGCGAGCCGGAGGCCTGTTCGGGCGCCATGTAGGCGGGCGTCCCCACGACCATGCCGGTCCTCGTGAGCCGGCTCTGCTCGGCGGCCCGGGCCACACCGAAGTCGATCAGTGTGAGGCCGTCCAGGGTCAGCATGACGTTGGACGGCTTGAGGTCCCGGTGCACCATGTCCAGCGCGTGTACGGGCGCGAGGGCGGCGGCCGCCTCGCGGAGCAGCAGCCACAGCGCCCGGGCGGGCAGGGGGTCGCCGTTCAGCTCGACGGCCTCGCGCAGGGTGAGCCCGGGGACGTACGCGGTGGCGAACCACGGCGGGCGCGCGGCACGGTCGCCGGCGATCAGCGGCGCGGTCGCCCCGGCGGGCAGCCGGGCGATGTTGTCCAGTTCGTGCCCGAAGCGGCGCAGGAAGTCCGCGTCCTCCCCGACCACGGAGGCCAGTAACTGCTTGACGGCGACGTACCGGCCCTCATGGACGCCCAGGTACACCCGCCCCATGCCGCCGGCCCCGAGCCTGCCCGCCAGCGGGATCGGACCGATCCTGCGCGGGTCGTCCGTCTCCAGCGGCTCGGCGCCGCTCCCCCTCAGCTCCACCACGTCAGCCCCGTACGATATTGGAATCAGTTTCTAGAAAGTCGCTCTGGAAATCTACTCCGGACGGAGCCCCGAAAGGAACCTCGTGAGCCCCAAGCAGCAACGCGGTGAGGTGACCGCCGATCTCCTCCTGGACGCCGCGTTGCGCGTCTACTCCGCCGAGGGCGAGCGGGGCGTCACCGTCGCCGCCGTCACCCGGACGAGCGGGGTCAGCCTGGGCAGCCTGTACCACCACTTCGGCAGTATCGACGGCCTCGTCGCGGCCCTGACGCACCGCTGGCTGGGGCGCCTGCTGGAGGAGCTGGCCACCGCCCTCCTGGGCGCGGACAGCGCCCGCGCGGGTGTCCGCGCCCTCGTCGAGGCCTACCTGGGGTTCGTCCGGGAACACCGGGCCGCCGCGCTGCTGCTGCACTCCTCCACGGCCGACCGCCACGGGATGGCCAGGGGCCAGGAGCTGCGCGACACCCAGGAGGCCCGGCTCTCGGCCTTCGCCCAGTGGATACAGCCCCGTGTCGAGTCGGGCGAACTCGCGCCACTGCCGCTGCCGTTGATCGAGTCCCTGGCCCTCGGCCCGGTCGTCGCCGTGGCCCGCCGCTGGCTCTCCGGCATCGAGGACGTCGATCTCGACGAGGCCGCCCGGGACCTGCCGGAGCGCATCTGGCGGTCCCTGGCCCCATGACGGCGCCCCGGCGGAGGCGGCGGGTCCGGGTGCCGTGACGGCGGGGGCACGGGCGGGGCCGGGCCTGGCGGCGGGGAGCGGCCGGGCACGGGTGGCGGAAAGCGGCCGGGCATGGGCGGGGGCCGCCGGCAGGGGGGGTGACCGGCGGCCCCGATGCCCGGGTCCTCCGTCCCGAACACGTACGACAGAGCCTGCCGCGCGCCGGGGGTGGGCACGAGGGCGCACGGCGCATATATGCATGCGTTCCGTTCACACCCCGTGTGATTCGCGGGCACGCGTCCGGGCCCTGGCCCCGGGAGGCCGCCCGGAGGAGCGGGCCGCGCGGCGCCCGGGCTGCGATCACCCGCCGTACGGCGCACCCTGGTCCCATGGCCTGGCAGACACCCGTCGTCGTGCACCGCCCCTCCCCCGGCGGCGGACGGCGCGTGACCGTACGGGGGCAGATCGTGGGACTGGCCCACAACGACGCGGACCTCGTCGAGTTCCTGCGCCGTTCCGGGCTGGACGAGGCGGACATCTCCCTGGACGACCCCCATCTGGTGGAGTGGCGCGGCGGGCGGGCCCACCATTGGGAAGCGGCCTGAGGAACGCCCGGAGGACGCCCGGAGGACGCCGGGAGGACGCCGGGAGGACGCGGGGAGGACGGCCCCGGACGGGGCGGTGCACGGCTCTTGGCCCGCGGCCGCCGCTGCCCGACACTGAGGCGATGACGCAGCGCGTGGACCTCGCGACCGTGATGGACCGGCTGGCCATCGACGAGCTGATCACCCGGTACGCGGTGGCCGTGGACGACGCCGACTGGGGCGCCTACCGGGGGCTGTTCACCGAGGACGGCCACGCCGACTACCGGGCCGCGGGCGGTGTCGCCGGACGGGCCGGTGAGGTGGCGGACTGGCTGGCGGAGACGATGGCGCACTTCCCCGTGCGGCAGCACCTGATCGTCAACCGGCGGGTGACCATCGAGGACCTGGGCGGCTACCCGGGCGACCGCGCCCGGGCGTTCGCCGACTACGTGAACCCGATGCGGATGACGGCGGGGGACGACGTCGTCTCGGGCGGGCGGTACGCGTTCGCCATGGCGCGCACCGGGGGCGGCTGGCGGCTGAGCACGGTGGTGGTGCACGAGAAGTGGCGGCGCACCGGGGGCGTACTGTCGGCGGAATGACCCGCTCCCGCACACTGGAGGCGTCAGCGGGCCCCTGGGCGCGAGGAGGCGCGGTATGCGGATTCCAGTGGGCCGGCCGGGTGGTGGGGCGGGTGCGCCGCTGTCCCCGTGGTGGCGCGGTACGGCCGCGGCGGCCGCCGGGGCGCTGCCCGCGGCGGCCTTTCCGGCGCCGTCCCTGTGGTGGTGGGCGTACCTGGCGCTGGTGCCGTGGATGCTGCTGGTCCGTACGGCTCCCACCGGGCGCCGGGCCGCGCTGGACGGCTGGCTGGGCGGGGTCGGTTTCATGCTGGCCGTGCACCACTGGCTGATGCCGAGCCTGCACGTGTTCATCCTGCTGCTGGCGGCGCTGCTCGGGCTGTTGTGGGCGCCGTGGGGGGTGCTGGTGCGCCGGATGCTGGGCGGGGCGCCGTCCCCGGCCCGGGGCGCGGCCGCGCTCGCCGTCGTCCCGTCGGGCTGGCTGATGGTGGAACTGGCCCGGTCCTGGGAGGGCTTGGGCGGTCCGTGGGGGCTGCTGGGCGCCAGTCAATGGCAGGTGCCGGCCGTGCTGCGGGTGGCCGCGGTGGGCGGGGTGTGGCTGGTGAGCCTGCTGGTGGTGGCGGTCAACACGGCGGTGGTCCTTCTGGTGGCGGTCCCCTCGCTGCGCCGCGCCGCCGTGGCCGGCCTGGTGGTGTGCGGGGTCGCCGTGGGGGCGGCGGCGCGGTGGGTGCCGGGCCCGGAGCCGGCCGGGCGGGTGCGGGTGGGCGTGGTGCAGCCCGGTGTCATCGGCGGGGCGGACGGTCCGGAGCGGCGGTTCGACCGGGGCGAGGAGCTGACGCGGGAGCTGGCCGGCCGGGACGTGGACCTGGTGGTGTGGGGCGAGAGCAGCGTCGGTACGGACCTGGCGGCCCGGCCCGGGTACAGCGCCCGGCTGGCGGCGCTGGCGCGCGAGGTCGGCGCCCCGGTGCTGGTGAACGTGGACGCGCGCCGGTCCGACCGGCCGGGCATCTACAAGAGCAGCGTCCTCGTCGGCCCGGAGGGCATCACCGGTGACCGGTACGACAAGATGCGGCTGGTGCCGTTCGGAGAGTACGTCCCCTTCCGGTCGCTGCTGGGCTGGGCCACCTCCGTCGGCAAGGCGGCGGCCGAGGACCGGCGGCGCGGCGAGCGCCCGGTGGTGATGACGGTCGGGGAGCGGGGCCCGCGGGTGGGCCCGCTGGTCTGCTTCGAGTCCGCGTTCCCCGACATGAGCCGGCACCTGGCCCGGGAGGGGGCGGAGCTGCTGGTGGCGCAGTCGGCGACGTCGACGTTCCAGGAGAGCTGGGCGCCGGGTCAGCACGCGTCGCTGGCGGCGCTGCGGGCGGCCGAGACGGGGCGGCCGGTGGTGCACGCGACGCTGACCGGGGTGAGCGCGGTGTACGGCCCGGACGGCGGGCGGGTGGGGGCGCCGCTCGGCACGGAGGTGAGCGGGGCCGCCGTGTACGAGGTCCCGCTCGCCGGGGCGACTACGCCGTACGTCCGGTTCGGTGACTGGGCCGTGTACGCGGCGGTGGCCGTGCTGGCCGCGCTGTGCGCCGCCGGGGCCGGCCGGGTGGTCAGGCGGCGGCCTGCTCCAGGCACTCCCGTACCACCCGCTCGCACAGCTCGTGGGTCGCGAGTGCGTCCCGGGCGCTGAGCGTCCTTCCGGCCCGTACGGCGTCGAGGAAGGCGTGCACGGTCTGCTCGATGCCGCGCTGGCGGGCGACCGGCACCCAGTCGCCGCGCCGCCGGACACTGGGCTGGCCCTTGTGGTCGACGACGTCGGCGAGGTTGAGGACCTGGCGCTTGGTGTCCTGGCCGGACACCTCGAGGACCTCCTCGGTGGAGCCGTTCATGCGGTTCATCATGCCGATGGCGGTGAAGCCGTCCCCGGAGAGCTGAAGCACCACGTGGTGCAGCAGCCCGTCGCGGATCCGGGCGCGTACGTCGGTGTTCTCGACCTGGCCGGGCAGCAGGAACCGGAGGGTGTCCACGACGTGGATGAAGTCGTCCAGGACGAGGGTGCGCGGGTCCTCGGGCAGGCCGATCCGGTTCTTCTGCATGAGGATCAGCTCGCGCGGGTGGTCCGCGCACTGGGCGTAGGCGGGGGCGAGGCGGCGGTTGAAGCCGACGGCGAGGCCGACGCCGCGCCGCTCGGCGAGTTCCACCAGGCGGCGGGACTCGTCGAGTTCGTACGCCAGCGGCTTGTCGACGTACGTGGGCACCCCCGCCTCCAGCAGGCGGGTGACGATCTCGGCGTGCACGGACGTCGGGGCGTGCACGAACGCGGCGTCGGGGCGGGCGGCGAGCAGCGCGTCCAGGTCGGTGTGGCACCGGCCGGCGGGCACGTGGTAGGTCGCGGCGACCCGGGTGAGGGTGGCGGGGGTGCGGGTCTGGAGGTGCAGTTCGGCGCCGGGGACGGTGGCGAGCACCGGCAGGTAGGCCTTCTGCGCGATGTCGCCGAGTCCGATGCAGCCGATCCTCACAACGCTCTCCCTATCGCCGTACGCCACCGTCGTCGTGCCGGCGCGCCCGGTCAGAATACGTGTGCTGGGGCGGCCGCCAGTCGGCGATGCCGTCGAACGCGCGCAGGCCGAGGCCGGGGGCGAGGCGGACGAGGCCCATCAGCGTCTCGCGGAGGGCGACGACCGGGGCGCTGGTGCGGGTCAGCAGCCGGGCCACGCGCGCGGAGGTGCGCACGACTCCGGTGGTGCGGGGCACCCGGGCGGCCGAGTACGCGGCGAGGCCGGCGCCGGTGTCGTGGTGGGGCGCCAGGTGGTGGGCGAGCACGATGGCGTCCTCGATGGCCTGGTTGCCGCCCTGGCCGAGGGTGGGCGCCATGGGGTGGGCGGCGTCGCCGAGCAGGGCGGTCCGGCCGCGGTGGAAGGCGGGCAGCGGGGTGGTGAGGTGGCGGATGTCGTGCCGGAGGACCTGGTCGGGGGTGATGGTGGCGAGGATCTCGGGGATGGGGTCGTGCCAGGCGCCGAAGCGGCGCACCAGCTCCGCGCGTTCGTCGTCGCGGGCCCGCCCGCCGGCCGGGGCGACGGCCGCCGCGTACGCGTAGACACGGCCGTCCTTGAGCGGCTGGGTGCCCCACAGTGCGCCGCGCCCCCAGGACTCGTGCGGGGCGAAGGGCCGGCGGGGGGCGGGCACGACGACGCGCCAGCTCGTGAGTCCGGTGTACTCGGGCGCGGGGTGGGCGGGGAACAGGACGGGGCGTACGGCCGAGTTGATGCCGTCGGCGCCGACCACGAGGTCGGCCTCGATGTCGCCGTCCGGGGTGGTGACCACGGCGCGGTGCCCGGTGGCGGCCGTTCCGGGGTCGGTGAGCGTGGCGGGGGCGCCGGTGCGGACGGTTCCGTCCGGGAGGCGGGCGGCGAGGGTGTCGATGAGCGTGGCCCGGTGGACCACGACCAGCGGGCCGCCGTACCGCTCGGCGGCGGCCCGGGCGTCGGTGCGGGCGAGCCAGCGGCCGTGGGCGGTGCGCATGCCGCCGTCGCCCTGCCAGGCGGCCAGGGCGCGGATCTCGTCGCCGAGGCCGATGACGTCGAGGGCGCGCAGGGCGTTGGGCGCGAGGCCGATGCCGGCGCCGACGGGCCGCAGCGACGGGGCGCGCTCCAGGACGGTGACGTGCCAGCCGCTCCGGTGCAGGGCGACGGCGGCGGTGAGTCCGCCGATGCCGCTGCCGACGACGACGGCACGGGGCGTGACGGTGCGCTTGTCCATGACTCCTCCGAGAGTCGGAACTACATCTGTAGTGACGCCATCAAGGTACTACGGATGTAGTGAGGGCGGTAGGTTGGGGTCATGACCGCACGTGCCGACCTGATCGCCGACGCCGCACTCGCCCTGCTCGCGGAGCGGGGCATGCGCGGGCTGACCCACCGCGCCGTGGACGAGGCCGCCGGACTGCCCCAGGGCTCCACGTCCAACTACGCCCGCACCCGCCAGGCGCTGCTGGAGGCGGCGGTGCGGCGGCTCGCCGACCGGGAGGCGCAGGTGCTGTCCCTGGAGGGGATGCCGGCACCGGGCGAGGGGATCGACGGACTGCTGGACGCCCTGTCCCAGACCTTGCACCGCTACCTGACCGGCCACCGCGAGCTGCTCGTGGCGCGGTACGAGCTGGGCCTCGAGGCCACCCGGCGCCCCGAGCTGCGGACGTTCTACGACGAGACCGGGCGCCGGTTCCGGGAACCGCTGACCGCGCTGATGCGGGCGGCCGGGTCGGTGCGGCCGGAGCGCCACACCCTGTCCCTGGTGGCCTGGTGCGAGGGGATGCTGTTCTCCGTCGCGGTGGGGACGTTCCACACCGCCGTCCCGACCGTCGCGGAACTGCGCGCCGGCTTCGGCGAGTTGCTCGGCGGCATGCTCGGTGACCGGCCGGCCGCGCCCATCACCCGTGCGGAGCAATAACGGCCGGTAGGGATCCCCAAGCGCCCGGTCACCCCGCAGAGTTGCGGGGTGCAACGAACGAGAATGACAGCGAAGGTCCTGGTGACCGTGGCCGTGGCGGCCGTTTCCGGTTGCGTGTCGGTGGACCAGGGGCCGCGCCCCGTACCGGCGGCCCCGGAGGCGAGCGGGGCGGCGCGCCAGGACGTGGCGCCGCAGATCGTCGAGGGCCCCGCGCGGGAGGCCCTGGAGGCCGCGCTTCCGCCCCCCGTGACGCCGCCCGCCCCGCGCGGGCGGCCTGCCGCGGCCGGGCCCCACCACGGCGCCCCGGCCGCCGCCGCGCCGTCCGCGCCGCCGCGCGCCACGCCGCGGGCCGAGCGCCCGGCCCGGGTCCCGTCACCGGAACGGCTGCGCGACCAGCTCCCCCGGATCCGGCCCCCCGCGGTGCCGGCCGTCCCGGACACCGTCCCCGACGTCTGCGCCCTCGGCCGGAGCTACGGCGGCTGGGACCCGCACAGCCGCCAGGCCCAGCTCTGCCGGGAGGCCTACGGCCACTGACGCCACCCGCCCGCCCGACCGGCCCCCGGCCCGGCGCGGCCCGTGGAGTCCCGCTCGGCCCACCCGCGGGCTCCCGCCCACCCGCGGGCCCCGCTCAGTCGGCGGCCAGGCGGCGGGCCAGGCGGGCGATGGCGGCGCGGACGGCGTCGCCGTAGCCGTCGTCGGCCAGGGTGACCGAGGCGGCGCGGGCGCGGTCCAGGTGGATCCGCGCCACCTCCGGGCGCCGCAGCCCGGCGTAGTCGGCCGCCAGGTCGAGGTGCAGCGACGGGTACAGGGCCCGCAGCTCCGCGCGGGGCTCGCCCGTCGCCTCCTCCGCCGCGGTCAGCGCCCGCAGGTCCCAGGCCAGCTCGTCGTAGGGGTCGTCCTGGGCGTCGGCCATGCAGTGCGCGAGCGTGCACCGCTGCACCGGGTCGCCGTCGGGGCCGAGCCGCCGCCACAGCGCACCGAAACGATTGCGCGCCTCCTCCCGGTCACCGCCATGGAGCAGCATCATGGTCTGCCCCATCCTGGTGAGGACCGCCTCCTCCGGCGCGTCCGACGCGTCCTGCTGCTGCTCCCGCACTGCGGCCTCCGCTCGTCCGTCGGCGACCCGGCCCGGGAGCCGGGAGCCGGCGAAGTCCCGGAGGCCGGTGTTCCGACGCTGGGTCGTGTCCGCAAAGTCTCGCCCGGCCCGCGGCGTCCCGCACGCACTGCCGCCGTGTGGCCGTCCGCCGGCCGGCCGGTCGTCCCGAGCGCGGCGGCCGGACCGGTCAGCCCAGGTCGGGGATGCGCCAGTCGATGGGGTCGTGCCCCTGGTCGGCGACGGCCTTGTCGATCTGCGTGAAGGGACGCGAGCCGAAGAACTTCTTCGCGGACAGCGGCGAGGGGTGCGCGCCCTTGACCACCACGTGTCGGGTCTCGTCGATCAGCGGCAGCTTCTTCTGCGCGTAATTGCCCCACAGGACGAACACGGCCGGGTCGGGCCGCGACGCCACGGCGGTGATCACCGCGTCCGTGAACTTCTCCCAGCCCTTGCCCTTGTGGGAGTTCGCCTCGCCGGCCCGGACCGTGAGCACCGCGTTGAGGAGCAGGACGCCCTGCTCGGCCCAGGGCATCAGATAGCCGTTGTCCGGGACCGGGTGGCCGAGCTCCTCCTGCATCTCCTTGTAGATGTTGCGCAGCGAGGGCGGGGTCTTGACGCCGGGGCGCACCGAGAAGCACAGGCCGTGCCCCTGGCCCTCGCCGTGGTACGGGTCCTGACCCAGGACGAGGACCTTGACCTTGTCGTACGGAGTGGCCTCCAGGGCGGCGAACACCTCCTCGCGCGGCGGGTAGACCGGCCCCTTGGCCCGCTCCTCCTCGACGAACTCGGTGAGCAGCTTGAAGTACGGCTTCTGCAGCTCGTCGCCGAGGACGCCGCGCCAGGACTCGGGCAGCATGTCGGTGTCGGTCACGTCAACAACCTCCGGTGGGGTGATCGCCTTGTCTGTTCACAGAACTTACCGGTGACCACTGACAACGGACCCGCCGGATGATCTTCCGACGGAGGAACGGGCGGACGGACGGCCGGGATACCGGCGGAAGGACGGCGGAAGGACGGCCGGGATACCGGCGGAAGGCGGGCGGGATACCGGCGGAAGGACGGCCCCCTCCTCGACGCCGCGCCGGGAGGGCGGGCCTCCAGGGCGTACCGGGAGAACGCGGACCGGCCGGGCGGTGACCCCGCGCGGGGCCGCCGTCCGGCCGGTCCGTTCCTGGCCCTCCGGGCCGTACTACCAGCTCGTCTTGCGCTGGAGCTCCCACATCTGCATGACCGTCTGCGGGTCCAGCGCCCGCTCGCCGCCCGCGATCTCCTCGCTCGCGGCGATGTAGAGCTTGCCCTGCCACAGCGGCAGCAGCCGGACGTCGTCCACGAGGATCTGCTGCGCCCGCTCGAACTCCTCCGTGACCGCGCCGCGGTCGCTGACCTTGCGGGACTTGGGCAGAAGCTGGTCGGTGATCTCCGGCCGGACGTACGGCGTGTTCAGCACGTTCTCCTTGCCGACGAACGGGGCGATGAAGTTGTCCGGGTCCGGGAAGTCGGGGAACCAGCCTCGTCCGAACGCCGGGTACTCACCCTTCTGGTAGCCCGCCTGGAACTCCTTCCAGGGCTTGCCCTGCACGGTGACCCGGAACAGCCCGGACGCCTCGAGCTGCCGCTTGAGCTCCTTGAACTCCGGCTCCGTGCCGGAGCCGTAGCGGTCGGTGGTGTACCAGAGCGTCAGCTTGACCGGCCCGTCGACACCCGCCTCGCCCAGCAGCTTCTTCGCCTTGGTGACGTCCGGCTCGCCGTACCGGTCGAAGAAGGCGGTGGTGTGGCCCGCGATGCCCTTGGGGACCATGGAGTACAGCGGCTCGGCGGTCCCCTGGTACACCTTGGCGACGAGCGCGTCACGGTCGACGACCTGGGCGATCGCCTGCCGGACGGCGAGCTTGCTCACGGAGGGGTCCTCGGCGTTGAACACCAGGTAACGGATGTCGGCACCGGTGGACTCGACGAGCTGGAGGCCCTCGTTCTCCGGCTTCTTCTCCTCGAGCTGGACGACCTCCTCCGCGGTCAGACCGCGGTAGGTCGCGTCGATCTCCTTCTTCCGCAGCGCGCCGACCATCGCCTCGGACTCCTTGAAGTACCGGATGGTGACGGCGTCGTTCTTGCGGTTGGCGAACCCCTTGTAGGTGGTGTTCCGGGTCAGCTCGGCCTGGGCGCCCTCCTGGTAGGAGTCCAGCACGTACGGGCCGGAGCCGGTGACCTTGCCGTCCTCGCGCAGCGCGTCCGCGGGGTACTTCCCGGGCGGCACGATGGACATGGCCGGGGTGGCCAGGATGAACGGGAAGGTGGCGTCGGATTCCTTCAGGTGGAACGTGACGAGCGTGTCACCGCTGGTGACGATCTTGTCGAGCGATCCGAGGAGCGGGGCGGGGCCGCCCTTCGCGTTGATCGTGCGGATCCGGTCGATCGAGTGCTTCACGGCGGCGGCGTCGAGCTTGGCCCCGTCGGAGAAGGTCAGCCCGTCCTTGAGCCGGCACTCGAAGACTTTGCTCACGGTGTCGGTGAATTTGCATTCGGCCGCGTCCGGCTGGGGCGTCGCACTGCCGGTGGGGAAGCTCAGAAGGGTCTGGAAGACGTTCCGGTAGAGCTCCCAGGAGTTGTCCCAGGCCGCAGCGGGGTCGAGCGTGGTGGGCGCGCTCGTCGTGCCGACAACGATCTTGTTCTCCCCATCGGCGTCATCGCCCGAAAAGAGGCTGCATCCCGCCAGCAGGGATATGGACGCAAGGGCTGCAGCCGCCTGCAGACTGGTCCGGTTGAACACGTGCGCACGCTCCTCGTTCAGCCATGGGTCGGCCGACCATACCGCAGTGCCCCGCCAGGTCAATGAGGTGGCCGGGCGGGGCACTTACCGCATTAAACGGTCAATCGGCAAAAAGGGGATCAGCCGACTCCGGCATTGAGGAAAATTCCGCCGTCAACGACCAGGGTCTGGCCGGTGATCCAATCCGACTGGCCGGAGGTGAGGAATGCGGCGGCCCCGCCGATGTCCTCGGGCACACCGAGCCTGCCCAGCGGATACGCGGCAGCGGCCTCCGCTTCCCGGCCCTCGTAGAGCGCCTGGGCGAATTTCGTCTTGACGACGGCCGGGGCGATCGCATTGACCCGGACTTTCGGGGCGAATTCGTGCGCGAGCTGGAGGGTCAGATTCACCATGGCGGCCTTGCTCATGCCATAGGCGCCGATGAAGGGCGAGGGAGCGATACCGGCGACCGACGCGATGTTCACGATCGCACCGCCGTTGTCCTTCTGCCACGCCCTCCAGGTCTGCTGGGCGAACCCGAGCGCCGAGATGACGTTGGTCTCGAAGACCTTGCGCGCCACGTTCAGGTCCAGCTCGGCCATCGGGCCGAAGACCGGGTTGGTGCCGGCGTTGTTGACCAGGAAGTCGACGCGGCCGAAGGCCTCCATGGTGCGCTCCACGGCGAGCGCCTGGTGCGCCTCGTCGTGGGCCTTGCCGGCGACGCCGATCACCCGGTCGGCGCCCAGCCTCTCCACGGCCTCCTTGAGCGCGTCCTCGCCGCGCCCGGTGATGCACACCCGGTCGCCGCGGGCGACGAGCGCCTCGGCCACGCCGTACCCGATGCCGCGGCTGGCGCCCGTGACGAGGGCGACCTTGCCCGACAGCGGGGGCAGTTCTGTTGCGGTCATGTCCGTCACTTCCTCGTCAGTTGAGCGGGCCGCCGGCCACGTACATGACCTGGCCGGAGATGAAGCCGGCGTCGTCGCCGGTGAAGAAGGCGATCGCGTGGGCGACGTCCTCGGGCCGGCCGACGCGCTGGACGGGGATCTGGGTGGCGGCGGCGGCCTGGAACTCCTCGAAGCCCATGCCCACGCGCGCGGCGGTCTGCGCGGTCATCTCGGTGACGATGAAGCCGGGCGCCACGGCGTTGGCCGTGATGCCGAACTTGCCGAGCTCCTTGGCGAGGGTCTTGGTGAAGCCCTGGAGGCCCGCCTTGACGGCGGAGTAGTTGGCCTGGCCGCGGTTGCCGAGCGCCGAGGACGAGGAGAGGCTGACGATCCGGCCGAAGCCCGCGTCGACCATGTGCTTCTGGCACGCCTTGGCCATCAGGAACGCGCCCTTGAGGTGCACGTTCACGACCATGTCCCAGTCGGACTCGCTCATCTTGAAGAGCAGGTTGTCGCGCAGCACGCCCGCGTTGTTGACGAGGATCGTCGGCGCCCCGAGCTCGGCGGCGACGCGCGCGACGGCGGCCTCCACCTGGGCGCCGTCGGAGACGTCGCAGCCGACGGCGATGGCCCTGCCGCCCGCCGCGGTGATCTTCTCGACGGTGTCCTTGCAGGCCGCCTCGTCGAGGTCGAGTACGGCGACGGCGCGGCCCTCGGCCGCGAGCCGGACCGCGGTGGCCGCGCCAATGCCCCGCGCGGCCCCGGTCACGACGGCGACGCGCTGCTCGGTGGTGGACATGCTGGTTCTCCTCGCCCTTGGATCCCGGATAAGCGGTTCGACCGGCACGTCCATGCCGGTGAGCGACCGCTTAGTACCTTCAGCAGACGAGACGCTAGAGACCCTGGCACCCGGTGTCAACGGCCCACCGGGTGCGCCCGGTCACTCAGCGCACCAGCAGGTCGAGCAGCCGCTCCGCCTCGCCCGAGGGGTCGGCGGTGAGCCCGGTGTGCACGGGCCCCGGCTGGACGACTGTGGAGCGCGGCGCGATCAGCCAGCGGAAGCGCCGCCCGGCGTCGTCCCGCGCCGCCTGGCCGGCCCGCTCGCCGCCCGCGCAGACCCCCTCGACGGCGTGCAGCGCGGCCCGGACGCCGGTCACGTCGGCGTGCGGGTCGAGCGCGCGCAGCTTGGCCTCGTCGAGGTGCGTACGGGCGCACACGAAGGCCTTGGCGCGGCAGTAGACCACCACGCCCGCGTTGAAGCACTCGCCGCGCTCGACGCGCGGGACGACGCGCAGCAGCGCGTACTCGAAGACGTCGCGGTCGGTCACTTGCTGCTGTCCTTCGTGCGGTCCTGCTTGGTGGGGTGCGGCCAGGGGGCCAGGTGGTCGGTGAGCCAGCCGGGTGCCTGGGACGGCCGCCGCCCGGTCCGCTCCCCGAGGGTGATCCGTTCGTGGATGGTGGCCGCGCGCGGCAGCAGCGCCTCGACGTAGGCGCGGCGCAGCGCGTCGGCCGTGTCGAAGCCCGGCTCGTCGACCAGCCACTCGTCGGGGACGTCGGCGGCCACCTCGGTCAGCAGGTCCTCGGTGACCAGGGGGGCGAGCTCGGCCGCCGCGGCGGCGACGTCGGGCGCGAAGGGGGCGAGGACATGGTCGGAGGCGTCGTACGGCTTGGCGGCGGAGGCCCGGGCGCCCGGCCAGTTGTGGTGCCAGATCATGGTGGCGCCGTGGTCGATCAGCCACGGCTGTCCGTGCCAGACCAGCATGTTGGGGTTGCGCCAGGACCGGTCGACGTTGTTGATCAGCGCGTCGAACCAGACGACCCGGCCCGCCTCCTCCGGGTCCATCGTGTAGGCGAGCGGGTCGAACCCGATGGAGCCCGGGAGGTAGTCCATACCGAGGTTCAGTCCGCCGCTCGCCTTGAGCAGCTCCTGCACCTCCTGGTCGGGCTCGCCGAGTCCGATGACGGGGTCGAGCTGGATGGTGACCAGCTCCGGGACGCGCAGGCCGAGCCGGCGGCCCAGCTCGCCGCAGACGACCTCGGCGACGAGGGTCTTGCGGCCCTGGCCCGCGCCGGTGAACTTCATGACGTACGTGCCGAGGTCGTCGGCCTCGACGATCCCGGGGAGGGAGCCGCCCTCACGCAAGGGCGTGACATAGCGGGTCGCTGTGACTTCGGAGAGCATCCCCCCAGGTTACGTCCCTGTCATGATCTGCCCCATGACCACGACCGACACCCTGAACGTCCCCGCTTTCCCGCGCCAGTTCGCCCGTACGCGCCGCTTCTCGCTCGGTGTTCCGGGCGCGTTCACCGTGTCCCCGGACGGCGCCCGGGTGCTGTTCGTGCGCACCGGCTCGGGCTCCGACCCGGTGGGGCGGCTGTGGCTGTACGAGGACGGGGAGGAGCGGCTCCTGGCCGATCCCGCCGCCCTGGAGGGTGCCGGCGAGGAGGACGTGCCGGTGGCGGAGCGGGTGCGGCGGGAGCGCGCCGGGGTGATGTCGACCGGGGTGGTGGGGTACGCCGCCGACCGGCACGCGCGCGTGGCGGTGTTCGCGCTGGGCGGCGCGGTGTGGGCGGTCCGCACCGGTGGCGGTGCGCCGTGGCGGGTGCCCACGGCGGGGCCCGCCGTCGACCCGAGACCCTCGCCGGACGGTTCGCTGGTGGCGTACGTGACGGGGGGCGCCGTGCGGGTGGTCCGCACCGCCGACGGGGCGGAGGACCGGCTGCTGGCCGCGCCGGAGGGGCCGGAGGTCACCTATGGGCTGTCGGACCACGTGTCGGCCGAGTCGGTGGGGCGGTCGCGGGGGTACTGGTGGTCGCCGGACGGGGACGCCCTCCTGGTGGTCCGGACGGACCACGCGCGCGTGGGGCGCTGGTTCCTCGCGGACCCGGCCGATCCGGCCCGGCCGCCGCGCGCCGTCCGCTACCCGGCGGCCGGCACCCCCAACGCGGAGGTGTCCCTGTGCGTCCTGCGTCTCGACGGGCGCCGGACACCGGTCCTCACACCGGCGAGCGCCGCGCCCACGACCCATCCCCCGGGCGACTGGACGGACCGGGCGTTCGAGTACGTCACGGCCGCCGGCTGGGACGGGACCGGCCCCTTCGCCGAGGTCCAGACGCGCGACCAGCGCACGACCGAGCTGCTGGCCGTCGAACCGGACACGGGCGTGACCCGCCCGCTGGTGCGCCGGACGGACCCCGCCTGGGTGGAGCTCACCCCGGGCGTCCCCGCCCGGACCGGCGGCGGGGTTCCGGTGGTGACCGTGGTCCGGGACGACGTGCGGGGACTGCGGATCGGGAACGTGCCGAGCCCGCCGGGGCTCCATGTCCGCGCCGTCCTGGGCACCGTGGGCGAGCGGGTGTTCCTCACCGCGGGCGAGGACCCCGCCGAGACCCATGTGTGGGCGTACGCACCCGGCTCCGGGTTCCGCCGCCTCAGCCGGGAGCCGGGGGTCCACACGGCGGCGGTCGGCGGCGACACCGTCGTGCTGGACAGCCGCACGCCGGACGGGCGCGCCGTGACCGTGCTGCGTGGCGGTGAGCCGGCCGGGACCATCCGCGTGCTCGCCGAGACGCCGCTGGTCACCCCGCGCCCCGTCCACCTGTCGCTGGGCGTGCGGGAGCTGCGCTCGCACCTGTACCTGCCGTCCTGGCACGCTCCCGGCTCGGACCGGCTGCCCGTGCTGCTCAGCCCGTACGGGGGCCACGGACTCCAACTGGCCGTGCGGGCCCCCGGCTGGCCCGGGGCGGTGGCCCAGTGGTTCGCCGAGCAGGGCTTCGCGGTGCTCGTCACGGACGGGCGCGGCACGCCGGGGCGCGGCCGGGCGTGGGAGACGGCTGTCCGCGGCGACCGGCTGACCGCGCCCCTGGAGGACCAGGTCGACGCGCTGCGCGCGGCCGCCGGGCGGTACCCGGACCTGGACCTGGGACGGGTGGGCATCCGGGGCTGGTCGTACGGCGGTTACCTGGCGATCGGCGCGGTGCTGCACCGCCCGGACGTGTTCCACGCGGCCGTCGCGGGCGCCGCGCCGACCGACCGGCGCCTGTACGACACCCACTGGGAGGAACGGTTCCTCGGTCACCCGGACGTGCTGCCGGAGCAGTACGAGCGGTCCTCCCACGTGCCGTACGCCCATCGGCTGTCACGGCCGCTGCTGTTGATGCACGGGTTCGGCGACGACAACGTGGTGGCGGCCCACACCCTGCGGTTCTCCACCGCGCTGCTGGCGGCCGGACGGCCGCACAGCGTGCTCCCCCTGCCCGGTGCGACACACCGGGACACCGGGGTGGACGTGGTGAGCGGCCGGCTGAGGGCGGAAGCGGAGTTCCTGAGAAGCTCCCTGAGCGGGTGAACACCCCCCGCCGCCCTCCCGTACTCCCCCATGACACGCAGACGCCCGACACCCAGGGAAGGGGATGCCGGAATGACCGGATCGCAGGGGAGCAGCGGGGCAGTGGCCCGCCGTACCGTCGTCGCGGCCGCGAGCGGGGCCGGCCTGGCCGCCGTGCTCACCGCGTGCGGGGGGTCCGACACGCAGGCCGCCTCGGCAGGCGACGCCCAGGCGGGCGGGAGCCCGACGGGCGCGGCCGCCGCCACGGGCGGGACGGGGGGCGGCGGGGGTCAGGTGCTGGGGAAGACGACGGACGTCCCCGAGGGCGGGGGCATGGTCTTCGGCGCGGTCGTGGTGACCCAGCCGAAGGCGGGCGAGTTCAAGGCGTTCTCGTCGAAGTGCACGCACGCGGGCTGCGCGGTGAAGGAGGTCGCTAACGGGGTGATCAACTGCCCGTGCCACGGCAGCAAGTTCGACGCGACCGACGGCAGCGTCAAGGCGGGCCCGGCCACCATGCCGCTGGCGCCCGCGTCGATCACGGTCGAGGGCGACTCGATCAAGCTCGCGTGAGGCCGGGGCCGGCCGCGGCACGGCCCGGCCGGCCCCGGCGGGCCGGGCGTCCACCGGGACCACCACCGGGTGGCCCGGGCACACGGCGCCGAAGACGGTGTCGGGTCCTGGGACTTCCTCAGGCTGACGCCGGCGGGCCCCTGACCCGTCAGCCGCCGGCCGACCGGCCGACCTCGCGCAACGCCTCCACGGCCGCCCTGATCGAGGGCCGCCGGTCGGCGTCCGCGCGCCAGACCGCGTAGATGTGCCGCCGCATCTGCTGCCGCACGGGCACGAGGGCGACACCCTCCGGGACGGCCCCGCGCCCCAGACGCGGCGTGACGCACACGCCGAGGCCCGCCTGGATGAGGGCGAGCTGGGTGTGGTGCTCCCCGGCCAGGTGCGCGATACGGGGTTCGACGCCCTTCGACCGCAGCGTGAACATCAGCCACTCGTAGCAGAACTCGCCCTCCGGCCAGGACACCCAGTCCTCGTCCGCGAGCTCCTCCAGGTCCACCTCCGCCCGCCCGGCGAGCCGGTGCCCCGCGGGCAGCGCCACGTCGGCGGCGTCGTCCAGCAGCTCCGCCCTGGCCAGGCCGGCGGGGACGGGGAGCCGCTTGTTGCTCCAGTCGAGCACGACGGCCAGGTCCATGTCCCCGCGCAGGACCTGGCGCACCCCGTACTCGGGCTCCAGCTCGCTGGTGCGGACGACCAGGTCCGGGTGGTCTCTGCGCAGGGCGGAGATCGCCCCCGGGAACAGCCCCCGTGCCGCCGTGGGGAACCCGGCGAGCCGCACCTCGCCCACCACCTGGCCGCGCTGGGCCTCGATGTCCGCCTGGGCCAGCTCCACCTGGGACAGGATCCGCGCCGCGTGGTCGGCCAGCAGCAGCCCCGCGTCGGTCAGCCGCACGCCCCGTCCGTTCTTCGCGACGAGTTGCTGTCCGACCTCCCGCTCCAGCTTGGAGAGCTGCTGGGAGACCGCCGAGGTGGTCACGTGCAGCCCGTCCGCGGCCCCGCTCACCGAGCCGTGGCGGGCGAGAGCGTCCAGGGTGCGCAGGCGCTCCAGATTCAACATGTAAGCAATGCTAAGCGAAGGCGCACAGAAAATCTCGCTTGTGCTACGAGGATCTTCCGGGCCATGGTGTCGTTCATGAGCGCCGCCACCGCACCCTCCCACCCCACGCCGCCCACCCCCGCGGCGGACTCCCCTTCCCCCGACCCCTCCCCCGAGTCCTCCACCAAGCACCCGGGAGCCTCCACCGGAAGCTCCGCGGCTCCGGCCCCGGCCGCGCCGCCCGGGCGCCGCCGCGCCCTCGACTGGCGCGTCCGTTTCGGGCTGCTCTCCCTCATCTGGGGCTTCAGCTTCCTGCTGATCAAGGTGGGCACCCAGGCGTACGCCCCGTTCCAGGTGACCTTCGGGCGTCTGCTGTTCGGTACGGCGGTGCTCGCCGTCGCCATGGCGGTCAAGCGCGCCGGGCTGCCGCGCGGCGCCCGCACGTGGGGTCACCTGGCGGTGGCCGCGTTCTTCCTCAACGCGCTGCCGTTCTCCCTCTTCGCGTACGCCGAGCTCACCATCCCCTCGACGCTGGCCGGCATCTGCAACGCCACCTCCCCGCTGTGGGGCATGGCGCTGTCGCTCGTCGCCCTGTCCGAGGACCGGCCCACGCGCCGCCGGGTGGCGGGCCTGGGGATCGGCTTCCTCGGCGTGCTCACCGTCCTCGGGGCCTGGCAGGGCTTCTCGGGGCTGGACGCGACCGGCACCGCGATGGCGCTGCTGGCCTCGCTCAGCTACCCCATCGGCTGGATCTACGTCCGCCGTACGCTCGCGGGGCGCAGCGAGTCGCACCTGGCCCTGACCGGGGCGCAGCTCTTCCTGGCCACGCTGCAACTGGCCGTGGTGACACCGCTGTTCACGTCCTGGCCGTCGTCCTTCCCGGTCGCTCCGCTGCTCGCGGTTGTCGCCCTCGGGGCGCTGGGCACCGGTCTGGCGGTGCTGCTCCAGTACGGGATCGTCGCCGAGGTCGGCCCGACCACGGGCCAGATGGTCACGTACTTCATCCCGGTCATCGCCACCGCGGCGGGCGTGACGCTCCTGGACGAGGCGCTGACCTGGAACACCCCGGTGGGGGCACTGGTCGTGCTGGCCGGAGCGGCGCTCACCCAGAGCCGCCCGAAGGCCGGCCCGCCGCGCCGCGGCTGACGACGGCGGCGTACGGGACCGCGGCTGACGACGACGTACGGAACCGCCCGGCCGCCCGGCCGGACGGGATCAGCCGTGGCTGCGCGCCTCCACCGGGCCGACCGCCGCGGCCACCGCGTCGGCCAGCGGCTCCAGGTCCGCCAACGGCAGCCCCGAGACGGTGAGCCGCACGCCGGGGCCGGCCGCCATCCGGAACCGGGCACCCGGCGCCACCGCCCACCCCGCGTGCAACAGACGGGCCACCGCGCCGGTCTCGTCGGCCACCGGCACCCAGACGTTCATCCCGCTGCGCCCGTGGGCCTCGACGCCCCTCCTCGCCAGGGCCGCCACGAGCGTGTCGCGCCGCTCCGCGTAGGCCGCCGCCACCGCGCCCCGGTCCACCGCGCCGGTCTCCCACAGGTGCACCACCGCACGCTGCAACAGGCGGCTCACCCAGCCCGGCCCGAGGCGCTGCCGCCCCTGCACCCGGTCGATGGTGACCGGGTCGCCGGTCAGGGCCGCGACCCGGAGGTCGGGCCCGTACGCCTTGGCGACGGACCGCACCATCACCCAGTGGTCCGTCACCCCGGCCAGCGGGTGCAGCGGCACGTCGACGAAACCGTGCCCGTGGTCGTCCTCGATCAGCAGCACGCCCGGGTGGCGGGCCAGCAGCCGCCGCAGCTCGGCCGCCCGCGCCCGGCCCAGCGCCGCGCCGGTCGGGTTCTGCGCCCGGTCGGTCACGACGAGCGCCCGGGCCCCCGCGTCCCGCAGGGCCCGCTCCACGGCGTCCGGCAGGGGGCCGTCGTCGTCGACGGCGACCGGCACGGGCTTGAGCCCGAGCGCCGACACCAGGTCCAGGAGGGCGCCCCAGCCGGGGTCCTCGACCGCCACGGCGTCCCCGGGCCGCAGGTGGACGTTCAGCACGCGCTCGACGGCGTCCAGCGAACCGGACGCCACGGCGACCGGGCCGTCCGGCACGCCGTCGGCGTCCAGCGCCGCCCGGGCGAGCCGCGCGAAGTCCCCGTCCACCGCCGGCCGCCCGTAGAGCCCGGGCTCCTCGGCGTCACGCCGCGCCGCGGCCGCCAGCGCCTCGCCGAGCGGGGGCAGCAGGGCCGGGTCGGGGTTGCCCTGCCCCACGTCCCGTACACCCGCCGGCGCGTCGATCCGGAGCGACCCGCGCGCGGTGGTGGCGGGGCGCGGCCGCACCCGACTGCCCCTGCGCCCGGCCGTCTCGATCACACCGCGCTCGCGCAGGGTGCGGTAGGCGGCCGCGACCGTATTGGGGTTCACTCCCAGAACCGCCGCCAACTCCCGCATGGGCGGCAGGAGTTGACCCGGCTCCAGTCCTCCCGAGCTGACCCCCCGCTCGACACTGGCGGCGATCTCCGATGCGCGGCGGCCGACGATCCGATACTCTCCTAGCACAAACGAGATTATGCACTAGTGCAATGGAGAGCGCAATGCCGCAGGACACCACCGACTACCGGCCCACCGACCGCACGGTCCCCACCCGCTCCCGGGACCGCGCCTCGTACGACCGCGAACTGGTGCACGCGATACTCGACGAGGCGTACGTCTGCCACCTCGGGTTCGTCCGCGACGGCGCACCGGTCGTCCTGCCCACGCTGTACGGACGCGTCGGCGAGCGCCTCTACGTCCACGGCTCCACCGGCTCGCGTCCGCTGCGCATGGCGGGCCAGGCCGACCCGGGCCTCGCCGTCTGCCTGACCGTCACCCACGTCGACGGCCTGGTGCTGGCCCGCTCCGCCTTCCACCACTCGCTCAACTACCGCTCGGTCGTGGTGCACGGCATCGCCCACCAGGTCACCGACCCCGAGGAGAAGCGCATCGCGCTCGACGCCCTCGTCGACCACGTCGTCCCGGGCCGCTCCGCGGACTCCCGCCCGGCGAACGCCAAGGAGCTCGCCGCGACCGCCGTCCTCCGCCTGGACCTCGACGAGGTGTCCGCCAAGCTCCGCACCGGCGGCCCCAACGACGAGCCTGAGGACCTCGCGCTCCCCCACTGGACCGGCGTCGTCCCACTGGCGACGGCCTACGGGACCCCGGTGCCGGCCTCCGACCTGGATCCGTCCGTGCCCGTGCCCGACTACGTCACCGCACTCTGACGCGGGGAGGCCGGGGCGGCGGGGCGGGGCGCCGGGGGCGCGGCCACCCGCCGCTGACGGGCGGTCCGCCCGCTAAGGGGCGGCCCGTCCGGCCGCCACCTCGTCCTCGGGCAGCACGTGGTCCGACCCGGCCACCGGACCGGAAGGCGCCTTGGGCGTGGACGACTGGGCGATGAAGGCCCCCACCAGCACGACCGCGCCGCCCAGCACCTGCGGCCCGGACAGGTGCTCCTCCAGCAGCACCCACGCCAGGACGGTCGCGATCACGGCCTCCAGGCAGGCGACCACGCCCGCGACCTGCGGGGAGAGCCGCCGGACGGAGATGACGCCGGTGACGTACGCGAGGACGGTGGCGATCAGCACGATCCAGCCGAGCAGCAGCCACGCCGGCATCGTGGACCCGCCCATGTCGGCGGTGCCGCCCAGCAGGGACCAGTCGATGCCCCACGGGCGGGCGATGACGGTGAGGACGAGCGAGCCGAAGAGCAGGCCGTAGGCGATGACGCCCAGCGGGTCGGCCGGCTCCGCTCCGTCGCCGCCGTGGTCCGAGAGGACGAAGTAGCCCACCTGGCAGCAGGCGGCGCCGAGGGCGAGCACCAGGCCGAGCAGGTCGAAGCGCAGCCCGGACCACACCTCCACCACGCACGCGAGCCCGCCGACCGCGAGGACCACGCCGACCGCGGCGGCCCGGGTGACCGCCCTCCGCTGCACGAACCGCACCCAGCCGAGCACCAGCGCGGGCGCCAGGTACTCGATGAGCAGTCCGACACCCACGGGGACTCGCGAGATGGCGGCGAAGTAGCAGGCCTGGACGCCCGCCACGGCGAGCAGGCCGAAGCCGGCGAGCAGTGCGGGCCTGGTACGCAGCAGGTCGCGGTGGCGCCAGGCGACGGGCAGCATCACGAGCGCGGCGCCGGTCGCCCGCAGCCACACCAGTTGGAGCGGGTCGAGCCCCGCCTCGATCAGCGGCTTGGCCGCGACACCTGATCCACCGAAAGCGAAGGCCGATGCCAGGGCGAGTCCCAGGCCGGCGCTTCTCCCCTGAGACGCGTGCATCGGCACATCATGGCAGCGTCGCGTCAGGAGCGTAAAGGCCGTGACACCTGTTGAGACGGCTCCTGGATCCGCCGGAACGCGCGCCCCCCCACCGGGACCACGGCGCCGACGGCCGGCGGAACCAGGCGGACGTGAGGCTCACGGGCTTCCCGGCCGAGGCGGCCCGGACCGTCGCCGCGGGGCGGACGGGGGACGGCGGAACGACGGAGGGTCCCGCGGCCGGTGCCGTGGGACCCTCCGTCGTTCCGCCGCCGGCGGCTCAGTGCTCGTCGGCCAGGATCAGGTAGAGCTTCTTGCGGGCGTCGTTGATGACGGTCAGCGCCTTCCGCCGCTGGTCGGCGTCCCCGGTCTTCCAGACCTGCCCGAAGGCCTCGAGCAGCCCGAAGCCGGCCTGCCGGACCTCCTGCACGGCCTCCCAGTCGACGCCGCGCCCCGCCTCTTCCCACGGGGCGTCCGCGCCCGCTTCGGCCTCGGCGCGCCCCTCGTCGGTGAGCGTGAACAGCTTCTTGCCGCCGTCGCTGCGGCTGGCGATCAGGCCCTCGTCCTCCAGCAACTGGAGCGTCGGGTAGACCGAGCCGGGGCTGGGCCGCCAGGCACCGCCGCTGCGCTCGGCGATCTCCTGGATCATTTCGTAGCCGTGCATCGGGCGGTCCTTCAGCAGGGCGAGGATCGAGGCCCGGACGTCACCGCGCCGCGCTCGTCCACGGCCGCCGCCCCGGCCGCGGCCGCCACCGAAGGGGCCGCCGCCGAACGGCCCGCCGCCGAAACCCGGCCCGAACGGGCCGAAGGCGCCTCGCCGCCCGTCGAACTCCCCGTGGCGCTCCCCACCCCGGCCCCGATGGCCGGGTCCACAGTTCCCGTGCGTACGCATCTCGCACGCTCCTTCCATCGTTGATCTGTCGCGATGCGTCAACGATATATCGGAATAGTTCGTCGGGCAACACCCCTCGAACGGGCCGGACGGCCGGATCCCCCGGAAGAGGCCGCCCACCACGGATTGGCCTTGGTCCCGAGGGCCGCGGCGGCCCTACGGTCGGCCCATGCGGATTCGAATCGTCGACGCCTTCACCGATCGCCCCTTCTCCGGCAACCCGGCCGGCGTCCTGCTCCTGGACGCCTTCCCGGACGACCACCGGCTCCAGCAGGTCGCCGCGGAGGTCAACCTCTCCGAGACGGCCTTCGCCCACCCGCTGCCCCCGGGCGGCGAGGCCGACTGGGCGCTGCGCTGGTTCACGCCGGTCGCCGAGGTCGACATGTGCGGCCACGCCACGCTCGCCACCGCGCACGTCCTGCACAGCACCGGGCGTGCGACCGGCACCGTCCGCTTCGCCGCGCGGTGCGGCCCGCTCTCCGCCACCGCGGCCCCGGACGGTTCCCTCACGCTGGACTTCCCCACCTCGACACTGACGCCCGTCCCCGCCCCGGACGGCCTGGCCAAGGCGCTGGGCGCGGACGTGGTGTCCGTCCACGACACCGCCGCCCACATCGGTGACCTGCTGGTCGAGCTGCCGGACGAGCGGTCCGTACGGTCCCTCGCACCGGACTTCGCCGCCCTGACCACCCTGTCGGACCGGGGCGTCATCGCCACGGCCGCCGCGGACGACCCAGGTCGCGGGTACGACTTCGTCTCCCGCTGCTTCTTCCCGGCACTCGGCATCGACGAGGACCCGGTGACCGGCAGCGCGCACACCGCTCTCGCGCCCTTCTGGTCCGCGCGCCTCGGCCGTGACGAGCTGACCGGCCTCCAGGGCGGGGCCCGGACCGGGCTGGTGCGCACGGCGCTGCGGGGCGGGCGGACGCTGCTGACGGGTGACGCCGTGACGGTCATCGAGGGCGACCTGCTGGTCTGAGGCCGCACCGCGCGGGCCCCGGCACGACGAAGGGGCGTACGGACACCTCCGTACGCCCCTTCGTCCCACCGCGCCTCACGCCGTGGGCAGCCACCCCACCCGGCCCGCCAGGACCGCGTACCCGACGAACGCCACGATGTCGAGCAGCGCGTGCGCCACGACCAGCGGCCCCACCCGGCCCCACCGCCGGTAGAGCAGCACGAAGACCACGCCCATCACCATGTTGCCGATGAACCCGCCGATGCCCTGGTACAGGTGGTACGAGCCCCGCAGCACCGAACTGGCCGCCAGCGACGCCCCGGGGCTCCACCCGAGCTGGTCCAGCCTCCGCAGCAGGTAGCCGACGACGATGACCTCCTCCAGTACGGAGTTCTGGACCGCCGACAGGATCAGCACCGGGTACTTCCACCACACCTCGGGCAGCGCCTCGGGCACCACGGTGAGGTTCGCCCCCGCCGCCCGCGCGGCCAGGTAGAAGGCGAGTCCCGCGCTGCCGATGCCGGCCGCGACCAGCGCCCCGCGCCCCAGGTCCGGCCACGGCCGGCTCCGGTCGAAACCGATGGCCCGCAGCCCCGCGCCCTCGCGGGTCAGCAGGTGCGCCACCAGCGCGACGGGCACCAGCGCGGTCGCGATCCCGAAGAGCTGCCAGGCCAGGTCCAGCCAGGGCCGCCCCGGTGCGTACGAGCCGTTGAGCGTCGCCGCCTGGTCCTTCAGCCCGCCCGGTTTCGTCAGCGACCCGATGAAGCTGATCAGCGCGGACACCCCGCTCGCCCCGAGGGAGAGGGCCAGGACGAGCACCGTCTCGGACCGCAGGGTCCGTACCCCCACGCTCTCCGCGGGAAGAGATCCAGCCACGTACGCGCACCTGCCTCGGGTCGACCGTCTGGGACGTCACAGCTTGCCCGACGGTCGCGCCGCCGACCCGGCCGGGGCCCGCGCGACGGCCTCCCCTGCCCTCAGCCCTCCAGTCGCGCCGAGGGCTCCCCGGGGAAGCCGACCGGCCAGGTGTGGACCGGGTGCCCCTGGCGCATCAGCCGGCAGTACTGCCGGGTGGTGGCGGCCAGCGCCGCCTCCCGCCCGAGCCCGGCCTCCAGCGCCCGGTGGAACGTCTCCACCTGCCAGGAGGCGCCGTTCACCCTGCGCTTGCAGCGCTCCTCGATGATCCCGAGGTAGCGCCTGCGGTCGGTGGGCTCCACTCCCCACGCGTCCAGGCCCGCGGCGGCCAGCGGCAGCAGCTCGTCCCGCACCAGCTTCACCGCCGGCACCGTGGTGACCCCGCCGCCCCGCCCCGGTCGCGGCCAGCGCAGCTCGGCCTCGATGCCGTACCGGCAGGCCGCGTCGAAGTTCGCGGCGGCGTCCTCGAAGGAGAGACGCCTCCACACCGGCCGGGCCTCCTCGGCGAGCGCGCGCACCAGGCCGTAGTAGAAGGCCGCGTTGGCGAGCACGTCGTCCACGGTCGGGCCGGCCGGCAGCACCCTGTTCTCCACGCGCAAGTGCGGCACGCCGTCCACGACCCCGTACACCGGCCGGTTCCAGCGGTAGACCGTGCCGTTGTGCAGCGCGAGTTCCGCGAGGGCCGGGACGCCGCCCTCGTCCAGGACGCGCAGCGGCTCCTCCTCGTCGCAGATCGGGAGCAGCGCGGGGAAGTACCGCACGTTCTCCTCGAACAGCTCGTACGCCGACGAGACCCACCGCTCCCCGAACCAGGTGCGCGGCCGTACGCCCTGGGCCTGGAGCTCGGGCGGGCGGGTGTCGGTGGCCTGGGTGAACAGCGGCGGGCGGGACTCGCGCCACAGCTCCCGGCCGAACAGGAACGGGGCGTTGGCCCCCACCGCGATCTGGACTGCGGCGATGGCCTGGGCCGCGTTCCACACGTCGGCGAAGCGCTCCGGGGTGACCTGGAGGTGCAGTTGCACCGAGGTGCAGGCCGCCTCCGGGACGATGGAGCTCGCGGTGCAGCTCAGCCGCTCCACGCCCTCGATGTCGAGGGTGAAGTCCTCGCCCCGCGCGGTCACTATCTCGTCGTTGAGCAGCCGGTAGCGGTCGACGTCCGAGAGGTTCGCCGACACCAGGTCGTCCTGGGCCAGCGTGGGCAGGATGCCGATCATCACGATGCCGGCGTCCACCTCCTGCGCCTTGCGGTGCGCGTACGCCAGGCCGGTGCGCAACTCCTCGGCGAGCTGGTCGAAGACGCGGCCGCCGAGCCGGTGCGGGGCGATGTTCACCTCAAGGTTGAACATTCCGAGTTCCGTCTGGAAATCCCGGCTCGCGATCCTCTCCAGCACCTCGGCATTCATCATCCGCGGCATGCCGTCGGCACCCGCCAGATTCAGCTCGATCTCCAGCCCCACGAGATTGCGTGGCCGGTCGAACCTCTTGTCGGCAAGGAGTCGCTCCAGTCCCGTCAGGCACTCCTGGAGTTTCCTGCGGTACCTCTGCCGATCGGACAGGTCGAAGCCGCCTGCCGCGATCTTCTCCCCCATCGAAGTGTCCCTCCTCGAGTGGGCGGCGCGCGGCATCCTCCGCTCGCGTCACGGACGATAATGCCCAGCCGGACTGATCTGTAACGCCCACATCGGCAGGCCGTGGACGGTAGGCTGGTTACGATGTTTGTCCGGCACATTCCGGAGGCATGAGGCAGCGGGCGGTTACCGCCTCCGGCACCGGGTCCGGGCCCGCGGGACCCGGCCGGCGGACGGTGGAAACGGCGGCGCCATTCGGCCTACCGCGTGCCGGACAACGCCGCTGGCAGTGGCCTCGGGCCCCGCGGGAAATCCACAGATACCTCGCGAATTGAAGACCCGATTCGGCCTTGTCGGCAATATCGCCGACGGCTAGCGGAAACATCGCGTGAACACGTGTCGTATAAACTCCGCGACGAGGCAGAGAGTCGAGTCCGGCCACGGCCCGTCGGCCCTCCGGCACCCTCTGACCCCGAAGCTGACACTGCCGTCCGCACCCTCCCCCGCATCACCCTGTCTCTTGACTGAGAGGCGACCCACCATGCCGCTCCATGTCTCCCCGGCCCCCGCGGCTGCCCTGCGCAGTGTCCTCGCGGCGCTCGGCTCGCCCGCCGTCCGCGAGGCCCACACCCCCGCTCTCCGGTCCGTCCAGGGACCGCTGAGCCCCGAACTCCCGCTGCCCGTCCACGTCCTGGACGTCCGCGACCAGACGGTCCCGCCCGTCGGCGCACCGCGTACCCGGCTGACCGGCTGGCGATTCCAGATCCGCAACGGCGACCGGGCGGTCGCCGCCGCGGACACCGTCCTGACGCCCGACGGCTGGGCCTTCTCCCATTTCTTCGAGGGCCCCTACCTGGTCTCGACGGAGCGGGCGCTGCGCCAGGCCGAGACGATGGCGACCCGGCACCAGCCGCGCCTGCTGTCCGTACCCGACCTGTACATGCTGACGCTGTGGCTGCACGCCGATCCGGAGGCCGACCCCGCGGCCGGCGCCCCCGCCCCCGGGGACCTGCTGGTGCCGCTCGCGCCCGCGCCCCCGGGGATCGCCTCGCACCTGCCGTACCGGGTCGCCGACCTGCTGCCCGTGCTGACCCTGCGACTGGTGCCGCCTCCGTTGCTGGAGTCAACGGCGTGACATCACCCCGGTCCGATCGGACTAGCCCGCTGGGGCCATGCCGAACCACCCGAAGGGACAGTGGGGTTGAGCTGAACCATCCACGCGGGTGACACGTCATTAAGCAGTAGGAAGCGCTGCCGCGAAATCCCTGCGGATTGACGCCCGTGGGGCAACACTGGGAACGGACCGACCGACAAACGGGGGGCGGCCATGAACACCGCATCGAGCCGCAGGACACACACCACACCGCAGCGAAAGAACCGACCCATGTGCCAGCACCAGCCAGCCTGTCCGACCGCCGACTCCGCCGACAGGGAGGCGGCCCGCCTGGTGGCCCACCACCCGGAACAGGGCTGGAGCCTGCTGTGCAACGGCGTCCTGCTCTTCGAGGACACCGGTGAACTGCTGCCGGACGGCAAGATCATCGCGCCGCACCGGCCGCTGAGCGCCGCGAAGGTCGTGACCGCCGCCTGAGGCACCGCACGACGAAGGGCCGGTACGGGAAACCCCGTACCGGCCCTTCGTCATGGCGGTCAGTTGTCGTACTCGTCCAGCGGCGGGCAGGAGCAGACCAGGTTGCGGTCGCCGAACGCGCCGTCGATACGGCGCACCGGCGGCCAGTACTTGTCCGCGGCGGAGACACCGGCCGGGAAGACGGCCTCCTCACGGCTGTACGCGTGCGTCCACTCGCCGCCCAGCGCCGCCGCGGTGTGCGGGGCGTTGCGCAGCGGGTTGTCCTCGGCGGGCCACTCGCCCGACCCGACCTTCTCGATCTCCGCGCGGATCGCGATCATCGTGTCGCAGAACCGGTCGAGCTCGGCGAGGTCCTCGCTCTCGGTCGGCTCGATCATCAGGGTGCCGGCCACCGGGAACGACATGGTCGGCGCGTGGAAGCCGTAGTCGATCAGCCGCTTGGCGATGTCGTCGACGCTGACGCCGGTCGCCTTGGAGATCGGCCGCAGGTCCACGATGCACTCGTGCGCCACCAGCCCGGCCGGGCCGGTGTACAGCACCGGGTAGTGCGGCTCCAGGCGCTTGGCGATGTAGTTGGCGGCCAGCACGGCCACCTGCGTCGCCCGCTTCAGGCCCTCGCCGCCCATGAGGCGGACGTACGCCCAGGAGATCGGCAGGATGCCGGCCGAACCCCACGGCGCCGCCGAGATGGGGCCGACGCCGGTCTCCGGACCCGCGGCGGGCTGGAGCGGGTGGTTGGGCAGGTACGGGGCGAGGTGCGCCCGGACGCCGACCGGACCGACACCGGGGCCGCCACCGCCGTGCGGGATGCAGAACGTCTTGTGCAGGTTGAGGTGCGAGACGTCGCCGCCGAAGTGGCCCGGCTTGGCGAGGCCCACCAGCGCGTTGAGGTTGGCGCCGTCGACGTACACCTGGCCGCCGGCCTCGTGGACCTGGGCGCAGATGTCCGCGACGTGCTCCTCGAACACGCCGTGCGTGGACGGGTAGGTGATCATCAGTACGGACAGCTCGTCGCGGTACTGCTCGATCTTGGCGCGCAGGTCCTCGACGTCGATCTCGCCGTCGTCGGCGGTCTTGACGACCACGACCTTCATCCCGGCCATCACGGCGCTGGCGGCGTTGGTGCCGTGCGCGGACGAGGGGATCAGGCAGACCGTGCGCCGGGTGTCGCCGTTGGCGCGGTGGTAGGCGCGGACGGCGAGCAGACCGGCCAGCTCGCCCTGCGAACCCGCGTTGGGCTGGATGGAGACCTTGTCGTAGCCGGTGACCTCGGCGAGACGCTCCTCCAGCTCCTGGATCAGGGTCAGGTAGCCCTGCGCCTGGTCGACCGGCGCGAAGGGGTGCATCTGGCCGAACTCGGTCCAGGTCACCGGCTCCATCTCGGTGGTCGCGTTCAGCTTCATGGTGCAGGAGCCGAGCGGGATCATGCCGCGGTCCAGCGCGTAGTCACGGTCGGCGAGCTTGCGCAGGTAGCGCAGCATCGCGGTCTCGGACCGGTGCGCGTGGAAGACCGGGTGGGTGAGGTACGCGTCGGAGCGCAGGCGCTCCGCCGGCAGCACGTCCGCGGTGGCGGAGTCCAGCACCTCGATGTCGCCGGACACGCCGAAGGCGTCCCACACGGCGGCGAGCTGGGCGCGGCCGGTGGTCTCGTCACAGGCGGCGGAGACGTGGTCGGCGTCGACGAGACGGAGGTTGACCCCGTTCTCGCGGGCGGCGGCGACGACGTCGGCGGCCCGGCCCGGAACCCGGGCGGTGACCGTGTCGAAGAACGTGCCGTGGACGACCTCGACACCGCCCGCACGCATGCCCTCGGCGAGGAGCGCCGCGTACCGGTTGACGCGCTGGGCGATCTGCTTCAGCCCGTCGGGGCCGTGGTAGACCGCGTACATGCCGGCCATGACGGCGAGCAGCACCTGGGCGGTGCAGATGTTGCTGGTGGCCTTCTCGCGGCGGATGTGCTGCTCACGGGTCTGGAGGGCCAGGCGGTACGCCTTGTTGCCGTCCGCGTCGACGGAGACGCCGACGAGCCGGCCGGGCAGGCTGCGGGCGAAGGTCTCGCGCACGGCCATGTAGCCGGCGTGCGGGCCGCCGAAGCCCATCGGCACACCGAAGCGCTGGGTGGTGCCCACGGCGATGTCGGCGCCGAGCTCACCGGGCGAGGTGAGGAGGGTCAGCGCCAGCAGGTCGGCGGCGACCGTGACGATCGCGCCCAGCTCGTGCGCCCGGTCGATGATGGGCTTGATGTCCCGTACGGCACCGGAGGCGCCCGGGTACTGGAGCAGGACGCCGAAGACACCGCGCTCGGCGACCTCGGCCGGGATGCCCTCGCTCACGTCGGCGACGACGACCTCGACGCCGGTCGGCTCGGCGCGGGTCTCGATGACGGCGATGGTCTGCGGCAGGGCGTCGGCGTCGACCAGGAAGACGCCGTTCTTGACCTTGCCGACGCGGCGGGCCAGCGACATGGCCTCGGCGGCGGCGGTGCCCTCGTCGAGCAGCGAGGCGCCGGAGGTGGGCAGCCCCGTCAGGTCGGCGACCACGGTCTGGAAGTTGAGCAGCGCCTCCAGGCGGCCCTGCGAGATCTCCGGCTGGTACGGGGTGTACGCGGTGTACCAGGCCGGGTTCTCCATGACGTTGCGGAGGACGACCGGCGGGGTGAAGGTGCCGTGGTAGCCGAGGCCGATCATGGGCGCCAGGACCTGGTTGCGGTCGGCGAGCGAGCGCAGCTCGGCCAGGACCTCGGCCTCGGTGCGCGCGGCGGGCAGCCCCAGCGCCTCGGCGCTCTTGATCACATCCGGCACCGCGGCAGCCGTGAGCTCGTCGAGCGAACCGTAGCCGACCTGCGCGAGCATCTTGGCTTGGGCCTCTTCGTCGGGCCCGATGTGCCGCTGCTCGAACGGGATGCCCTGTTCGAGTGCGGAGAGCGGAATGCGGTTGGCGGTCATTGGCGGAGGCCTCCTGGTCGATACGACCTGCGAGGGGCACCACGGCGCGGGTGCCCGGACGGCCTCCCCCTCTGTCATCTCAACCTGAGAGCTTCACCGGACCTCCCCATGGCGGGGCGGGCCGGCTTTCACCGTCGGTGAGAGCGGATGCCGTCCGACGCCCGCCCTGCTTTCCAGAGTGACCTCGTCCGTGCGGTACCGGGTGCCTGAGAGATTCCGGGGAGGATTTGCTCCTTCGGCGCCTCCGAAAGGTTTCTCCGGAGGACTCTCCCGCACGGGGTCAGCGGCCGTCTGCCAGCCTACCAGCGCGGTCCCGGCCCGATCCCTCGAGTGGCCGACGTCACCGAAGTGCACTTTCGTAGTGTTGACAGAGCCGGTTGCGACCCGTTGGAGGGACCGTGCAGACCGATATCGATCCGCGCAGCCTGATCGGCCGCAAGGCCTTCGATCGCAACGGCCACAAGATCGGCACCGTCGACGAGGTCTACCTGGACGACGCGACGGGCGCACCGGAGTGGGCCGCCGTCCGCACGGGCCTGTTCAGCCGGGACGCCTTCGTGCCCCTGGACCCCAGCGAGCTGGCCGAGGACGGTCTGCACGTCCCCTTCGACCGCGGCCTGATCAAGGACGCTCCGGACTTCGGCGTGGGCCGGCACCTGTCGCCGGAGCAGGAGCTCCAGCTCTACCACCACTACGGGCTCGCGCTCCCGCCGCCGCCGTCCACGGACCGCGACTTCGGCAAGGTCGCCGGCCAGGAGGACTGACCCGCCACGAGCGGCAGCGGGTCCGACGGCTCCAGGTCCGGGTCGTCGGACCGGAACGTGCGCACCCGCCCGGGCGCCGACCCGGGTTCCTCGAACCGCACGGTCACCCGGCCCAGCCCGCTGCCCTGCACCCAGCCCGCGCCGTACGCGGCGTGCCGCACGTCCTGGCCCGCCGACCACCGCCGCGCCTCCGGCTCCGCCGCACCCGGCTCCCCCGCCGCGGCGCCCGCACCCGGCAGCGGGGCCCCCGCGGCCGTCCCGCCGGCCACCGCCCCGGGAGCAGGCGGCCCCTCGCCGTGCGTGCCCCCGCCGCCGGCGCCCGCCGCGCCGGAACCGGTGGCGTCCGCGCCCACCGCCGCCACGCGCTCCGCGGCCCCGCCCTCCGACGGCCCCGGCTGCCCCTCCGCGGCCGCCCGCTCCGCCGCGGCCTGGGCGAACAGGTCCTCCTGCGTGTAGTCCGCCAGCCCCGTGACCCCGACGCCCAGCAGCCGCACCCCGCCCGTGGTGTCCACCGCGTCCAGCAGCCGCGCCGCGGCCTCGCGCACCACCACGGGGTCGTCCGTCGGGCCGCGCAATGTCTCCGACCGGGTCAGCGTGGAGAAGTCGTACCTCCGCACCTTGAGCACCACCGTCCGCCCCGACCGGCCCGCGCCGCGCAGCCGCCGCACGCACCGCTCGGCCAGCCGCTCCACCTCCGTCCGCACCCGCACCCGGTCGTGCAGGTCCACGTCGAAGGTGTCCTCCACGGACACGGACTTGGCGTCCCGCTCCGCCACCACCGGCCGGTCGTCGTATCCCATGGCCATCCGGTACAGCGACTCCCCGTGCGCCTTCCCCAGCAGCCGTACCAGCTCGTCCTCGCCCGCCGCCGCCAGGTCCGCCACCGTCGTCATCCCCGCCCGCCGCAGGTGCTCCCCGGTGGCGGGCCCCACCCCCGGCAGGATCCGCACCGACTTGGGGTCCAGCAGTTCGCGCTCCGTCCCGGGCTCGATCAGCACCAGCCCGTCCGGCTTGGCCTCCTCCGAGGCGATCTTCGCGATCATCTTGGAGCCGGCCAGCCCGACGGAGCCGGTCAGTCCGGTCACCGCGCGGATGTCCCTGCGCAGCCGCTCACCGGCCTCCCGGGCCGTCTGCGCGTCATGGGCCGAGCCACCGGCCTCCAGGTCTACGAAGGCCTCGTCGAGGCTCAGCGGCTCCACCAGGGGCGACAGCCCCCGCAGCAGTTCCATGACCTGGTCGCTCACCGAGCGGTAGAGCGAGAAGCGCGGCACCAGGTACGCGGCGTTCGGCGCCAGCCGCCGCGCCTGCGCCATCGGCATCGCCGAATGGACCCCGAACCGCCGCGCCTCGTACGACGCGGTGGCGACGACCCCGCGCGGTCCCAGCCCGCCGACCACCACCGGCTTGCCGCGCAGACTCGGCTTCGCCGCCTGCTCGGCGGCCGCGAAGAAGGCATCCATGTCCAGATGCAGGATCGTCGGCGCGGCTCTCACACCACTGATGCTGCCGCACACCACTGACAATCGCCCGCACACCCGTGCGGAACGCGGCGGTCAGACGGCCCGGTCGCGACGCCTGCGCGCCAGTTCGTCGGAGGGGTTGTGCCGCACCAGGGTCTCGCCGGTGTCGACGCGCTCCCCGTGGAGCTGCGACAGCGCCGCCTCCACGTCCCGCCACACCACGCCCACGGCGATCCCGAAGACGCCCTGGCCGCCCTGGAGCAGATCGACGACCTCGTCCGGCGAGGAGCACTCGTAGACGGTGGCGCCGTCGCTCATGAGCGTCATGCGCTCCAGGTCGCCGACGTCCCGGGCGCGCAGGTGCTGCACGGCCGCGCGGATGTTCTGGAGGGCGACCCCCGTGTCCAGGAACCGCTTGACGATCTTGAGGACGACCACGTCCCGGAAGCTGTAGAGCCGCTGGGTGCCGGATCCGTACGCGGGCCGCACGCTCGGCTCCACCAGCCCAGTACGGGCCCAGTAGTCGAGCTGCCGGTACGTGATGCCCGCGGCCGCGCACGCGGTGGGGCCCCGGTAGCCGATCGTTTCCGGGGCCTCGTCGGCCCCTTCGCCCGGGTCTGCCGCCACGGCGTCGGCACCCGCGCCACCGGCCACTCCCGCCGGGAACCGGTCGGCCGTGCTCCCGTAGAGCGGATACGGCCCGCTCGTCCCCAGACTTCGTCCGGGGAGGCCCCCAGTCGCACCGTCGCCGCTGCTCATCACGCCGACCCTCCGTCCTTGACCTGCCATCTCGACGGTAGGCAGTCGCCAGGGGTGCGTCAACGATCGCCACACTCGGCACGCCGAGTGATAATCACCCTGAGAGTGGTTTCTCGTATCCCGAATACGGGTAGAGATGGCCGAATGGGCGGAAAGCCCTCACCTCGGACCCCGATCGGCGCTCCCCGGACCACCCCGCGAACGTCCGTTCGCGGACGGCGGGCGACGCGCAGGGCCGACCCCGACGGCCCCTCGGCGGGCATCCCCCCGAGGGCCGCACCACCGGCAGGACCACCGGCCTCCCGGAGCCACGGCCGTACCACGCCGGCTCACCGGGCCGTAGGCCTCACTGGCTGCTGGTGCCGAAGTCCTCGGGCGAGATCTGGTCGAGGAACTCGCGGAACTTCTCCACCTCGTCCTCCTGCTCGTCCGGGATGGCGATCCCCGCGTCGTCGAGGACGCCGTCGCTCCCGTAGATCGGAGTCCCGGTGCGCAGGGCCAGCGCTATGGCGTCGGAGGGCCGGGCGCTCACCTCCACCCCGCTGGCGAAGACCAGCTCCGCGTAGAAGACCCCTTCGCGCAGATCCGTGATCCGGACCTCGGTCAGCTCCTGGCCCACGGCCTCGAGGACGTCCTTGAAGAGGTCATGGGTGAGCGGCCGGGCGGGAGCCATGCCCTGCTGGGCGAAGGCGATCGCCGTCGCCTCTCCCGGACCGATCCAGATCGGGAGGTACCGGTCGCCTCCCACTTCACGCAGGAGCACGATCGGCTGGTTGGACGGCATTTCCACCCGGACACCGACAACATCGAGCTCGTTCACATTGCAACCCTAGGACGTGCCGGACCGGTTTGGATAGTCGGGCTCTGTCAAGATCAGTGCAAGCGGACGCCGAGAGCCGTCTGAACCAGGGCCGCGTGCAGCCGCACGGACAGCGCCGCCAGCTCCTTCACGGTCGCCTCGGCATGGGCCCTGGTCTGCGGGTTCCTGTGCCTGCGCAAGGGCGCCACGACCTGTTCGACCAGGCCCGCCTCCCGCTCGGCGGCGGCCTTCACCGCCCGCAGGTGCCTCGGTTCGAGACCGAATCTGCCCAGATCCGCCACCAGCCTGGCGACGGTGACCGCCTCGGCGTCGTACCCGCCGTCCACGCCCTGCACGACGAGCCCGTACGACTCCCATTCGGCCAGCTCGTCCTCCCCGGCCCCCGCGGCGGCCAGGAGCTCCGCCCGGCCCACCCGGGCGGCGGTCGGCCGGTCCTCCGCGGGCGGCTCCCAGAGGTCCCCGTCCTGGGGCTCGCGCTGCGGTCCGGGAGCGGCCGGGAGCTCCACGCGCTCACCGCGCTCCACGGCGTCCAGATGCTCCCGGATCACCTTCAGCGGCAGGTAGTGGTCCCGCTGCATCCGCAGGATGCGCGCCAGCCGCTCCACGTCCCGCGGGCTGAACTTCCGGTACCCGGAAGCCGTCCGCCGCGGCTCGACGAGCCCCTCGGCCTCCAGGAACCGGATCTTGGAGATGGTGACCTCGGGGAACTCCTCGCGCAGCTGGTTGAGCACCGTCCCGATGCTCACCAGCTGATCGGCCGCCCCGGCGGTGCCGTTGCCGGCACCGCCCGTCGTGGTTCGCAGCATGGGCCTCCCCTGCCGGGTCACACGCCCCGCTGGCTCGCGTAGAAGACCAGCCGGTACTTGCCGATCTGCACCTCGTCACCGTTCGCCAGCGGGACCGAGTCGATCCGCTCACGGTTGACGTAGGTGCCGTTGAGGCTGCCGACGTCGGAGACGGTGAAGCTGCCGTCGGGCGACCTGCGGAACTCCACGTGGCGCCGCGACACCGTCACGTCGTCCAGGAAGATGTCGCTCTGCGGGTGCCGCCCCGCCGTGGTCAGGTCGCTGTCCAGCAGGAAGCGGCTGCCCGAGTTCGGACCGCGCCGCACCACCAGGAGCGCCGAGCCGAGCGGCAGCGCCTCGACGGCCGCCTGGGCCTCGGGCGACAGCGACGGAAGCTGCGTCTGGCCGGTGACCTCGGAGTCGTACGCCTCCAGGCCGGAGATCGAGATCGTCGACGTCGTCTCGGACGCGCGCTCCGCCGGCGCTCCGCCGCGCAGCGGCGCGCCGCAGTTGGAGCAGAACCGGCTCGCCTCGGCGTTGCGGTGCCCGCACCTCGTACACACCGGCATGGACGAATCCTCCTGCCGCGGCTGGCCCGCGTGGGCGTTCGTCGCGTACGGGTCGGAGGCAAACCCTCCACCCGCACTCGAGGTTGATGGTTCCCCGAAACCTATGCGGCCGGAACCGGCAGGGTCAACAGACGCGCCCTGGCCCCCCGGAATGTCACCACCCGCCACCTCGTCACGGAAGAGCGGGCGCTCGCCACCCTGCTCCTCACCCTGGCCATGGCGCGGCGCGCGATGCCTGGCGTTGCCGCCGTCCTCGCGTGCGCTCTTGCCGAACAACTTCGCAAACAACTTCACGGGCGATTCCCCTTGAACGAAACAGACCCGCCCGTGGGGCAGGACGAACCCTGAATGAACACACCTGCCGACCCGGACACCATCACAACGTCCGTATCCTCCGGACAGTTTCCATCACGCGCCACGTATGTGGTGCGCCGACCCCCCGCAACCCGCCACTCCCGCGCCCGTCTTCCGGTTCCCGCCGTACGTCCGCGCATGCCGGACCGCTTTCCGCGCCCCGGCCCGTCACCGAGGACGGGTTCTCGCCGCATGTCCCCCATGTACCCCCGCCTCACTGCGATGACGACCGAGCGTAGTCAGGCCGCTCCGCCGGTCGCAAGGCGTCCACGACGATCTTCTGCGACCGGGTGACCGTAGCGGTGGCCTGCTCCTTCTCCAGCGTCTGGACGACGCCTCCCGGGATGTTCAGCGCCGGTTCGAGGTCCTGGGGCTTGCCGATGACCTTGAAGCGGTAGGGCGCCTTCACCTTCCGGCCGTCCACCTCGATGTCCCCCGCGTCACCGGAGAAGTAGGTGTCGGCGACGACCCGGACGCCGTTCACCTGGATCGCCTCGGCGCCCGCGGCCCGCAGCTCCTGGATCGCGTCGAGCAGCATGTCCGACTCGACCGCACCGGCACCGTCGTCGATGGTCAGCGTGATGCCGGGACCCTGGGCGGCCACGGTACCGGCCAGGACGCCGAGCTGCCGCTCCTTTTCCAGCGTCTGCTTGCGTGCCTCTTCCGCCTGGTCGGAGCTGTTCTCCAGCTCGGTGCGCTGGTCCTCCAGGCGTGCCTTCTCGTCCTCCAGGCGCTGCGTGCGGTCGTCGAGCTCGTCCAGGATCCGCACCAGGTCCTCCTGGCGCGCGCCCCGCAGTGCACCGGTGTCGCTGGTCGACCGGACCTGGATGGCCAGGCCCAGCCCCAGCCCGAACAGCAGGACGGCCACGATGAGTTGCGCTCGTGTGACGCGCGGGGGCCACAGCCCGGCCGCCAGCCGCTGCCGCCCGGTCCTGGCCTCCGCCGTCGCCTCCTGCCCGGGGGCGGGGTCGGGGGCGGGCGTGGGAGTGGGGCCGGCGCCGGGGGCGGGGTCGGGGGTGGGGGTGGGGGTGTTGTCGGGTGTCTCTTCGTGGTTGCTCATCGGCCTCACGCCCGGAACACGTGCCGCCGGATGGCGGCCGCGTTGGAGAAGATCCGGATGCCGAGCACGACGACCACGCCGGTGGAAAGCTGCGCGCCGACGCCCAGCTTGTCGCCGAGGAACACGATCAGCGCGGCCACGACCACGTTCGACAGGAAGGAGACGACGAAGACCTTGTCGACGAAGATCCCGTCGAGCATGGCCCGCAGGCCGCCGAACACCGCGTCCAGGGCGGCCACGACGGCGATCGGCAGGTAGGGCTCGACCACCGCCGGTACCTCGGGCCGGACGAACAGTCCGACCACGACTCCCACGACGAGGCCCAGTACGGCGATCACGATGTGCCCTTCCCTGTGTCGGCCGTGCCCTGCCCGTCACCCGTCCCGGGCCCGGTGTCGCTCGGCTGTGCTGTACGTACGATCAGGCTCGGCGCCGCCGGCAGGCGCACCTCGCCCTGGTCCGAAATGCTGGTGCGGATACCGAAGTTCTCCTGGAGCACGCTCAGGTACTGCCCGTCGGCGCTGTCCTGGAACGCCGTGCGGAGCTTCTTTCCGTCCCCGACCGCCAGCACCGTGTACGGCGGCACCAGTGGTTTGTTGTCGACCAGTATGGCGTCGCCCGCCGCGCGGATGGCCGACAGGGCGGTCAGCCGCTGTCCATTGATGGCGATGGCCTCCGCGCCCGCCTGCCACAATCCGTTGACGACCCGCTGCATGTCGCGGTCCCGGACCCGGCCGGTGTCGGCGAACCCGCTCGATTCCCGCGGCCCGCCACCACCCTCGTCGGTGCCCTTGGCGTCGTCCACGACCAGTCGCACGCCCGGTCCCCGGACCGGCGTCGCCCCGGACAGCAGCGCGACAAGCTGCCCCTGGTCCCCGCCGTGCTGCTCCAGGGCCTTGCGCTGCCGCTCCCCCACCTCGGTGCGGAGCGACTCGATGTCCTTCTCCAGGCGGTCCGCCGCCGAGGTCTCCGACCCGATGCGGTCGATCAGCTCCTCGCGCTCCTTCGCCACCACCGGTGCCGATATCTGCGCCTGCGCCGCGCCGAGGGTGACCACGAACGCGGCCAGTACCAGCCCGGCCGCCAGTCCCAGTTTCGCGCGGACTGTACGGGGCAGGCCGCCGCCCTCGGCGGCCTTGCGGGCCGAGGCCTCCGCGTACCCGTCGTCCAGCGCGTGGTCCATCACATTGGTCAGCAGCGACATGGACGCATCGGGACGCGGAGGCGGGGAGCCGGTGCTCCGATCGGGGGGCTGCTGCGACATGCCGCACATCGTCGCACGTCGGAGGGGCTACCGCCGAATGGCCCCACCGGTGAGCCGGAAGGCGCCCTGGACGCGCCTTCCGGCTCACCGTTCGGTCCCGCCCGGACGCGTCAGCGGCCGGCGCTGTCCACCACGGCGGCCCACTCGTCCAGCAGTGCCTCTGCGGACGCGTCGTCCGGGCCCTCCGCCCACAGATGGGTGACGGCTTCCGCCGGGTCGGGCAGCACCATCACCCACCGGCCGTCGGCCTCGACGACGCGGACGCCGTCGGTCGTGTCCACGTGCCGGTCCCCGGCCGCCTCCACGACCCGCCGCATGACCAGACCCTTGACGGCCCACGGCGTCGCCAGGTCCCGCTTCAGCACGTGCGCCCGCGGGATGCGCGCGTCGATCTGGCTGAGGGTGAGCTGGGTACGCGCCACCAGCCCGATCAGCCGCACGAACGCCGCCGTACCGTCGAACACGCTGCTGAACTCGGGAACGATGAAGCCACCCCGGCCGTCGCCACCGAAGATCGTCGACTCCTCGCGGCCGACCCTGGTGAGGTCGTCCGGCGAGGTCGTCGTCCAGTCGACCTGGGTGCCGTGGTACGCCGCCACCTGCTCGGCGATCCTCGTGGTCGTCACCGGAAGGGCCACGCGCCCGCTGCGCCGCTCGGCGGCCACCAGGTCCAGCATCACCAGCAGCGCCCGGTCGTCCTCGATGATCCGGCCGCGCTCGTCGACCAGCGACAGCCGCTCGCCGACCGTGTCGAACCGGACACCGAACGCCGCCCGCGCCGACGCCACTATCTCGCCGAGCCGCACCAGCCCCGCACGACGGGACTCGGCGGACTCGGTGGGCCGCGACTCGTCCAGGCCGGGGTTGATCGTCAGTGAGTCGACACCGAGCCGCCCCAGGAGGCTGGGCAGGACGAGTCCCGCGCTTCCGTTGGACGCGTCGACGACGACCTTGAGGCCGGCGTCGGCGACGCCGGTCGTGTCCACGTTCCGCAGCAGCGATCCGGTGTACGAGTCGAAGACGCTGGACGGGAAGCTGAGGTCGCCGATCTCGCCGGGGAAGGCGCGCCGGTACTCCTGGCGTGCGAACACCCGGTCCAGCTTGCGCTGCCCCGCCTGCGACAGGTCGGCGCCCCGCTCGTCGAAGAACATGATGTCCACCGAGTCGGGCACACCCGGCGTCGTCCGGATCATGATGCCGCCGGCACTGCCCCGGGCGGTCTGCTGTCGTGCCACGGGCAGCGGGACGTTCTCCAGGTCGCGTACGTCGATGGCGCTGGCCTGGAGCGCGGAGATCACCGCCCGCTTGAGCGCCCGCGCGCCCCGGGAGTGGTCACGCGCCGTGGTGACGGTGGCCCCCTTCTTCAGCGTCGTCGCGTACGCCCCCGCCAGCCGTACCGCCAGCTCAGGGGTGATCTCGACGTTCAGGATGCCGGAGACGCCGCGCGCGCCGAAGAGGTGCGCCTGTCCACGTGATTCCCAGATCACCGAGGTGTTGACGAATGCGCCGGCCTCGATGGTCTTGAACGGATAGACCCGGACATTGCCCTGCACGATCGATTCTTCACCGACGAGGCATTCGTCGCCGATGACGGCACCGTCCTCGATGCGGGCGGCCCGCATGATGTCGGTGTTCTTGCCGATCACACAGCCCCGGAGATTGCTGTGCTGGCCGATGTAGACATTGTCGTGAACCACGGCCTTGTGCAGGAACGCGCCGCTCTTCACGACCACGTTCGATCCGACGACCGTGTGCTCGCGGATCTCGACTCCGGCTTCGACCTTGGCGTAGTCCCCGATGTAGAGGGGCCCGCGCAGGACGGCGTCCGGGTGTACCTCGGCGCCTTCGGCGACCCAGACGCCCGGGGAGATCTCGAAGCCGTCCACTTCGACGTCGACCTTGCCCTCGAGCACGTCGGCCTGTGCCTTGACGTAGCTCTCGTGCGTGCCGACGTCCTCCCAGTAGCCCTCGGCGACATAGCCGTAGATCGGCTTGCCTTCCTTCATGAGCTGCGGGAAGACGTCTCCGGACCAGTCGACCGGAACGTCCGCCTCGACGTAGTTGAAGACCTCCGGCTCCATGACGTAGATGCCGGTGTTCACCGTGTCGGAGAAGACCTGACCCCAGGTGGGCTTCTCGAGGAAGCGCTCCACCTTGCCTTCCTCGTCCACGATGGTGATACCGAACTCCAGCGGGTTCGGCACCCTCGTCAGACAGACGGTGACCATCGCGCCCTTTTCCTTGTGGAAACGGATCAGGTCGGTCAGGTCGAAGTCGGTGAGCGCATCACCGGAAATGACGAGGAACGCGTCGTCCTTCAGTGCGTCCTCGGCGTTCTTGACGCTTCCCGCAGTACCGAGTGGCTTCTCCTCGTTGGCATAGGTCAGTTCCATGCCGAGTTCTTCGCCGTCGCCGAAGTAGTTCTTTACGAGCGACGCGAGGAACTGTACGGTCACAACGGTCTCATTGAGCCCGTGCCGTTTGAGCAGCCTCAGCACGTGCTCCATGATCGGCCGGTTGGCCACCGGCAGGAGCGGCTTGGGCATGCTCGAGGTCATGGGGCGAAGGCGGGTTCCCTCGCCACCGGCCATTACGACGGCCTTCATGTCGGAAGCGTCCTCCTTGCAGAGATGACGGTCAAGCCGACTTCACCCGTCCGGGACAGTGTCCTCTTACGTCGAACAGGTACTGGCAATCACTGCACCGCACCGGACAGACGGGCTCAATCGGCCACGGTATCCGCCTTGACAAGTCGGCGGACCTGGACCACATAGAGGATCCCTGCCCACCAATAGAGAGTTGTACCCCATCCGGCGAACGCCCACCCGAAAACTTCAGCGAGTGACGAAAGCCAGCCCGTCCCGTCACTGAGCAGGAGGAGCGGGAAGGCGTACATCAAGTTGAACGTCGCCGCCTTGCCGAGGAAGTTCACCTGCGGCGGCGGATACCCGTGCCGGCGGAGGATTCCCACCATCACCAAGAGCATCAGCTCGCGGGCCAAAAGCGCCACGGTCAGCCAGAGCGGCAGGATCTCACGCCATGTCAGACCGAGCAGGGTGGAAAGGATGTAGAGCCGGTCGGCCGCCGGGTCCAGGAGTCGACCGAGGCTGCTGATCTGGTTCCAGCGCCGGGCCAGCTTGCCGTCGAGGTAGTCGCTGACCCCACTGAGCATGAGGACGAGCAACGCCCAGCCGTCGCTCTTGGGCCCGCCGAACTCAGGGCGGAGGATCAGCCACAGGAACAGTGGCACCCCAGCGAGGCGAGCCATGCTGAGGATGTTGGGGATGGTGAGGACCCGGTCCGTCTGAACGCGAGTCTCCTGTACCTCCACCCGGGGCCTCCTGGGAAACGTGCCAACGATGCCCCCTGACTTTACCGTCAGCCGGAAGGGGCCGGCGCACAGGGGTGTCGGGCCTCCGCGTGAACGCAGAAAAGCCCCGCACCAGAAGGTGCGGGGCTTTCCCACAATAATTGTTCGGCGGCGTCCTACTCTCCCACAGGGTCCCCCCTGCAGTACC